>JBFOMB010000037.1:0-36340 GCA_040830545.1 Paracoccaceae bacterium | reverse complement strand
GCACCCCATATGGGTGTGTTCCGGGCAGCTTTGGGAGAGGTCGGCGTCGTGTCTCGCAACGTGGTGCGGATGGAGGCTGGTGAGAAGACCAGCCTCGGGTAGCGTCGCCGTCAGCGCAACGCGTTCGAGTCCGATCCATCAAGCAGTATTAGCTGTGCACGTCCGTTCACGTGTCACCATCTCCGACAAACAACTGATCGTTGGTGGCACGGCCTGTGAACGTGTCCGCATTTTCACGACCGTTCAGAACCAATAGCCCGCCTCGCGTTGTTGATCTTCGCTACCACTGCCCACCCGACAAGCGGTCAAACCTCGCGCTGCCCATCAGAATATCATTACCGCTCGAACCGGACAGAGCATCGTCTCCGTCCAGGCTTGTCAGCATGTTATCCCCATTTGCGTGGTTTAGGACGTTATCGCCCTAGGTCCCGGCAGTTGGCAGTGTCAGCGCATCATTTGCGCTGGTACGTTCATACAGAATCACATCATCCGCCGTCGGCGCGGTCGCACCACTGAACAGGGCAACTGCCACGCCATTTGCCTGCATCGTCTGTGTACCGTCACCATTGTCGACAAACGCGATTGTGGGTTCGGTTGCATTCTGATCATAGACATAGACAATATTGTCTTCACCCGCGGTGAAATCCGTGACCGTTGCAGTCGTCGCGGTTTCTCCATCAAGCAGGAAGAACAAATCGTCCCCGGTGCCGCCCGTCGCAGTGTCCCCGTCACCGACATAGAGTTGGTCATCGCCGCGACCGCCGTCCAGCACATCCGCTGCGCCATCATCCACGATGTTCGGCTGCGCATCATCGGGCAAGGTCACAGGCGTGCCAGCAGCCAGCGCTGCCCGTGTTGCGACCAGTTCGTCTGCTGTCAGGCTTCGCTGCAGGAAATCGCCACCGAACACCTGGTCGTTGCCATTCCCACCCGAAACCGTGTCGCTGCCTTCGCCGCCGATCGCCGTGTCATTGCCCAGCCCGGCCTGAACACTGTCATTGCCTGCGGCCCCTTCAACCCAGTCGTTGGCATTGTCTCCCTGCAGGCTGTCGTTTCCGGCCTCACCGACCAACAGGTCGCTGCCTGGACCACCGATAAGTGTGTCATCGCCATTTCCACCCAGACCGATGTCGTTGTTGTTGTCACCAACAATCTGGTCCTGGCCGTCCATTCCTTGCAGCAGATCATCGCCGGCGCGCCCACGTATGAAATCGTTGCCCTGCGCTCCGGTCAGCGTGTCCTCGCCTTCCGTCCCCAAAAGGTTCTGGTCAATATCTTCGTCGTTCTCGTCATCCTTTTGGATTTCGTAAATGGCCCACCCGAAAAAGGCCGTGCCAAAGATCAGCAGCGCAGTCAGCATGGAAAAATCACCCCAGGGAAAAGAATCCTGCTCAGGATGATAGGATGGCCGCATTGTGGTCAAGAAATTGCCGGATTTCGTGAACGGGGCGGAAACAAACCGGATCTACCGGGCGAGATTGTTCAACATTCAGGGGCAATCCCCCGGATTTGTGCGGCTTTTCCGTTCACGGCGGCTCTCGTGAATATGAGTTTCAGGTTTGGGAGTAGACGCTAAGTCTGAGGGCAGGAGGTGCTATATGCGAATTGTTGTTATTCTTATGTGCGTGTTGTTTGCCAGTGTGGGCTGGGCGGCACCAAACTCATACCTGTTGGACCGAAGCGGGTCGCAGGTGGTGTTTACCTGGTTCCTGGGCGCTGATGCGATCAAGGGGCAGATGCCGGTGAAGCGGGCTGATTTGAAGTTGGATTTCAAGTCGGCTGGAAACTCTTCCATCGATGTGGCACTTGACGTGTCCAAGGCCAAAGCGGGCTTTGCCTTTGCCACCGGGGCAATGCGCGGTCCAAAGGTACTGAGCGCGGATGCGCATCCCGAAATCCGTTTCAAATCTACCAAGGTGGTGGCGCAGGGCACGGGCGCGAAGGTGCAGGGTGACCTGACCATTCGAGGCGTAACTCGGCCTGCTATATTTGATGTGAAGCTTTATCGCGGGCAAGGCAGCACGGACAGTTCCCGTCTGGCCGTTCAAATGACTGGCAGCGTGAACCGGTCTGAATTTGGTGCGACGGGATGGCCCGATCTGGTCAGTGACGAGATCGAGATCAATATCCTCGCCCAGGTCGCACGGCAGGAGTAAGACGTGCGCAACACAAGCGACAGCTTTGGCTGGCTGACCCGCCTAATCCATTGGATCATGGCGGGCGGCATTTTGTTCATGTTGGGGCTGGGCACGTACATCGACAATATGACCGTGGGCCTATCGAACCTTTGGCTGTTTGGTCTGCACAAAAGCATCGGCATTTTGATCTTGGCGTTGTTCATTCTGCGCGCGCTCTGGCACCTGATGTCACCTCCACCAGCTTCGCTGACCGACAACACGCCAGATTGGCAGATCAGCGCCGCCCGGTGGTCGCACAGGATGATGTATGCGTTGATGGGGCTTGTCCCGCTGACCGGCTGGATTGGTAGCGGGGCCAGCGGCATTCCGGTGATGCTGTTTGACTGGTTTGCCTTGCCGCCTATGGCCCCGGCGTCCGAGGCGTGGGTAGAGGTAGCATTCGGGGCACATGCAGCCCTGACCAAGCTGTTGTTTCTGGTCATTCTTCTGCATGTGGGTGGCGCGATGCAGCGCCATTTCATCAAGCAGGACAGAACCCTGATCCGCATGACAAAAGGTTAGGGGCCCGCGTGGGGCCCCTCCTAGATCTTAGCGGTTTTCGATGTCGACGTAGTCGCGTTCGTTTTCGCCCAGATACAGCTGGCGCGGACGACCGATTTTCATCTGTGGGTCGGCCAGTTGCTCTTTCCATTGGCTGATCCAGCCAACGGTGCGCGACAGGGCAAAGATCGGCGTGAACATCGAGGTGGGGAAACCCATCGCCTCCAGAATGATGCCGGAATAGAAGTCCACGTTCGGGAACAGCTTCTTCTCCGCAAAATACGGATCGGCCAGTGCGGCGGCTTCCAATTCCTTGGCGACCTGCAGGATCGGGTTGTCTTCGACACCCAGTAAATCCAGAACCTCGTCGGCGGACTGCTTCATCACGGTCGCGCGTGGGTCAAAGTTCTTGTAGACGCGGTGGCCAAAGCCCATCAAGCGGAACGGATCGTTCTTGTCCTTGGCGCGGGCGATGAACTCAGGAATGCGGTCTACCGAACCGATTTCGTTCAGCATCTCCAAACACGCTTGGTTGGCGCCGCCATGCGCCGGACCCCACAGACAGGCGATCCCTGCTGCGATACAGGCAAACGGGTTCGCGCCCGAGGATGACGCTAGTCGCACGGTCGAGGTCGATGCGTTCTGTTCGTGGTCCGCATGCAGGGTAAAGATCCGGTCCATCGCGCGGGACAGGATCGGGTTCACCTCGTAATCCTCGGCGGGCACGGCAAAACACATGCGCAGGAAGTTCGACGCATAGTCCAGATCGTTGCGCGGATACACGAAGGGCTGGCCGATGTGGTATTTGTACGCCCAGGCGGCGATGGTCGGCATTTTCGCGATCAGTCGGTGCGACGCGATTTCACGCTGACGCGGATCATTGATGTCGGTGCTGTCATGGTAGAAGGCCGACATGGCCCCCACAACGCCGACCATGATGGCCATCGGATGTGCGTCACGGCGGAACCCGCGGAAGAAATTCACCATCTGTTCGTGCAGCATGGTGTGGCGTGTGATTGTGCTTTCGAATTCTTCCAGCTGTGTCGCAGTCGGCAGCTCACCATACAGCATCAAATAGCACACTTCGAGGTAGTGCGACTTGGCCGCCAACTGGTCGATCGGGTAACCGCGGTGCAGCAGCTCGCCCTTACCACCGTCGATATAAGTAATCGTGCTGTCGCAGCTCGCGGTCGAGGTGAAGCCCGGGTCGTAGGTGAACACACCGGCCTGTGCATACAACTTGCGAATGTCCAGAACGTCAGGTCCGGCCGTCGGCGAAAGCACTGGCAGCTCGTATTCAGCGCCATTCAAGCTCAGTTTCGCGGTGGTCTGTTCGTCGGTCATATCCGTCCCTTTCTCTGTCATAGCCCCGGCTGTCCAATCTGATCGGTCAGCCGAGGATCAGCGCCATTGCGCTGGCTTCGGTCGTAGCGGCCTTGCGTAAACCGAGTGTGAAGCCACTCAGTCCGCCGCGTCGTTCAGTCGGGCCAGGGTTTCGTCCCGGCCCAGAACCAACATCATGTCAAACACCGAAGGTGTGACTGCCCGGCCCGCCAATGCAGCCCTCAAGGGACCTGCAAGCTTACCAAACTTTGTTTCCTTTTGCGCTGCAAAGGTATTCAAAACCTCCTCCAGCGTTTCGCGGTCCCAGCTAGCATTTAGCAGCTGCGGCGTCAATTCTCCCAGTATACCACGGGATACCGAATCCAGTGCCTTGGCCGCTTTCTCGTCCGGTTCAATTGGGCGTGAAGTCAGGATAAAGTGTCCTTTTTCAATGATTTCAGGCAGAGTTCGAGCTCGGTCTTTCAGACAGAACATCGCCCGGCCAAGCCCGCTAATTTGATCTTCGGTGAGCGGTGATAGCGCTGCGGCCGCGATGAAATCGCGTATTTCATGCTGCAACGCAGCGTCTCCAGATGCTGCGATATGTTGGCCGGACAGATTCTCCAGCTTCTTCGTATCGAACCGCGCGGGGCTTTTGCCAATTCCGTCGAAATCAAACCATTCCCTCGCCTGCGCGTCACTGAAGAACTCGTCATCCCCGTGGCTCCAGCCCAGCCGCGCCAGATAGTTGCGCATGCCAGCGGCGGGATAGCCCATCGCCTGATACTCCTGCGCGCCCAATGCGCCGTGCCGTTTTGACAGCTTTTTACCGTCAGGACCATGAATCAGCGGAATATGCGCCCAAACCGGCACGTCCCAGCCCATCGCCTCGTAGATCATCATCTGACGCGCTGCATTGTTGAGGTGGTCATCGCCCCGGATCACGTGGGTCACGCCCATGTCATGGTCGTCCACAACCACCGCCAGCATATAGACCGGTGTCCCGTCCGACCGCAGTAGGATCATGTCGTCCAATTGGTCGTTGCGGATCGTGACATCGCCCTGCACCTGGTCACGGATCACGGTTGCGCCGTCCTGAGGGGCCTTGATGCGGACAACAAACGGCGCGTCCGGATAGGTCGCAGGATCCGCATCCCGCCATGGGGACCGGTAGAGCGTGCTTTTGCCCTCGGCCCGTGCGGCGTCACGGAATGCGGCGATTTCGTCTTGCGTGGCAAAGCACTTGTAGGCCTTGCCCGCCGCCAGAAGCTCATGCGCCACGGCGGCATGGCGGTCGGCGCGTTCGAATTGGCTGATCGGTTCGCCATCCCAGTCCAGTCCCAGCCAGGTCAACCCTTGCAAGATGGCTTCGGTCGCCTCGGGGGTGGAGCGTTCGCGGTCTGTATCTTCGATCCGCAACAGGAATTTGCCGCCGCGCCCACGTGCATAAAGCCAGTTGAACAGCGCAGTGCGGGCACCACCTATATGCAGAAAACCTGTGGGTGAGGGGGCAAATCGCGTGACAATGGCGTCAGTCATCAGAAAACACGGTCCTTCCGGGATTGTCGTGGGGTCGGAGGGGGTCGACCTCTGGGAGTGCGTGTTCTGTGTCTGCGTGAGGGACAGTTGTCAATATTGGCGTGTGGCAACGGCTAGGGGTTAACGATCTGGTAACCGTCCAAAGTTAGCCTGCCGGACACGCATCGGGCGTTCGTCCGATGCCAGCAACCGTGGGGACCAAAATGCGCGGATTTGCCGTGGTCGGGGCGATGCTCCTGCATCAGCGCGGGTATCTGTTCCCCTGGACACCGGTCTGCCTGGGGCTGGGCATCGGTGCATGGTTCCTGTTGCGGTTTGAACCGGGGCTGTCGCTCTATGCCGTGGTCGGGGCAATTGGCGCGGCATCAGCAGTGGCAGCCCTGCGCTGGCCGGGGGGATGGGCTCCGGTGGCGTGGGCGGTGTGTTTGGCCTCCATCGGATTCGGATTGGCAGGTGCGCGGGCGCATGGGGTGAAGGCTCCAGTCTTGTCTTATCGTTACTATGGCCCGGTAGAGGGGCGCGTTGTAGGCATGGACCGGTCTGCCTCGGACGCGCTGCGCATCACCTTGGACAACGTGCGGCTGCACAAGGTACCGCCGCACCGTACACCTGGCCGTGTGCGTCTGTCTTTGCACTCGGACGTGACCTCCGAAGTTTTGCCAGGTCAGTATCTGATGACCACCGCGCATCTGTCTCCGCCCAGCGGCCCGGCGGAACCCGGTGGATTCGATTTCCAGCGCCATGCGTGGTTTCAGGGGTTGGGCGCAGTCGGTTATACACGTAACCCGGTTCTGGCTCGTGGCCCGCCTGAAGTAGGCGAATTGGCGATGTGGGTTTTGTCGGTTCGGATCGCTGCCTCCAAACGGGTGCAGTCCGCATTGGCAGGGGACACCGGTGGCTTTGCCGCAGCTGTAACAACTGGGGACCGGTGCGGAGTCAGCCGCGACGCATTGCAGTCGCTGCGGGACAGCAACCTGGCGCATTTGCTGGCGATATCCGGGTTGCATATGGGGTTGCTGGCGGGGTTCGTTTACGCGCTTTTCCGTATTTCGATTTCATTGATCCCTTGGCTGGCGTTGCGGGTGCCGGGGCACAAAATCGCTGCCGTGGCTGCGCTTATCGCCGCTGCTGTCTATCTGGCGCTGTCGGGCCGGAACATCGCGACAGAACGGGCGTTCATCATGGTGGCGGTCGCCTTGCTTGCCGTGCTGAGCGACCGGCGGGCCTTGTCGCTGCGCTCGGTCGCTGCGGCTGCTGTGATCGTACTGATCTTGCGGCCCGAGGCACTGCTGAGCCCCGGATTTCAGATGAGTTTTGCCGCGACGACCGCGTTGGTTGCTGTGTTCGGTTGGATGCGGGACGCGCCCCTGACCCGCGCGCCGGGACCGCTTCGACCTGTATTCGGGCTGCTCGTGTCTTCCTTCGTTGCAGGCGCTGCAACCGCACCGGTGGCCGCCGCACATTTCAACGTGATGGCGCATTTTGGGTTGCTGGCCAACCTCGCTTCGGTCCCGTTGATGGGGCTCGTGGTTATTCCAGGCGCGGTCGCGGCAGTGCTGCTGACTCCGTTCGGCCTGGAAGGCTTGGGCTTGGCGGCTATGGGATATGCACTCGATTGGATTTTGGGCGTCGCGTATTGGGTGGCGAACCTACCAAACGCTGTGGGTCATGTGCGGCAGCCGGGACCGTTTGTGTTGCCGGTACTGTCGCTTGGGGCGCTTTGGGTGATGCTGTGGCAGGGCCGGGCGCGGGTTGCTGGCCTTGCCGTGATGGCGGGCGCGCTGTTCGTGTGGTCCGGGACTGAGCGGCCCGAGGTGGTGGGGGCGGGTTCCGGTGGATTGGTTGGGGGCATGACGCCCGGGGGTCGGGGGTTGGGGCGGTCGAAAGGGCAGGGGTTCGTGGCCCGTATCTGGCTGGAAAATGATGGGGACGGGGCGGAACAAGTCGTCGCAGCTGCGCGATGGCCAGAGATGGATATGGATGTAAGGGTTTACCGGGCTGCGGCCTGGGAGTTGGTGCACGTTCCGGGCAAACGCGCATTGGCCGGGTGGCAGGCTTGTGATGCAGGTCAAATTGTCGTTGCCCCGGTACCGTTGGAGCTCAGCGGGCCATGTGAGCAATTCGGCCCCGCCCGCCTGCGTGATACCGGCAGTTTTGCGATTACCACTAATGGCTTGATCACGGCACGCGAATTGTCAGGCACGCGCCTTTGGCATGCGCGCGGAGAGAATTATCCATAATTCGCACAAAATTCGTTGACGAATTTTTCTAGCGGCGACCGGCGCGCCACTCTGCCCAGGCTTCTGGCGTATCGAGGTCGAGCCGCGCGCGATTGCCCGGCAGCGCCAGAGTTTGCACTTGATGGCCAAGCTGCTTCAATATCCCGGATGCACCTTTGTCCCCGTTCAGTTCCGCAAAACTTGCAAACGTTTCCCGGGCAAAGATGATGGGATGCCCGGGCTCTCCGGCCTCTGTCACCGCGCGTAAAGCCATGCACGGCGCAGACTCAAAACCTGAAACCATGGCCCGCATATCATCTGCAGTGATTTCGGGCATATCTCCGGGCAACACCATCATGCCCGACACTTTGTTCGGCATGGCCGCCGCACCAGCCCTCAGGGATCGGGACATGCCCTGTGCCGCATCGGGAACGTCGATCACCGTCACATCCAGACGGGCCAAAGCGTTCCGCCGCGGGGCATCCTCGGGCCGCAAGGTGACATACACCTTCAACCCGGCCTCCAACCCGCGCTGTGACAACACGCGCAGGCAGGGTTGACCATCGACATCCTCCAACAGCTTGTCCGCGCCGCGCATCCGGCTGGCACTGCCCGCGCCCAGAAGCAGCAGCGCGATACTCATCCGCGCAGGCGATCGCCAGCCGGGTCGAACAGGACGTCGTGCAACACACGCGCCTTTCGCATTTGACCCAGGATTTCGATTTCCACATCCGGGGCTTCGTCCAACCGGTCGGCAGGCAGGAACCCTTGCGCAATCGACTTGCCCGCGTAATGCGAATACCCGCCTGAGGTGCAGAACCCGACCACCTGTCCGTCGAGCCAGATCGGTTCGTATCCATGGACATCGGCGTCATCTGCGTCGACCTCAAAGGCGCATAGCCGTCGGGACGGGCCTGCCTCCCGCTCCGCTTCTGCCGCCGCACGCCCGATGAAATCCACGTTCTTTTTCCACGAAATGAACCGGTCCAGCCCGGTTTCCGCGCAGGTGTAATCCGGCGAGAACTCGGCCATCCACGATCCGAAAAACCGGTCCAGCCGAAGGGACATCATCGCACGCATCCCAAACGGGACCATGCCATGAGGCTGCCCGGCTGCCCACAGCACCGACCACAGTTGGCGTTGATCCATCGGGTCGCAATAAATTTCATAGCCCAGATCGCCGGTATAACTGACCCGCTGCACGACACAGTTGACCTGACCCACGACCATGCGCCGTACGTCGAGGAATTTCAGATCGACTGTATCGCGGGTCGCAGCGGCCAAAACCTCTCGCGCCTTGGGCCCAGCAATCTGGAACCCGTTCAGTCGGTCCGACGTGTTTTCAATCCGCACCCCGTCCTCGGCCTGCTGCTGGAACCAGCGCATGTGGAAGGCCTGGCTGCCGTAAGAGGCAGTCAGGCGGAATTCGGTCTCGCTCAGACAGGAGACCGTGAAATCGCCGATGATCTTACCCTTGGGCGACAGCATCGGAGTCAGGGACAAGCGACCGGGCTGCGGAATGCGGCCTGCCATAACCCGGTCCAGCCAGGCGCGTGCGTTGGGGCCGGTTACGCTGTATTTGCCGAAATTGTGCACCTCGTTGATGCCTACGCCTTCGCGTACACCGCGCACCTCGCGCCCGGTCGCCGCAAATGCATCCGAGCGGCGGAATGAAGGCGTTTCATAAGTCGGTTCGTCACCTTGGGCGAAGTAATTCGGCACCTCCAGCCCGAATTGATGTCCCCAGACCGCGCCCATGTCCGTGAAAATGTCATACATCGGCGTCATGCGATGGGGCCGCGCGGCGGGCAGTTCCTCGTTAGGATAAGCGACAGAGAAGCGTTTTTGATAGTTTTCGATCACCTTGGGCCGGGTGTAGCCGGGGGTGATCCAGTCGCCATACCGCGCCACGTCCATCGCCATGGTATCGCGTTCCGGTTCACCCTCGATCATCCATTGCGCCAGCATCAGGCCGACGCCACCACCCTGGCTGAACCCGGCCATTACACCACAGGCCGACCAGTAGTTGCGCATGCCGGGCACCGGGCCCACAAGCGGATTGCCGTCAGGCGCAAAAGTGAACGGGCCGTGGATCACGGATTTCACACCGGCGCGTTCCAGATCCGGGAAGCGTTTGTAAGCAAATTCAACGCTGTCGCCGATCTTGTCAAAGTCGTCGGGCAGCAATTCATGACCAAATTCCCAGGGCGTGCCGTCCACAGCCCAGGATTTGCAGGGCTGTTCGTAGAATCCGATGCACAGGCCCTTGCCCTCTTGCCGCAGATAGCTTTCGCCAGCCGGGTCCATCACATGCGGATGTTCCTTGCCATCCTTCAGCATGTCTACGATCAACGGCACATCCTCGGTCACCAGATATTGGTGCTCCATTGGATGCAGTGGAAAATAGACACCGGCCATGGCCCCAACTTCGCGCGCCCAAAGGCCACCGGCATTCACGACATGTTCCGCGTGGATCATGCCTTTGTCCGTTACCACGTCCCATGTGCCATCCGCGCGCTGATTGGTTTCTCGCACCATGCAATGGGTTTCAATCGTCGCTCCGCCCATCCGCGCGGCCTTGGCGTAGGCGTGGGTGGTGCCCGACGGGTCCAGATGTCCGTCCAGCGGATCATAAAGTGCCCCGATGATGCCATCCACGTTGGTCACGGGTGCGATCTGGCGAATTTCCTCTGGCCCGACAATTTCAGTCTCCAGCCCCATGAACCGGTGCTTGGCCCGTTCCGCAACCAGCATGTCAAACCGGTCCTGGTTGTCGGCCAGTGTTACACCACCCACATGGTGCAACCCGCAGGACATACCCGTAATCTCTTCCAACTCGCGATATAGCCGGATCGTATATCCCTGCAGCGCGGCCATGTTGGTGTCACCGTTCAGCGTGTGAAACCCGCCCGCCGCATGCCATGTCGATCCAGAGGTCAGTTCCGAACGTTCCACCAGCATCACGTCGGACCAGCCAAGTTTGGTCAGGTGATACAGCACCGAGCAACCGACAACGCCGCCGCCGATGATGCAGACTTGTGTGGTGGATTTCATTTCCGACTCCATGATTTTTTCCGGTGCAATCTGCGAGGCACGTAACAGATCCGCAAGGCGGAATGCGACCGAATGTGTCGCTGACGTTTTCTTGAAAAAAGTTGACGTTGGGGCTTGAAAGGTCAACCGGGCAGTCCCTAGATCAATAGGCAAGTCATTTTAGACAAAGCGCCGATTATTTTGGTGCACCTCGGATTTCAAAGAAATTGCGCCCCGATTTTCATGCGCACCCTGCAATTTGGCAGATACATTTTCAAAGGAAGTCCAATGCATAGATTCATTGCAGTACTCGTTTGTTCCGCGTTCACCGGTTTTGTGGCTCCGGCTGGGATCGTTCCTGGCACTGGCTCGGTTGCGATTGCAGCCGAAGGGGGCGATGGTGATTTCGTTTTTGGCAAAAACGGTGGGAAGAATGCCGCCAACGCACCGAAACAGCCCAAGGGCAAACAGGCCAAACACGCCAAGCCGAAAAACGCCGTTCCGAAAACGCATGACATTCATGCTAAGAAAACGTCGACTCGTCGCATTCAACAGGATCTGGACCGGCAAGCCAAAAAGGACGGGCTGAAGGGGCTTGCGACCAATCGCAAGCAGATGGATGCGCTGAAGGTCAAGATTGATCGCGAACGTGCGAACGCGAAAAACACGAAGGAATTCAACGAGGTCAGCAACATTTCGCGTCAGTTGGCCCGCTACGCGAGCCAGAAAGCGAACCCGGCGCTGAAAGCAAATGCAAAGGCCATTCAAAGCGGTCTGGCCACGCTCAACGCGCTCGACATGGTCAAGGCCCGTCAGGCGGCGCACCAACAGGCGGTGAAGGCCGACAAGATCGGCAAGGTTATCGAAGCCAAGGTGGAGTTGGAGTTCGCGGTCGAGCGCTACAAGGTAAAGCGCAAACAGGTGAACAAGGCAGTGCGCGGGATGTATCCAGTCATCCGTTGATGCGTTAACGGTTGGCGCACCGTCACCCTTGTGACCTTTCCAAAAGGCCAGCCGTTTTGGCTGGCCTTTTTCGCGACCGATTGACCCATCGCAGACTTCCGACATCTGACCCTATGCCTTTGTCGCGAACGGACATTCGGGTGATAGAAAAAAACGTCACTTTGATTGCTTAACAAGGCAGCAGTCGGGAAGGCCAAGATGCGAACTCATGCGCAGGCAGTGGTGATCGGGGGCGGGGTGATCGGGTGTTCGATCCTGTATCACCTGACCAAGCTGGGATGGACAGATGTCGTTCTGCTGGAACGGGACGAGTTGACCAGCGGTAGCACCTGGCACGCAGCGGCCAATATTCATGGACTGCACGACAGCGCCAATATCAGCCGCATCCAGCACTACACTATGAACCTGTACGAGGAGCTGGAGGCAGAAACCGGCCAATCCTGCGGTGTGTTCAAGCCCGGTTCGCTCTATCTAGCGCAGACCGAGAACCGGGAACACCAGCTGCGTCTGCAGGAGGCGAAGGCGCGGCTGTACGGCATGAATTTCCACGAGGTCAGCCGAGACGAGGCGGAGCGTCTGCACCCGCTGGTCAATTTTGACGGTATCCGCTGCATCATGTTCGAACCCGATGGCGGCAATGTGGACCCGTCAGGCGTGACCAATGCGTATGCCGTCGGCGCGCGCCAGCGTGGGGCGGAAATTCACAGGTTCACGCCGGTCACGGGCACCGTACCGCAGCCGGATGGAACATGGATTGTGGAAACGCCCAAAGGGAACATTCACACGGAATGGGTGGTGAACGCTGCTGGTTTGTGGGGGCGCGAGGTTGCGGCACTGGCCGGGCTGGAGTTGCCGATTCAGCCGACCGAGCACCAGTATTTTGTGACTGAGACCATTGCTGAGATTGACGCGATGGACCGGCGTCTGCCCTCGGTCGCGGACCGTGACGGCGAATACTATCTGAGGCAAGAGGGTAAGGGCCTGCTGATCGGGGCCTATGAACGCGACATGCGGTTCTGGGCCGAGGAAGGCACCCCGCTGGATTTTGCCCACGACCTGTTCCCCGACGATCTGGAGCGGATCGAGGAGAACATGCTGCGCGCCATTGACCGCGTGCCTGCGGTGGGGATCGCTGGAATCAAACGCGTGATCAATGGTCCGATGATCTGGTCGCCTGATTCCAACGTGGTGCTGGGTCCGGTGCCCGAAATGAAGGGCTATTTCTGCTGCAACGGCATCATTCCCGGCTTCTCGCAATCTGCAGGCATGGGCCTGATGTGCGCGCAATGGATGATCGAAGGTGAAATGCAGTATGACATGTTCCCTTGGGACATGGCGCGTTTTGGTCATTGGGCGAACAACAAGGCGTTTGTGAAAGCCAAGGTCGAGGACGTGTACGCGCACCGCTTCGCCATCCATTTTCCGAACGAGGAACGCGAGGCTGGGCGTCCCCTGCGCACCCGGCCGGTGTATGAAATGCAAAAGGCCATGGGCGGCGTCTTTGGCCTAAATTACGGCTGGGAACATGTGCAGTGGTTTGCCGATGCGCCCGGGGCCAGGGATACCAACGGATTTACCCGCCAGAACTGGTGGGAGCCGGTGAAACGCGAATGCCTGATGCTGCGGGAAAACGCTGGGATCATCGACATCTCGAACTTTGCCAAATACCGCTGCAAGGGGCCGGACGCCGAGGCATGGCTGAACAGCGTCTTTGCCAACACGATGCCCAAGGCGGTGGGGCGGTCCTGCCTGACGCCTTTGATCGGCGTGCGTGGCGGTATTGCAGGGGATGCGACCGTCACGCGGGTGGCCGAGGACGAATTCTGGATCGTGTCGTCGGGGATGGCGGAGCGCTATCAGAAACGGTTCTACGACGTGGTGCCCTTGCCCGAAGGCACGACGTTTGACAGCTTTACCGAGGCCATGTGCGGCTTCAACGTGGCCGGGCCAAAGTCCCGCGATTTGTTGCAACGGCTAACCAACGCCTCGCTTGCGACCAAGGATTTCCCGTTCATGCGCTCCCAGCGGATCACAATTGCAGGTGTCGAGGCGCTGGCGCTGCGGGTGTCGTTCACTGGCGATCTGGGATGGGAACTGCATTGCGCGACCGAAGATCAGGAGAAGCTCTATGCCGCGCTGATCGAGGCGGGTAAGGAATTTGGTGCCGGGCCGGTGGGTGCACGGGCCTTGATGAGCCTGCGAGTCGAAAAGGGCTATGGATCCTGGAGCCGGGAATACTCACCTGAATACTGGCCGCAGGAGGTCGGGCTGGATCGGCTGTGCAAAATGAACAAAGACTTCCTGAACAAAGCCGCTTGTGCCGAGGTGATGGTCAAGGAACCGCGTGAACGTTTAGTGCTGATGGCGCTGGACGAAGCGGACGTGACTGCCTCCAACGCGGACGCAACGGGTGGAGAGCCTGTGTTCAAGGACGGTGTGGGCATCGGGCGGGTGACCTCGGGCACTTATGGTTATTCGGTCGGTATGTCGCTGGCGTTGGGATATGTGAAAAACGCAGGGCCTGGTGACGAGGTGGAGGTGATGGTGCTGGGTCGCCCGCACAAGGCACGCATCCTGCACGAACCGCCATTTGATCCCAAAGGCGAGAAACTGCGTATGTAACTTGCGCGGTCCAACCTGCTTAGGGTGGGTGCCAACCCACCGCCGCAGACGGTCACATCGGAGTTATTCGAAACCGCAGGCAATTGTCGCCCAAAGGCCTGTGTCGTAAGGGAGTGCCACGACACAGGCCAATTCCCCGGGAGCCCCACATGAAACACGAAGCCGTTCAGGACTATTATGGCAAGGTTCTGCAGTCCTCCGCCGATTTGCAAACCAACGCTTGTTGCACGCCGGATGCGATGCCCGGATGGCTGAAATCGGTTTTGTCGCAACTGCATGACGAGGTTCTGACCCGCTACTACGGCTGTGGTCTGATCGCGCCCGAAGTGCTGAAAGGTGCGCGTATCCTTGACCTTGGCTGCGGGGCAGGGCGCGACGTGTTCGCCCTGAGCGCCATGGTGGGTGACACGGGCGAGGTTGTTGGTGTTGACATGACCGACGAACAACTGGCTGTCGCGCGCGAACATCAGGAGTTTCACCGCGACGCATTTGGCCATTCGCGGGTGAACACGGCGTTCCACAAAGGGTTTATCGAAAAGCTGGACGAATTGGACCTGGAACCGGGATCTTTCGACATTGTGGTGTCCAACTGCGTGATCAACCTGGCGCAGGACAAAGAGGCCGTGTTGCGCGGCGTCTATGACCTGCTGAAGCCGGGGGGCGAGATGTACTTTGCTGACGTCTACGCAGACCGCCGCATCCCCGACGCGCTGGCGCAGGACGAGGTTCTGTATGGCGAATGCCTGTCCGGTGCGCTTTATTGGAACGACTTCCTGACCTATGCCAATCGTGCCGGCTTTGACGATCCGCGCACAGTTTCCTCGCGCCCGCTGACGATTGAGAACCCCGCGCTGGAGGCCAAGGTGTCGCCGATCAAATTCAGCAGCCGCACCGTGCGCCTGTTTAAATTGGAAGGGCTGGACCGGGTGTGTGAAGATTACGGTCAGGCTGTGATCTACAAAGGCACCATCGAAAACGCGGAAAAGGCGTTCCAACTGGATGATCACCACGTGATCGAAAAAGGTCGCGTGTTCCCGGTATGCGGTAACACATGGCGGATGCTGGCGGATACGCGTTTGGCCCCGCATTTTGATTTCATCGGCGACTTCTCAACCCATTTCGGAGCGTTTGATTGCTCCGGAGACGTCACAGTTGCCGTAGCTTCGGTGGAAGAGGACGCAGCACCTTCATCCTGCTGCTAATCCCTCGCTTTCGTGAGCGGATGTGACCGCCCTGGCGTGCCATACGCTTAGAAAACAGGGCGGGATCGTCGTGCTTTGTGGTAGCACGGTGCAAGTGTCGAACGATCAAAGCACCGGGGGCGACGGGACATGACGATTTCACCGCAAGCCAGCAAGGGCCTTCCACGACAGGACGTCCGTGGCGTTCCGATATCTTGCAAAGACGCGGGTGCCATCGACGGTTTAGAGACTGCGATAGAAATGTCGCTGTCCTTCCGCGGGGACGCAATTGCGCAAATTGATCGCGTTCTGGAGGCGCATCCAGATTTCATTATGGGGTGGCTGTTCAAGGCCGGTTGGCTGACACAGTCCATGGAAACCCGCATCTATCCGGACATGGTTGCAGCCCTGGCCGAGGCGGAAAAGCTGTTGCCGCTGGCCAATGACCGGGAGCGTGGCCACTACGAGGCGGTAAAGGCCTGGGTGAACGGCGATTTCTATGGCGCGGTGCAGAAATGGGAAGCGGTCCTGTTCAAATACCCGCGCGATCTGCTGGCCATGGAACTGGTACATTACACGGACGTGTTGCTGGGCGACATTGCCGGGCAGCGGGACGTGGTCGCCCGCGCCTCGACCCTGTGGGATGAAAGCGTGCCGGGGTATGAGTTCGTGTTGGGGTTCTACGCCTTTGGCCTGGAAGAGAACCGCGATTTTTCCCATGCGGAAGAACTGGCGCGGCAGGCGCTGGCGATCCGTCCCGACCATCCTTACGCGGTTCATGCGGTCAGTCACGTGATGGAAATGCGGGGTCGGCAAACCGGTGGCGTGCGCTTCATGAAAGACCGCGAAACGCAGTGGGGCACGTCAAATTTCGCAAACCATCTGTGGTGGCACACAGCGTTGTTTCATCTGGATCTGGAGCAGTACGACCGGGTGTACGAGATATTCGATACCCATCTGGATTCTCGCAGCAAGGATGGCAGCAAATACGAGGAATTGGATGCAGCGGCGTTGCTGTGGCGGCTGAACCTCGTCGGGCAACCCTCGGGCGATCGATGGGGGCATCTGGCGGACAAATGGGAGCCAGCGGCGCAGGATACGCTTTATGCGTTTAACGACGTACACGCGATGATGACATTTGTGTCGGATAACCGTCTGGAAGCGCAAGACAAATTACTGTCCGCGAATGAGCGGTATCTGGAGTCGGCCTCTGACGCGAATGTTGCGATGAGCCGGGAGATCGGGATGCCGTTTTGCCTGGCCATGCGGGATTTCAAGGCGGAACGGTACAAGGAATGCGTCGACCGGCTGCTGCCGGTACGCTACATGACACATCGGTTGGGCGGCAGCTTTGCCCAGCGGGACATCATCGGCTGGACCTTGCTGGAAGCTGCGTTGAGGGCAGGCCAGTTCGATCTGGCGCTGGCGCTGGCCAACGAACGGACGGCATTAAAACCGTCATCCGCGCAAAACTGGCGGGCCGTGTCGCGTGCGTTCAGAGGGATTGGTGATGCGTCTAATGCCGAACGTGCGGATGCCAAGGCGCAGTCATTGATTTTGGCATAGGCCGGGGCAGGTGCCCCGACCCAAAGTCTGACCGCGGTCAGCCGCGCAGAATGCTGCGACCTGCAAATTCGGCGGTTTCGTCCAGCATTTCCTCGATCCGGATCAACTGGTTGTATTTCGCCAACCGGTCAGAGCGTGCCAGAGAGCCAGTCTTGATCTGCCCGCAATTGGTCGCCACGGCGAGGTCGGCAATAGTCGCGTCTTCGGTCTCGCCTGACCGATGGCTCATCACGTTAGTGTAGCCCGCGCGGTGCGCCATATCGACGGCCTTCAGCGTTTCGGAGAGCGAGCCGATCTGGTTCACCTTCACCAGCATCGAGTTTGCGCAGCCCCGGTCGATGCCCATCGACAGACGCTCGGGATTGGTCACAAACAGGTCGTCACCGACCAACTGGCAAGTGTCCCCAACGGCGTCGGTCAGGGCTTTCCAACCGTCCCAGTCATCTTCGGACATACCGTCCTCGATCGAGATGATGGGATAGTCGCGGATCAGGGCGCGCAGGTAGTCAGCGTTTTCCTCGGGTGACAGGGCTACGCCTTCTCCGGCAAGGACATAGGCGCCGTCCTTAAAGTATTCTGTCGCGGCGCAGTCCAGCGCAAGGTGGATGTCGTCACCCGGTGCATAGCCTGCTTTTTCGATGGCCTTCAGGATGAAGTCCAGCGCGTCGCGGGTGGAGCTGAGGTTGGGCGCGAACCCGCCTTCGTCCCCGATGCCGGTCGACAGCCCTGCCGCGCTGAGTTCCTTTTTCAGCGTGTGAAATACCTCGGCCCCCATGCGCACGGCGTCGCGGATCGACTCTGCCGCGACTGGCATAATCATGAATTCCTGAATGTCGATTGGGTTGTCCGCGTGTTCGCCGCCATTGATGATGTTCATCATTGGCACCGGCAGGATGCGGGCAGAGGTGCCGCCGACATAGCGATAGAGCGGCTGAGCGGTGAAATCCGCAGCGGCCTTGGCTGCGGCAAGCGACACGCCCAGAATTGCGTTTGCACCCAGACGGCCCTTGTTCGGCGTGCCGTCCAGTTCGATCATCGCCATGTCGATGGCTTCCTGTTCGGTCGCGTCAAAGCCTACCAGCGTCTCCGCGATCTCGCCGTTCACGGCAGCGCAGGCCTCCAATACGCCCTTGCCCATGTAGCGGTCTGCATCACCGTCGCGCTTTTCCACTGCCTCATAGGCACCGGTCGATGCACCTGATGGCACCGCCGCGCGACCCATGGTTCCGTCTTCGAGGATAACGTCGACCTCAACGGTTGGGTTTCCCCGGCTATCCAGGATTTCGCGGGCGTGGATGTCGATGATGGTGCTCATGAAGAGGGTCCTTTGTGTGAACTTGGCGCTCTCTTACTGTGGGTCTCCCTTAGGTGAAAGGGGGCGTCAGGCCGCAGTTGCGCGAATACGTTCCCGCCAGAATGTATAGAGACCGGACCCGATGATGATCGCGGTGCCCAATAGCATCAGCGCATCAGGGCGTTCGCCAAACACGATCAATCCGGCGGCAAGGGCAAAGACCATGCGCGTATAACGGAAAGGGGTCACGAAAGAGATTTCGCCGATGCGCGTGGCCTGGATCAGCGTGATGTATGCAACACCTCCGATTGCGACGATGAAGGCCACAGTCACCCAGCCCCAACCGGGCAACACCGCCCAGCCAACCGGAGAAAACATCGACAAGATCGCCGCCGCCGGGATCGCCGTCAGCATGCCAAGGAAACCGAGTTGGCGCGAACTGAGTTCCGCCGGGACGCGGCGGGTTGCAACATCGCGGATGGCGAGGCCGATAACCCCGACCACTGCATAAAGCGCGTTCGCGTCAAATCCATGTACACCGGGCCGCACAATCAGCATGACACCAAAGAAACCTACCAGAATGGCACTCCACCGACGCCAGCCGACGGGTTCGCCCAGGAACAGCGCCGCGCCCAGTGTCACAACCAGCGGACTGGCCTGAAGGATGGCAGAGGCCGAGGATAACTCGGATCGGGCCAGCGCGGTGACAAAGCCAATGACACCGACCAATTCGCCAAGATTGCGCAGCAATACAGCAGGATGCAGCATTTCCTTTTGGAACAGGCGTCGCCCTGAAGACAATGTCATCGCGCCAAACAGGACCGTGCCGCCAGCCCCCAGAAACAGAACGATCTGCCAGGTGGGGGCAATGGTCGCCAGAATCTTGATCAGAGAATCCTCGATGGCAAAGCCGGCCATCGCCAGCGTCATAAACAGCGCGCCGCGCAGGTTTTCCATGTGATTATCCTCTCGCGGTCTTTCGATGCGCTTTGCCCCGGCCATGATCCTTGTCGCGGGCAGATGCAAGCACGACTTGGCCTCGGTCAGCCCGGGTGTTAGCGAGCAGACATGGGTTTAGTTGTGGATCAAGGTCAGTTGCGCGGTGGCGCGCTGACAGTGGCGGTTGCCATTGTCGGTGCGATTGTGGCGCAGGCGGCAGCATTCCCCGCTGCAATGCTGACAGGACCGGCACTTTTCACCTCGTTGGCGGGGCTGGCTGGTTTGCCGCTACGGTTTCCGCCGCTTATGCGGGACAGCGCCTTTCTGGCGCTTGGCGTGGGCATTGGGACAACCATGTCGGTTGAGGCAACCGAATCGATCCTGCGCTGGCCCTTGGCTTTTTTCGCATTGGGCGTGGTGCTCGCCATCAATATGGCGGTGGGGGTGCTGATCCTGCGCCGTTGGTTCAGGTTCGATGGGCAAAGCGCAGTGCTCGCGTCGGCACCCGGGCGTCTGAGCTTTGTCCTTTCGTTGGGTCTGTCGATGGACCGGGATGTGGTCAAAGTGACCTTGGTGCAATCTGTGCGACTGTTGGCATTGACTTTACTGGTGCCAGTGATTGCCCGCCTGATGGGGGTCGAGGTGCAGGGGCTAAGTGCTGGAGGGCCAAGGCTGGACTGGCTGTCTTTGGCAGTGTTGATCCTGATCAGTTGGGGGGTAGGTCAGGGCTTGTCGCGATGCAAGGTGCCTGCGGCTTTGGTGATCGGTGCGATGGGAGTAACGGCGGTTTCCCATGGGCTGGGCTGGACATCCGGGTCTTTGCCACCGTGGCTGGGCGATGCAGCCTTTGCGGCGTTGGGGGCGCTGATCGGCACGCGGTTTACGGGCCTGCAGTTTGGGGATGTGGCACGCATTCTGGGGGCAGCTGCCGCAGTGATCATTGTGGCCTGTCTTGTGACCCTTGGAATGGCATTGCCGGTGGCGGCCTATCTGGGCATGCCAGTCACAACAGTGTTGGCCGCCTTTGCACCAGGAGGGGCTGAAACCATGATCGCACTGGGCGCGGTTCTGGCCGCGAACCCGAGTTTTGTCGCGGCGAGCCACGTGGTGCGTTTGTTCATCCTGACCTTTCTGATCCCGCTGTTCCTGAGGTTTGCGCCAAAGCGGAAGTGATCCACCTGATCCCAGCGCGCGTATCCCGCACATCCAAACGGGAGAGAACCATGAAACGACTGATTTCTGTGACGGCCGCCACCCTGATCCTGTCAGCCAGCGGAGCGCTGGCGGGGTACACCAACGCTTTTGATATCACACTGCGCGGGAACGGGTTTTTTGACGTGAAATCGAATGTCGGACCTGACACCTCGATTTTCTGGTGCGGCGCGGGGCAGTCCGTGCGCAGCAGTTCACAAAGGATCTATATCTGGCAGGGCCGGTCGGGGCAGGGGCGTGACAGTTTCGTGCGTTTCGGTCTAACGCCCCCGGCCAGTGGCGCGGTTGTTGCTGCTTCAATTTCGGTTGACCTGGTCGGGAACTCGCTGACGGCGGCGCAGGCGCGTCAGTATTGCCTGGACAAGACGATCCCGGACAACTGATCAGTCTTTTTTCAGCGGGACACCGTAGAGCTCCAGACGGTGCCCGCGCAATTCATAGCCAAGCTTGCGCGCGATCTTTTCCTGCAGCGCCTCGATCTCGGCATCGACAAACTCGATCACTTCGCCAGAACTGAGGTCGATCAGGTGATCATGGTGGTCGCGTTCGGCGTCTTCGTACCGGGCGCGACCATCGCCAAATTCCAGCTTGTCGAGGATACCGGCCTCTTCAAACAGTTTCACGGTGCGATAGACTGTGGCCAATGAGATATTGGGATCGCTTGCACTCGCCCGGCGATAGAGTTCTTCAACATCCGGGTGATCGGCGTTGTCCTCCAACACCTGCGCGATCACGCGGCGCTGGCCGGTCATGCGCAGGCCCTTGGCCTCGCAGCGGGAAATGATGGTGTCGGGCATGAGCGCTCGCCAGTCGTGGTGGGGCGCGGTGTAGCGAAAACCCCACCGTTCTGCCAAGTCCTTTCCGCGGTTGACACTGCCTGCAATTCGCTCTCCACATGCGCGCATGGACAACAGACGTGACGTGGATGGACTGGGCGCCCTGGCCCTGGTGGGATTTTCTGCCCTGCTGGCATTCAATCAGGTGGTGATCAAGGTCACGGGCGGCGGGTTTGATCCGGTGTTTCAGGCGGGGATTCGTTCGGTCGGGGCAACCTTTGTCATCCTGTTGTGGATGCGGTTGCGGGGATTGCGATTCGACAATCAACCAGGGGTCATGTTCTGGGGGACGATTTCCGGGACGCTGTTTGCCTACGAATTTGTATGTCTGTTCATCGCACTGGATGTGACCACGGTCGCGCGTGCCTCCATCATGTTTTACACGATGCCGATCTGGCTTTCGATTGCGGCACATTTTGTGCTGCCCGGAGAGCGTTTGACCGGGGTGCGCATGCTGGGCCTGGTTTGTGGCATGTCAGGTGTGGTCTGGGCTTTGGTGGACCGCGGCGATGGGCAGGGAAATCTGTTTGGGGATTTGATCGCGCTGGCAGGGTCGCTGGGCTGGGCAGCAATTGCATTATTGGTGCGGTTGACACCCTTGGCCCGTGTTCAGGCGGAAACGCAGATGCTGTTTCAATTGGTGCCTTCGGCAGTCATCTTGTTGGCGCTGGCTCCGCTTTTCGGGGATATGATCCGGGAGCCCGAGACGATCCATTATGCCGCGTTGGCGTTTCAGATGATCTGTGTGGCCAGTCTCGGCTTCCTCAGCTGGTTCTACCTGATGAAGGTTTACAAAGCGAACGGGGTGGCGAGTTTCGCGTTTTTGTCGCCGGTGTTTGCGGTGCTGTTTGGTTGGCTTATCCTGGGTGAAGAAACCGGCGTGCAGATATGGGGCGCGCTGGCACTGGTTGCGGCGGGGATATTCCTGATCAACGGGCGCTGATGGTTTTATGGGGGCGCTGCCCCCGCCGCTTGCGCGGCTCCCCCGGAGTATTTTCGCAAAGATGAAGATCAGGTGCCACAGAACGTGGCGGGCACGACTTCTTCGGGAAGGGGCGCGCGCGTCAGGTCCGCCGCGTCTGCTTGTTCAGTGTAGGGACGTGCCAGAACGGTGTTGAGGCGTTCGAATTTGGACAGGTCGCCTTGGGTTGCGGCCTGGATCATTTGTTCGATGCGATGATTGCGCGGGATATAGATTGGATTGGTTTGGCGCATGGTCGTGATTGGGTCGGCCTCGTGGGTGAGGCGGGCCCGCCAATCGGTTTGCCAGGAGTCAAAGGCCGTGGGATCGGTGAATTGATCACGGGCGGTTTTGCCGGAAAGCGCGCGGAAGGTGTTGGTGAAATCTGCCTGCCCTTCGGCCATGCGGACCAGCAGCGTGCCGATCAGTTCCTCGTCGCCTTCGCGGGCGGTGCTGAGGCCGATCTTGGCCCGGAACATAGTCTTCCAGGCGTCCTGGATCAGGTCGGGCATGGCGTGCACGATTTCGGTGGCCTCTTCGACGGCAGCCTCTTTGTCGGGCATTTGCTGGATCAGGGCGGTAGCCAGTTGCGCGATGTTCCACACAACGATCTCGGGCTGACGGCCATAAGCATAGCGGCCCATCTGGTCGATGGAGCTGTAGACACGGCCCGGGTGGTAGGTGTCGAGGAAGGCACAGGGGCCATAGTCGATGGTTTCTCCTGCGATAGAGCAATTGTCCGTATTCATCACACCGTGGATGAAACCAACGCTCAGCCACTTCGCGATCAGTTGCGCCTGCGCATCACGGACCCCGCGCAGCAGGCCCATGGGACCGTCGGCATCCGGGTAGTGGCGATCGATAGCGTAGGCCGTCAGGCGCTTCAGGTCTTCGGTCTGGCCACGTGCGGCGAAAATCTGAAAGTTGCCTACGCGCAGATGACTTCGCGCGACACGGGTCAGGACCGCGCCGGGCAGGGGCGCTTCGCGGATCACGGGTTCACCGGTTTCTACGGCGGCCAGTGCACGGGTGGTCGGGATGCCGAGCGCGTGCATGGCCTCGCTGATCACATATTCCCGCAGCACCGGACCCAGCCAGGCGCGCCCGTCACCCATGCGGGAATAGGGTGTGCGCCCGCTGCCTTTGAGTTGGATGTCGCGGCGAATGCCGTCGGCGCCGACGGTTTCGCCCAACAGGACGGCGCGCCCGTCACCAAGCTGCGGGTTGTAGGTGCCGAATTGGTGCCCGGAATAGAGCTGCGCCAGCGGCTCTGCCCCCTGTGGCACCGTGTTCCCAGCAAACACCCTGGTCAATTCTTCCACGTCGCCGGGTTCAATCCCCAGCAGACGGGCGAGATCGGCGTTGAAGGCCAAGAGCCGGGGGGCCGCGACCGGAACAGGGGCCTGTCGCGCATAAAATGCATCGGGCAGGGCGGCGAAGCTGTTGTCGAAGGGGATGTGCAGGGTCATGCCGGTCAATGTAGGGTACTGTGCCGTTGTTCCTAGAGCTTTCGCGTCATCAGCATGTAGCGGTCGCGTGGGCGGAACCCGGTGCGGGTGTAGAGCCGTTGTGCGGTTTCGTTTTCGCGGTCCACCTCCAGATGCAGTGCGGTCAGACCAGCCCCGGCCAGAGCTTTGGGCAGTTCCAGCAAAACCTCGGATGCTATGCCCCGGCCTCGGACGCGGGGACGAACATAGATTTCGTCGACAAACCCGTCCATGCCGCCAAACTCCACGGACCAGCCAAATGTGACGATCACATAGCCTATCGGCGCGCGGGTTGGTCCGATGATGTAGATCGCACCGTAGGGGGACCCTTCGAGCAGCGGCGTCAAAGCAGCGCGGCGGCTGTCATCTTCCTGCGCGATGCCTTCTTCTTCGTGAAAGGCAGCAACCAGCGTCACGATCTGGTCCAGATGTTCTGGTTTGGCCAGATGCAGCGCGGCGCTCATGTCAGACGTTCCAGTGCTTTTGCTTCGACTTTGGCGATCCAGTCAGATTTGCAATCTCCGTAAGCTGCATGATCACCGGGATGCAGCGCAGCACATCGCGATTTGACGCTGGTGTATCCTGCGCGCAGGGTTGGGTTGGATCGCAAAGCGTCGCGAAAGGCCAAGTGGCGGGTGATCTCCTCCGATCCGACCGTATAGCAATGCGCCTGTATCCGTCGCTTGCCTGTCTCCGGGTCGCTCAGTCGGACATAACGACGTTCAGGCAATCCGAACTCTCCCATCCACTCATATCCCAACGTTTCCAACGGGTTGCGTGCCGACTCGCAGCTTTCCATGCTGTCAAAAACCGGCAGCAGGTCGATGATAGGTTTGGCCGGCAATCCAGGGACCGAGGTTGAGCCAATGTGATGGATTGCAATCAAGCCAGCCAGATTGGCGTTTTTCCACCGGCGGATTTCGGCCTGCGCCGTGTCCGGCCACGTGGGGTCGTAAGGTGAGAGGACACTCACAACCGGCCCAGCCGTTCAGTCAAAAGGGCAAAAAACCCGTCTGCATCCAGATCGCCAACAAAAAACGCATTGGGCGCGCGGTCGGTGACACCCCACCAATCGGCAACGGTCATGCCGCGAGTGAGCGGGGAAGACGTTTCAATCTCAACGTTGATATGGCGGCCCGTGAACAGGTCAGGTTGGACGAGATAGGCGGTCACACATGGATCGTGCAGCGGTGCCCCTGCCGAGCCGTACTTTTCCTTGTCAAACCGTTCGAAGAAGTCGGTCATCTGTGCAACGGCGACACCAACAGGGGTGTCGAGCGCACGGAAGGCATCGTTGCGGGGTTTCGTCACCAGGGCCTTGTGCGTGACATCAAGCGGTAAGATCACTGTCGGACAGCTTGATTTCATCACGATTTCAGCAGCTTCTGGATCGACGTAAATGTTGAATTCCGCCGCAGGAGTGATGTTGCCCACTTCAAAATAGGCGCCACCCATCAGCACGATTTCCTGTACGCGCTCCACAATATCCGGAGCCTTTTCAAACGCCGTCGCGATGTTCGTGAGCGGTCCAAGCGGGCACAAAGTAACGGTTCCAGCAGGTTCAGAGCGCAAGGTGTCGATGATGAAATCTACCGCGTGTCCGTCTGCCAGCGGCATGGTCGGATCCGGCAGGTCAGGCCCGTCCAACCCGGTTTTTCCATGTACGTGTTCTGCAGTTACCAATTTGTGCCGCATGGGCCGGTCACACCCGGCATAGACGGGCACATCCGTCCGTCCGGCCAGTTCGCAGACAATCCGTGCGTTTTTTGCCGTCAGTTCCAGCGGCACATTGCCCGCCACTGCGGTTATGCCCAGGATGTCGAGCTCGTCCTGGCTGCCGAATGCGGTCAGGATCGCCACCGCATCATCCTGCCCTGGGTCTGTATCAATGATAATTTTGCGCGGTGCCATTTCTCATCCTTCGACCAAGCTTGAATTGATGATGTAGGTTTTGTCATAGTCCTGCGAAAGAAAAGAGTGAAGGGTGGCGCATTGTCTGCCCTCACCACGGTGGCATGGCAAAGCACATCTACATCCACGCAGGCGGGCATCGCACCGGCAGCAGTTCGTTCCAACTGTGTCTTGCAGAAAACCGGGCGGTGCTGAATGCGAGAGGATATGACCTTTTCTATCCCGGGCGAGACGGCGCACCGGGAGGCCAACCCCAGTTCCACTTGCCCGAAGGAGGCGATGGGCCAAAACGCCGTGAGATCATCGTGCAACGTGTTTCGCACAGGTTGAATGCGATCAGCCCCGATCCAGAACGTTCGCTCATTCTGTCCGAAGAGAACCTCAGCGGACGCATTTATCCCTGTCTTAGAGGGCGTTTTTTTCCCATTGCGCGGCGTCGGGCGAGCGCGATGCGCGCGGCCTTGGGACAGGCTCCAACTCATGTCGTGATGGTTGTGCGCCCCTATGCGTCCTTTCTACAGTCCTGCTACCGGTTGCGCGCGCAGGATAATCAGGTTCGGCCATTTGCAGCGCTCGCGCCCGACATGGTCGCTGCTCCACGCGGTTGGTTGGACGCGGTGCGGGATTTGTTTGCCGGGTTGGAACCGGACCTTATGACGGTGGTTGAGATTGGCGCACGGAAAGAGAGCCGCTCGCTGTTGCAAAGGCTGGTGCCGGACCTCGCTGATGTCGAACTGTGCGAGCCACAAAGGCGTGTGAACCTGAGCGCTACAGACGCCGCCTTGACCGAGATACAGCGCCGGTTCCGAGAAGGTGCCGACCTATCGGATGCTGATGTTTCAGCTGTTGTTTCTGACTATGCGGAGGATCAGACGGACTGTAGCTTCGCCCGGTTTACCGAGTCGCAGGCGACGGCATTGGCTGAACGGTATGAACGCGACTTAGAGAGCATCGCGGCCATGAAGGGTGTAAACCTGCTACGCTGAATTCAGTCGCGACGCAGTCCCGGCCGACGCGCCGGGGCCTCTGACCCGGCGGGAGGAGGCCCCGGATCAGGTCCGGGGCTACGGCGCGCGTGAGGCGAAGGTGCGTTTCACCGCCCCGCTGCTTTCGCGCGCTTTTCCTCGGCCTTTACCTCGTCCCATAGCGCGTCCATTTCCTCCAAGGTGCTGTCCTGCGGGCGTTTTCCATTCCCAGCCAGCCGCGCTTCAACGGCGGTGAACCGGCGTATGAACTTGGCATTTGTGCGGCGCAGGGCAGCCTCGGGTTCCACATCCAGATGTCGTGCGAGGTTGGCCAGCACGAACAGCAGATCGCCCATTTCTTCCTCGATCTCGTCCTGGGTCAGCGTATCGCGCGCCTCGGTCAGCTCCTCGGCCTCTTCCGCAATCTTGGCCAGCACGTCACGCGTATCACCCCAATCGAACCCCACCCGTGCGGCGCGTTTCTGCAGTTTGTAGGCGCGCAACAGCGCGGGCAGGTTGGCCGCCACCCCGTCCAACGCGCCTTTTTGCTCTTTCCCCGCGCGTTCGGCGGCCTTGATCGCCTCCCAATCGCGGGTCTGCTGTTCAGCGGATTTGTCCCGGCTTTCGTTCCCGAAAACATGCGGATGGCGCGCGACCATCTTGTCGCTGATGTTGCGCACCACGGATTGAAAGGTGAAATGCCCTGCCTCTTCGCCCATCTGCGTATGATAGACCGTTTGCAGCAGCAGGTCGCCCAACTCGCCTTCCATCTCGCCCCAGGACTGGCGCTCGATGGCATCCGCGACCTCATAGGCCTCTTCGATGGTGTAGGGCGCGATGGTGGCGAAATCCTGCTCGATGTCCCACGGGCAGCCCGTATCCGGGTCGCGCAACCGGTGCATGATTTCCAAGAGCCGTTCGATCCCGGCGTCAGAGTCTGTGATCAGCGGGTCTTCGGCCATTGCAGCTCCCTCCGGTTCGGTGTCAGATGCACCCAAACCCAAGACTTGGAGGGAGTCCAGACCATGCCCGTGATCAATCGCATCGCTGAATTCGGACCGCAGATGAAAGAGTGGCGTCAGTGGCTGCACCGCAACCCTGAACTGGGGTTCGACCTGCCCAAAACCGCCGCCTATGTGGCGGAACGTCTGAAAGAGATTGGCGTCGACGAAATGCACGAAGGAATCGCGCAAACGGGGATCGTGGCGATTATCAACGGGCAGGGCGAGGGGCCGACCATAGGTCTGCGCGCGGATATGGACGCATTGCCGCTGAATGAGATTTCGGGTGTCGAATATAGCTCGGAAACACCCGGCAAGATGCATGCCTGTGGGCATGATGGTCATACTGCGATGCTGCTGGGCGCGGCGAAGTACCTGACCGAGACGCGAAATTTCAAAGGGCGTGTCGCGTTGATCTTTCAGCCCGCGGAAGAAGGCGGCGGTGGCGGGGATGTCATGGTGCGCGAAGGGATCATGGACAACTTCGACATCAGCCAGGTTTACGGCCTGCACAATGCGCCCGAGTTCGAAACCGGCACGATTGGCACCAACCCGGGGCCGATGATGGCCTCGGTCGACGAATTCCGGGTGAATTTTACCGGTAAGGGCGGCCATGCGGCGATGCCTGACACCGCGATTGACCCGATTCCGGCCGCTGCAGCCTTTGCGGATGGCTGCCAGACCATTGTGTCACGCAACCGCGAACCCACAAAGCCGCTGGTGGTGTCGGTCACACGTATCATGGCCGGTGGTCCGGCGCTCAACATCATCCCGCAAACGTCCGAGGTGGGCGGGACCGTCCGCAGCTTTGACCCGGAACTACGTGACCTGTGTGAAAAACGTATTCGTGAACTGGCAGCGGGTGTTGCGGCAGCTTACGAACTGGAGGCCGAGGTGATCTATGACCGCAGCTACCCGGCCACGATCAACCATGCGCAGCAGGCTGAATTTGCTGCGAAAGTCGCTGAGGAAATTGTTGGCGCAGACAAAGTAGATGCAAATACGCCGCCTGTCATGGGGTCCGAGGATTTTGCTTACATGTTGGAGGCCCGGCCCGGCGCGTATCTTTTCGTGGGGCAGGGCGATACCCCGATGTGTCACCACCCGGCCTATGACTTCAATGACGAGATTGCACCGGTTGGGGCCTCGCTGCTGGCGCGGCTGGTCGAACGTGCGCAACCGGTTGCGTGAGGATCAGGCATGTCACTGGCTAAGGCACGTAGCGACATAGACGCGGCATTCACGCGGGATGAATTGCGCGGATACAGTTTTGAATCCGCGTTTGGTGGCGCAACATCCTTCTTGCGCCGCAAATACACCAAGGACTTGACTGGCGCGCAGATTGCGATCACAGGCGTCCCATTCGATCAGGCAGTCACCAATCGGCCCGGAACTCGGTTCGGGCCGCGCGCGATCCGCGAGGCGTCGACCCTCCAGGCGTTTGATCCGCCATACGGCTGGCCCTTTGACGTCATGGAAGAAATTGCCATGGTCGACTATGGTGATGTGGCGGTGGATTATGCCAACGTGGCGGGCCTCCCGGAATCGCTGAAAGCGCATATCGCAGAAATACTGGCGGCTGATGTGGCGAGCGTGGCCCTGGGCGGCGATCACTATATCAGCTTCCCAATCTTGCAGGCCTATGCGGACAAATACGGGCCGATGTCGCTGATCCAGATTGATGCGCATACGGACACCTGGCCAGATGACGACATGTCCCGGATCGACCATGGGACCATGTTCTACAAGGCGGTGAAGATGGGCATTGTGGACCCGGCTCGCTCGGTCCAGATCGGGATTCGCACGGTGGTCGAGGACCCGCTGGGCGTGAACATCATCGACGCGCGCGAGGTGCATGAAACCGGTGTGGCGGCAGTCGTCGAAAAGGCCAAGGCGATTGTGGGCGACAACCCGGTTTATCTGAGCTTTGACATTGACGGTCTTGACCCGGCCTTTGCGCCGGGGACAGGAACTCCGGTCTGGGGTGGGCTGGCCAGTTGGCAGGCGTCCGCAATCCTGCGCGATCTGGCAGGGATCAACATCAAGGGCGGTGATGTGGTCGAGGTGTCTCCGCCTTATGACACGACCGGGGCGACGGCGATTGCCGGGGCGCATGTGGCGACGGAATTGTGCTGCCTGCTGGGCTGGACCATGCGGGACGGGGCCTGACCTGCGTGGCATTGACCGTTCGACCGATGGTCCAAGCCGACCTGCCTCGTGCAGTCGAGATCTGGAATGATGGCTGGCATGATGCGCATGCGGCCATTGTTCCGCCTGCTTTGACGGCTTTGCGCACGCCCGAGAGTTTTCTTGCACGATTGGACGCAGGAATGGCGGGTGCCGAAGTCGCCGAGGTTGAGGGTCAACTCGCCGGGTTCTTCATCCTGCGCGATGCCGAGCTGTATCAATTCTATGTTGCGTCTACGGCGCGCGGGCAGGGTGTGGCGCAGACCCTGATGCAGCGGGCCGAGACACGGATTGCGGACGAGGGGCACAGCACCGCATGGCTCGACTGTTCCGTCGGCAATGATCGGGCCGCGCGGTTCTATGAGAAATGCGGATGGGTAAACCTCGGCCCCCGCGAGACGAGCTTTGACACCGGCGCGGGCCCCTTTCAGATCACCGCCTGGCGGTTTGAAAAGGCGCTACGCTGACGCCTCACAGTACCTTGGCCGTTACCACGATCTCGATCATGTCACCGGGGGCCAGATCGACACCAACGCAGGCCCGTTGTGGCCAGTGGTCCTCGGGTCCGATCCAGTCAATCCACACCGCATCCATTGCCGTTTTGTTTGCCATATCCGTCAGGTAGACCGTGGCCTGCAGCATCCCGCGTTTGCCGCTGCCGGACCGTTCCAATACCCTGTCGAGTTCCTCCAGTGCGTTGCGAGTCTGGTCGGTGATGTTGTCAGCGGTCTTCGGATCTGTGGTGACTGCGTAAACATAGCCATCCGCCACAACGGAACTGCACCGGCCCAACCGGCCTTCGGGAAATCGCTGGATCATTGTCTGCCTCCAATTTGGGCGCGCTTGTGAGCCTAAAGCGCAGGCTGTGGCCTGTCTACGACCCCACCTGGGCATAGACACATCCAACCTTGGAACCGTCGCATAAATCTGGGATAGGTCGGAAAGTCTGAACGGAATTACACCTATGAGTAGCAAGAACCAACCGCTCAGCGGCAATGAACTGGCCCGGTTTTCAGGGCCGAACACCTTTATGCGGCTGCCACAGGCAACGCGTCTGGACGGGCTGGACGTGGCCGTTGTGGGCGTGCCAACTGACATCGGAACCTCGTGGCGATCAGGTACCCGGTTTGGTCCCAAACAGGTGCGCGCCGAAAGCGCCATGATCCGGCCTTACAACATGGGTACTGGGGCTGCGCCGTTTGACAGCCTTCAGGTCGCGGACGTGGGCGACATCGCGATCAACACATTTTCGCTGGCTGATACGCTCGCGATCATCGAAGAGAGCTTTACCTCAATTCTGGAGTTCGGCGTCATTCCGATGGCAATAGGAGGGGATCACTCGATCACCTTACCTATTCTGCGCGCCATGGCACAAAAGCATGGACCGCTAGCGCTGGTCCATGTGGACGCTCATGCGGACGTGAATGACCAGATGTTTGGCGAACCTGAAACGCACGGCACCGTTTTCCGACGTGCCTATGAAGAGGGGCTGATCCAGCCTTCCAAAACCTTTCAGGTTGGTATCCGTGGCACCGGCTATGCCGCGACCGATTTCAGCGAGGCGCGTAGCTGGGGGTTCCGCCAATTCCCCGCCGAAGTGTTGTGGAACAAGCCGTTGATGGCCGTTGGTGAAGAAATTCGCGACGAGATTGGCGATCATAAGGTTTACATCACCTACGACATCGACAGCCTCGACCCGGCCTATGCTCCGGGCACCGGCACGCCTGAGATCGGTGGGCTAACAACACCGCAGGCGATGCAGTTAATCCGCGCGCTCAAGGGGCTGAACATCGTGGGCTGTGATCTTGTCGAGGTGTCGCCGCCTTATGACTCGTCTGGCAACACGGCGCTGACGGGCGCGAATCTGCTTTATGAACTGCTGTGCGTCTTGCCGGGGGTTGAATCGCGATGAAGCTGTTGTTGATTCTGGTTCTGCTGGTCGTTGTTGTGGCGATGGTTGGCATCCGTCTGGCCCCCAGCGATCCGCGGGCCTGGCATGTGGTGCCCGAAGGGGACGAGGACAAGAGCTTCAAGGGTGGTGTGATCCGCGTGGCCAAAACCGGTCCAGACGGGTTGGCCAAGCTGGATTCTGTCGCGCGCGCAACACCGCGGACCACAGTTTTGGCCGGATCGGTGGACGAGGGGCATATCACCTACGTCACCCGTTCTGCAGTCTGGGGGTTCCCCGACTACACAACCGTCAAACAGGACGGCGATACTTTGCGGCTGTTTGCACGGCTGCGGTTCGGGCGCTCAGATTTGGGCGTCAACGGGCGCCGTGCTGATCAATGGCTTGCCGCCATTCAGGGATGAGGTTGCACAGCCCTCGGACGTTTCGCGCCACATCGGGTTGTTCAGCGACATCTGGCATTGCGCCGTGAACATGCGTCCGTCCACCTGCAGGCAAATGCTTTGCCCCAGTTCCACGCGCGCGCCTTTGCTGTCGGTGCAGTAGCAGTCGATTGTCTTGCCACCTGGGCCTTTGACATCGGCCAGTGCTGGCGTGGCAGACAGCATGAGTACGAAAATCAGTCTGGTCATATGGGCATGTTAACACGGGCGCAGGCTTGACCAAAGCCCTGCAATCGCGCACTGCTCCGGGATGGTCCCTGAAGAACGCCTGCAACAGATTTCACAACGGTTTCAATACCTCGAGGCTGCGATGGCTGACGGGGCGGTTGGTGGTGATATTGCCGAACTTGCCCGCGAATATGCCGAGTTGAAACCGGTCGTGGAGCAGATTGCGCTGTGGCAACAACTGGCGGACGACATGGCCGAGGCCGAGCTGATGCTGGATGACCCGGACATGAAAGAGCTGGCCGAAGAGGAATTGCCGGTTTTGCGTGCGCGATTGCCGGAGGTCGAAAGTGCCTTGCAATTGGCGCTTCTGCCTCGGGACAAAGCGGACGCGCGGCCTGCCATGTTGGAGATTCGACCCGGTACAGGCGGGGACGAGGCGGCATTGTTCGCGGGTGACCTGCTGCGGATGTACCAGCGCTTTGCGGAAACGCAGGGGTGGCGGCTGGAAATCATAGAGGAACAGCCAACGGAACTGGGCGGGATCAAGGAAGTCGTGGCGCGGGTCAGCGGAGAGTCTGTCTTTGCGCGACTGAAATACGAAAGCGGCGTGCATCGTGTTCAGCGCGTGCCAACCACCGAATCAGGTGGGCGGATTCACACCTCTGCCGCCACTGTTGCTGTGTTGCCCGAGGCGGAAGATGTGGACATCCAGATTGATCCGGGTGACATCCGCATCGACACCATGCGCAGTTCCGGTGCTGGTGGACAGCACGTGAACACCACTGATTCGGCGGTGCGAATTACCCATATGCCCAGCGGGATTGTGGTGACTTCGTCGGAAAAGTCGCAGCACAGGAACCGTGAGATTGCGATGCAGGTGCTGAAAACGCGGCTTTTTGACCTGGAACGGCAGAAGGCGGCAGATGCCCGCGCTTCGGACCGGGCCAGCCAGGTGGGGTCCGGCGACCGGTCTGAAAGGATCAGGACGTACAATTTCCCGCAGGGGCGGATGACGGACCATCGGATCAACCTGACGCTTTACAAGCTGGATCAGATTCTGGCCGGAGATTTGTCAGAGATTATAGAGGCGCTGACCGCTGACGATCAGGCTCGCAAACTGGCCGAGATGGGGCAGTGACAGCGGCTGAAGCCCTTGTCGCCGCCACGGCACGGTTGCGGGCAGCAGGGGTCGCCGACCCGGCGCGGGATGCAAGAGTGTTGCTGGCCCATGCGGCACGGATTGAGGCCTCGCGCGTGACGCTGATCGCTCCCGAAGAATTGCATGCAGATATTGAAGAACGGTTCGAACAACTGATCGCGCTGCGGGCCATTCGGGTGCCGGTATCGCATCTGTTGGGAGAGCGGGATTTCTATGGTCGCCGCTTTAAGGTTAGCGGCGAAGTGCTTGATCCTAGACCGGAAACTGAAACGCTGATCGAGGCTGCATTGGCCGAGCCGTTTGCCAATGTGCTGGATTTGGGTGTCGGGTCGGGGTGTATTCTGGTGACCCTGCTGGCGGATCGTCCCTTGGCCGTTGGGGTGGGCGTGGATGTGTCTGAACCCGCCTGTCTTCAGGCCAGTGCGAATGCGGTGCTTCACCGGGTCGAACAACGCGCGCATATCCTGCGCTCGAATTGGTTTGAGCGGGTGAACGATGAGTTTGACCTGATCGTATCCAACCCGCCCTATATCTCGCGTGCGGAACTGGAAGAACTGGAGCCCGAGGTGCGTGACCACGAGCCGGTCGAGGCTCTGACCGATGGTGGTGACGGGTTGGGCGCGTATCGTTGTATCGCCGCAGGAGCCCCGGCAGCGCTCAGCGCCGGGGGGCGGCTGTTGGTTGAAATTGGCCCGACGCAGGCTGCGGCGGTGCAAACGCTGTTCGAAGATGCTGGATTGACGCAGGTCTGCGTTGTGCAGGATCTGGATGGTCGGGATCGCGTGGTGTGCGCGCGGGCGCAATAAAGCCGTCCAAAACTGCGTCACATAGGGGCAAAATGCACAAATTTGCACGAAAGGTCTTGTTTCCGACGCTTTGACATGTTTACTCGGAATTGTTGACCGGGTCGCGCTTGCAGCCGCGCCGTCAACGTTAAGCCCAAATGTCGAAGGTCCGACGCCGCGAAAGGCGCATCAGGAATTCAAGGACCAAAAGACACACATAACAAGGCTGAAGCCAGGTACATGAGATCATCGAAGTCACGTTCGCGGTCAAAGAACAACCGCAACCGTCCCTCAGGCGGCAACGTCGTCAACCGCGTGTTCGACAGTTCAGGCCCCGAGGGGAAAGTGCGCGGCACGCCGCAGCAGATCATTGACAAATACAACCAACTGGCCCGCGACGCCCAATTGTCTGGCGACCGGGTGGCGACCGAGAATTTCCAGCAACATGCAGAGCACTATCTGCGTATGTTGTCTGAGGCGCAGCGCGAACAGGAAGCGCGCCGCGAGGAGCAGGAGCGCCAGAACCGCGAACGACAGGCGGAACGCGACCGCGAACGGGCGGAACGGCAGGAACGCGAATCCAACGCACCTGCAGAGGACCCGGCATCCGCGCCGCAGCCGGACGCGATTGGTGTTATGGACACTGGCGACGATCAGGACAGCGGGTTGGTGGAAACACCGGAAAGCGCGCCCAAGAAACCGCGCCGGACCCGCAAGCCCAAGCCGAAGCCCGAGCCCGTGGCAGAAGAGGCCGCAGCGCCAGAGGCGGTTTCTGATGACAAGCCTGCCTCGGATGGCGATGCGCAGGCGGCAGCGGAGTAGGGGTCAGAACCCCAAATCGCGAAACACCTTTGGCAATTGTTCCGGCAGGTCCTCAGCGATCAGGCCGGGACCGAAACTGTGCGCGCATTCCACATGCAGCCAGGCAGCGGTTTCAGCGGCCTGCATTGGATCAAAACCGCGCGCGAGAAGACCGGTAATGAAACCGGCCAGGACATCGCCTGATCCCGCGGTGGCCAGCCAAGGGGCTGAGCGATCGTAGTTGGCAGAGTTGACGACACATCGCCTATCGGGATGGGCGATCACTGTGTCGGGGCCTTTGAAGAGTATGGTACAGCCTGCGCCTGCCGCCGCATCGCGCGTGGCATCGACCTTGGAGTAGGCCGGGCCGCTCATCGGCTCTGTGTCGAGCCTCTTCGCTATGTCGGGGAACAGGCGTTTGAATTCACCGGCGTGAGGGGTGAGCACGCATCTGTTGTGCAGAAGCGCTCGCAAGTCGTTGTTTTGCGCCACAAGCGTGAGGGCGTCCGCATCCAGAACACAAAGCCGACCGCTCTTCAAAACCGTCTCTGTCAGAGCCGCTTTTTCATCGCTGAGCCCCAGTCCGGGGCCGATGCAAAGGGCGTTGAGCCGGTCATCCTGCAGCAGAGCGTTAAGCCCGTCGGCATCCTCCACGCGCCGCAACATCAGCGCCGTGATGTGTGTTGCAACTTCCTGCTGCGCTGATCCCGGTACACCCAGCGTCACCAATCCCGATCCAATACGCAACGCCCCGCGCGCCGCCAACCGCGCTGCGCCTGTTTTGCCTGCACCGCCAGAGATGATAAGAGCGTGACCGTGCGAGAATTTGTGGCCGGTTGATTTTTCCAATCGGGCGCGTGCCGGAGAAGATTTTCGAACAGGAAGTGCTGTCAGAATTTCTTCAAGCCTCCGGTCTTGAAACAGCATGTCCAAACCAATTGGCTTGTTTCGCACCTTTCCACAGAGTTCTGGACCATCCGCAAGATGGTGCCCCAACTTTTCCCTCTCGAACGTCACTGTCAAATCGGCTTGGGCACAATTTCCCAAAGCCCGCCCGCTGTCTGCGCATAGCCCGCTGGGCACGTCTACGGCGACGATGCGGGGTGAGCCTTCAACAAACTTTAGGATGCCGCCGCGCACGAATTCGGACAAGGTCAG
>JBFOMB010000036.1:0-6659 GCA_040830545.1 Paracoccaceae bacterium | reverse complement strand
CTTTCGCATTCGTTTGCTCCTTCAAAAGGTTGAGCAAACTCTACATCAGAACGAGGGAAGTTTCGGGGGGCAGGTCACGATCAATGACGTTTTTGGACACGTTGCCGGGGATCACGTGCTGTGTGTGGTCGCGGGCATCCTGAAAGACAGTGTTGGCATAAAAGACTACATTGCTCGGGTTGGTGGCGACGAATTTGCAATTGCCGTTGTCCGTGCAGATGCTCTGGGTGCGGCAGAGCGGATCGCACAGCGAATAATCGCGGCTTGCAAGGAATCCATTGTTTATGATGACAAGGAGCTGCGCTTTGGGGCCAGCATCGGGATCGCGCTGACGGATCAGGCCGATACGGCGGACCTCATGGAAAACGCAGACATCGCGCTTTATGATGCGAAGGCGGCGGGACGAAACAGATATGCCCTTTTTTCACCAGAGCTTCGGGAAATAGCCGAAGAAAAAAAGCGCCTGGCGGATGCATTGTTGAAAGGACTGGCCGACAACCAGATCTGCCCTCATTTTCAGCCGCAGGTCGCCGCCTCTGATGGCGCTTTCGTCGGGTTGGAGGCGTTGGCCAGATGGCGTCATCCTGTAATGGGAATGGTCTCGCCAGGTGTTTTTCTGCCAGTTGCCGAAGAGCTTGGGTTGCTTGGTGAAATCGACGAAGTGATCCTCTGCAAAAGCCTGGAAATGGCAAAGCGGTTGAAGGAGAACGGGGTTAACATTCCCAAAGTTTCGGTCAACGTCAGCTATCGCCGATTAAAGTGCAACGCGCTGTTGAAGCGTCTGGAACAAATGCGGCCCTGGCCATGTCGGTTGGCTTTCGAGCTTTTGGAAACAATTGACTTTGATCAGGACGCTGACAGTTTCGCCTGGATACTCGACGGGTTGCGACACTTGGGGGTTGAAATTGAGTTGGACGATTTCGGCAGCGGGCGCGCGTCAATCACCACACTGCTGCGATTGCGCCCCGACAGGATCAAGATTGACCGCCAACTGGTCGCAGCCGTTGATTCCGAAGTGCCCGGCGCGCATCCTCTGATCAAGGCAATTGGTGAGATGGGAAAATCGATCGGCATTCAAATGACTGCGGAGGGGATCGAAAGCCCGGTGCAGGCGCGCGTGCTAAGCCGGCTTGGGTGCGATGTGTTTCAGGGGTTCCTTTATTCCAAACCCTTGTCTGAACCCGATCTAGTGCAGTGGATCAAAGAACATGGCGCGTCGTGTGTCCCAGGTATTGCCGGGCGCCCGTTGAGTTGACCGGGATCTATAGCACCCATTGCACCACGATATTGGAGGAACGCCAAAGCGGACCGGCGTCGGTAAATGCGCCAATCTCCTCGCCACCCAAGGTACGATAGAATTTCCGGGCCCTTGTATTTTGTTCCACTACCGCCAGTGCGACGCGGTTCTGCCCGCCAATGCGAAGATGGTCCAGGGTGGTACGAAACAGACGGCTGCCCAGACCCAGGCCGCGCGCGGACTTGCCCACATAAAAATGCTTGATCTCCGCTGCGCCTGCAAAGGCAGGGTGTGTTGAAACACCGAACCCTGACACCGCAACAATCGCTCCATTTCGGGTCGCGACCAACGCTCCGGTATCACTTGGGTCCGACGCCAGGGCCTTGGTCCAGTAGGGTAAGCGACGTCGCGGCCCCAATTCGTTGACTGCTGTTTGAGGGGCATAGGCCCTGTAGGTTTCACGCCAAACGGCGACATGCAACTGCGCAAGTTCCCATGCATCTGGAACCTGGCCCGACCGGATTGCGTAGGCATCGTCGGTTGCACAGGCAGATTGGGTCGTAATGTCAGTCTTTTTGGTCATCAACATGTCTATTTGTCATGAGGTTGTCTGCGACGGTGCATGTGTGTTGGTCTCTTTCACGCGGGTGCACGAAGGGGCATCGCTGTTCTCGCCTGCAGGGGCTTTTCAATTCCCAGGATACGCGGCACTGTCCGCGAAACCAAGCGGATGAGGATGCCATGAGAATCTCGAACATTGTGGATCTGGACCACTACCCGATTGCAGACGAAGCGTTTGGTGCGAATTGCTCGGACCGTCTGAACCGGGATGGCGTGCTGGTTCTGTCGGGTTTCATTCGTCCGGATGCTCTGTTGGCGATGCAGAAGGAAAGCCGGGATGGCGCGCCGAATGCCTATTTCTGCGCGCAGGATCATTCGGTTTATCTGACTCCAAACGATCCGGCCTATCCGGACGATCACCCAAATAACCGGCAGGTTGTGTCGTCCAAGGGCTGTATCTGCGACGATGAAGTTGGTGCGGATTCTCCGTTGCGTACCCTGTACGATGACTCCGACTTCCGGAATTTCGTAAAGCGCACTACAGGCGAAGCTGAATTGCACCCCTATGCGGACACACTGTCGTCGATCAACATTCACTATGCCAATCGGGGTCAGGAACTGGGCTGGCATTTCGATAACTCTTCTTTTGCGATCACGCTTCTGATCCAGAAGCCGGATGCAGGCGGGCAGTTCGAATACGTCAAGGACCTGCGTGATGCGGATGCAGGGGAGATGAATTTCGACGGCGTGGCGGACTTGCTGGACGGGCGGTCGACGCCACAGGTTCTGTCCATGGACCCGGGCGCACTGGTTCTGTTTCGGGGGCGTAATTCGATCCACCGGGTGTCACCAAACGAAAGCGATACGACCCGGATGCTGGCCGTGTTGGCCTACAACAACGCACCCGGCGTGGAGTTAAGCGAAAGCGCGCGGATGACGTTTTACGGGCGGCTGTCCTGATGACAGCTCTGACCACTCCTGACGGCACTGCCGCTTCGCGCTTTGCCTTTGGCACCATGCAGTTTGGCGGCAACGCGGACGAGGCTGACAGTCGCGCCATGTTCGACGCTTGCCGCGCGGTTGGAATCAACCATTTCGACACCGCGACCAGCTACACGGGCGGGCGGTCCGAAGAGATTTTGGGCCAGCTGATCAAGGACGAGCGAGACAGTCTGCTGATCGCGACCAAGGTCGGGTATCACGGTGGCGCAAATGCTGAGAACATGCAGAAACAGTTTGACGCCAGCCGGTCGCGACTGGGGCTGGATGTTGTCGATGTGCTCTACCTCCACCGATTTGACTCTGATACGCCGCTGGAGCACACGATGGAGGTGTTCGCCGGGCTCAAGGGATCGGGCGCGATCCGCTACATTGGCCTGTCGAATTTCGCCGCATGGCAGGTGATGAAGGCGCAGGCCATCGGGCCGCGCGTGGACATCCTGCAACCCATGTACAATCTGGTGAAGCGACAGGTGGAGGTTGAAATCCTGCCAATGGCGGCGGATCAGGAGATCACCGTCGCGCCTTATTCACCGTTGGGTGGCGGCTTGCTGACCGGCAAGTACGCAAGTGGCAAAACCGAAGGCCGGCTGATCGAAAACACCTACTACAACGCGCGCTATGGGGTGGACTGGATGCACGACACCGCTGCCGAACTGGCACAATTGGGGGAAGAGATTGGAGTTTCCCCGGCGACCCTGGCTGTGGCCTGGGTGGCGGCGCATCCGACGGGTCCGGTACCTATCATATCGGCCCGCAATCTGGCGCAACTGCAACCGTCACTGGACGCAATCGCCTTTGATATGAACCCGGCGCTTTATGACCAGATCACAGGGCTGTCCATGCAACCACCACCAGCAACCGACCGGATTGAAGAGGCCGTGTTGGGGGACATGAAATAGCTGAGGCCGTTTTGCGCCTTATGCCTGTGGTCGCTGTGCGAAGAACCTGACTACGATAAAAAATGCTCCGACCAGCATCAGCGGCAGCACGAGGATCTTGAACAGGAACACGGCGAGGATCGCGATGTAACTGCCGATCAGATCGTCCGCGCGGTCATAGACGTTGCGCGCAAGGTCACGGTAATCCTCAGCCGTGTCGATCACCGCCCAGAACCCGCTGTCTGTATCGGTTTCGTCCAGATCAATGGGGGCTGTGATTTCGGCGACGATGGCTGTGTTGTCCTCCCAAACCTGCCCGGTCAGATGATCGGCCACCAGCGCGGACAGTAGGAAGGCCAGCGGCAGGGCAACCGCCAGAAACGCCCCATACCAGCTGAGCCTGCGGGCCATCACCACCACAATGTCCTGCCGCCCGATCAACCGATCCGCGATCCACAGCGCTAAGGCTCCGCAGATCAGCGCTGCGCCCACGGCAGATACCGGCCCCATGGCTACAGCCAGCAGGCCGGTGACCACCATGGTGGTAAAGACAAGCGAGGCGATGCGTTCGATGGTGTCGTCGATGGGCTCCAGCGTTTTCAGGGGTTGCACGGTGCCTTGCACCACCAGCGCGCCACCGACCTCTACCTCTTGCGCGGCAGACAGGAAGGCGTTGACCGTCCGCAACGACACGTAAATGCCCGCGCTGGCCACGGAAACCGTCTGGGCATAGTCCTGTGCACGTTGGGTCAGCGGGTTGTCCCGATAGAAAAGGGCCGCCAGCAATGCGGCGGCCCCGACGATCAGAAGCAACAGGATGGGCGCTCGACGCGGCTCACCCGTCCTTTCGGATGGTTTCGTTCTTGGGGTCGTAGGGGCTGTCCTCGACAATTTCGGCATCCCACAGCTTGTCCAACATCTTGACCTTTAGCTTCTGGCCAACTTTGGCAAGGTCAGGCGTGACATATCCCATGCCGATGGATTTGCCAAAGGCAACCGAGTACCCGCCCGAAGTCAGGCGCCCGACGCGGTTGTCCCCGTCATACAGCACCTCGCGGCCCCACGGATCGGCGTCATCCGGCCCGTCGATCAGTAAGGTTATGCATTTGGCGCGGATACCTTTGGCTTCCATCTCGGCCTTGCCGTGGAAATCCTTGCTGAGGTCGATGAAGCGTGGCAAATCTGCCTCTGCCGGGGTGGCGTCGCGGCCCAGTTCGGTGCCAAAGGCGCGATAGGATTTTTCCTGCCGCAGCCAGTTTTGTGCGCGCGCACCGACCAGCTTCATGCCGTGCTTTTCACCGGCCTTTTCCAGCAGATCGAACAGGTAGTTCTGCATCTCGATCGGGTGATGCAGTTCCCAGCCCAGTTCGCCCGTATAAGCCACGCGGATCGCGTTGACCGGGCACATGCCTAGCTCGATCTTGCGCGCCGACAACCAAGGGAAACGCTTGTTCGACAGTGCGGTTTCCGGGTCGGCGTCCTTGATCACCTCTTTCAGCACATCGCGCGACTTGGGTCCGGCGATGGCGAAGACACCCCACTGCGTGGTCACGTCCTGCACGCCAACCCAGTCATTGGTGCTGCCGGTGCTCCAGTCTTCGATGGCCTTCAGCAAATAGTCCTGATCGTATTCCGTCCAGGCCCCGGCAGAGACGAGGTAATACTCATCCTCGCCCTCGCGCACGATGGTGTATTCGGTACGCGTGGTGCCGTGGCTGGTCAGCGCATAGGTCAGGTTGATGCGACCGATCCGGGGCAGTTTGTTACAGGTGAACCAGTCCAGGAACGCGGTGGCCCCAGCGCCGTAAACGCGATGCTTGGTGAACGCAGTGGCGTCGATCAGGCCAACGCCTTCGCGGATCGCCTTGGCCTCTTCGACGGCGTATTGCCACCATTTGCCACGGCGGAAGGACCGGGCGTCCTTGTCGAAATTGTCCGGCGCGTCCAGCGGTCCGTAGTAGTTCGGACGTTCCCAACCATTGACCTGACCAAACTGCGCGCCACGCGCCTTCTGGCGGTCATAGGCCGGGGCTGTGCGCAGCGGGCGGCAGGCTTCGCGTTCTTCATCCGGGTGGTGCAGGATGTAGACGTGTTCGTAGCATTCCTCGTTCTTGCGCGCCGCATATTCGGTGGTCATCCAAGATTGGGAATACCGTTTGGGGTCGAGCGAGGCCATGTCGATTTCTGCCTCGCCATCCACCATCATCTGGGCCAGGTAGTACCCCGTGCCACCGGCGGCGGTGATCCCGAAGGAAAAGCCCTCGGCCAGCCACATGTTGCGCAGACCCGGCGCGGGGCCGACCAGCGGGTTGCCGTCCGGGGTATAGCAGATGGGGCCGTTGAAATCGTCCTTCAGGCCGCTGTCGGCACAGGACGGCACACGTTCCGCCATGGCCATGTACTGATCCGCGATCCGGTCGATATCCAGCGGGAACAGGTCCGCGCGGAAGCTGTCTGGCACGCCATGTTCGAACCGCGCAGGCGCGCCATGTTCGTAAATGCCCAGAATCCACCCGCCACGTTCTTCACGCGCATAGGATTCATTGTCGGCGTCGCGCACAACGGGGTGTTCCGGGTTGCCTGCCTCGCGCCATTTGACCAGCTCGGGGTCCTTGTCCATGACGATGAATGTGTGCTCTACCGGGATTGCAGGCATCTTGATGCCCAGCATCTTGGCTGTGCGCTGCGCGTGATTGCCCGACGCGGTCACCACATGCTCTGCCGTGATTACAACCTGCTCGTCAGACGGGACGAGGTTGCCGCCTTGCTCGACCATCTTGGTACAGGTGACTTCCCAGTGGGTGCCGGTCCAATGGAATGCATCGGCCTGCATCTTGCGCACAATGTCTACGCCACGCTGGCGCGCGCCCTTTGCCATGGCCTGCGTGACATCCGCGGGGTTAATGTAGCCGTCCTCAGTATGATAGATCGCGCCTTTGAGGTCGCCGGTTTCGATCAGTGGCCAACGTTCCTTGATTTGG
>JBFOMB010000035.1:0-8688 GCA_040830545.1 Paracoccaceae bacterium | reverse complement strand
TGTTCATGTCGCGCTCCGTTTCTTTTCGTTGTGGTTCAGGCTCAGCGCGGCGCCATACGGATGGCGCCGTCCAGTCGGACGTCCTCGGCGTTGAAATAGGGGTTGCGGATCATCTCCATCGCGAGCGAGGCGTATTCCGCTGGCTGCCCCAGACGCGCGGGGTTCGGCACCTGCGCGCCAAGCGCCTGGCGCACGTTTTCCGGCAGGCTGGCCAGCAGCGGCGTATCGAACAGACCGGGCAGGATGGTGTTCACACGGATCAGTTCTTGCGCCAGATCGCGCGCAATCGGCAGGGTCATGCCCACAACACCGCCCTTGGACGCGGAATAGGCCGCCTGACCCACCTGCCCATCCTCAGCCGCCACCGAAGCAGTGTTGATCATCGCGCCGCGTTCGCCGTCAACGGGGTCCAGTGTCATCATACCCGCCGCCGATTTGGCGATGCAGCGGAAGGTGCCGATCAGGTTGACCTGAATCGTGCGCTCGAACTTGTCCAGCGGGTAGTGCTTGATCTCGCCCGTGTCGCGGCTGCGGCTGGCGGTCTTGATCGCGTCACCAATTCCCGCGCAATTCATCAGGATGCGTTCCTGCCCGATGGCCTCGCGTGCCTTTGCAAAACCCGCGTCAACGCTGGCCTCGTCCGTCACGTTGACCTTGCAAAACACGCCGCCCAGTTCCTCGGCCAGGGCAGTGCCGGTTTCTTCGTTCAGGTCAAAAAGTGCCACCTTGACGCCTTCGGCGGCCAATGCGCGGGCGGATGCCGCGCCCAGACCCGATGCGCCGCCGGTGATGACGGCAGAAATTGTGCTGTCGAGTTTCATGGTTCTTCCCTGTCTTCGTTGTTCAGACGCGTTCGATGATGATGGCCGGGGCCATGCCGCCCGCCGCACACATGGTCACCAGACCATAGCGCCCGCCAGACCGTTCCAGTTCGTCCAGTGCGGTGCCGATCAGGATGGAACCCGTCGCCCCGATCGGATGGCCCAGGGCCATCGCCCCGCCATTTTTGTTCACCTTCTCGCGGTCCAGTTTCAGATCACGGATGAACTTCTCGGCGACAACAGCAAAGGCTTCGTTGATTTCAAAGACGTCGATGTCGTCCGTGGTCAGCCCGGCCTTGTCCAACACCTTCTTCGCGGCGGCCACAGGCGCGTTCAACATCAGCGTCGGGCAATCCCCCATGTTGGCTGTCGCGACAACGCGCGCGCGCGGCACAAAACCGGCTTTTTTCACATAGTCCTCGGACGCCATCAGGATCGCGCCTGACCCATCCACCACACCCGAAGAGTTCCCGGCATGATGCACATGATTCATGTTGCCCTTCAGCTGAGGATAGACCTGATAGATCATGTCGCCGTAGGTGGTGCCGTCGTCGTCAATTTCGATGTCGGACACCATGCCGAATACGGGCATCAACCCGGCCAGAGACTCCATCGTCGTGCCGGGGCGTGGAAATTCCTCGCGATCCAGCGCAACGGACCCGTCGTCGTTCATGACGGGCACCGTGGATTTGTCGAACCGGCCTTCGCTGATGGCTTGCGCGGCGCGCTCCTGGCTGGTGACGGCCAGTGCATCCAGTGCGTCGCGGTCGATCCCTTCGAGCGTTGCGATAGCGTCTGCGCACACGCCCTGCTGGGATTGCGGGTGCTTGGCGCGCAGGGACAGGTTGCCTGCGTCCATCATGACCGGCTCCTTCGGGTCGGCATCGGTGTTGGTGAAGCTCATCATCTCGGTCCCCCCGGAAATGATCAGGTCTTCCATCCCGGACATGATCTGCGCAGCGCCCAAATTGACTGTTGTAATGCCCGAACCGCAATAGCGGTCCAGCGTCACGCCCGACGCCTTCACGTCATAGCCCGCGTCCAGCGCCGACATGCGGCCCAGGTCGTTGCTCTGCTTGCCACGCTGCCAGCTGGTGCCCCAGATGATGTCGTCAACTTCGCCCGTATTCAGGTTGTTGCGTTCGGCCAGGGCCGCCAACACCGTCGCCCCCAGACGTCCCGGATGCAGATGGGCCAGCGCCCCTTTGCCGATTTTGCCAACGCCGCGCGGGGTGCGGCAGGCATCAATGATGTATGCTTCGGACATGATGTACCTCGTCGTGTATGTGATCCGTGTGGCGCCTAGGCGCGTTCCATGGCCTCGCGCAGATCCCTTTTGAGGATCTTGCCCGCAGGCGACAGCGGCATCGCGCTGACAAATTCATAGCTGCGGGGGCGTTTGTACCCGGCAATCCGTTCGCGGCAGTGGGCGGTCAGGGCGTCCCTGTCCAAGTCCGCGCCATCCACGGTCTGAATCACCGCATGCACGGCCTCGCCCCATTCCGGGTCGGGTTTGCCGATCACCGCACACAGGACAACGCCGGGGAAGGTCGACAGGGCGTTTTCAACCTCGGTCGAATAGATGTTTTCCCCGCCCGAGATGATCATGTCCTTCACCCGGTCCAGTATGTAGAGATTGCCATTTTCGTCCATGCGACCGGCATCTCCGGTCATCAACCAGCCGTCGACAATGGCCTTTGCGGTTTCATCAGGCTTGTTCCAGTAGCCATCCATCATCATCGGCCCGCGCACCGCGATCTGGCCGACATAGCCAACCGGGACCTCCTGACCGCCGCCATCGACGATCCGCACCTCGCACCCGACAATCGAACGCCCGGCGGACCTCATACGTGGCACATCCGGGTCCGTCGTGTGGTCCGCAGGCGGCAGGATCGAGATCATCGGAGAATTCTCGGTCTGCCCGTAAAGGTGGTAGAAGCCTGCATCCGGGAACGCCTCCATCGCATCTGCCAGCAGCGCGGAATCGATAGGCGCCGCGCCATAGCGGACCGACCGGAGCGAGGAACAATCACGCGACGACCGGTCAGGGTGGTCCAGCAACCGGCGCAGCATGGTCGGCACAACAAAGATATCGGCGATCTTGCACTCTTCGATCAGCCGCAATGCGGTGGGCTCATCGAAGGCCGCGATGATCACTTGCGGCGCGGCACGCAGCGCGTATTGCACAATCGCCGCCAACCCACCGATGTGAAAGAACGGCGCAACATGCAAAGAGGGCAGGTCGCCAGGGTGCGGTGCGCTGGCCAGCGTGGACATGGCCCCGGCCACCAACGCGCGATGGCTGAGCATGACACCTTTAGGAAAGCCCGTGGTGCCCCCGGTATACATGATCGCTGCCAGATCATCGTTCCTGCGCATCGCATCGACGACGGGTGTCGCTTGCTGGAGCAACTGGTCCAGGTTGTCCCCATCAGCCCCGGCATCCATGTGTATGACGGTTTCCAGCGACGGGGTTTCCAACCGCAGCTCTGCCGCCACTTCGGCAAACGCGCTGTCGACAAACAGGATGGTCGTTTCACTGTCCCGCAGGGAATAGGCGATTTCGGCAACGGACCAACGCGCATTGACCGGGTTGATCACGCCGCCGGCCCACCAGATCGCGAACAGGATCTGAACATAGCGGTCAGACCCTTCAGCCAGAATGGCAATCCGGTCACCCGGCTGAATGCCCTTTTGCCTCAACACGGCAGCAATCCGCGCCACACGGTCGGCAAAGGCCGCATGTGTGGTGTGCTGACCTTCGAAGATTGTGGCCACGTCCTCAGGTCGTTCACGAACCGCTTTGTGTACTGATTGAGTCAGCTGCACACGAATACTCCCCCCGCATCGCTTGCAGGGCAACCTATGTCAGGTCATTGCGACGTAAATCGTCGCTTCGGACGAATTGTCCTAGACCTTACGGAAACACTTGTCTTCCGACAAACAAACTCAGATCATCCGCCGACTTCGCAGTGACGCTCAAGGCGAGGCCTCGTATGACTTCCGCACATTTGAACCCCGCAACTGTGTCCGAACACCGCTTCCCGGCCCGTCTGCGGTCCAAGCTGGAAATGCCGCGCACGGTTGCAGATCAGATTCTGCGGCCCGAACTGGCAGACAAAATCGCCGGGTCGGATTGGGCGCAGCTGACGGTTCTGCACGCGCCATCAGGGTTTGGCAAAACTGTGGTCATGACGGATGCCTTCCATCGGGCCCGTGAACGCGGTATCGGCTGCGCCTGGATGACGGTGGACATGGCCGACAATGATGCCGCGCGGTTTTTGTTTTGCCTGAAGCAGGCGGTACAAGGGTTGGATGCTCACGCTGCGGTCGCCAAGACATCCGAAAAAACCCAAACCGAAGAAGAGCTGGCCGCGGCGCTGTTCGACCTGATTGACAGCATACGCGACCCGTTTGCGCTTTTCCTCGACGATGTCGAGCATCTGACTGAAACCCCATCGCTGGAATTGCTGAGTGAGTTGAGCGCGGCCTTGCCCGAACACGGCCGTATCATCCTGGCCAGCCGAACCAATCCGGATTTGGGCCAACCCCGGTTGCGCGCTCGGGGCAAGCTGTTGGAATTGCATCACCGCGATCTTCGGTTCGAGTTCAAGGAAACCGAGTGTTTCCTACGCCGCACAGTTGGCAAAAACCTGACCGTTGCAGATATTCAGCAATTGCACGAAAAAACCGAAGGATGGGCTGTCGCGCTGCGCCTGGCGGCAGGCATCCTGGGGCGAACTTCCGATTGCAATGCGGTCATCCGGCAATTGTCTCACACGGATTCGGTGCTGTCCGAGTTTCTGGTCAGCGAAGTGCTGGCTTCGCAGAGCCAGCCGGTTCAGGATTTCCTGCTGACCACATCCATCCTGCGCGATCTGGACCCGGAACTGTGTGATCAGTTGTTTGCACCGGGGGGCAGTGCTGGCATCCTGGAATCCCTGTCCCAAAGCAACGCGCCGGTCAGCAAGATCGAAGGTTTCGACGGGTTATTCCGCCACCACGGCATGTTCGCCAGTTTCCTGCGCAACACATTGCGCAAGTCTCGACCGGACACTGTGTCCGGGCTGCATCGCATTGCGATGGACTGGTATGTTCAGCAAGGTCGCACCGTTCCCGCAATTGAACACGCGATTCAGGGTGGCGATTTCGAAACCGCGCTTACGCTTCTGTCCAATGCCGGACGGCGTTTGCTGGAACAGGGCAGGGTTCGCCTGCTCAGCCAATGGTATCAGGCCATTCCGGTCGAACTGATGCAGCAAAACCCGGAATTGCTGTTGCAACAGGGCTGGGCCAACCTGTTTCTGCAAGGGCCACGTGCCGCGCAGGCCTTGATCGAAAACAGCGCGCTTGGAACTGAGACGTCTGACACAGTTACGGTCGAAACCCTGTGTCTACGGACCGAAATCCATTCGATGCTGGACGACTTCCACACGGCCATCGAGGTCGGGGAAGAAGCGTTGCCAAACCTTCACCTGTGTTCACCTTTCACGCGCACGGTACTGCTCAACGCGCTGGCCTATGCCTATTTCGTCGAAGGACGGTTTGCCGATGCGAGGCAGACGTTGCAACAGGCACGGATGGAGCAATCGGGGGATGACGATATCTTCAACGTCATGTTCGCGGAATCCGTGCAAGGCCTAATTGATTTGCGTGAAAACCGCCTGCGCGAGGCCATGGCGCGGTTTCGGGTCGCCGCAAACACCACGCGCAGCGGTGCCCGACACAAAACCAACGGCAACCTGATGGCGGGGATACCTCTGGCTTGCTGCAACTATGAACGTAACGACCTTGCGGTCGCAGCTCGCCAATTGCGTCTGCATCTGCCCTTTGTCCGCGACATTGGTCCAATTGATCATATGATTCTTTGCCACTGCATTCTGGCGCGGATCTCCTTGTGTGAAGGGGACTTGGATCAGGCGTTTTCGTTACTGGTGGAGCTCGAAGACCTGGGCAATCGACGCGATCTGAAACGTGTGGTGGCCGGGGCGCGGTTGGAGCGGGTACGCATCTATCTGAGCCAAAAGCAGTACGGGCGCGCCCGTGACGAATTGGAGTTGATTCAGGCGCGCAGCGCTGACGCGCCAGACAATGGCCGCCATTTGCCGGCAAATGATGTGGACACCGTCACATTGCACTGGATCCGGCTGGAGCTGTTGTGCGGAAACGCGAAACGAGCCGCTGAACTGGTTGAATTGGAACTTGGCCGCAGCCGGGGTCAGGGACGGCTGCGACGGTCCATGCTGTTGGACTTGTTGGGCGCGGCAGCGCAGTATCAGTTGGGCGAAACCGCGGCGTCCCTGACCCGGACAGACCGTGTTTTGCAACAATGCGCGCGCGAAGGATACATCCGGTTTTTGATTGACGAAGGTCCTGCGGTCGCTGCGTTTCTGCATGCATACAGTTCAAACAGGTTGCAGGGCGAAACCGCACTCAGGGATCCGTTGTTTGTAGACTGGTTGCAGGAACTTGTTTCCTTGTTGCCACCACAGAAAGAGCCGCACGCCGCGGGGGTTAATGCCACAGCCTTACCGCTTGATCCCCTGACGCCCAAAGAGATGGAGATCCTAAGGTTGCTGGACAAGGGATACTCGAACGCCGCAATAAGCGAACAATTGTGCGTATCAAACAGCACCGTCCGAACGCATCTGCGCAACATCAACTCCAAACTGGCCACGTCCAGTCGTGGACAGGCTGTGGCAGCGGCCCGGGGGCTACACATCCTTTGAACCTACCAGAGCCCTCAGGGCGAATGGCGCGTTCCAACTGAAGGAGGGATATGTTCAACGGGTTGAAGCGCTCGTAGCCGGCCAAATTAATGCGCAAACGACGCCAGTTCGACGCTGGTCTTCGTCAACATCAAAAATACAACCGGACGCCGCCGACCGCAGACAAACCCGTCCTACTGGTCTGTGAGCCAATATCGAACAGGCCGGTAACTTCACCAAACAAACGCGCATCCCCGTTGTTCCATGAAATTTCGCCCCCAAGGCCAACCTCGCCGTACCACCCGTCCGTGTTGGTAACAAAGCTCTGACCCGCCCCGGTCACAGACACGCGGCCATCCAGATCCCGGTAGAAATTGACCAAACCGTAAAGGCTCGAGGACGAACCGGGCCCCATTTCAAACGTCTTTTCCAGGTCAAAGCCCAATCGCAAGCGCTGGCTGTTGCCGTCACTCAGAACAATACTGCCGCCATGAATGCCCGTGAAACTGTCAAAACTGGTGTCTGTCATCGAAATCTGTGCCTGGGGTGTGAAGATCCAGTTGTTTGACAGCGCCAGCTTTTGCCCAACTTCAAGCGAGGCCGATGTGCTGGACCCATTGATTCGGTTGCCGGCCACGGTCAGATCGTGCTGAGCAATCTGCGCCTGTGCGTCCAGATAGAAACCGGCTTGTGACAGGTAGCTGAGCGTAGCGGTAACGGCGTTGCCCTCGGACGTGATCCGGCCGCTGCCAACACTGCTGCGCACGGTGGCAGAGGCGTCAAACACCGTGGCACTGAGGCCGAGCACCAGCGTGCCGGATGCCCATTCTGCAACCGGAACATCAGCGCCCAGTTGCAAGCCGCTGAACCTCGTCTCAAACGAAGATCCGGCGACCGAGGTGTTTGGAGTGATGTCCACGCGCCGGTTCAACACCCGCAACCACAGGTCCGCCTGGCCGGTGTGATCTCCGTTGCCAAACAGGTATTGACGCCCGCCGGTGCGGCGCCGCCACGTGTCCAGGGTAGCGAATTCGGACATCAACGCAGGGATCGCAGCGTATTGCGCAAACTGGCTCCGCAGCGTGGAACGCAACACCCAATCCGCTGACTCCTGTCCCAGAGTATAGCGGTAGGCCCCGGACAGGATGCTCCCGCCGCTCAACGCGAAACCGGTACTGACCGAGCTGCCCGCAACGTCGACAACCGTGATAGGTGCCCCGGTCGCACTGCCGCTGGACACGTCCGTTGCGACGATGGTTGTCGTTCCGCCGGTCACATCGTCGCCAACGATAATCTGGTCTGATGTGTTGGTCGCAAAATCCACGTCAATCGTGACGGTTCCGGTTCCGGTATAGTCTTCGCCTGTAACAACACGGTCCCCGACAGTCCCATCCTGCAACAGAATACGGCCCGCATTGGCGATGCTGCCAGAAACGGTATAGGTTCCGCCGCCGCCCGTGGCATTCAGGGTCGAGGCCGTGTCGATGGTCAGGTTCCCGGTCAAGGCAAATCCTGTGCCCGCGTCGAGGGTTGCCGTTTCCAGGAACAGCCCCGTACCGGCCGAGGTATCTCCCGCCGTCAGCGCGCTATCCGATACGGTCAGGCTGCCATTGGCCAGCGTGATGCTTTCCCAGTTCGTGATATTCGCGCCAGTCAGGGCAAGTGACAGACCATCCAGGCGCAGCGCGTCGACATGGCCATCCGCGACGCTCGCGTCATCGCCGCCGTCCAGAACATTACCGGGCGAATATGTGGTCGAAACCAGCGACAGGGTGTCAGACCCGCTGCCCAGCCGAATGGAGCCGTTGACCGCCGCCGTGCCCGGCACCACGAGGGTTGTGTTGCCATCCGTGTCGGAAATCGCCGCGCCGGACGTCGCACCGATCACTGATCCCGCGCCCAGCGAAAAATTCACCGCTTCACCGCTGCGCGACTGCACGGCGATCCCGGTACCGGTCCCGCCGGTGATCGTGCCACTTGTCGACACGGTCACACCTCCACCTCCGGAGGTCACCGAGACGCCATCCGCGCCGCCCGTGGCAGTGTTCACGGTAACAGACGTCGCGCCCGCGCCGTTGTGCGTGAGCGACACACCGGCCCCACCTGTGCCTGTTGCTGTACCGGTCACGGTGACATTGGCCGTTGTTGTGGTCGCAGCA
>JBFOMB010000034.1:0-17416 GCA_040830545.1 Paracoccaceae bacterium | reverse complement strand
GGGCCAGCACTGGCTGCAAGTGACGCAGCCGTCTTGTGCGTGCCAGCGGACGCTGAAGGCGCGGTTCTGGCAGCCCCCTATCTGCGCCTGATCGACGAGGCGCGGCTGCCCTGTTTTCTGTTCGTGAACAAGGTGGACGCCGGCACCGAACGCATGCGCGACATTGTCAGTGCCTTGCAGGCTTATTGCGCGCATTCCCTAGTGCTGCGGCAAATCCCGATGCGCGAGGACGGCAAAGTTGTTGGTGCGGTTGATCTGATCTCGGAACGGGCGTGGAAGTATCAGGAGGGCCAGCCTTCAGCGCTGATCGAGTTGCCCGACAATCTGACCAGCCGTGAGCAGGAGGCGCGGACCGAGCTGCTGGAATCCATGGCGGATTTCGATGACGCGCTGTTGGAGCAACTGATCGAGGACAAGCAACCGGCAACAGGCGACGTGTTCGACCTCGCTACTCGGATCGTGCAGGGCAATGACCTGATCGAGGTATTCATGGGCGCGGCCCGGCTGGGCAACGGCGTCACGCGGCTGATGAAATCCCTGCGGCACGAGGCACCGGGACATGACAATCTGAATGATCGTTTGGGCGGGACACAGGCGGTCGCCTTTGCCGCCGACAACCGCAAGCATGTGGGCAAGATGGTCGCGGTGCGTGCACTGGGCGGCGCGATCACCGTTGGCGAGGCTTTGGGCGGCGGCAATATTGGCAACCTGACGGGGCTCGATGGGAAATCAGCCCTGACCGCGATCCCGCCAGGCGGCGTGGGGTTCGCAGTGAAATCGGATCACCTGCACGGCTGCCACACAGTGGACGCCGATGAACAGGGGGACTTGCCGGACTGGGCGGTCGCGCGCGTACCCGGCTATGAGCGTATCGTGACACCAGCCAATGAACGCGATGACGTCCGACTATCCGGTGCGCTGGACCGGCTGGCCGAAATCGACCCGGGCGTGACCCTGCGGGCCGAGGAAACCTCGGGCAAGGCTGTGCTGGCGATGCAGGGGCCGCTGCATGCCCGACGGATCACGGAAAAGCTGGAAGAGGATTTCGGCATCGCCGTTGAAATGGCGCAAGTCCCGTCGGCCTATCGCGAAACCATCTCCAAAACGGTCGAACAACAGCACCGCCACCGCAAGCAATCGGGCGGCGCAGGGCAGTTTGCTGACGTTCTGATCCGGCTTGCACCACAGGCCAGAGGGGCCGGTTTCGCGTTCGAGGAGCAGGTGAAGGGCGGCGCGGTCCCCCGGAACTACATCCCCGCCGTGGGTCACGGGGCCGAGGATGCGCTGGCCGAGGGGCCGCATGGCTATCCGGTCGTGGACGTCAAGGTTGTGCTGCTGGATGGCAAACACCATGCGGTCGACAGCAGCGACTTTGCGTTCCGAACGGCGGGCAAAGCTGCGGTGAAGGAAGCGATCAACGCGGCAAAACCGCAAATGCTGCAGCCGATCATGAGCGTGGCGATCCATGTGCCGTCCATCTTTGCAGGCGGGCTGGTGCCGGTGATCAGTGGCCTCAAGGGGCAGGTACTGGGGTTCGAAGGTCACCCGACCGCAGCAGGCTGGGACGTGTTCAACACGTTGCTCCCCGCCGCGTCGCGGGAAGAACTGTTCCGCACACTCGGCAGTGCCACTCGGGGCACCGCATGGTTTGAAGCAAAGTTCGACCATTTCGAGCCGGTCAGCGCCGAAGAAGTCGCGCGCGCCGAATCCGCGAGTCTCGAAACCGCCTGATCCACGCATTGTGCGGGTTTTTGCCGTTGCCCTTTGGGCAGCGGCATTTCAGCATTGAAGCGGGCTGCTCAGTACATACCTGACAGGCAGATCACACGAGGAACGGGAAAATGTGGACGCGTGCAATCGTCATTCTTGCGGCATGGATCGCCGGAACAGGGGCTTTGATGGCAGAAACAGGTGAGGTGACCGGCAGCGTCACCTATCGCGAACGGATCGCACTGCCGCCGGATGCGGTTCTGACCGTGGCTTTGCTGGATGTGTCCAAGCAGGATGTCGCCGCAGAAGTGATCGCATGGACGGAATACCAAATGTCCGGCGTTCCGACCGTGTTCAAGCTGTCCTTTGAGCCCGGGCAGATTGACGAGAGGCATTCTTACGCTGTGCGTGCCGATATTCGGGTGGACGGCCAATTGATGTTCACGAACACATCGGCCTATCCGGTTTTGACGCGTGGGGCCGGTGCCACGGCGGACATTGTTGTAGAGCGCGTGAACGTTGCAGGGCAGGCCAGCATTCTGGGCACGGACTGGACCGTGGTGTCCTTGGGCGATCAGCCACTGGAACTGGACCGGATGCCGACGATTTCATTCAGCGAGGATGGCGCAGTCGGTATTTTTGCAGGCTGCAACCGCTATGTCGGCACGTTTGAAACGGATGACGGCAGCTTCAAGCTGTCCGACAACATGGCAGGCACATTGATGGCCTGCCCACCGGAAATTGACGAGATTGAGCGCAAGTTTCTGGACCTGATGCAATCGGTGTCGGTGGTGAACAACAACGGGCAGGTGCTGACCCTGTCCGACGCAGATCGTGTCCTTCTGATCCGGGCGAAGGCCGGGATTTAACCCGCACTCTCTGGACCCTGCTGGATGGATGGCCTTAGGATAGGCCGTCCGATCAAGCTGAGGTCCCCATGTCATCCCCCTGCATCATCTGTGTCGCGATCACCGGTTCCCTGCCGACCAAGGACAATAACCCGGCGGTGCCGATTTCCATCGAGGAACAGGTCGAAAGCACGCAAGAGGCGTTCGAAGCTGGGGCCAGCATCTGCCACGCCCATGTGCGCAACGCGGATCAGACGCCAACCTCGGACCCCGAAAAATTCGCGCGGTTGAAAGAGGGGCTGGAAAAACACTGCCCCGGCATGATCATCCAGTTTTCCACCGGCGGCCGGTCCGGCGCTGGGGCGGCACGGGGCGGGATGTTGCCACTGGCCCCGGACATGGCCAGCCTGACGGTGGGCTCCAACAACTTCCCCACGCGGGTCTACGAAAACCCGCCGGATCTGGTCGAATGGCTGGCCTCGGAAATGCGCACCTATGACGTGAAGCCCGAAATCGAGGCTTTTGACCTGTCACACATCTTTCAGGCGGCGGCGATGCATGAACGGGGGGAAATCGTCGACATCCCTTACGTGCAATTTGTCATGGGCGTAAAAAACGCGATGCCAACCGACAAGGACGTGTTTGACTACTACGTGCACACGGTAAACCGGCTGATGCCGGGCGCGCCCTGGTGTGCCGCGGGGATCGGGGCCAATCAGATCGTGGTCAACGAATGGTCCATCGCGGCAGGCGGACATGCGCGCACGGGGCTGGAGGATAACGTGCGCCTGGACCGCGATACCCTGGCCCCGTCCAATGCGGCACTGGTTAAACGCGCGGCAGAGCTATGCGAGAAATACGAACGCCCCGTGGCTGGGTTTGCAGAAGCGCGGCAGATTTTGGGGCTGCGCGCAGCGGCGTGATCCGAGGGTTCAGGCGGCCTTGCCAACACAGCTGGGACATTGTCCGACCAGTTCGACCGCCACGCGTTCGATGCGGAACCCGGACTTGGCCGCTTCGGTTTCCAGCGCGGCGCTCAACTCGTCGCCATTGACCTCAGCCACCAATTGGCAGGATCGGCATATGAGGAATGCGGGTGCATGGGATGTGCCCAGATGCGCGCAAGCGGCATACGCGTTCAACCCTTCGACCCGGTGCGCCAACCCGTTTTTGACCAGAAACTCCAGCGCCCGGTACGCGACTGGCGGCTGCGATCCCAGACCTTCAGCTGACAGGACTTCCAATATGTCATAAGCCCCCATCGCGCGATGTTCCGCCAGCAGCAGTTCCAGCACGCGGCGACGTACCGGGGTGAACCGCAGACCCTTTTCAGCGCACAGGGCTTCGGCACTCTGCATGGTATCCGCGATGCAATGAGTGTGATCGTGGGCGTCGAAACCAATGGTGTTCATTTGTGTCCAACTTTCTGCGGTTCAGCGTTGGATACAACATAACACCCGTATCCCCAATCGCGACAAGCGATTGAGCAGAATTTTGCAAGCGTGTCAGGCGGCGGCCTTGCGGCAATAGCCGCCAAACCGCTCGCCCAGCACACCGTCCCAGCCGGTGTTGTAATTGGCCGCCATCTGCGCGCCCTGTGCACCCAGCCGGTCGAACCCGTCATGGATCAACGTCACAATCGTGTCAGCACCATCTGCAAGGAAAGTCACGCTGACGCAGGTCGCCTCGGACGGGTCGCGACCCACATACCAGTCGAATTCGAACTTTTCGCCGGGTTGCCATTTCGTGATCGTCGCCCAATTGGCCCGCGCACCGTCTGCTTTGACTTCGGTGATGTGCCCGCCTTCATGGGCATCGACATGCACAGATTTTGGGCGTTCGCCGCTGCTGGCCGACAGCGAATGGGTTTCGACCGGCCACCACAGCGACATGTCGGCAGTGAACACGCGAAACGCCTCGTCCGGGGGCAGGGGGACAGAAACGGTTTTCCGGATGGGATCGGTCATTTTGGGTCCTTTCCTTGAGGTTTTGCAGCGGCCTGCCGACGCGCCTCGGCCGCAAAGGCGGCCAAGGCATCGTCCCACAGCCCATCGAGATAGGCGCGAAGCTCGGCCACGGTGTCTGGGGCAATCGCATACAGGCGACGCGTGCCCTGTTGAGTCACCGTCAGCAACCCGCAATCGCTCAGCACCTTCAGGTGCTGGGACACCGCGGGTCGAGAGACTGGTACAACCTGCGCAAGATCCCCGACCGACCGCGCGCCACCGCGCAATTCCTGCACAATGTGCCGCCGGGTTCCGTCCGCAAGCGCGGTCAAAACGGCCTCGGGGGTTGCAGATAGGTAAGTCATAACTTACCGTAAGTCGTGGCTAACATAAAAGTCAAGGCAAATTCCCGGGGCCTCCCGGCCTTGAAGCTCCCCATGCTGGCCACTAAGACTCTTTTGAACCGGTCCAATGGGACCCATGCACACGAAAAGGCAGGCAAGATGTTTGACCCGACAGAAACATATATGAACACGTTGGTGCCCATGGTGGTCGAACAGACCAGCCGTGGCGAACGCGCCTACGACATCTTCTCGCGGCTCCTGAAAGAACGCATCATTTTCATCAACGGCCCGATCCATGATGGGATGAGCCACCTGATCGTGGCGCAGCTGCTGCATCTGGAGGCCGAAAATCCCTCCAAGGAAATCTCGATCTACATCAACAGCCCGGGCGGCGTTGTGACCTCGGGTTTGTCGATCTACGACACAATGCAGTACATCCGCCCGAAATGTTCCACACTTGTGATCGGTCAGGCTGCGTCGATGGGGTCCGTCCTGTTGGCGGGTGGCGAGCCCGGCATGCGTTTCTCGCTGCCCAACAGCCGCATCATGGTGCACCAGCCTTCGGGTGGCTATCAGGGTCAGGCCAGCGACATCATGATCCACGCCGCCGAAACCCAGAAGTTGAAAGACCGTCTTTACGAAATCTACGTAAAACATACGGGACAGTCGAAAAAAGCCGTTGAAAAGGCGCTGGACCGCGACAATTTCATGTCACCGGAAGAGGCCAAGGAATGGGGCCATATCGACGAAATCGTTGACAGCAGACCCAAAGGCGACGACGCCGAAGGCTGACCATAGGACCGGGGTTCACGTCAGGCAAACCTTCGCGTGAATCCCGATTTTGCGATTGTCGCGCCCTGCCCGCTGGCCTAAGCTATCCGAATACGCTTGGCCCGGGCAGGGGGCGAGACCGAAGACCGAAAGGTGGACAATGGCGACGAACTCTGGCGGAGACAGCAAGAACACGCTCTACTGCAGCTTTTGCGGGAAAAGCCAACACGAGGTTCGCAAACTGATTGCAGGACCAACCGTGTTTATCTGCGACGAATGTGTCGAGCTCTGCATGGACATCATCCGGGAAGAGACCAAGGCCAGCGGGCTCAAGGCCTCGGACGGTGTGCCGACGCCCAAGGATATATGCGAGGTGCTGGACGACTACGTGATTGGTCAGGCCATGGCCAAGCGGGTCCTGTCCGTGGCGGTACACAACCACTACAAGCGCCTGAACCACGCTCAGAAGGCTGGCAGCGATATTGAACTGGCCAAGTCCAACATCCTGCTGATCGGTCCAACCGGCTGCGGCAAGACGCTGCTGGCCCAGACGCTGGCGCGCATTCTGGACGTGCCGTTCACGATGGCCGACGCGACCACGCTGACCGAAGCGGGTTATGTGGGTGAAGACGTCGAAAATATCATCCTGAAACTGCTGCAGGCATCCGAATACAACGTGGAACGCGCGCAACGCGGCATCGTCTACATTGACGAGGTCGACAAGATCACGCGCAAATCCGAAAACCCCTCCATCACACGCGACGTGTCGGGCGAAGGTGTGCAGCAGGCGCTGCTGAAGCTGATGGAAGGCACGGTTGCATCTGTACCGCCGCAGGGTGGCCGCAAACATCCGCAGCAGGAATTCCTGCAAGTGGACACGACAAACATCCTGTTCATCTGCGGCGGGGCGTTTGCCGGTCTGGACAAGATCATCAAGCAGCGCGGCAAGGGCAGCGCGATGGGCTTTGGTGCAGATGTGCGCGACGAAAGCGATGCGGGCGTGGGTGAGACCTTCAAGGATCTGGAACCCGAAGACCTGCTGAAATTCGGCCTGATCCCGGAATTTGTGGGACGTCTGCCTGTTCTGGCAACGCTTGAGGATCTGGACGAGGACGCACTGGTCGAAATCCTGACCTCGCCCAAGAACGCTTTGGTCAAACAGTATCAGCGCCTGTTCGAACTGGAAGACACCGAGTTGCAGTTTACGGACGATGCGTTGCTGGCAATTGCCAAGCGGGCCATCGCGCGCAAGACCGGCGCGCGCGGTCTACGTTCCATCCTCGAAGACATCCTGCTGGACACCATGTTCGACCTGCCGGGTCTGGACAGCGTGACGCAAGTGGTGGTGAACGAAGAGGCCGTGACCTCGGACACCGCTCCGCTGATGATCCACGCGGATGCGGAAAAGGAACCAGCCTCCGCAGGTTGATCGCCTGAGCGCGACTGAAATGCAGGTCCAGCCCCGATATGGGCTGGACCTTTTTATTTGGTGGAACGCAACAGTCGACAAATCGTGACCCGCAGTCCCGGACTTGATCCGGGACCTCCTGCCGAAAAAGTAGAGGCCCCGGATCAAGTCCGGGGCTGCGTCGCGCGGCTGGCGATGTGGCGATCAAAAAACGATGCCTCAGCCCCCCGGCACAACATATTTCATGTCACGCGGTTTGCCACGGGACAGGTCAGCGAGCACGTCGTCATCGTTCAACCCGGCCCAGGGCTCAGATGGGCTGAGGAAGCCGGCTTCGGTCAACCGTCGCTGAATTGCCGGGTAGTCTGGTTCGCCACGCGCGAAGCGGGGCTTGGTGCGGCCTTCGGGTTTCCAGATGCGGCGCACCTCGTTGACCGTTAGCGGTTCGATCCCGGCAAAGGCGCGGACGTGATCTTCGATGTATTTTGTGGCTTTGGACATCCGCCGCACGATGATGGCCAATTGCTGATCCTCGCGTGCGACCAGCCCAAACATGTGGATAGCTGACCCTTCAGCCGCGATCACCTGTCGTGCTGCGCGGTAGCGGGCGATTTGCGTGCGCAGATCATGGTGCTGCGGATGGAAAACCTCGTACCCCTGATCCGCCAGCCACTCTTCCAGACGGTGTTCACAGACCAGCGCACCCTTGTTCGGGCCGATCAGACTGCGGCTGATATAGAGCCGCTCCGGCCCATCCGGTTTCACATCTTTGGCAAAATCGTCGCGATAGAAGTCTCGGCAGGCCTTGGTGCCCAGAATGATCCGTCCGATGCCCAGGCCCTGACCGGGGATCAGCAGTTTGTCGACCTGCGTGGGTTGCGTCAGTACCCGCACATCCACCCCACGCGCGCCGGCAAGGTCAAAGAACTCCTTGTGGAACCCGGCAAGCTCATCGCCATATTTCGGCGATTTCGGGATGAACAGAATGCCTTGCAGCGGCAGATCCAGCGCAGACAGCCCCCAAAGCCGCCCCGTGCTTTCCACGACGAAATGTCCGAAATGACGCCATAAAACACCGCCCCACATCCAGCGTCCGGGCAGATGGGCAGGCGGTTCGGTCGGCATATCGGGGTAGGAGGTGATTTCCTGCGTCTTCCGCCACAGTGCACCGGGACCCACATATTGCCCATCAGGTTTCAATATCCCGGCCTTCTGCCGAAACAGTCGCGTTTCTGGGGGCACCACAATGGCCCCCTTCACACGATGCATTCGGGTTGCCCATCCGCGATAGGGGTTGGGCGGGTTCAGGGCAGGGGGTTCTGCGTTCATGGCCTACTGCTCCGGGGTTGCGGGCATTAACCCGACCCTGTCCGGATTGTTTTTTTGGACCCTAACACTGCACCGCGGGATTGTCGCGGCCAAACCGACCCAAAGGTGAACCGCGGCGCGTTAACGCAATCGGCAACCTGCTGCCATAGACTGGGCGGGTTGCACTGGACCTCTAATGCCGCTTGGGGCATAAAACCGCCAGTTTGATCGGAGCCTTCAATGAGCCTTATGACCACGATTCTGCGCGCGTTGACCTGGTGGAATGGCCAGACCCTCAACACCCAGCTCTGGACCGCCCGCAACGGGATCAAGGTGGGCGAGGACGAGGAAGGCAACGTGTTCTACCGCAACAAGGATGGCAGCCGCCGCTGGGTGATCTTCAATGGCGAGGCCGAGGCGAGCCGCGTCAGCCCCGACTGGCATGGCTGGCTGCATCACACCTGGGACGAACCGCCCACGGACAAGCCTTTGGCGCACAAGACGTGGGAAAAACCGCACGAACCCAACTTGACCGGCACCACCCTAGCCTATGCGCCATCAGGGTCGCTGCGACAGGCGGAACCGGCCGCAAGGTCGGATTACGAGGCGTGGAGCCCCGAGTAACATGACAACACACACAACCGAGGTGATCGTTGGCGGGCTGGTGCTGGCCGGGGCGATCGGATTTGCCGTTTACGCCGGGCAGGCCGCTGGCCTGTCGCGCGGTGGCGCCGGGTACGAACTGACCGCATCCTTCCGCTCGTTGGAAGGGGTGAGCGTTGGTACCGACGTGCGGCTGGCCGGGGTGAAGATCGGCACAGTGTCCGACATGGAACTGGACATCGAGTCCTATAGGGCCGACGCGACCGTCACCATTCAGGACGGCATCCTGATCCCGGATGACAGCGCGTTGGTCATTTCCTCCGAAGGCCTGCTGGGCGGTAACTTTGTTGAGGTGAACCCGGGCGGGTCGCTGGACTATTTCGCCGCCGGCGACGAGTTTTCGGATACCCAAGGCTCGATCAGCCTGATTTCGCTCTTGGTGAAATTCGTCGCAGGCGACGGCGGGAGCGACAGTTGATCCGCTGGGCCGCCGTGATGCTGCTGGCCTTCCCGTTTTCGGGGCAGGCCCAGGACGAGGCGACCACGGGCAAAGGCGCGGGTCTGCGCGCACTCGACAAGGTCAACGGGCAAACGTTGGACCTTGAATTGAACAGCGGTCAGGTCAGTGCGGCGTTTGGCCTGGAAATCGACCTGATCGAATGCCGCTATCCGACTGATAACCCCACAGGCGATGCCTATGCCTATATGGCCATTCGGGACGAGGGCAGCCAGGACATTGCGTTCGAGGGCTGGATGATCGCCTCTTCCCCCGCGCTCAGCGCCATGGACCATGCGCGCTACGACGTCTGGGTGTTGCGCTGTATCACGTCCTGAGCGGTTGGGGTTTCAGGTTCCGTAAATTCTGCCTGATGCAGCAGCGCCGTGGACAGGCGGCGTTTGTACTCTGCACGACTGATTTCGGCCGCACCAAGGCTGGCAAGGTGATCAGTAAGAAACTGTGTATCAAACAGCTGAAAATTAGCCGCCCTTAATCTATCTACCAGGTAGGCCAACGCGATTTTCGACGCATCGGTCCGCCGGGAAAACATGCTTTCCCCAAAAAACGCGGCCCCCAGAACCACGCCGTACACGCCGCCGATCAGGTTGGTGTCGTCCCACACCTCAAGCGAATGCGCGTGGCCCATCAGGTGCAAAGCCTGATACTGCGCCGCAATCTCGTCACTGATCCAGGTCTCGTCCCGTTCGGCACATCCCGCGACCACGCCAGCGAAGTCAGCATCAACCCGGATCTGGTACCCGCCCTTTCGCATCCGGCGAGCGAGGGAGCGGGAGATGTGGAAGCCATCCAGCGGAAATACACCGCGCTTTTTCGGATCGACCCAGAAGATATCCGGATCGTCCCGATGTTCCGCCATGGGGAACACGCCCATTGAATAGGCGTGTAGCAACAATTCGGGTGACAGGCTCATGTCACCGGCGTCCAAACGGTTGGTTCACCCGGCCTCAGAATTCCGCGCCGTGCTGGTCCAGCCATTTTTCCAGCCAGTGAATGTTGTAATCGCCGGTATGGATGTCCGGTTCCGCCAGCAGGTGGTGGAACAGCGGAACAGTGGTGTCGACACCGTCGATGATCAACTCTCCCAACGCGCGTCCCAGCCGGGCCAACGCCTCGTCCCGGTCTCGGCCATGCACGATCAGTTTCGCGATCAGGCTGTCGTAATAGGGCGGGATCGAGTACCCGTCGTACAGCGCGCTGTCCATCCGCACACCCAAACCGCCGGGCGCATGGTAATGCGTGATCTTGCCGGGGCAGGGGGAGAAGTTGGGCAGGCGTTCGGCGTTGATCCGCACCTCGATGGCGTGGCCATTGATGGTCAGGTCGTCCTGCGTGAAGGACAGGTTCTGACCGGCGGCCACTCGGATTTGTTCGCGCACAAGGTCGACGCCGAAGATGCCCTCGGTCACCGGATGTTCCACCTGCAGGCGGGTGTTCATCTCGATGAAATAGAACTCGCCATTTTCGTAGAGGAACTCGATGGTGCCCGCGCCGATATAGTTGATCTTGGCCACAGCATCCGCGCAGGTCTTGCCAATCGCGGCACGTTCTTCGGGCGTGATGCAGGGGCCGGGGGCTTCTTCGAACACCTTCTGGTGGCGGCGTTGCAGCGAACAATCGCGTTCGCCCAGATGCACGGCCTGGCCTTTGCCATCGCCGAACACCTGAATTTCGATGTGGCGCGGCGTGGTCAGGTATTTCTCGATATAGACTTCATCATTGCCAAACGCGGCCTTGGCCTCGGACCGGGCAGTCTGGAACGCCATTTCCATATCAGCCGCCGTCTGTGCCACCTTCATGCCACGCCCACCGCCGCCTGCTGTGGCTTTGACAATGACCGGGTAGCCGATTTCGTCCCCCAGCTTTTTCGCGTCATCCAGCGTCGGCACACCGCCGTCCGACCCCGGCACGCATGGCACGCCAAGGTCCTTCATCGTGTCCTTGGCAGTGATCTTGTCCCCCATGATGCGGATGTGATCCGCGGTGGGGCCAATGAAGGTGATGCCGTGATCCTGCACCGCCTGCACGAAATTCGCGTTTTCCGACAGGAAGCCATAGCCCGGATGGATTGCATCCGCGCCGGTGACTTCGCAGGCTGCGATGACGCTCGCGGCAGACAGATAGCTTTGCGGGCCGGGCGGGGGGCCGATGCAGACGCTTTCATCAGCCATGCGCACATGCATCGCGTCACTGTCAGCGGTCGAGTGCACGGCAACGGTTGCGATGCCCATTTCGCGGGCGGCACGGATGATGCGCAGGGCGATTTCACCCCGGTTGGCGATCAGGATCTTGTCGAACATACGCGGCGTCCTCTTACTCGAGGATCACGAGGGGCGATCCGAATTCGACGGCGCCGCCATCCTCGACCAGGATGCGCTTTACCGTACCGGCGCGGGGGGCCGGGATGTGGTTCATGGTTTTCATCGCCTCGACGATGAGCAACGTGTCGCCCTCGGCCACGGTGGCGCCGACCGAGATGAAAGACGGCGCGCCGGGTTCGGCCTGCATGTAGACCGTGCCAACCATGGGTGACGTCACCGCACCGGGGTGGCTTGCCGGGTCTTCTTCGGCAGAGGCAGGGGCTGCAGCAGGTGCGGCGGCCGGGGCAGCTGCAACAGGCGCAGCTTCGACCGGGATCGACACCGGTGCGGCAACAACAGGGGCAGGGGCGGCACGGCTGACCCGAACGTTCAGTGTGTCGTCTTCGCCGTACTCGCGTTTGACCTGAAGCTCGGTCAGATCGTTGTCGCGCAGAAGTTCGGCCAGCGACCTGATAAATGCCACGTCCGCATCGTGCCTGTTGTCTGTCATAGTGTCCTCGACCCTTGTTGCCTGTCTGGTGTCTGCGTTTTGTGCAGGCTGGGGCGTATATAGGCGATGCGGGGTGTGGTGAAAAGGCGTAAGCCAATGTGTGGGGTCGGATGCCGGAGAGTGGGCGAATTGTCGACAATTCGCATGCAATTCGTTGACGAATTGCGGGCAAGTCATGGATGACTTGCAAACGATTTGTTCATAAATCGTCCCCGCAGCGCGCGAGCACGCTGCGGGGCAAGGCGTCAGATCGCCAGATATTCCGAACGCAACTCGTCGTCGTCCAGCACTTCCTGGGCTGATCCGTCAAAGACGATGCCGCCCGTGTCCAGAATGACGGCACGGTCCGCCAGGTCCAGCGCGCGCAGGGCGTTCTGTTCGACGATGATTGTCGTGATGCCCTGTTCCTTGATCACACGCAGCGTCTTTTCAATCTCGTCCACAATGACCGGTGCCAGCCCTTCATAAGGTTCGTCCAGCAGCAGCACCTTGATGTCCCGGGCCAGTGCCCGCGCAATCGCCAGCATCTGCTGTTCACCACCCGAAAGGGTCACGCCCTCTTGCTTGCGGCGCTCCCCAAGACGCGGGAACAGGTCATAAAGCCGCTCCAGTGACCAGCCATGCGGCGGGGCGATCTGCGCCAGTTGCAGGTTTTCCTCAACCGTCAGGCCCGGAATGATACGGCGATCTTCTGGCACCAGCGCGATGCCTGCTGACGCGGCCTCGTAGCTTTTCATCTCGTGCAGCGGCTGGTGGTCCAGCCAGATCTCTCCATGCAGCACCTGTGGGTCATCCAGACGCGCAATCGACCGCAAGGTCGTTGTCTTGCCCGCGCCGTTCCGGCCCAGCAGCGCCAGGATTTCGCCCTCGTGCACGTTGAAGGAAATGCCCTGCACGATATAGCTTTCGCCATAATAGCTCTGCATGTCCCAGATCGACAGATAGGCCGGCGCGGTTTCCGCATGGTTCCGGCTTTTGGAGAAGTCAGGTCTTTCGTTCATGTCACTCTCCCTTACGCAGTTTCGCCCAGATAGGCTTCGCGCACCTTCGGGTGGCCCTTGATGTTCTCGGGCGTGTCTTCGACCAGCGGGGTGCCCTGGGCCAGCACGGTGATGCGCTCGGCCAGTGAAAACACCACGTGCATGTCGTGCTCGATAATCGCGATGGTGATGTTGCGCCGGTCGCGGATTTCCTTCAGCAGGTCGATCGTGTTGTTGGTATCGGCCCGCGCCATCCCGGCGGTGGGTTCGTCCAGCAGCAACAGGCGCGGCGACTGGCTGAGACACATGCCGATTTCCAGACGCCGTTTGTCCCCGCGCGACATGGATGCCGCATGATCATGGCGTTTGTCCGCCATGTTCATGTCCTCCAGCACCTCTTCGGCACGTTCCACGATGTCCTTCTGCCCCATCATGTTCGGCAGGGCGTTCAATTCGAACGCACCGTCGCGCTTGGCGAAACAGGGGATCATCATGTTTTCCAGCACGGTCAGATCGCCGAAGATTTCGGGCGTCTGGAACACGCGGGAAATGCCCATCTGGTTGATTTCGTAAGGCGCGCGGCCCAGCACCGACTGGCCGTCAAACATGACGGAACCTGTGTCCGGGATCAGCTTGCCCACGAAACAGTTGAGCAGTGTGGACTTGCCTGCACCGTTCGGGCCGATGATGGCATGGACGGTGTTTTCCTTGACGTTCAGGTTCACATCAGACAGCGCCTGAAGCCCACCGAACCGTTTGCCGACGTCTTTGACTTCGAGAATAGCCATGTGTCGTCTCCTTATTCCGCGGGTTCAGTTGTGGCTTTGGGCTTGGATTCGTCACCTTTGCGACGCCCCTTCAGCCACTTGCCAATGCGCTGACCGCCATCCACCAGACCACCGGGCAGGAAGATCACAACTGCCATGAACAGGATGCCCAGGGTCAGGTGCCAGCCTTTGCCAACAAACGGGTGCACGATGGTCACCATGAAGTCTTCCAGACCGCCGGGCAGGAATGCGAACCACTGGTGCAGCACCCCGTCGTTGATCTTGGAGAAGATGTTTTCAAAGTACTTGATGAAACCTGCGCCCAGGATCGGACCAATCAACGTACCTGCGCCGCCAAGGATGGTCATCAGCACCACCTCGCCCGAGGCGGTCCATTGCATCCGCTCGGCACCGGCCAGCGGGTCCATTGCGGCCAGCAGGCCACCGGCCAGACCGGCATACATGCCCGAGATGACAAAAGCCGCAAGCGTGTAAGGCTTGGTGTTGAGGCCCGTGTAGTTCATCCGCTGCTGGTTCGACTTCACCGCGCGCAGCATCATGCCAAAGGGCGAGCGGAAGATGCGGATCGCCAGGTAGAACACCGCGATCATGATCAGGGCACAGAGGTAGTACCCTGCGTTGAAGTCAAACGACCATGCGCCGACATCCATTTTGTACGTGGCGCGCATGGACAGGCCGAACAGATGCGGCAGGTCCGGTGCATTGGCACCCTGAAGGATCTGCGGGTCGTCTGCATAGACCTGCAGCCCGGTTTCCCCGTTGGTCAGGTTGAACTTGGGGTTCGACAGGACCGAATAGGCCAGTGCAAAGGACATTTGCGCAAACGCCAGCGTCAGGATCGAGAAGTAGATGCCTGAACGGCGCAGCGACACGTACCCGATCAGGACCGAGAAGATGCCGGCAACGATCACGCTGAACACGATGGCTGGCACCACGTTGAAACTCAGCAGCTTGAACATCCAGACCGCCGCGTAGGACCCCACCCCGAGGAATGCGGCGTGACCGAAGGACAGGTATCCGGTCAGGCCGAACAGGATGTTGAAGCCGATCGCGAAGATCCCGAAGATCACGAAACGCTGCATCAGGTCCGGGTAGCCCGCGTTGAACTGCGCCATGGCGCTGTCCGTCGGGAACGGGTTCAGCAGGAAGGGGGCCAGCATCGTCAAGGCAATGACGATCAGGAACATCGAAGTGTCTTTTTTGTCGAGTCCGAGCATTGTCTTAGTCCTCCATGACGCCTTTGCGACCCATCAGTCCGCGCGGACGCGTGAGCAGGACGATGATGGCGACAAGGTAAATGATGATCTGGTTAATGCCGGGCAGTGTGGTGGTGGCCCAGGTGGTAGAGGCAAAGCTCTCCAGAATTCCCAGCAGGAAGCCAGCCAGCACAGCACCGGGCAGCGAGCCCATGCCGCCCACAACCACAACCACGAAGCTCAGGACGAGGAAGTCCATGCCCATGTGATAGTTGGGCGGGTTGATCGGCCCGTACATGACACCGGCCAGACCGGCCACGGCGGCAGCGATGCCGAACATGATGGTGAACCGGCGGTCGATGTTGATACCCAGCATGCCCACGGTTTCACGGTCCGCCATCCCGGCGCGGACAACCATGCCGAAGGTGGTGAACTGCAGGAAGGCGAAGACAGCAAAGATGATCAGCGCAGCAAAGCAGAAGTAGACGATGCGCCAGACCGGATAAAGCAGGTCCAGCCCGAATGCCGCGCCCAGGTTCGCAACACCGGACAGGGCGTCAGGCGGCGGTGTCTGGATCGGGTTCGCGCCGAACCATGCCTTGATAATTTCCTGCAAGACGATGGCGAGGCCAAAGGTCACCAGGATCTGATCCGCGTGGGGACGCTTGTAGAAATGCTTGATCAGCCCGCGTTCCATGATCAGGCCGATCAGGATCATCACCGGGATGGCCAGAATGATCGCCAGCGGCACCGACCAGTCGATGATCGACGATCCGATCTCTGGGCCGAACCAGCTTTCGACATAGGGGGTCTCAACCTTCAGCGGATTGCCGAGGAAGTCCTTTTGCGTCGGGTCTTCGACGGTGTAGCTCAGGCTCAGCACACGCTGCAGCGTCACGGAACAGAACGCTCCGATCATGAACAGCGCACCATGGGCAAAGTTCACGACACCCAGCGTGCCAAAAATCAATGTCAGGCCCAGCGCGATCAGCGCATAGGCCGAGCCCTTGTCGAGCCCGTTCAGAATTTGCAGGAGGATTGCGTCCATCGGTCCCCACCTTTGGGTTCAGCTTGGTGGAATAGGGCCGGTCGCCGTGGCCGAGGCACGGCGACCGGAAAAACCGGGGTGGTTAGAAGAGAGAGGGAACCACCCCGGAAAGTGGTTTAGGCGCCGGAGTTACAGCTGCCCAATGTCGCTTCGTCGCCACCGAACATCGGGTGGTTCGGCGGATAGGTGACCTGAGCCACCGGCGTGATTTCGACGATTTCCAGCGTGTCATAGGCGTTGGTCGGGTTCTGCGCGCCGCGCACAACCAGAACGTCCTTGAAGCACTGGTGATCTTCGGCGCGGTACAGGGTCGGACCGTTGCCCAGGCCGTCGAATTCAAAGCCTTCCAGCGCTTCGACAACACCACACGGGTTGAACGTGCCAGCCCGCTCACAGGCGTCCGCATAGAGCAGCGTCTGAGCATAGCAGGTCTGTGCAGAGTTCGACGGCGGCTTGCCGTACTTCTCACCGAACGACTTCACGAACGCCTTGGAGCCTTCGTTCTGGAGCTGCCAGTTGTAGTTCATCGAACCCAGCACGCCCTTGATGTTCTCACCCGCACCCGCGGCCATCAGTTCGGAGTAGAGCGGCACGACGATCTTGAAGTCTTTGCCGTTCACGGCCTTGTCGAGCAGGCCGAACTGGATCGCGTTGGTCAGCGAGTTGACCATGTTGCCGCCGTAGTGGTTCAGAACCAGCACGTCCGCGCCCGAGTTCAGAACCGGAGCGATGTAGGACGAGAAGTCGGTCGATGCCAGCGGGGTCTTGACCGTGTTCACGGTTTCCCAGCCCAGGGCCTCGGTCGAGGCAACGATCGACTCTTCCTGGGTCCAGCCCCAGTTGTAGTCAGCGGTCAGGTGATAGGCACGACGATCTGCGCCCATTTCATTCGCCAGCACCGGCGCCAGCGCGGCACCCGACCTGTAAGCGTTGAAGAAGTGGCGGAAGCCGGCGGCCTTGCGGTCCTTGCCGGTGGGTTCGGTGTTGTCGGTCAGACCCGCCATGAAGATGACGCCCTCGCACTCGCAGTGGCCCTGCACAGCAACAGCCACGCCCGCGGACGGGCCGCCGGTGATCCTGATCGTGCCGTCTTTTTTGGTCACCGACTTTGCCGAAGCCATGTGCGCGGCCGGCTTTG
>JBFOMB010000033.1:0-18733 GCA_040830545.1 Paracoccaceae bacterium | reverse complement strand
CCGTGGGGCGGGTGGTCCGAGGTTCACCTGTCCCCGGGGACACTTGGGTCGTTGGTGGTGCCACCGATGCTGGGAGCGGCGGGTGGTGCGGGTTCGGCGGTGACGGACAAGGGCGCAGAGGCGGGGGATGGGTTCCCCGCCAGCTCGGTGACCCGGGCGGTAAACACATAGGTCCCGTTCGCAACCGTCGTGCTGGCGAAGTTCCATGCGCCCGCACCATTCACCGGGATGGTTCCAACAGAAACCCCGTCGCGGAACAGCTCAATCGTTGTGTTTGGTTCGGCGGTTCCCGAAATGGTCGGGGTGAAGTCCGAGGTAATCCCGTCGCCGGGCGTTCCGCTGTCCTGGGACACGCCGGTGATCGTCGGGGCTGCCGGGGCCGCTGTGTCAACTGTTACCGGGAAACCTGTGGATACGGCAGAGGTATTCCCGGCCAGATCGGTTGCCTGAGCGGTGACGGTGTAGGTTCCGTCCGCCAGGGTCGGGGCCGCGAAGCTCCACGCGCCGGTGCCGTTGGCCTGCGCGGTTCCCAAAGGCGCGCCATCAAGGAACAGGGCGACTGAAGCATTGGCTTCTGCTGTGCCGTTGTAGGTCAGGGTGTTGTCAGAGGTGACCCCGTCCCCCGCTGTGCCGGTATCGGTTGTGATCCCGGTGATGGACGGTGCCGCAGGTGCTGCGGTGTCCACGGTGATCGACAACCCAGCGCTGGGGCTGGACTCATTCCCTGCGCCGTCCGATGCCCGGGCGGTTATGGTAACGTTACCGGTGGGCAAGGTGGATGCGGTGATGGTCCAGTCGCCAGAGCCGTCTGCGGTTGCAGACCCGACCGGAGCCCCGTTCGCCAGAAGTGTCACGGTATCCAGCGGTTTGGCCGTGCCGGTGAAGGTTGGCGTCGCATCCGTTGTGATGTTGTCGCTGTCCGAAACGCCTGTGTCGGATGACGCCACCAGATCGGGGATGGATGGGACGATCACATCATCATCCAGAATAGTGACGGTTTCTGTGACGGTGCTGCCCAGTGTGATCCCGGCAGAGGGGTTGGACAGTGTCAGGATAACCGTTTCGTCCGGTTCATCAGTCGGGTCGTTGACCAGGGTGAATGTGGCTGAACCCGTCGTTTCCCCATCCAGGATCGTGATCGTGGAGGGCAGGGCGCTGCGGTCTGCTGCTTCTGCGGTGCCGGTCACACCCAGTAATACGGTTTGATCGCCTGTAACCTGGAAGTCAGCGGTCACGGTGACCGTGATCGTTGCAGCGCTTGATTCCGGCAGGGACGTATGGCTGACCGACAGGTTCACGCGGTTTGGCAAATCGCTCAGCAGCAATTCGTAAGCCCCGGCGTCGATAGCTCCGCCACCGTTTGAAATGCCGGGAATGTCCGATCTGGCCTGCCCGCGTGCGTCGGTACCCGGGCCTGTTGAGGCCACATCCAGGGCGGGGTTGCTGGCATCGGCCAACAGCGCCACTGTCTGCACCGGCCCACCGTTGTCGGCCAGTGTCGGCGTGCCACCCGCAAAGATCGTCGACACATCGCCGTTGATGATGTTGCCGCCCAGGTCGTTGACAGTCACATTGAATGCATTGGCGCCCGCCCCAGCCGTGTTCCCGGACATGATCGAGTTGGTCAGTTGCACAGCGCCAGCACCGCTAATGGCCCCGCCAGAATCGGCTGAGTTGCCCGTCAGCGTGACCTGCGTCAAAGACACCGTACCAGCGGACAAATCCCTAGCGATAGCGCCGCCGCTACCTAGCGAATCGCCGGTCGCCGTGTTCCCGACAAAGCTACTGTTGATGGCGTCCAGGCTACCACCAGAGCGGATATAGATTGCCCCACCAGAGCCGCCAAAGAGATTTGTCGCCGTATTCATCGAAAACGTCGAGTCGCTGACCGTGACCGACCCCAAAGTGGCAATCGCCCCCCCGGTTGCCCCTTCATTGCCAGAAAACGTGGATTGCGCGATGCTCAGGCTACCGCCCGTGTTTACCGAAACCGAGCCACCGCTGGTTGCAACCACGCCGCCGATAAGGGTCAGGGAATGAAGGCTTAGATCACCACTGCCCAACACCTTAAAGTGCCGGTTATCGCCGTCCGTGGTCAGCGTGATGTCGGCTGCACCATCGCTGCCGGTGTGATCCCCGTCGATGGTGATCTGCTTGTCGATGTCGATGTCGTCATTCAGCGTGATCGTCGTCAGGCTGCTGTCAAACGTCACCGTGTCGCCTGCGTTGGCGTGGGCAATCGCTTCGCGCAGCGAGGTCACGCCATCGTTGCTGTTGACCACATCTGCCCCGGTGGTGACGATGGTTGACGGGAGTTCGTCATTGTCGGTGATGGCGATGTTTTGCGAAGTCGTTGTGCCGAGGCTGAGCCCTGCCGAGGGGTTCGACAGCGTCAGAACGGCGGTTTCCGGCCCGTCGAAAATGGCGTCGTCCACAACCGTGAACGTGGCGGTGCCCGTGGTTTGCCCGTTCAGGATGGTGATCGTTGTATCCGACAGGACAAAATCGCCTGCCTGCACGCCAGTCACGTCCAGATCCACGGTCTGATCGCCGGACACGGGCGCATTTGCCGTCACGGTTACGGTGATGAGCGTGGCGTCTGCCTCGGACCCGGCATTGGCGCTGACAGACAGGTTTGCGGCAGGCTCATCGTCGTTCTGGATCGTCAGCGTGGCCGCGTTTGCAACGCCGATCACACTGCCCACCGGAACGTTTGTGATGGTGTAGATCAGCGTGTCGTCGGCTTCGAAATCCGTGTCACCCAGAATGGAAGGGTCCAGCGTGACCGTGGCCTCGCCCGGCAGGAAATCCACGGTAAAACTGGCCGCCCCGCCCGACGACACGTCCGAATTGTCAGCGGTGCCCGAGCGGCTGATCGTGACCGACGCCAGACCGCTGGTGTCTCCGGTTCGGGTGATGGAAAATTGCACCGGTTGGGAACCGCTGTCACCCTCGGCTTGGGCCAGAGTGGTGGTGTCAAAGGCATAAGTCGCGGTGGGTTCGACCGTAACCACTGCCGTGTCGCTGGCTACATTGCCAGCTGTATCCGTTCCGGTCAGCGTCACGGTGATGGCAGAGCCAATGTCAGACGTGTCGAAACTGGTTCGGTCCAGGTTCAGGGACGAAAACGCGATATTGTCCGCGCTGCCATTGTCGACATCCGCCACCGTGATCAGGTGGACACCGCTGGTTCCGATCTGGATGGTGATATCCCGCGCGGTGACCGTCGGCGCCGTGGTGTCGACAGTGATTTGCAGGGTGGGCGAGGCAGCGGAACTGTTGCCCGCAGCATCTGTCTGGGTGGCGGTGATCGCATGCTGACCACCACCGAGCGCTGAAGTGGTAACCGACCAGTTGCCCGACCCGTCTGCCGTGCCGGTGCCAACGGGCGTGCCGCCTGCAAAAACCGTAACGGTCGCGCCGGGTTCGACCCCGGTGCCTTCGAAGGTCGGGGTGTCGTCTGCGGTGACGTTGTCCGTGTCTGACGGACCGGAATCCGATGCCGCAACCAGATTGGCCGCCGCGGGGGCAGCGGGCGCGGTTGTGTCGATGGTGATGTTCAGCGCCGTGGACGGATCCGAGGTCTGGTTCGTCGGGTTTGTGACCGTCGCGGTGATTGCCCGGGCCCCTTCCGCCAGGGTCGAGGCCGTGATCTGCCACGCCCCACCTGCGTCCGCCAAAGCCGTCCCGACCGACACGCCATCCGCCAACAGGGTGACGGTATGGCCCGGGGTCACGCCCGTGCCGGTGAAGGTCGGCGTGGTGTCATTGGTCAGCAGATCGCTGTTGGACGTGCCGGTGTCCGAGCCCGCGTCCAACACCGGCGCGGCTGGCGCGTCCGGTTGCGGGTTCAGCAGCGTGAAATCCAGGCTCTTGACGGTGCTGTTTCCGGCCGTATCCGTGATCCGCACCTGAACGAATTTTGCCCCGAACGTGGTGTAGGCGGTCGGAATTGTGGCCTCTTGCACGGCATTTGTGCCATTGCCGGACACAACATATCCGTTGCCGTCGCCCCAATTCACCTCGGCCAGAGTGCCGTTTTCGGCAAAGAAGGCGATAGTGGGGGTCGCGTCGGTTGTCTGCCCGTCCTGATCGGGATCCGTGGCCAGCGTCAGGGCCGGGACAGCGGGTTTGAACACCTGCGCCTGAATGTTCTGAAAGTTCGAGACCGTTGCATCATGCGTGCTGGTCCAAGTGATCAGGAACCGGTCATCTGCCAGCCCGACAACATGCGGGTTGCCCTGAAACAGATCGGTAATGGTGTTGACCAGAAACTCTGACCCGACCTTGGTGCCACTTGCATTGAATTGCTGGGCCTTGATCGCTGACAGCGACCCGTCCTGTGTTGTGTCCAACGTCCGCCAGGCAATGACAAACCCGCCCCCGGACAGCGCCGCGACATGTGCCAGTTCCTGTTGGTTGTCGGTTTCGGAATTGACCAGAAACTCGCCCTGCGCGGCGACCCCGTTGCTGTCATAGATCCGGGCTTTGATCGCACGGGACGACCCGTCCTGTGCGGTGTCGTGCGTATGCCAGGCAATAACAAAGTTCCCGTTGTCCAGCGTGGCAACCGTCGGAACGTGCTGTCGGTTGGTGGCTTCTGTATTGACCAGAAACTCTGCCCCGACCTTGGCACCGGCAGCATCAAACCGCTGCGCCTTGATGGCCCAGTCCGACCCGTCTGCGGCGAAATCCGAGGTGACCCAGGTCGCGACAAATCCACCACCGGGCAGATCGGAAACTTTGGGGACAAACTGACCTACGGCGCTGTTGGTGTTCACCAGAAACTCGGCCCCGGCGGTCCCGTCTTCCTGGAAAATCCGCCCTTTGATCGCAAGGCCACTGCCGTCCTGGGCGGCGTCAGACGATTGCCAGAGCACCACAAACGAACCGCCCTCCAACGTTGTGATCGCAGAGTAGGTCTGGTCCAGGGCGACCTGCTGGTTCACCTGAAATTCACCGCCCACCTTGGCGCCGTCCGGGGCGAAGATCTGACCGCGAACAGAGGCACCGTCGGTATCCAGCGTCGTGTCGCTGGTCTGCCAGGTGACCACATAATTCCCATTTTGCAGAGCCGTGACAGCAGGCAGCGATTCGGCGCCTGCGGTGTTTGTGTTCACCAGGAACTCGGTCCCCAGCGGGGTGCCATCCGCCGCAAATCGCTGCGCCTTGATCGCGAGAGATGTGCCGTCCTGCGCCGGGTCATGTGTTTGCCAAACGATGACATAGCTGCCGTCGCTCAGAAGCGTGCCAACTGGGGAATCCTGATTGGAGACTTTTTCGGTTGTGACCTGAAATTCGGCCCCGTCCTTTTCCGACCCGACCGGCGGCGCGGTGTCGATGGTGACGCTCAGCGCGTTCGAGGCGGCGGATGTGTTTCCGGCAGCGTCCGTTGCGGTTGCGGTGAAATCGTAAACACCATCGACCAGAACCGACGAGGTCAGCGACCAGGTTCCATTCGCAGCAACTGTTGTGGAACCGACCTGAGTGCCATTGGCAAACAGTCTGAGCGTTGCGCCGGCCTCGACCCCCACGCCTTCAAAGGTGGGCGTGTTGTCATTGGTGATGTTGTCGTCCGTCAGGACCCCGGTGTCCGACGAAAACAACAGATCCGGCGTGATCGGTGCATTCGGCGGGGTGCCGTCCTCGACCGTGAAAGTCAGCGGTTGCGTTACAGAATTGCCCGCCGCGTCCGTGATCCGCAGCTTCAGCGTCTTTTCCCCCAGCACGGTATAAGCTGAGGGAATGGTTTTTGTCTGTTCGGCCCCTGTGCCAGTCCCGGCGGAGACAAACCCATTGCCGTCGTTCCAGTCGATTTCCAGCGCGGCGCCGGATTCGGCGGTAAAGGTGATCGAGGGGCTAAGGTTTTCTGTCCGACCGTCCTGATCCAGATCGCTGGCCAGGCTCAGTTCCGGGGCGTTCAGTTCAAGAATCTGGGCATACACCTCGGTGTCCGTGCCGATCTGAACATCCCAGACCAACAAAAACCGGCCATCCCCCAGATCCAGCAGATCAGGCACGCCGTTGTAAGCGTTCGTAATGCCGTTGACCGCCGTTTCGGCCCCAACCCGCTTGCCGGTGTCGTCGAAGACCTGTACGGACATCGTAAAGGTCGAAGACACAATCGACCGCCAGGCCGCAACAAACCCGCCGGTGGACAGGGCCGTCACCGTGACAAAGGTCTGATCGCCCGTCGCATTGGTGTTCACCAGAAATTCGTTCCCGGCAGGGGTGCCGTCACTGGCAAAGACGCGGGCCTTGACCGCCTGAAGGTTACCGTCCTGTGCGGGGTCATTGGTGTCCCAGGCAACGACAAATCCACCATTGGCCAGTGCGGTCACCGATCGCATGATTTGAGAGCTGTCGAATTCGGTGTTGACCAGAAATTCAGTGCCCAGCTTGGCACCGGTATCGTCGAACCGCTGCGCCTTGATCGCCGACGCGGACCCGTCCTGCGTGCCATCGGCGGTTTGCCAGGCCACGACAAAGCCGCCACCGGGCAGCGCGGCAACCTCTGGCTCTATCTGATTGGACAGGGTTTCGGTGTTGACCAGAAACTCTGTTCCGACCTGCGTGCCGGTGCTGCTGAACACGGCTGCTTTGACGGCCTGACCCGACCCGTCCTGGGTGGTGTCATACGTCTGCCAGGTGACCACAAAGCCGCCATTTCCCAGGGCCGAAACCGAGGGGGCGACCTGAAAGTCAGTGAACTGTGTGTTCACCAGCGTTTCAGCACCAGATTTCGTTCCATCGGGCAGGAAGATTTGCATCTTGAGCGCGGACAGACTGCCATCTTGTGTCGAATCCTCGGTTCTCCAGACGACCACGAAATTCCCGTTGGACAAGGTGGTGACTGTGGCGCTGTGCTGAATGTCGGTGGTTTGGGTGTTGACCTGAAACTCTGACGCAGCCGCGAACCCGTTGGAATCATAGATCCTGGCCTTGACCGCGTGCCCTGATCCATCATCTGTGGTGTCATAGCTGGTCCAGACAACGACAAAACCACCGTCAGCCAGAACCGTGGCAACCTGTTCCGCCTGATGCTGGGATGTCAGATTATTGACGCGGAAATTGTTTCCGACCGTGCTGAACCCGCCGGGGGCTGTGGCGTCAATCGTGACATTCAGCGCCGCCGATGCTGCTGAGGCCTCGCCTTCGGCGTTGGTGGCGGTGGCGGTGATCGCATAAGTACCATCCTTCAGACGGTCTGCGGGCGTCAGGGAATACGTGCCATCAACAGCGATGCCCTGCGCGATTTCGACCCCGTCGGCAAAGATGCGGACCGTGCTGCCAACCTGCGCGGTGCCGGTGAAGGTGGGCGTATCGTCGGCGGTCAGGTTGTCGCTGTCCGATTGGCCCAGATCAGATGCGGTTGCCAGGTCCGGCGCATCGGGCATGCCTGGCGTGGGCAGATCGCTGACTTGAAACACGCTGACGCCATGGTCATCGTTGCCGACAGAAATCAGATAGGGTGTGCCGCCGATCACGACCGTTGTGGCTTGCGCCGGGTTGTCGAGAAAGACGGTCGCGTCATCGGCGAGATTGGCGACATCGGACAGGCTGCCATCCGCCCCCAGAAGAAAGACGCTGAACCCGTTTTCGATGTTGCTGCCGGAAAAGATGTAGGTGGCGCCGTTGAATGTGGCGGAAATCAGTTCGATGGGGGAATTCAGCCTGTTCGCGATGGTGTTTGAAACCTCGAACGCCTTGGTCAGGGTCCCGTCGTCGCCCACACGCAACACGGTAAGTGTGTCGTCAAACCGCGCCGCAGCGACCAGATAGGTGGTGCCGTTCACCTCGGCCGTGGTCAAGGCGACGGTCTGCAACAGGCTCAAGGGGTCGCCATCCGGCAAATTCTGGACGTTTGTCAGGCTGCCATCATTCGCGACCGAAAAAACGCTGACGCCATCATCGAATATGCTGCCGACAAACGCATAGGTCGTACCGCCCACCTCGGCGAGGGCAACCGAAGTTGCACCGCGCAACAGCAGGGTATCGTCATCCACGACGCTGGTCACCTCGGTCAGCGTGCCATCCGCCGCGATGGAAAACACGGACAGACTGTTTTCGGAATCCGCAACTACAAAGACATAGGTTGTGCCGCCAATCGTCGCGACTTCGATTCCAATGGGGCTGAGGAAGTTTGTGGTCGCATCGTCCTTGATGGTGCTGGCGAAACTCAGCGCGCCATTTCCACCAACCGAGGTGTCGACCGACAACACAGCGATGGCACTGCCAAAATCCGACAGGGCAAGCAGGTAGGTGTTTCCGCCGACCTCTGCGATTTTCATATCGACGGCTTCGAAGAAGAACGAAATCCCACTGGTGTCGAAAACCGACTGGAAGGTCAGCGTGCCATTCGCCGCGACCGAATAGACGCTGATGTTGCCGGTGTTTTCGTTGCCGACATACAGGTACGTAACGCCGCCGATTGTGTGTGTGACAACCGAATGCGCAGTGGCGAGTTCGGCATTGCTGTTATTGTCCAAGTTGTCCGTGTTGGTCAGCTGAAGCGTCATTTCGTCGTCCTCGTCACTCTGGCACGCGGCCCATATGCCTGTTTCGCGCCGGTTCTTTTCGGGTGCCTCAGAAAAGGCTGCCGCAGCGGTCCACACCTGTCGGATTGGGGAGAAATGGCGTCAGCACCAACACACCAAGGCAGCAGAGGCCACCCCGCTGGCTGCCGCCATCGGAAAATCACTTCGAGTTGTGCAAGACTAATCGAAACCCGCCAAAATAGACGGGTAGTTTATGATCTGGAAGACCCCCAGTTTACGGCGTAAACCCACCCGGCCGCCATCACGAAAAAGCGACCGCCCATTGCAATTTATTCTGGTTCCACAGACTATAAGCTCAAAGGTTAATACGGAAATTTAAAATGCGAACCGGGGGGAGTTTACATTATGAACTTGCGTAAGCTTGATCTGAACCTGCTCCTGGTTTTCTCCATGGTTTATGAAACCCGGTCCAACACACGGGCCGCTGAACGGTTGGGTCTAACGCAATCGGCGGTCAGCAACGCGCTCAAACGGTTGCGGGCGCATTTGGATGATCCGCTGTTCGAACGCAAAGGCCCAGAGTTCGTTCCAACAGAGCAAGCGCGCAAGCTGGCGCCCGAGATCAAATCCGCCCTGGATGCCATCGAGCGGACCCTGCACGGGGGCGAAAGCTTTGACCCAAAGGTGAGCCAGCGAACGTTTTCCCTGATTGCTATGGCGCCGATTGAAACGCTGCTGATTCCGCATCTGGCGCAGCTGATCATGGACAATGACTATCCGATCGGTCTGAACTGCCTTCAATTCGCGGGGCTGGAAGTCGAAAAAGCCATGGAGAAGGGCCAGATCGACGTCCATTTCGAACCTCACGCCAGTACCAGAACCGACTGGAACAGCGTGCCCCTCTATGAAGAACAGATCGTGTTTGTTTGCCGGCAGGGCCATCCGCGATACGGTAAGCAATCCAGTATCTCGGTGCAGGAACTGTCCAGCGCACCACTGGTGTCCCTGCCTGAAAACCTGCGTCGATTAACGCATTTGGAACAGGCCGTGCGCGAACAGAAAGTGGAACGCCGCCACGTCTGCATTGTCAGCCGGCTGGGTTCCGTTCCGCCTGTGGTTGCGCAATCGGACATGATTGCACCGTTACCGGAACACATGGCGCACTACATGGCCGGAGTTTATGGGCTGCATGTGATGGATCTGGAATTCGACCGCCCGGCTCATCAATGGCACATGGTCTGGCCCCGCCAAATGGAAGATGATCCCGGCAATCGTTGGTTGCGCAAGCAGATTCAGACATTTTATGAACGGTTCTGAATTCGCAAGCGTGCAGCAGTACCGCCCGCGCAGGACATTGGTGCTGTTGATGGTACTGATGGCAATGGCACAACTGGATCGCCAGATCCTGGCCATTACGCTGGAGCAGATCGGGACCGAGTTTTCCCTGTCAGATACGCAATTGGGCCTGCTTTCGGGATTGGTCTTTGCAGCGGCCTTCTGTCTGTTCGGGTTTCCGGTTGCGGTATTGGTTACTCGGGTAAGTCGTCGCCGGATCATCGCGGGATCGGTCCTGATCTGGAGTGGCATGACACTGCTCGCTTCCATGGCGCAGAGCTTTGCCATGCTTTTGGCCGCCCGTATCGGTGTTGGGGCAGGAGAGGCCGGTTCAGTTGCGCCAGCCCATTCGCTGATATCCGACCTCTACCCGCCAGAGCGGCGGACCAGCGCCATGTCCGTTTTCGCGGCAGGCTCTAATCTGGGCGTTCTGCTGGCGTTTCTGGTTGGTGGCGTGGTTGGGCAGATATACGGGTGGCGTGTCGCGTTTCTGGTCGCTGGATTGCCGGGATTGGTTTTGGCGATCGTTCTGGCCCGCACACTGCCAGACCTTCGACCGCAAGGTCGCCCGGAAGCCGCAGTTCTGGCCCGCACTCTGGGTTTGATCCGGCAGGATGCTGGCCTGCGGTTCCTGCTGGCGGCCATGGCCATCACGGGCATTGTGACCTTTGGCGGGCTGAGTTGGACTGCAACCTTTCTGATCCGCAGCTACGGGTTCAGCCAGTTGCAGACGGGTTTACTCATGGCTGGCCTGGTTGGGGTAGGGGGGGCGTTCGGCACCCTATTCACCGGGTATCTGGCAGACAGGTTGGGCCAGCGCGATGCGCGTTGGCGGCTGCGTCTGGTTGCGTTGGTCATCGCAATCAGCAAACCGTTGGCATTTGTGTTCCTTCTTGGGCCCGGCGGGATGATAGGCGTGCTGGCATTCGCGTCCGGCGCGCTGTTCGCCAATGCGTTTTGGGGACCGACCTTTGCCTACGCCCATTCCCGTGTGCCTCCTGACTGCCGTCCGATGATTACAGTCATCCTGTTGTTCCTGTTCAATTTGATTGGCGTTGGTGTGGGGCCCACCATGGTCGGTATCCTGTCGGATGCCTGGACAACCGAAACCGAGACTGGCCTTGGCTGGGCATTGGCCGTGGCGCAGGGTCTGGGATTGTTGGGCGCATGGCTCTATTGGCGCACGGCTTCAGTCGCGGCCTCCGAGCAATAAGTCCAGAATACCTACTATGATGGCGACGATGTTCAGGGCTGCTCTGTCTCCCAGCGCCAGAAATCACGGCCTTCCTGTGTCAGGTGGCGGTTCAGGACCATCTGGTGCACCTCGTCCGCGCCGTCGACCAGACGGGCCTGACGGGCATAACGATAGATCCATTCCAGAACCGTGTCCGTGGAATATCCGCGTGCGCCGTTAATCTGGATCGCCACACCCGCAGCCTTGCGCAATAGGTTGGCGACGTGGATCTTGGCCATCGACACTTCCTTCCTGGCAAAACTCCTCTGATCAATCGCCCAGACCGCTTTCATCACCAGAAGGCGACCCATTTCAATGCCCATGGCCAGATCGCGCAGCTTGATCTGGATGCTTTCGCGGTCCGACAGACGAATGCCGAACCCGTGCCGGTTGGCGGCGTATTCGGTGGCAATTTCAGTGCAGCGCCTGGCAAGACCCAGCCAGCGCATACAATGCGTCAGTCAAGAGCGATGTTTCCATGGTCGTCCCAACTGTCCCGGTTTTTCTCGACCGGCAGGATTTCATCTTCGACAAATCACGCAATCCGGGCGCGGTAATCTTCGACATGTGCGGGAATCGTGAAATCCATGATCTTGTCCTCAATCCGGGGATGCAGAGCCAATGTCCGAACCGGTTCAGGGTCGCCGCGTTGCGGGTAAAATGTCAAACCGGCTGGACGTCGAAAACTGAACCACCCCCGCACAACGCGCGGGGGTGGTCATGTTCACATCGGGGAGAATGATGATTTGAACCGGGACACTTATTGAGCGTAAGTGTTTACGTCGACCTTGGAGTAGATTTCGTCCCAGAACAGCGTTTCCAGCTCTGCTTTGGACGACACATTGGCGGTCAGATCGAACCATTTGTCGACGATCGGGCGGAACTCCTCGATGATCTGGGCAGAGTTTTCGATGCCGTATTTGTCCTTGTAGAACTCCGCGATTGTGACCGCGTCCTTGGTCACGAACTCTTTGGTCGCGGCGGTCAGCTCGGCATTCGGTTCCGAGATGTGAATGCCCTTTTCGGCAGCGGTCGCCAGGGCGCTCTTTTCGTCTTCTACGTAACGCCATGCAACATCCGCCGCCAGTGAAGATGCACCTTTCATCATGGCCGTACGCTGGTCAGCGCTCAGCGCGTTCCAGGTGTCGCGGTTCACGTTGGCCACCGCGCTGCCTGCATACACGCCGCCCGGTGCAAACATGTTGATGGATTTGACCACATCAACCAGCGAGAAGTTGATCAGCTCAGGTGCAGAGATGATCACGCAGTCGATCACGCCCTGGCTCAGACCTTCGTAGACCTCGTTGATCTTCAACGAAACCGGTGCGCCGCCAACGGCTGTGGCCCAACGTGCCCACTGCGACCCCGCAACACGCAGCCGCTTGCCTTTCAGATCGGCAACGGTGTCGGTTTGTTCCGTGCACAGCAGGCCATAACGGGTCGAGGCCGCGCTACCGGTGAACACCTGGTTCTGGGCCGCGAATTCCTCGACGCATTTCGGGCAATTGTTCAGCGTGTATTCTGCAACAGCCGCGGAATAGGCCAGACCCTGGTTGGTTGCCCCTTCCGGCCCGGACGAGATCATCGAAAGTTCCGAGATCAGGTTGTAATGGGGGTACTCTGCCGGGAAATAAGCCGAAATGAGATAGCCGACATCCGCGATACCGTCCCGCAGCCCGGCAGAGGTTTCTCCAAGGCTTAGCAGCGACAGGTTGAACGTCTTGGCGGCCAGATCGCCACCGGATGCTTCGTTCAACGTTTCGGAATAGGTATCCATGGATTGGCCAACTGCCGACTTCGGCGGGAAACCGGATGCGACCCGCAGTTTGGTTTCCGCCAGGGCCGGTCCTGCTGCAACTGCGGCAAGTGACGTGGCGAACATGAGTGATCTGAGCATAAGGTATCCTCCCGAATATGCATCTAAGTTTGGGACAGCCTGTTGGATTGCAGCGTTCAAGGCATCGTCGGAACGGACGATCAGTTCTTGAGATTTGGTAAAAACAGGACGAGATCGGGGAAGGCGATCAGGATCGCCAGCACAATCAGGTCAACGACGATGAACCGGATGACGGATGCAAATATTCGTTGGACCGTCACCAGATCGCCGACAACGCTTTTGATGACAAAAACGTTCATTCCAACCGGTGGAGTGATCATGCCGATTTCCAACAGTTTGGTCAGAATGACACCGAACAGGATCATCGACACGCCATAAGCATCGACCACTGGCAGGACGATAGGCAGGGTCAGCAGCATTGCACCAATCGGGTCCAGAAACATGCCCAGAACCAGATAGAGCAGGATCAAACCCAACAGAAGCACGATCCCCGGCAGCTCGGAGTCAATCAGCACGTCGGAAATCGCGTCTGACACACCGGACAGCGCCAGGAACCGGGTCAGCAGGCTGGCCCCGATGGCAATGATCAACAGCATGGAGGTTGCCATCAGCGTTTCGTAGGCGGCCATCTGCACCCGTTTCCATGTCAGCGTGCCCTTGCCCCAGGCCACCAGCACGGCCAAGGCCGCGCCAACTGCGCCTGCTTCGGTCGGGGTGAAGATGCCGGAAAACAGGCCGGTAAAAATCCCGATGATAACCACCACCAGCGGGCCGGTATCCTTGATCGCGGCCCAGGTTTCTTCACGGGTGGCCTGCACGGCGGCTGGAGGGGCGAGGTTGGGATTGACCTTCACCCGGATGACGACCAGCACCATGTAGGAAATCGTGGTCAGCAGGCCGGCGGTAATGCCTCCAAGGAACAGCTTTTCCACCGATTCCTGCGCGATGATGCCAAAGAGGATCATGATGATCGACGGCGGGATCAATGCGCCAATGGTGCCCGCAACCGAAACGATGCCAGTGGCGAACCCAGCGTCATAGCGGGTCTTGATCATCTCGGGCACGGCGATCCGGCCCATGGTGGCCGAACAGGCGATGGATGAGCCGGACACAGCCGCAAATCCGGCGGACCCAAGGATTGCGGCAAGACCCAAACCACCCGGCAAACGTCCCAGCAGGATGCGCGCGGCCTGAAACAGGCCCTTGGTCAGCTCTGCCTGATAACAAATGAAGCCCAATAGCAGGAACATGGGAACCGAGCTCAGCTCCCATTTGGCGGCAAACTGATAGGGGATAATGCCCAGCGACCCCCACGCCACACGCCAGCCCAGCAGGTACCAAAGACCGCCAAAGGAAACCGAGATAAGGGCAATGGCAATCGGAACACGCAGCCCGATCAGGAAAATCAGAATCCCCAGGCCCGCCCCGCCAATCGCAAGATCGCTCATATGCCTTCCTCTACCTGGCCTTCGACGTCATCCAGACCGTCGGACGGCAGTGTCACGACCTCGCCAAAAACCTGATTGGCCAGTTTCGCAAGCGCGACCAGCACCATCATTCCGCAGCCGACAACCGGCAGGAAATAGGTGGGCCAGATCGGGATCGTCGCCTCGCCCTGGGTGATGGCGGCCCCGACCTTGTATTTGGACAGCGCCTCTTCCCAGCTGCGGATGGTCATGGCGACCATGACCAGGATGGTCAGCACACCGGACAGCAGGCGCAAACCGCCCTGAGCGGGGCGCGGCATCATACCAGTGAACACATCAACGCTGATATGGCGGTTGTTCTGTTCCAGAAGCGCCAGAGGCACGAAGCAAGCCACAACCATGTAGTAATACGCGACGATGGAAATCGTGCCCGGCAATGGCGTGTTGAGCAGCCAGCGCATGATGATTTCAACGGTGATATGCACCATCATCAGCAGGACAGCGATCACACCGAGCGAGCTGAAACTGACCGATGCCAATTGCAAACCCGCGCTCAGTATCTTCTTCATTCTTCCTCCCAAAGCGGGAAGGCCACCCCCCTGCAACACGCGCAGCTGGCCCGTCCGTCTTGCGAGAGGTAGCGATTGCCGTTTCGACCGGCATCGTCGGAAAGGACGAGTTGCCGATACGTCAGGGTCAGGCGGGCCGCTGTTTGGCCCGCCCTAGGAGTGGCTTAGATAAAGCCCCAATTGTCGGCTTCTTCCAGCAGGCCCTGTGCTGCCACGTCAGCAGGCAGATCCAGTCCGGCCACGGCGTAAACCTCTTCGATGCTGCTGGTGTTGATGCCCAGATCGCCCAAGGTCAGGGTGCCCGCGTTAAACGCGTCGGCATCGTCCGCTTCCAGCCGCAGAACCAACGTGTCAACGCCGCGGCCGCCCCGGAACGTGTTGGCGTCACTGGAACTGTCGCCCCCCATCAGCACCTGATCGGTAAAGATGAACGTGTCATCCCCCCGACCGCCGGATGCGAAATCGCTGCCTGCACCATCGATGAAGATGTCATCGCCGCGACCGCCCTGGCTGTAATCGTCACCATGGCCGTCCGCGATCAGGTCGTCACCTCTGCCACCTTTGAGCCAGTCGTTGCCAGAACCGCCCGAAATCAGATCATCACCGCGCCCGCCACGGACCCAATCGTCGCCCAGACCCGCAATTGCCACGTCGTCGCCGCGCCCGAGGGAGACATCGTCGTCTCCGTCCTTTGTCACGATCAGATCGTCCTTTTTGGTGCCATGCAGACAATCGGCCTCGACCGTGCCGAAAACCACGTTGCTGTTCAGGCTTTCCTGCTGGAACTGCGCGACGATGCGATCATGCGCCGTCGACGTGTGAACGGAATCCACATGCGCAATCTGGTCCAGAGGTATTCCGTCCACCGCGGGATTTGGAACCTGCCCGCCGATCGAGATCGGATCAACATAGGTGCGGAACCCGAACGTCGCGAAATCGTCGGCAATTTCCTGCATCATCTGGGCATGGTCGAACAGGACCACATTCACGCCCAAGGCTTCGAACGTGTCGATGCTGTCGCGCAACATCTGGTTGAAATTGCCGGCGACCAGTTCCAGGGCCGTGATCATCTGCGGAGGGTAGTCCTGAGCGATTGGTAGTTCTGTCAGGTCCGGCTCAGTACATATGAACAGCGTCCCGACGCCTGTTTCGGCAATTTCCGTTGCTGCCGCCAATATCGCGTCAAACCACTCCTGCGCGTATTCAGCTGATCGTGCCTCCAGATCAATGTCGGGATCCAGCGCGAAGTCGATCCGCAGCAAGTCATTGCCGCCCATGTTCAGCAGGACAGCCGTGTCAGACAGGTCGGCCCCCGGTTCTATGGTCGCTTTGAAACGTTCAACCTGCGCTGACAGATCAACCCGGAAATCCGCGTTCGGGTCTGCGTCACCGCCCGGCAACGGGGCGATCAGCTCAGCCGCCATTTCCGCCCATGTTCGGTCAGTGATCGCCCGCGCGCCGCCAATAGCAAAATTTTGCACATCCGAGGTTTCAAGCCCAAGGTCGGTGGCCAGGAAATCAACGTAGTTTTCCGCATCTCCGAACCGGTCCAGGGTGAAGATGGCGGGGTTATAGATGGGCGCGCCAAAACTGCCTTGGAACAACTGGTTCAGGATGCCGAAATCCGACCAACTGTCGCCAAAGACGACCAGGCTTTCATATGGTGTAGATGTCATTGTGTCTTCCTCCCGATTGGTTGCAGACCGCCTGTGCCGCTCCCTCGGCACGGGCAGGCCCGTGATGTCGTGGACATCGGGTTCCAATCGTAAGGAGAGTGTTCGAACGGCTTCTCGTCCCTATGGACGAATTTTCCGGGTCATTTTGATCCGCCGTTCTTCATGGGCGACCTTCCGCCTGTTTGATGGTTCGACTGTTTCCTCACGGGAAACAGTCGGATTCACGATTGCGCTTTGTTGCGCCCGTTTTGTCCGGGATCAATTCCGCTGACGGTCATCCAGACCCAGCCCTCGACCAATGATTTCTTTCATGATCTCGGACGTGCCCGCATAAATCCGGCTGATCCGTGCATCTACAAAATGGCGGGAAATCTCGTATTCCTGCATATAACCCGCGCCGCCATGCAGTTGGACACAGGCGTCCACAACTTCGCCTTCCACCTCTGAAATAAACAGTTTGACCTCAGCCGCGTGTTCCGCGCTCAGGCTGCCCTCCATGTGTTCGGTCGCGCAATGATCGACAAAGGCCCAGGCCGCGTCCAGCTTTGTGCGCATCGCAGCCATGGTAAACCGGCTGTTCTGGAAGGTGCCGATGGGCTGACCAAAGGCACGGCGTTCGGTGATAAAATCCATCGTGACCTGAAACGCCCGCTCGGCCCGGGCCAGATAGCCGGAGGCCCCGATCATGCGCTCTTCGGCGAGGTTCTTCATCATCAGCTTGAACCCGTCACGTCCATTGCCCAACAGGTTCTCCTTGGGCAGTTTCACGTCTTCAAAAAACAGCTCGGATGTGTCCTGAGCCTGCAACCCCATTTTCTTCAGGTTGCGGCCCTTGGTGAATCCTTCGCGCTCTTCCTCGACCCAGAAGAGCCCGATCGCACGGGGGTCTGCTGGATCGGTACGGGCCGCAATCAGGTACAGCCCGGCAATCTGACCGTTGGAGATGTAGGTTTTGGACCCGTTCAGAACCCAGTGATCGCCGTTGTCCACTGCCCTCGTTTTGATCGCGGCCAGGTCCGATCCGGTTCCAGGTTCTGTCATTCCAATCGCAAGGATGCGCCTGCCCGCCACCACGTCGGCCATAAACCGGTCTTTTTGTTCTTCGGTGCCGGATTTGTGCAGATAAGGGCCAACGATCCTGTTGTGCAGGGGCAGGAAAAAACCGCTTTCGACATTGGTCAGTTCTTCGTTCAGAACCATGTCATAGCGGAAATCGTCCAGCGCCAGTCCGCCGTATTTCTCGTCCGCATACATGGCCAGATACCCGGCCTCGCCTGCAGCCAGCCACAGCTCCTTGCTGACTTGCCCGGCCTCGCGCCATGCCTCCACATGGGGTTCCATGTGTTGTTGCGCCCATTTGCGGACACTGTCGCGAAAGATTTCGTGTTCTTCCTCGTAAATTCGGCGCTTCAGCATGCAACCGTCTCCTTAGCTGTTGGTCCAGTTCGGCGCGCGTTTGGCGACGAATGCGGCCACGCCTTCCTTGGCGTCGTTGGTTTCCAGCAGCGCACCGAATGCCTGCACGCTGTCATTGAGAGCGTCTTCTATCCCCTCGGCCCGGTCCAGCGCAGACTTGCCGTCCTCGCTGATGGCGTTGATGATCCCCAATTCCAACGCACGGACCGCCGTGACGTGCCGGCCGGTCAGGATCAGTTCCATTGCCGCCTTGCGCCCGATTTGGCGTGACAGGCGCTGAATGCCGCCGGCAGCGGCAAACAGGCCCACCTTGACTTCGGGCAAAGCCATTAGGGCATGTGGGTCAGCAATCGCCAGATCGCAGGCCAGGACGATTTCCATGCCGCCGCCCATCGCGACGCCGTTCACTGCCGCGATGATCGGTTTTTCGCGGTCATGTCGATTGGCCAAGCCGCCAAAGCCGGTGTCGGGCGTGGAGATGTCGCCGCCCTCTTTTGTCACCTTCAGATCGTTGCCGGAACAAAACGCCTTGGTCCCCGCGCCGGTCAGGATCGCGACCCACAGGTCCGGGTCCGCCTCGTATGCGTCGAAAACCGCGCTGAGTTCGCGATGCGGTTCGCCATAAAGCGCATTGAACGCGTCAGGGCGGTTGATCGTGACCTCCAGAACATGACCACGACGTTCAGCGATGATGTGGTTCAATGGGGTCGGCCAAGCAGGCAGGCCATCAATATTCGCGGG
>JBFOMB010000032.1:0-20019 GCA_040830545.1 Paracoccaceae bacterium | reverse complement strand
GATCTGGTCGCGCTTTTCGATCAGCGTCTGGCGACGTTTGGGCTGTTTGATCTCTTCCGCCCGGTCCAGCAGGCCGTCCAGATCGCCATATTCGTTGATCAGCAGCGCCGCTGGTGTCACCCCGCTACCCGACGCGCCCGGCACGTTGCCCACGCTGTCCCCGGCCAGCTCCTGCACATCCACCACACGTTCCGCACCCACTCCAAACTTCTCGACAACACCATCCCGGTCGATGCGCTTGTTCTTCATCACATCCAGCATCTCGACCCCGTCGCCGACCAGCTGCATCAAATCCTTGTCCGAAGACACGATGGTCACACGCCCCCCGGCCTCCCGCGCCCGACAGGCCAGCGTGGCGATGATGTCGTCCGCCTCGAACCCTTCCTGTTCCTTGCAGGCAATGTTGAAAGCTTCGGTCGCCTGCCGGGTCAATGGGATCTGTGGGCGCAGATCCTCGGGCATGGCCTCGCGATTGGCCTTGTATTGATCGTACAGATCGTTGCGGAACGTGTGGCTGCCCTTGTCGAAAATCACCGCCACATGGGTCGGCGCATCCGCGCCTGTGTTGTCCGAAATGTAGCGCTGCAACATGTTGCAAAACCCTGAAACAGCCCCAATCGGCAACCCGTCCGATTTCCGCGTCAAAGGTGGCAGGGCGTGATACGCACGAAAGATAAAGGCCGATCCGTCGATCAGATGCAGATGATGGCCCTTGCCGAAATTGCCCATGCGCGCCTCCTGTGCAGACTGTGCCTTTGTGCCACCCAATACAGACGCGTGCCAGTCGATAGACCGCCCCGCGTCTTCATCTTTGCAAAAATACTCATATTCCGGAGCGGCGGCACTGCAACAAGTTATCAGAACAAGCGGCGATGCTGCCCAAACGAATGCGGCAACCTGCGCTAGGTAACGCGAGACATCGAGGAAGCCCTTTTTAAGTCGAACTCTTGCTGATCATCGGATCAGGCCGCGTCCTGATGATCCTTGTGCACGAACTTGCAATCGCAGTAGGGGCACTCGACCCAGCCATGTTCGTTCGGGATCTGCAACCAGACGCGCGGATGGCCCAACGCTCCTTCGCCGCCGTCACAGGCGACGCGATAGCTGTCCACGATCTTGGTCTCAGGGGCCTCAGTTGTCATCGGCTGTCCTTTGCGGATTGCTGCGGGGCGTTTATGAGGGATGATGCACCGCTGGGCAAGGCTGCGCGCGCTCTCGGCGGGCGCAAAATTTTTCGAAAAATTATCCTGCTCCGCACTGTTCCGGGCAAAAAACCGCCAAATCCCCGAGATTTGAGCAGGATCAAAGACGTCCGTTGTCTGAGTGTGCTGTCTGGTAAAAAAATCAGGAAGGATGGACCATATGAATCTCTCCAGACATGCCATTGCGCAAGTGGTCCTGATGGACCGCGAACTCGACCGTGCGGAACCCGAACTGCGCGCATTTATCGATCGGCTGAGCGAGGATGAACAGGCCGAACTGGTCGCCCTGATGTGGGTCGGGCGGGGCAGTTTTGAACCCGAGGAATTTGTCGACGCCGTCGCAACGGCCCGGGCCGAGGCCAGCACGCCCTGTGCGGATTATCTCATCGGAACGCCGCACCTGTCCGACCATCTGGAAAATGCGCTGGAGGCTTTGGGTGGCTCGTTAAGCGAGGCGGAAGACGATTTGTTGCGGGGGTGAAGCACGCCACTCACCAAGAAATGTGCTGAAACTTTGGGCATGTCTGCTACATCTTTCTGACCAACATGTCAGAAAGGACGCCGTTTCATGCCCGCCTCAGACAGCACCGCCGCCAACCCGGAATATGAACAGGCGCGCGCGGCGTTCGACCTCAAGGCTATCTGGGCGGCATTTGAAGGCGATCCGGAACAGGGCATCAATGCCTGCATTGAGTGCTGTGACTGTCATACCGGGCAAAACACAACCGCGTTGAACTGGATCGCTGCGGACGGTCACGCGGAAACCCGCAGTTTCGAAGACCTGAGGGATGCGTCAGCCCAAGTGGCGAACCTGTTGGCACAGCATGGGGTGGGCACCGGGGACGTTGTCGCAGGCCTGCTGCCGCGCACACCCGACCTCGTGGCCACGATCCTGGGCACGCTGAGGGCCGGTGCGATCTATCAGCCGCTGTTCACTGCGTTTGGCCCGAAGGCGATCCAGGACCGCATCCGCATGAGCGCCGCTGCGTTTGTTGTGACGGACACCGCCAACCGACCCAAACTGGACGGGGTCGAGGCCTGCCCACCAGTTGCAGTTGTCCTCGCGGACGGGGCCGCTGCGCAAGACGGCGATCTGGATTTTCGGGCGGCGCTGTCTGCGCAACCGGCAACTTTCGACCCGGTCCTGCGAAACGGCAGTGATCAGATGTTGATGATGGCCACGTCCGGTACAACCGGCCCGGCCAAAGGCGTGCCTGTGCCGCTGAGCGCTTTGGCCGCATTTCATCAATACATGACCAACGGCATCGACCTGCAACCAGATGACGTGTTCTGGAACATCGCAGACCCGGGCTGGGCCTATGGGCTGTACTATGCTGTGCTGGGGCCGTTGCTGCTGGGACGCACAACCACTCTGGTGGAGGCTCCGTTCACGGTGGACGGCACCTATGACATCATCGAACGGTTTGGCATCACCAACTTTGCCGGGGCGCCAACAGCATTCCGCCTGATGATCACGGCAGGCACGGAAGAGCCACAGCGCGTGCGCGGCAAACTGCGCGTGGTCAGCAGCGCGGGCGAGCCGTTGAACCCGGAAGTCATCCGCTGGTTCGAGACCAACATAGCCGCGCCCATTCAGGACCACTATGGCCAGACGGAAACCGGGATGGTCGTCAACAATCACCACGGGTTGAGACACCCGGTGCGGCCCGGATCAGCGGGATACGCCATGCCGGGGTTCCGGGTGGAGGTGCTGGATGAGGCAGGCCAGATCGCCCCGCCCGACACGCCGGGGCAATTGGCGGTGCATATCGCGGAGTCTCCGCTGTTGTTTTTCAGCGGCTACTACCGGCGGGAAACAGCGGCGATTGCAGATGGCTATTATCGTACCGGGGACACGGTAGAACGCGACGCGAATGGGTGTGTGACCTTTGTGGGTCGCAGTGATGATGTAATCACCTCTTCAGGGTATCGCATTGGTCCGTTCGACGTGGAAAGTGCACTGATCGAACATGCCGCGGTGACCGAGGCCGCCGTGGTTGGCGTGCCAGACCCCGACCGGACGGAGCTGGTCAAGGCGGTCATCGTGCTGGCAGACGGGGTGGAAGGAAGCGACGAACTGGCCGAGGAACTGCAAAGCTATGTCAAACAGCGCCTGTCGGCTCACGCCTATCCCCGCCTGATCGAATTTGTGCCCGACCTGCCGAAAACGCCCAGCGGCAAGATCCAGAGGTTCCTGTTACGCAAAGCGCACTGATCCGCTCACGTCATCTCGACGAACTTCGGCCCGGCAAACCGCCTGATCGGGTTGCCGCGTTCCAGCGCGTGATGCAGCCGGTTTTGGGACGCTTTCTGCTGTTCTGCCTCTGCCAGGGTTCTGACCGCCATCAACGTATTCAACCGCTCCAACGCCAGCGCCTTGTTGCGATGCTGGGACCGGCCATCGCGCACCACAACGGACAAACCGGATGGCTGGTGCACTGCCCGCACGGCGCTGTCAGTGGTGTTCTGATGCTGCCCGCCCGGGCCACCCGCGCGCAGGGTGGAGAACGTGACATCCCGGGTCCGGATTGCCTGATCGCCACCGGGTACATTGGGCAAGCGGAACACGCCAATAAACCAATTGGCGCGTTTGTGGCCCCTGCGAAGCTGGCTTTGTGCGCGCCAAAGGATGGTTCCGGTCCACGCATCGGCAAAGGTGGGTGCTGTGGGTCCGTGGACAGTAACAATCGCCGATTTCGGCCCGCGCGGACCGGCGATGCGATCCATGTTCAAAGAAACGCCTTGCTCTTCGGCCTCTTGCTCCATCCGCTGCAATGCGTAGCCAACGGCCTGATTGCATTCCTCCGGACCCGCGCCAGCAGTGACGAGGAGCGATACAGTGTGTGTGGTGGTCATGTGCGGGCCTCCTCTCGGGTCTTTTTGAAGGTCAGCAGCGGGGTCAAGGTCGCAATCCGCGTGGCGACGCCGGTGTCTTCCAGGTCTTGCACCACGTGGTCGGCTGATTTGTAGGCGTGCGGGGCCTCCTCGATCAACAGATCGCGGTCCTCGCAAATCACCCGCCCGCCAAACGGTGTGTGTGTCATGGCAGCAAGGTCGGACATCTTGCCGCGCACGCGCCCGTGCATCGACGACCGGTCATATCGCCGCCCGGCCCCGTGCGACAGCGACGCCAAGGCCGCCGGGTTGTCCTGCGCACGCACCAGATAGCTTTCTGTCGCCCGCGATCCGGCGACGGGAACACAAGGCCCTGCCACCGCCGCGCCCTTGCGATGCAGCCAACCTTGCGGGGTCCGGGTCAGCAGGTTGTGCGGTGCATCCACGATCAGACGTGCCTCTGCACGCAAAGCTTCGGCCGTGCGTTCGGCGATGATTTGACGGTTGAGGCTGGCCCATCGCGCGGCCTGATCGTGCTGGTTTCGGTAGGCTTCGGCGTCTTCCCCAAGCAGACCATCCAATGCGGAACCCGGCAGAGCCGCGAATATGGACGCGCCGAGCCCGCGTGACCCTGAGTGCACCAGCAGGTAGGTGAGCGTGGGGTCAAGGCCGCTGTCTTCGCTTGGATCAACATCGCCCAGGGCCTGCACTTCGCAGAAATGATTGCCGCCGCCAATTGTGCCAAGAGCATCGGGGGACAGGTCATTGGGCAGGCCGACCTCAGACAGGCGATCATGTTGCGGATAAGGCAGCGGCGCACTCAATACGCGTATCCGGCGGACGGCGCGTTCCAGCTTCAGCTTGCGGCGCGGCAGGTCCAGTTGAAACAGGCTCATGCCGCAGCCGATGTCGTTGCCGATCAGTTGCGGATAGATCCGGTCGGCCAGAACGGCGCAGCCCACTGGGCCATGTTTGCCCACATGCAGGTCGGGGAACGCCGCGATTTCAGAGACGCCTGCCCAGCAGCTGACGTGGTGGAGTTGGGTTTCCGCATGGCCATCAATCCATGCGCGAGAAGTATAGAAACGGTTGATGGCCGCGCCCGACTGCGATGCAGACGAACGGCCATCCATAACAGGAGTGCCCATTGAAATGGTTCCCTAGAATGAAACGTTGGGAGCGGCCAATTGGCCGGATGTCACGTCACACCAGCCCGCTGGCTTAGACGGTGATCAGGCCCCGGAGGGTCAAGGCGATGCGGTTCATGTGATGCCCTCCTGTGTTGGCGCAGTTGTTTCTGTGGAGAAGAGATAGGAACCGTCGCCGTTTGACGCAATGGCCGGGGCTGAGAATGCAGGTTTGCTTGGGCAAATCTACCACACCACGCTGCGCAAACTCAGGAACGCGCGGCGATGATGGTGGCGCAAAAATCGCAGGTGGCTCTTGCAGTGGCAGGTGACATCGCCATCATGGTCACTGGCGGACCCTCAGGCAAACGGGTGGCCGCGTGAATTGGGGGGAACGCCGTGACCAGCAAGGCCTATGTCATCGGAACCGCAGATACCAAGCGGGCCGAATTGCAGTATGTGCGAGATCTGATCGCGGCGACCGGGTTGGACACGGTGTTGGTCAATGTGGGGACCAAAGGCGGCGAGGACGGGGTTGACGTAGCAGCGGCCAGTGTCGCGGCCTGTCATCCGGACGGACCTGCAGCCGTGTTCGTGAATGATCGCGGCAAGGCGGTTGTCGAAATGTCGCGCGCCCTGGCGGCGTTTGTAATGGGGCGTGACGATCTGGGCGGCATCATCGGTTTGGGTGGTTCCGGCGGGTCAGGTATCATTGCCCCGGCGATGCAGGCGTTGCCGATTGGAATACCCAAGGTCCTGGTGTCCACGCTCGCCTCGGGCGACGTATCGGCCTATGTGGGCGCGTCGGACGTGAACATGTTTCATCCGGTGACCGATGTATCGGGCCTGAACCGGGTGTCACGTAAGCTGTTGGGTAATGCCGCGCATGCTTTGGCGGGCATGATGGCAAACACCGTTCCCCTGTCAGAAGACGACCGACCGGCGCTGGTCCTGTCGATGTTCGGCGTCACGACCCCAGCGGTGCAGGCAATCGCAGACGGGTTGCTGGACCGGTTCGACTGCCTTGTGTTCCACGCGACGGGCAGTGGGGGTCGGTCGATGGAGCAACTGGTGGATCAGGGGGACGTTGCTGGTGTGCTGGATATCACCACAACGGAGATCTGCGACCTGCTGGTCGGTGGTGTTCTAAGCGCGGGTGAAGAGCGTCTGGACAGCATCGCACGGTCCGGACTGCCTTATGTCGGGTCCTGTGGTGCGCTGGACATGGTGAACTTCTGGGGGCCGGAGTCGGTCCCAGCCAAGTTCAAGGGGCGCAATTTCTATCATCACAACGCACAGGTCACGCTGATGCGAACCACGGCGGAAGAATGCGCGCAGATCGGCGCCTGGATCGGTGACAAGCTCAACAAATGCAGTGGGCCGGTGCGGTTCCTGCTGCCCTTACGCGGGGTGTCGGCATTGGACACCGAGGGCGGCGCGTTCCATGATCCGGTGGCGAACGAAGCCTTGTTTGACGCGCTGCGCAACACCGTGCAGCAAACCGCAGATCGCCAATTGGTCGAATTGGACATGCACATCAACGATCCGGCTTTTGCCGAGGCGGCGATCATCAACTTTGACGAGATTTTCAAGAGCAGGGACATCTGAGATGGCAATTACGGGACGGGCAGACATCCTTGGCAGGCTTCGGGCCAAAATCGCGGCGGGCAAGGTCATCGTCGGCGGTGGCGCTGGCACCGGTTTGTCGGCCAAATGCGAAGAGGCGGGCGGTGTCGATCTGATCGTCATCTACAATTCGGGCCGCTACAGGATGGCCGGACGCGGGTCACTGGCGGGCTATATGTCCTACGGCAACGCCAACGACATTGTCGTCGAGATGGGGCGCGAGGTGCTGCCGGTTGTGCGCAATGTTCCGGTTCTGGCCGGGGTCAATGCCACCGATCCGTTCTGCCTGATGGACAAGTTCCTGGACGATCTGGCCGCGATGGGATTCGCAGGCGTGCAGAATTTCCCGACTGTCGGCATCATCGACGGGCGGTTCCGGGCCGAGTTGGAGGCGACCGGCATGTCTTATGACATGGAGGTTGAAATGATCGCCAAGGCCCACGAACGCGATTTGCTGACCACGCCTTATGTTTTCAGCGCGGCTGAGGCCGCGGCCATGGCAAAGGCTGGCGCGGATGTGATCGTGGCGCATTTCGGTCTGACGACGGGTGGTGCGATTGGGGCGATGGACAGCGCTCCGGACATTCCGGAATGCGCGCAGCTATACAACGAATGGGCAGCAGCGGCGCGGGCTCATCGGGACGACTTGATCTTTATCTGTCATGGCGGGCCGTTGGCGGAACCCGAGGATGCGCAGGCCTTCCTGGACCTTTGCCCGGATTGCCATGGGTTTTATGGTGCGTCCTCGATGGAACGCTTGCCGACCGAACGGGCGATCACGGAGCAAACTGCTGCATTTGGGAATTTGCGTGTGGGAACCCGCGGCAGCTAGGCAGAACGTGCGCGTACATCAGCCCGCGAGCAATTTTGTGGTTCGGAAATGGCAAGGCTTGCGGGTGACAATCCGAGGTCCCGGATCAAGTCCGGGACTGCGGGTGTGGCTGTCTGAGGACGCTGGTTAGCCGTTCCACCACGCTTCAATCTCTTCGCGGGTGATCCGCCCCTCCAGCCCCAGACCCACCAGTACAGTTTGGTCTGCGTCCGTGACCCGGCGCGCTTCGACATATCGTCCAACGATATGGACCTCGTAAGGTCCATCATTGGTCAGCACAAAGCCTTTCAGCCGGTAGAGCCCCTCCGGCCGGTCAAACAGGCGATCCCCCAGGGCGCGGCGGTCATGTACGGTGTCACTGACATGGCTCCACGTTGTGTAATGCGCGTGCGGCGCGGTTTCGTGGTTGCGGGGCAGGGGGGCGAGGTCGAACAGCAACTCGCTGATCTTGCCGACGGGCGGCAGGACCGGTGTGCGTGCGCCCATGGCGGTCAGCCGCGCGCTTTGTTCTGACGCGATCTTATCGGTTTTGGTCATCAGCACTAGGTCTGCCGCACGGACCTGCTGCATCACCTGCTCTGCGGTATCCGGGTCATCCAGCAGCGCATCCACATTCCCGGCATCCACCAACGTAACCACACCCGCGTAGCCCAGTTCCGGTTCGCCACTGGTCGCCTCGGCAATTGCGGCGGGGTCGGCGATCCCGCTGGCCTCGATCACCAGATGATCCGGGCGCGGGTCGAGGTCCATGACCTTGTTCAGTGCATCATAGAGGTCAGCGGTCATCGAGCAGCAGACACAGCCGTTCTGCAGGGCCATCATCTGTCCGTCCTGCGCCTGGATCAGGGATTCATCGACGTTGATTGCGCCAAAATCATTCACCAGAACCATCAGCCGCAGCCCGTGATCCTCGGCCAGCAACCGGTTGACCAGCGTTGTTTTCCCGGCGCCAAGATAGCCGGATATCACGGTCAGTGGCAGGCGCGGCGTCGGGTCGGTCATGAACGGTCCTTTCGTGGCTGGCCGCACACTGTCTCAAGCCGGGCGCAAACGAAAGGGTGAAACCGACCTACTTGTTGGTGTCGATCCAGCGGGACATCAGCGAGCGGTCCTTGAAACAGGCATGAGGAATGTCGCGCCGTTTGATCCGGGCGATCCGTTCAGCAAAGGCCACCTGTTTGGAGCTGGGATAGGCATCAAATCGCGAGGTCCGTTTGTTCCGGTCGATCCAGGCGGACAAGGCGCGACGGTCCTCCAACACATCACTTGGCAGGTCGACGGATGATTTCGCGGCAATAGAACGGGCATAGCGCAGCTGTTTTTCGCTGGCGGGCAAGCGGTGATAGTCGTTCGTGGCAAGGGCGGTCATCGGCGCGTTCCTTTTCCTGATGTTCTCAATATAGAACAAATAGGGAACATTTTCAAGAACACGGCGGAAAGAGAGGATTATGACTGTGTTGTCAGTCGGTTGGAATGGCCTGTCTGGATCGGTGGTGGGTCAGGATCAGGCGGCGGGCAAAGACTACCAGGAACACCACGGTTTGCACCAACACGATGGTCGGGGCCGGCGCACTGTCCAGCCAAAAGCTGAGATAGGTGCCGCCCAGCATGGTCGCCAGATTGACGGCCACTGCGACGACCAGCATCGCCCCGAACCGGCGCACAATGAGGAACGCAATGGCCCCCGGCGCGATCAGCAATCCGATCGCCAGGATCAAGCCAGCCGCCGTCAGCGTGCCTACAATTGTGAGCGACAACCCTGCCAACAACCCATAGTTCAATAACGCCACCCGTAACCCTGAGGCCTGCGCCTGTGCCGGGTCGAAACTGAGCAGCAGCAGGTCTTTCCATGAGATCAGCAGCAGCATGCTCACCACGACAGAAATCACACCGGCGGTCCACAGATCGTCCGCCTGAACGCCCAGGATATTGCCAAACAGGATATGGTCCAGATGCACGTCCGCCTCGGCCATGGCAAACAGCACGATGCCAAAAGCAAACATGCCCGAAAACACGACACCCATCACCGTATCGCGCTTCACCCGGCTGTTTTCGGCCAGATACCCCGTGGCGAGCGCACAGATCATGCCCGACACAAACGCCCCCAGCAGCAGGGGCAGCCCGGCGAGGTAGGCCAGCACGATCCCCGGCAGAACCGCGTGGCTGACCGCGTCCCCCATCAGCGCCCAACCGCGTAGCACCAGAAAACAGGACATCAGCGCTGTGGGCACGGCCACCAACGCGCAAATCAGAAACGCGTTCTGCATGAACGGGAACTGAAACGGTGTGGTCCAGTCCATCACACCGCCTCTGCCGCGCGGCGTCGTGCGGCCAGCAACCCGTGTTTGGGGGCCAGAACGAAGGCCAGCAGGAACAGCAGCGTTTGCAGCGTCACGATGATGCCGCCGGTTGCGCCGTCGAGGAAGTAGCTAAGGTAAGCCCCGGTGAAGCTCGACACAGACCCGATCAGGACGGAGACAAGGATCAGGCGCGGAAACCGGTCGCACAGCAGGTAGGCCGTTGCACCGGGTGTCACGACCATGGCGATCACCAGCAGCGCGCCGACGGTTTGCAATGCCGCCACGACTGAGGCGGACAGGAGTGTGAAAAACAACGCTTTCAGCAGGTCGGGCCGCAGCCCGACAGCCCGCGCGTGGTTTTCGTCAAAGAAGGTCAGCATCAGATCCTTCCATTTGACCATTAACACCGCCAGCGACACCGCCCCGATCAGCGCCAGTTGCAGTGTATCCTCGGGCGTGATGGCCAGAATGTTGCCCATCGTGATCGTCTGGATGTCGATGGACACAGGGCTGATCGACACCATGAACAGGCCCAATCCGAAGAAGGAGGTGAAGATCAACCCAATGATCACATCCACCTTCAGGCCCGACCGTTCCGACAGAAACAACATCGCGCCTGCCGCCAGCCCACCAGCCAGAAACGCCCCCAACGCAAAGGGCAGGCCCAGCATGTAGGCCCCCGCGACCCCCGGCACGACCGAGTGGGACAGGGCATCCCCGATCAGCGACCAGCCCTTGAGCATCAGGAAGGCCGAGAGGAATGCGCAGACCCCGCCGACCAGTGCGGAAACCCACATGGCGTTGAACATGTAGCTATAGCCAAACGGCTCCAGCAGAGCAGTCATGCGTTGTCCTCCGCCTCTTGCGGGCCACGCGTCTGGGTCTTGTCACCGTATTGGACAAAGGGCCGTTCGTCGTCGGTCAGGATCGTGACCGCGCGGGCATCGCTGTCCTCGTGCAGGGTATCACCGCCCAGGGTGAAGCGCCGCAACACGCCGCCAAATGCGCGTTCCAGGTTGTCATGGGTGAAAACCTGCGCTGTAGGGCCATAGGCCAGCACCGTGCCTTTCACGAGGATCGTCTGGTCACAGAATTCGGGGACCGAGCCCAGGTTGTGGGTGGACACCAGCATCACCCGACCCTCTTCGCGCAGGGCGCGCAGCAGGGCGACGATTTGTTCCTCGGTCTTCACGTCCACGCCGGTAAAAGGTTCGTCCAGCAGGATCACGTGCCCGTCCTGCGCCAGAGCGCGCGCCAGAAACACCCGTTTGCGCTGGCCGCCGCTCAGTTCGCCGATCTGGCGATGGCGATAATCCTGCATACCGACACGGTCCAGCGCCTGATCGACCGCCGCGCGGTCTTCCGCGGAAGGGCGCCGCAACAGGCCCATATGTCCGTAGCGGCCCATCATCACCACGTCTTCGACCAGCACCGGAAAGGCCCAGTCGACCTCTTCCGATTGCGGAACATAAGCCACAAGGTTTTCACGTAGCGCCTGTTTGACCGGACGGCCCAACAAACGAATATCCCCGCGCGCGGCGGGGACAAAGTTCATGATGGCTTTGAAAAGCGTGGATTTGCCGGCCCCGTTAACGCCGACAAGCGCAGCCACGGTGCCGCGTGGAATTTCGAAGCTCGCGTCTCGCAGGGCGGTGTGACCATTGCGGTAGGTCACGGTCACGTTGCGCGCACAAATCCCGTCCGACGCGGCCTCGTTACACTGCGCGGCTGGCTCGATCGCGGGCGTGCGCATCAACATCTCAGCTGTCCGCCCCGGTCAGGCCCTTGGCCACGGTTTCCGATGTCACCCGCAGCAGGTCCAGGTAGGTGGGCACCGGTCCGTTCGCCTTACTTAGCGAGTCCACGTAAAGTTCCCCGCCATAGGCTGCGCCGGTTTCGCGGGCCACCTGCTTTGCTGGTTTCGTACTGACCGTGCTTTCGCAGAAGACCACCGGAATATTGTTCGCCTCCACCCCGTCGATCACCGCGCGCACCTGTTGCGGCGTCCCAACCTGATCGGCGTTCATGGGCCACAGGTACAGTTCCTTCATCCCGAAATCCCGCGCCAGGTAGCTGAACGCGCCTTCGCAGGTGACGAGCCAGCGCTGGTCTGCTGGGATCGCCTGAACGGCTTCGCGCAAGGGGCCAACTGTGGCACGCAACTGATCTTTGTAGGCGGCCGCATTCGCAGCATAAGTCGCGGCGTTTTCGGGGTCATGGGTGCTGAGCGCTGTGGTGATGTTGTCGATATAGATCAGCGCGTTGTCCAAGCCCATCCAGGCGTGAGGATTCGGCTTGCCCTCATAAGATCCACTCGCAATCGGAATGGGGTCTATGCCATTGGTCAAGGTGGCCGAAGGAACGTCACCCAGGTTGGCCAGAAACTGTTCGAACCACAGTTCCAGGTTCATGCCGTTCCACAGGATTAGGTCCGCGTCCGAGGCCCGAACGATGTCGCGCGGGGTGGGCTCATACCCATGGATTTCCGCGCCCGGCTTGGTGACCGACACAACCTCTGCTGCATCGCCCGCCACGTTCTGCGCCATATCCGCCAGCACGGTGAAAGTTGTGACAACCTTGAACTTCTCACCCGCCACAGCTGCCGTAGCAGCGCAGACCAGTGCACTTGTCACAACCAAGCGACGCAGAAAGGGGACCATGAACACACTCCTGTCCGGTTTTCTCGCAATGTAAATGCGAACCATTCGCAAGAGTCAATGTAGATGCGACTTATTCGCAATCAAGGGAGTGTGAATGTTCCATGACAAAGCGGCCAACGACAAACGCAGCCCCGGACTTGATCCGGGGCCTCGGATCACGCGGATCACTGATTGTGGGTCAACCGACGGAAACGGATATACCCAACCTCGGGTCCCGCCCATTGCCGGGATTGCCAGGCCAGCCCGGCGCGGGTGTCGATCCAGTATTCGTTTCGGATCTGCCCAACGTCGCCAGAGCAATCTTCAACGACATGCCGGGTCGGGTGGGCGCGCTCGATGATTGTGATCGTTGTAGACCCTCGATCAGTAACCTCGCACTGGAATTGCATGGTCACCTGCCGGTTGCCGCCATCGACAAACCGCATCACGCGCACATGCTGCCCGACAGCGGGGCCAATACCGGTCTGGTCAATACCCGCGCCGATCAGGTCCCCGCCCAAGGCGTGCGTCGAAACAAGCACCCCGTTGCGAAGCGTCACGCTGACGTTGTCCTCACTGCGCCAGACGATGATCCTGCGACCGGAGGTATCGCGCCGCTCCGCCTCTACAAACAGGTAAGCGAGTTGGTCAAACCGTTCCAGAACCGCCTCGGTAAACGATCCCTCCAGCGTATCCAGCACCGCGCGTGTGAGGGGAGGGCGCTCCACAGCAGCGGCTTTTGGTTGCGCGGCATTCCGGACCGCGTTGTAGACCTCAAGATTGAAGTTCGGGCGATCCTGTCCACCGCTGCACCCCGCCATCAGCACCAAGGCAATTATGAACGCGGCGCGGATCAATTCCAGAACCTCGCCTTTTGCGCGCTTAGTGCGCGGCGATGGGCGGCACGTATCTGCGGGTAAAGCCGACCGGGCACGGACAGCCGCGCGCCTCCGTCCCGGGTGATGGGACGGATTGTGGTGCCTGCGGCCTGACGACTGGGGGTGCCCAGGAACCAACTGACCGGGATGCGGATGCGAATGCCTTTGTCAAACGACCCTTCGCCAAAATCGGACGCACTCACATCTGTCAGTGTGAAAAAACCACCAACCAGCCAACCATTGTCGAATTCGCGGTCCAAGGTAAACGTCGCCCCTACATCTCCGGCCAGATAGCGCCCGACATCGACCTGGCCGATAAAGCCATTGTCGAATTCGTAGTAGGCCGAGGCATGCCCCGTCAGCACATCGTAGTTCTGAAACCCGAACCGCTGATCGAAATCGCGTTGCCGGGCCCAGTTCGCCTCGACCCCCAGACCCAGACGGCTGTTTACGGGTTTCCACAAGAGTTCGGCGGAAACCCCGCCAAACATTGGCTCCAGATAGCCGACCGTGACCCGGCCATAGAAATCCAGTGCCGGACGCCATTGGTAGGCCGCAAACAGGTTCGGCATCGTGGTGCCATACTGCGCATAATCGACCGCCCCCGTTCGCACAGGCGGCAGGGCAGAGCCCGAGCGTTGCCCATCCGCGATATTGCCCCAGATACGCTGTCTGATTGCGCCGGCAATGACCCAGCCCGGCGCAGGCTGATAAGACCCGCGCAGTTCCAGACCCACGTCAAATCGGAAAGGCACTTCGGGATCGAAATAGGATTGTGAGACATACGGGGCCAGCGACCAGCTGTATCCTGGATAGAGACCCTCGCCATAAACCGCGTTTTCCGTCAGGGGCGGGGCGTCCTGATAGCCCAGACGCGCCTCGATTGCCGTGGCGGGATCGCGGTTAAACTCCAGCCGCTCCAAATCTGACCGGTTCACGACAACGGCAGACAGGGCCATTCCACCGCTGACCTCGATCAGGCGGAACTGCTCGACCGAAGCGGGCATGATGCTGGCCATGGCTCGGGCTGCCCGACCGGTGGCATTGATGCGCGACCGGTAGCGCAAGTTACGATACCGCAGCTCTGCGGTGTTGGCCGCGACATCCAGAGTTTCCAAAACCAAACCATCCTGCCGCAGCAATGGGTCCAGAATATCACGCAACTGCAAAGGCACGTCGCGGTTGGTCGTCCACTCGGTACTCCACGCGGCTGGGTTGGACACACGGCTGGGGCGCGGCTGAATGGTCAGCGGGGCCGTGACCCGCATGGGGGTGACCGGATGGTTCGGTCCCAGTTGAATTTGTGCCGTGACACCAAGTGTCGATCCATAGAGATAGTATGCCCCCAGCCGGGTCCTCTCGGTCGCCTGGTATTCGACACCGAAGTTGAGGCTGGAATTGCGTTCGAACGCCCCCAGACGGACGTCTTCTGCGTAGGCGTCAGAGGAGTATTCCAGCTTCAAACCCCAGCGTTCGTTCGGGGTCCATTCGATGCCACCAAACGGGGCGACCGGGCCGCGAAACCACTGGTCGGTGCTGAACGTGCCGCCAGACCCGATTCCGACAATCGGGGCCGGGCGCGCGCCAAATGGACTGCCGATGGAGCCGGAGGAGCCCAGCCGCCCCCATCCCAGCCCTGCACTCACCTTCAAGGTGCCGCTTTTGCCAGGGCGTCCCGGTAATGGCGTCGCAAAGGTCTTTGTCGCGACGATGTATTCGGCAGATTCCCGACCGGTTCCTGCCAGGTCCTGAAGCCCGACCGTGATACCGGGCATGTACCGCCCTTCTTTGAGCAGGCGCACACGAACGTCAAAGTTTCTGTCCCACAACGTTCCTGACACAAATCCCAGCGCGGTTAGACCTTGCAAGTTCGACGTTCCATTGTAGCGGAAACTTGCAGACAACCAAGGCGTTGCCTGAAACGTCAACGTGGTGCGCAGGTGGTTCCTGAAATAGGACGCCGTGGTGGCGACGTTTCCGTCATAAGTCATCTCGGCAGAGGGCATGTCGATCAGTCCGACAGAGCCGTAGAAATTCAGGCTGGGCGGCGGAATGCGGCTGAAACCGGGCTCTTCTGCCGCTGCTGGAGACAGTCCTGTGGCGAACATCGCTGCAGCGGCAAACGCTCGCCAAAAGAGCTGTCGATGTCCTGGCAATTTTCGGCCCCGCAGCCTGTTCCACTAACCAACGTTAGATCACAGCGCTGTATCAACGAGCAACGTTGGTTCTGCCCGTCGGATACCTTTCATATCAAAGGCCGCCAACGAACCGGACAAACGTGCGAATCCGGCAACACAGTTGGTCAGTGGCAAAGGTTTGAACAGGCCGCCCGATTCGTCGGATCAACGTGGGATCAGACGTAGATGGTGCACACGGTCTGTTTCTGCTTCGACCCGGTTGTGAAACCGCCAGAATCGAAATGCCGGTTGGTTTCGGACGCTTTTGCCAAACAGCCCACCGGTTTGTTCCCAGACACCCTGATCGGTAAAGGCGACCTTGTGATAGCGCGCTGTGCGGGAAAACCGCATCACGGTAACCACGCGGCCCGCCGCGACCTGTTGCAAAGCTGTTTCGTGCAGGGCCCGTCGCTGCAGCGGGCGTCCGGCCAGAACAACCGACGAAGCCGCGTTCACCGGGTAGGGCAGGAAACCACCGCCCAGTTCCAGGATTGGACGGTGCAGGTTCTGTCGCCGCTCGCTGCCGTCTTTGTACCCTTTGCGAAGGCCCCGCATAAGCCCGCGCACGTCGCGCGGTTCCAGCCGCCCCGCTACCATGTGCTGCACCAGCCTGCGCCGCTCCGACGCCAGAACCAGGTTCCAGGCTGCACGCTGCTCGGGTGGCTGGCAGAACCGGCGCAGGAAAACGGCCCAACTCGCTCCAATCTCGCTCAGATCGCGCGGCACACGGTCGGCCCTGCGCCGGGCGCTTTCGGCAAAGCCGTGATGTACTTCGGCCAGGGGTACGACTGCGGTGCAGGCCAATCGAGCGGCCAGCCGCAAGTTCAGGTCCGTTTCATCCAGAAAGAAGCGGTAGTTTGGATCGAAGCCACCCAGTTCGACCAGCACATCCCGCCGCACGGCCATGTTCGTGCCTTGGGTTTTGACTGCCTGATCGGGATTGCCGGTCAGCAAGGTGGGCTGCGCGGGATCCACTTCCAGATTGCGCGTTTGTCCGGCGCGGTCCACGGTCTGCGCCTTCCACTGGTAGGAAATGCCGTTGCGACCGCGCACGAACCCGCCTGCCGCCGCCACTTCCTGATACTGAAACGGGCCGGCCAGATGCGTTAGCCAACTGGGTTCCGGCACGGCATCATCGTCGATGAAGGCGATCACCTCGCCATCTGAATGGGCGATTCCGATGTTGCGCGCTTCAGAGATGTTGGGTTCGTCATAGGCAATTGCCTTGATATGTGCGGCCTGAGGCATCTCGCGCAGGATCGACCGGCCCGCAGCGTCTGCCACCACCACGATTTCAAAGACTGGATAGCGAAGCTGGGACAAGCCAAGCAAACAGCGGCGCAGGGCGCGAGGACGCTCCCGGCTGACGACGACGACGCTGACCGTCGCCGCGTCGGTCATTCCAGTCCCATCTCGGCCATCATGGCCTCCAGCTTGGGGACGTCCTCGGGGTTGTTGAGTTCCCAGAACTGACGCCCGCGCGCCTCAACCTCCACGCATTGCACCCGCGCGCCATGTTCCATGAACCGCAGTTGTTCCAGCCCTTCCAGCTGTTCCAGCGATCCGGGGGTCCAGTTGGGGTATTCTGCCAGTGCGTCCGGGCGGTAGGCGTAGACCCCTACGTGGTGAAACACCGGAGTGGATTCCTCGTCGGTGTAGACACGGGGCGTGTACGGGATGACTTCTTTGGAAAAATATAGTGCCGCGCCATCTGTTGCGAACACGGCAGTCGTGCCCCCAACGCGTCCTGCGCGACGGTCGGCCAGGAACCCGTTCAACGCAGCCCCATCGCAGCGCAGAACCGGTGTGGCGACGCAGGCATCAGGGCTGGCGCGCAGACCAACCACCAGATCCTCGATAAACCAGGGGGGCGTCAGCGGGGCATCGCCCTGCAGATTGACCACAACGTCATAGCCGCCACCCAATTTGTCATGTGCCTCGGCCACGCGTTCAGTCCCATTTACCCATTGATCCGAGGTCATCACAACCTCGGCCCCAAACGCGGTGGAGGCCTCGGCAATGCGGTCGTCGTCTGTGGCGACGACCACGCGGTCCACACCATCGACGCTGAGCGCAGCGCGCCAGCTGCGCTCGATCAGGCTGCGGGCCACGCCGGTGGCTCCGGTCAGTTGAACCAGAGGTTTGCCCGGGTAGCGGGTTGACGGGTAGCGGGCCGGGATAACGATCAGAACGGACATTGTGCAGCCTCAGGCAGGTTTCAGGTCAACGCCCGGCGCGCTGGCGATAAAGAACGGGTTGGCATAGCCGTCCTTGCCGTATGTCAGAGGTGTCAGATCATCAAACCGCACCACCACGCCGCCTGCACCGGCCAGCACTGCATGCCCTGCCGCCGTGTCCCATTCCATCGTGCGCCCCAAGCGCGGGTACAGGTCCGCCTCACCGGTCGCGATCAGGCAGAACTTCAGCGACGATCCCGCGCTGGTCATGTCACGTACGTCGTATTTTGCAATATAGTCGTCCGTGGCCTGATCCCGATGCGATTTGCTGGCCACCACCATCAAGGCAGCATTGTCGGGGTCGGACACGCTTATCGCGCGGGTCTGACCAACCGCGTCCTTGTCAAATGGCCCGCTTTCCTCGACGGCACTGCCGTCAGCCAACGTGAAAAACATCCGATCCTTGGCGGGGGCATAGACCACCCCACGCGTCGGCACGCCGTTTTCGACCAGCGCGATGTTGACCGTAAAGTCCCCACGGCGGTGCACAAATTCCTTCGTCCCGTCCAACGGGTCGACAATCAGGAATGTTTCGGCCCGTTCAGCGTGTGAGGCCGCCTGTTCTTCGGTCACCAATGTGATGTCCGGGAAGGCATCGCGCAAACCGGCCGAGATCAGGGCATCGGCAGCTTCGTCCGCTTCGGTCACGGGGCTTTGATCGGACTTGGTTTTGACTTCGAAGTCCTCGGCGCCATAAATCTCCATGATCTTGTCCCCGGCTTCCAATGCCAGTCGCCGGATCACGGGGATTAGGGTTTCATATGTCACGCTCGGGCCTCCGGTTTTAGCGGTTTGTTGTAAAATGCTCTGGGTCTTCATATGCTCAGGCGTAACGGAACAGCAAGAAATCCGTGGCAGATTGATGAGCAGGACAGGACGGCTGCGTCAATGTTTTACAGTACGGCACCAAAAACCAAACTTGGCGCGTCCTACCGGACGCTTGAGCTGATTTATCATACGGCTGTCCGAAATGTGCGTAAAACGCACAACAACGCGATATTCGCGATCGCCACGAATATCACGCAAATGATTTTCATGGTGCTGGCCTTCTACTTCATGTTCTCGATCCTGGGATTGCGGGGGTTTGCTGTGCGGGGCGATTTCCTTGTCTACATCATGTCTGGTATCTTCCTCTACATGACCCACCTGAAAGCCGTTGGCGCGGTCATGGGGTCCGAGGGCCCGACCAGCCCGATGATGCAGCATGCGCCCCTGAATACGGCGATCTCGATTGCCGGTAGCATCGTGAGCGCGCTGTATATTCAGGTTATGTCCCTGGTGGTGATCCTGTTCGTCTACCACGTCGCAATCACGCCGCTGGACATTGACAAGCCTGCTGGCGCGTTCGGCATGCTGATGTTGGCGTTTTTCACCGGCCTTGGTGTGGGCATGATCCTTTTGGCATTGAAGCCATGGTTTCCGGGGTTTGTGAGCATTTTCATGCTGGTCTATCAGCGTGCGAACATGATCGCATCGGGCAAGATGTTTTTGGCCAACACACTGCCGACCTACATGCTGGTCATGTTCGACTGGAACCCGCTGTTCCATTGCATCGACCAGGCGCGGGGATTTGCCTTTGTGAACTATTTCCCACGCAACAGTGACTGGCATTATGCATTGTGGCTGGGGCTGGCCCTGTTGATGATTGGGCTGATGGGGGAGTTTTATACACGCAAACACTCCTCACTTAGTTGGAGCGCACGTCGATGATGCGTATTTTGACCTTCGCATTGGTCCTGTTGGGGGCAATGGGCCTGCCGGTCGTCGCACAGACGACTTTTCCGGCGCTCTATGACGTGACAGGGGTAGCGGCGGATGATGTTCTGAACATCCGAGCAGAGGCCTCGGGTTCGTCGGAGGTGGTCGGCAGTCTTGGGTCAAATCAGCAGGAGGTTGAGGTTGTGGCCGCTGATGGGTCCGGCAAGTGGTTGCAGGTCAACACGCAGGAACGCAGCGGCTGGGTGGCGGCGCGTTTCATGAAAGCCCGCGAAACGGGGGATTACCTGCTGGGACGGTCCGTGAACTGCTTTGGCACCGAACCGTTCTGGTCGCTGGACATGATCCAAGGGGCGCGGGCCACGTTATCTCGACAGGACGCTGATCCACTCAGCTTCCCGGCCGGGTTGATGTCGCGCGGCGCGGGGCGGACGGATCGGATGATCGTTG
>JBFOMB010000031.1:0-45131 GCA_040830545.1 Paracoccaceae bacterium | reverse complement strand
CCTCCCGTTTGCGGGTCAGCCAAATGTTACCGCCGCTGTCAATGTTGGCCGTGAAATCAGCGCTGACGAAGGTTGTGGTCTGAGCCTCTACGATCAAGGCCGGTCCGACGAGCATATCGCCCGGTGCCAGCGATGTCCGATCGAAGACGCCAGCGACACGCCAAGTGGCGGTCAGGTCGCACAGGATTTCGCGGTGCTCCGTGGCAACCACCTGCCTTGGCGAGGAGGTCGGGGAATACTTCGCCAAAGCCAAGGGCGCAGAAGAGACATCGAGGCCCCAATTTAGGATTTCTATCGTCATGCCCGGCACAGCGCGACTGAATTGCCGACTATACTCGGCCTCAAATGCCCCCTGCAGATCCCGGATGTCATCGTCCGTCAGATCCCGGTCCGGCAGGGGAATCTCAATTTCGTGTCCCTGACCATGATACCGCATGAAGGCCTGCCTGCGATACATTAGCGGACCGTCTGGCGCACCGGCGCGCACTACGGCCTCTGCCTCTGCGATCATCTCGCGAAAAAATGCATTGAGCCCCTCCAGATCCAACGCATCCAAGGTGGCGTGACGCGAGCGAATGATCTCAAACGATACAGGGGCATAGAGGAAGCCCACAGCAGACCCGACCCCGGGATCGCGCGGAATCACGATGCGGTCTACTTGAGTCCGTCTGGCCAAACGGGTTGCATGCAGCGGACCGTTGCCGCCAAATGCGATCATCACACGGGCGCTCAAATCCTTGCCGGACTCGACGGCGTGCATTCGTCCTGCGGCGGCCATGTTTTCGTCCACGATCTCGCTGACACCTTGGGCCGCTTGCGCCGCGTCGAGCGACAAGGGCCTGCCCACATCCGCCTCAAGCGCCTCTTCTGCTGCGGTTACATCAATTGACAAGCGGCCTTCTGCAAACCGCCCCGGCTCGATCAAACCTTGCACTACATCTGCATCGGTAACCGTAGGCGAAATGCCACCTTTACCAAAAGCCGCAGGTCCGGGCTCTGACCCGGCGCTTTCCGGCCCAACCTGCAACCGGTCCAGCCGGTCGACGTGCGCGATGGAGCCTCCCCCTGCCCCGATCTCGATCATTTCGATCACAGGAATACGAACCGGCATACCCGATCCTTTGATGAACCGCGCCGCACGGGCGATTTCGAATTTGCGAGCGGATTGCGGGCGAAACGCGTCGATCAGACAGAGCTTGGCCGTTGTGCCGCCCATGTCAAAACTCAGCACCTCACGCTCGCCTGTCTCGGCCGCGATCCGCGCGGCCAGGATTGCCCCGCCAGCAGGGCCGGACTCGACCAATCGGATCGGCAGGCGCGCAGCGGTTTCCATGGTCGTCATGCCGCCACCCGCTGTCATCATCAGGATCGGGCATCTCAACCCAGCCGCCGTAAACCTCGTCTGAAATTCTGCAAGGTATCCGGCCATCTGCGGTTGGATATAGGCGTTGGCAATCGTAGTGCACAGCCGGTCGAACTCGCGTGCCTCGGGACTGACTTCGTGGGATAAAGAAATCACCAGATCCGGGTTTTTCGCCTGCAACAAGGTGCGCAACCGCAATTCGTGCGCTGGGTTGGCATAGGCGTGCAGCAAACAAATCGCCACAGCCTCAGCTCCGCTGTCCGAAATCGCTTCCGCCAGCTCCGACACCGCGCATTCGTCCAGTGGCAGCAATTCATTGCCGCGTACATCCATCCGCCCACCCACCGTGAACGCGCGCGAACGGGGCACGATCAGATCAGGCTTCACCAGGTTGATGTCGTACTGGCTGTACCGCCGCTCGTAGGCGATTTCGAGGATGTCGCGAAAACCTGCGGTCGTAACGGTCGCCACGGTCGCTCCGCGTCGTTCGATCAGTGCGTTTGTCGCCAATGTGGTGCCGTGGATGAACCCGCCTACCTGTTCCCAGGCAACCCCCGCCTCTGCCAATACCCGCTCGACCCCAGCTAATGCGCCGCGCGTGGGGTTCACCGGCGTGGTCGGCGTCTTGGTCGTAGCAATAATGTCCGACTGAGGTGTGACCAGAACCGTGTCAGTAAACGTGCCGCCGATATCAACGGCGAGTCGAAACCCGTTCATATTTTGCATGTAGAAAGATCCGCAGATGTTAGACGAAGTCAGAGGCAAGCGCACACGATGCGCTTTGCCCCTCCGTCAGACGACGAGATCACATCCGGTTGCCCGGCGTCCCAGCCTATCGATCATCATACATGCCACGTGCCGACTGCCGTCCACATTGATCCTGAGCTCAGACGCTGCCCGAGAGTCCCGCTGGCTGTCAACGGAAATACACAGACCCTTGTCAGACGAGAGCAACAACCCAACAGCCTGCATCAATCCGAGAGAGAAAACTGGACCATCAACCTAACCCTGGCGCGTGAACCGTGCGCGGTAAGCTCGGGGCGTGTTTCCTGTTGTTTTCTGGAACCTGCGTGTGAAATAGGATGGGTCGGAATACCCCAATCTGAACCCAACTTCCGCGACCGGCAGTTGGGTGAACGCCAACATGCGCTGCGCCTCTGCCATGCGGGCTTGTTCGATATAGGCGGTTGCTCCCATCCCGGTTGACGCGCGACACAACCGACTAAGATGACCGGGCGACATCGCCAATTCCGAAGCGTAGTCAGATGCCGTCCACCTGTCTGACAAATGCATGCGGATCATGGTATCGAACCGGTCCATTCGTTCCTGCGGCTGGACCGCACGCACAGGGTGCCACACGTCGGGGTCCTGCCGGTGGGTGCCCGCCACGAGGCCAAGAACCGTTTGCGCCATTGTCATGGCGAGGTGCGTACGAAAGGGACTGCGACCTTCGCAAATTTCGGCCAGCAGCGCGCATTGTGCTCCCAAAACAGACGTCACCCTGCCAGCAACAGGTTTTGCAAGGGCGCTGCGCAATTCAGGTGTGGCCTGACCTGCCGCGTTCAGGACGTTCACCGGTAACGAAAACACTTGCCCCTCGGTGCCGGGCTCAAACCGGAAACTGTGCACACACAGCATTGGCGCGAAAAAGAACGCGCCTGCAGACAGTGTTTGCTTCATATCATCCGCGATCACGTCGATCTGCCCGGATGTGAACAGAAACAGCTGGGCGAATTGGGCGTGGCGATGCGGAGATATGCGCCATTCATGAATTGGGGCGCGCACCGAAAGTGTTTCGCAATGGATCACGTCAGGGACGTCATCCGTTTCGCCGTAGAGCGAGAAAACCGGTATGGGCGAAGATTGCGTCATGTCCGAAAAGTACCAGTTTTTGCCCGCCGGGTCCATTCAGTGCCAGCCTGCCCACGCCTATTCTATCCTGAAGGACGCCACTGCGGCCTGGAGGAGGATGCATGAAAACTCAGGTCGCGATTATTGGCGGCGGACCGTCAGGGTTGTTGTTGTCGCAACTGTTGAACCGGGCCGGGATCGACACCGTGATTTTGGAACGGGCCAGCCGTGAACATGTTTTGGGACGTATCCGAGCCGGAGTGCTGGAATGGGGCACGGTACAGTTGCTGGAAGAAGCCGGTGTTGGCGCGCGGATGCAGCACGAGGGTCTGCCGCATGATGGATGCTACCTTACCGATGACGACCTTATGGTGCGGATCGACTTCCACGCGCTGACAGGCAAACGGGTCATGGTGTACGGCCAAACCGAGGTAACAACCGACCTTTACGATGCGCAGGACGCGATGGGCACAACAATCGTGCACGGGGTCGAAGATGTTGTGATCCACGGGCCAGACACCAACGCGCCGGTGGTCGAATTCACCTTGAATGGCGGGCGTCATCGGCTGGAAGCCCAGTATGTCGCCGGATGTGATGGGTTCCACGGCGTCGGCCGCCAGACCATCCCGGCGGATGTGCGCAAAGAATTTGAACGTGTCTACCCGTTTGGCTGGCTCGGCGTGTTATCTCGGACCCCGCCAGCAAACGACGAACTGATTTATGCGAACTCGGCCAATGGCTTTGCGCTCGCCTCGATGCGGAACGAGATGCTCAGCCGCTATTATGTGCAGGTGCCGCTGAGCGACCGGGTCGAGGACTGGAGCGACGAACGGTTCTGGGCGAAACTTCGTAGCTGCCTTCCCGCGGAAGTCGCTGACACAATGATCAAAGGCCCTTCGATCGAGAAATCCATCGCGCCCTTGCGGTCGTTTGTGAGTGAGCCATTGCGGTGGGGCCGGCTGTTTCTGGTCGGGGATGCCGCGCATATCGTGCCCCCGACCGGGGCAAAGGGCCTGAACTTGGCCGTTTCCGACGTATTCTACCTGCATCAGGCGCTGATTGACGCACTCAAACGCGGCAACGACACAGGCATAGACAGCTATTCTGAGCGCGCGCTGGCGAGGATCTGGAAAGCGATGCGATTCAGTTGGCAAATGACCACCATGCTGCATCAATTCGAGGGCGAAGACAGCTTTGCCGCGCAGATGCGCAAGGCGACGTTGCTGCACCTGTCGCAATCAGAAACCGCACGGCGGGAGCTTGCAGAAAACTACATCGGGTTGCCGTTTTGAGTGGAGCGAACGACATGAGCAATAAAGTGATCATCGCTGGTGGCGGTATCGGCGGCCTGGCGATGGGTCTGACGCTGCACCAGATTGGTGTTCCGTTTGTGGTTTTAGAGGCGGTGAGCGAAATGAAGCCGTTGGGCGTGGGGATCAACCTGCAGCCCAACGCGGTGCGCGAGCTTTATGACCTCGGGATTGGGGCTGACGTTCTGGATGACATTGGTGTGCCGTCACGTGAATGGGCGTTGGTTGGGTTAAATGGCAAGGAGGTCTATGCCGAACCGCGCGGCTTGGATGCAGGTTACAATTGGCCACAATACGGGGTGCATCGCGGGCATTTGCAGATGTTGCTGTATCGCGCCCTGATCGAGCGGGCCGGGCCAGGTGCAGTCCGTGTCGGATCGCGCGTGACCGGCTGGCGTACAGAGGGTGACAGTGTGGTGGCCCAAATCGCGCACGCAGAGGGTGGCCAAAGCGAGGAACATGGCGCGCTGCTAATCGGCGCGGACGGCATTCATTCCGCGATCCGCGGGCAGATGCACCCGGATCAGCCGCCGATCCATTGGGGCGGCGCGGTTATGTGGCGTGGTACATCAAGGGTAAAGCCGCTGCGCACCGGGTCATCTTTTGTAGGACTCGGGACGATGCAGCACCGAATGGTGATCTACCCGATCTCGGCCCCCGACCAGGACGGAAACGCCCTGATCAACTGGATCGCGGAAATGACCGTCGACAACTCGGAGGGGTGGCAGGAACAGGGCTGGTTCCGGCAGGTCGAGATCGACAGTTTCGCCCATCATTTCGAGGTGTTTCGTTATGACTGGCTGAATGTCCCGGACATGCTGCGTGTGGCTGACAGTGCTTACGTCAATCCTATGATCGACCGCGATCCTGTGCCCACTTGGGTAGACGGACCCGTTGCGTTGATGGGTGATGCCGCACACGCGATGTACCCGACTGGATCAAACGGGGCGAGCCAGGCTATCGTGGACGCCCGCGTGTTGGGGGCGCAATTGCTGACCCATGGGGTAACTCCAGCGGCCCTGTCAGCCTACGACGCACAGCTGTGCGGCCCGATTTCCGAGGTAGTTCTGCGCAATCGTGGTGCCGGTCCGTTTGGTCTGTTGCAGCTACTGGAAGAACGCTGCGGTGGTACGTTTGACGACATCGAAAAGGTCATTCCGGCCGCCGAACGGGCAGAGTTCATGGCGCGCTACAAGTCCGCAGCTGGTTTCGCAATGGAACAGTTGAATGCTGCGCCGCCTACCATTCCGCCCGGGGCCACGTTGTAACCGCGCGTCAGCCATGCGAATGATCAGTAAGGCGCAGTTGAAAGGGGTATTCCATGGCCAATCCGCTGTATGACGGGCTGTTCGGTGTTCATGCGGGCAGGTCTGATCCGTTCCTGTATCTGCCGGACGGCCGCACGATCAGCTACGCGGATTTCATCGCCATGGGCGCGCGGATCGCTCATGTACTGACCGGCAAAGGGCTGAAGCCTGGTGACCGGGTGGCGGTGCAGGTTCAGAAGTCGCCGGAGGCGCTGGCGTTGTGTGCAGCATGCGCGCAAGCGGGGTTGGTGTTCCTGCCTTTGAACACGGCATATACCGTCGACGAACTGACCTATTTCATCGAAAACAGCGGCGCAGCGCTGATTGTGTGCGACGGTCAGAGCCGGAATTCACTGACCCCTGTGGCAACCGGGCTGGGCGCACAGATTGAGACGCTGAACGCGGATGGATCAGGAAATCTGATGGAACAGGCTAAAAGTGAAGCGGATGAATTCACAACGGTTGATCGAACTGGCGACGACCTGGCCGCGTTCCTTTACACCTCGGGCACAACTGGCCGGTCCAAAGGCGCGATGCTGACGCAGGACAACCTGTTGTCGAATGCCCGCACGCTGGCAGAAGAATGGCGCTTCACCTCAGACGACGTGCTGTTGCACGCGCTGCCGATTTTCCACACACATGGACTGTTCGTGGCCACGAACGTGACGCTGGTGGCCGGGGGCAGCATGGTGTTCATGCCGAAGCTGGATCTGGACCAGATGATCGACTGGCTGCCGCGTGCGACTTCAATGATGGGTGTGCCGACGTTCTATACGCGCCTGTTGGGCGATGACCGTTTCACCCGCGATCTGGCAGCGCATATGCGGCTGTTCGTGTCAGGTTCTGCGCCTCTGTTGGCCGAAACCCATGTACAGTTCCAGGAACGCACAGGCCACCGCATCCTGGAACGCTACGGGATGACCGAAACCAACATGAACACGTCAAACCCCTATGACGGTGAGCGTCGCGCCGGAACGGTTGGTTTCCCGTTGCCAGGCGTGGAGTTGAAGATCACCAATCCGGACGACGGCACCACCCTGCCGCAAGGCGAGATTGGCCAGATCGAGGTACGCGGTCCAAACGTGTTCAAAGGCTACTGGCAGATGCCCGAGAAGACGGCGGCAGAACTGCGCGAAAACGGGTTCTTCATCACCGGCGATCTGGGACGGATCGACGAGGATGGCTATGTCCACATCGTCGGACGCAACAAGGACCTGATCATTTCTGGCGGGTACAACATCTATCCCAAGGAAATCGAGCTGCTGCTGGACGACCAGCCAGGCGTTCTGGAAAGCGCAGTGATTGGCGTGCCACATCCGGATTTCGGGGAAACCGTTCTGGGCATCGTGATCGCAGAGCCGGGCGAAACTCCGGATCTGGACGCGATGAAAGTAACCGTCGGGCAAAGCCTGGCGCGCTTCAAACATCCGCGTGCGCTCATTTTGATGGATGAATTGCCCCGCAACACAATGGGCAAGGTGCAAAAGAACGTGCTGCGGGATCAACACAAGGACATGTTTGCAAGCTAACCACAGCCCAGCCTCAGCTAGCGGGCTCCGCCAGACATTCTCCTTCCTTGGGATCGGCCAGTTTGCCGGTCACGCGATACCCGACCAACCCGACCCATTCGCGGATCACCGCATTCAGTTGCAACAGATTGTCGTTGAGCCGTGGATTGGGTTTGATCATGGTGCGATGATCCGTCGGCCAAGGCACCAGCCGGGTCCACCCCGCCTGACAAAAACTACCAACCGAGCGGCGCATGTGCGTTGCGCTGGTCACCAACAACCAGTTTCCGCTCAGTTCCGCAGGGGCCACTTCTCGCGTCAGGGCGGCGTTTTCCGCCGTATTCCTCGACCGACCTTCGACAATCAAACGATCCGGAGACAAGCCTGCACCCAACAGGATGTCCCGCCCCCGGTTCCTGTCCGTACCGCTGGCCGGCGTGACCGTGGGTGTCCCGCCCGCAAATATGACAGTCGCCTCTGGATGCATATGTGCCAACCGCAGAGCGCTGAGGAAGCGGTCGCCCGCATGATTAATCTGAGGCAGGCCCTGTCCGTACCGCGTCCACCCGGCCTCGCCACCACCCAAGACGATGATACCTTCCACCGGGCCCGTTTCAGGCGACGCGGGATAGGCGGTTTCCAGAGATGGCAGAACAAAATTCGCGACCGGAACAAAAGACAGCAAACCCATCAACACAACAAGCAGGGTCAACCGACGGTTCGCCCGTTTGTAATTTCCCCGCCGCAGCGCCAGAAGCGAAATGATGCAAAGCACCAGCAACAGCGTTTCCACCCGCAGGAGCACGTGCAGCAATTGGCTGACGAGGAACGTGAATGTGGAAACCATAGAGGCTTTTCACCCGCGCAAGCGGTTCAGCAATGCCAGCGAGGGTTGCCCATCCACTGTCAGGCCATTGGCAGACTGATACCCTTGAATTGCGGCGGTCGTTTTGGACCCGATGACGCCGTCCGCGCCACCGGTATCGTATCCGGCACGGGTCAATCGGGATTGCAGCTCCTTCCGGTCGTCCAGCGTCATGCCGTATTTGTCCGGCGGGAAATTCCCCTGAATCGGCTGACCGCCAACAATACGATCTGCGAGATGCCCGACGCCAATGACGTAGCTTTGGGAGTTGTTGTAACGCGTGATGACCGTGAAATTGCGGAAGGTCATGAATGCCGGGCCGGACGCGCCCGAGGGGATAATGACCGAGGCCGGGCCGTAATCGGGCACTGTATTGCCCCGCACATCCCGCACGCCCAGCGAGGCCCAGGACGACGTGCTACGTGTCGATCCGCGCCCCGCCAGCCCTGTATTGAACCCGGATGGCAGCCGCACCTCGACCCCCCAGGGCTGCCCGTGGGTCCAGCCTGATCGTTTGAGGTAAGCCGCAGCCGAGGCCAGTGCGTCGGTCGGGTCGTCCGACCAGATGTCGCGTCGGCCATCGCCGGTGAAATCCACGGCGTAGGCCAGATAGGACGTTGGAATGAACTGTGTATGCCCCATCGCCCCAGCCCAACTGCCGGTCAAATTGGCAGGCGTCGTGTCGCCGTTTTGCAGGATGCGCAGCGCAGCGGTCAGTTGTTTTTCGAAAAACTCACCCCGTCGCCCGTCATAGGCCAGCGTCGACAGGGCCGAAATCACCGGTGCATTCCCGCGCCGTGCGCCATAGCGGCTTTCCAGCCCCCAGATCGCCGTGACCACCTTCGGCTCAACCCGGTACTGCGATTCGATGGCTCGCAAAGTGGAACCATAGCGGCTGAGCATTTGCTTGCCGGTCGCCACCCGTTCATCCGAGGCCGCAATGGCCAGGTAATCCTCCAGCGTGCGGGTGAATTCCGTCTGGTTGCGGTCGCGTTCGATCACACCGGGCAGGTATCCCGCGCCACGAAACGCCGTATCCAATGTCGTCTGCGATATGCCACGCCCTGCCGCACGGTTTTTGTAGGCCGCAACCCACTGGTCATACCCGGCATTCGGGGACTTGGGCCAGGCCGGTTCGCGCGCCGTCGGCGTGCTGACCGCGCCGCCGGTACATGCGCTGAGCAGGGCCGCCGAAGACCCCAAGAGGACGGTGCGCCGGTTGAACTGCATCTAGTGCCTCGTTGTTTTTGTGCTTTGGCACAGTGTACCGTTCAGCGCAGTGTAAGGCAAAGCCGGACTGAGGCGTTTCGCGCATGGTTGACAAGAATTCGCGCAAGATCAATTGTATGAAAATTCATCTAAATGGGGTTTGCGCACCGGCAACCCTGCAACAGGGATAGGTCCGTGACGCATCGACAGGCCCCATATGACGGCGTGGTTGTCTGTGCGCCTGTGACTGTTCCATACGTCCGGTTTTCGCCTGAGGCCGCGCAATGGTGGGCCGGGGCTGCAATGGCCGGACTGGCGCGGGAAACCGGGCTGCGTCCGGGCGATTTCGACGGGTTCTGTTTCGCCAGCTTCTCGGCCGCGCCGGATACAGCTGTAGGTTTGGTGCAGCATCTGGGACTGTCCCCGCGATGGCTGGACCATATTCCGACAGGCGGGGCGAGCGGCGTTATGGCGCTGCGCCGGGCTGCACGTGCCGTGCAGGCGGGTGATGCAGAGGTCGTGGCCTGCGTTGCCGCGGATACCAATCAAATCGACAGTTTCCGCCAGACGTTGACCGGGTTTTCCCGCTTTTCTCAGGACGCAACCTATCCTTATGGTTTCGGCGGGCCGAACGCGACATTTGCCCTGATCACTGACAATTTCATGCGCACATACGGCGTGACCCGCGAGGATTTCGCGAAGCTGTGCGTGGCGCAAAGGGACAACGCGCTGTCCAATCCGCTCGCACTGATGAAAAAGCCGCTGACCTATGACCAATACATGAACGCGCGCTCGATCTCGGATCCGGTGCACCTGTTTGACTGCGTCATGCCCTGCGCCGGGGCCGAGGCGTTTGTTGTCACAAGTCCCGAACGGGCCGAGGCGATGGGCCTGTCCACAGCCCGTGTTTTGGCTACCATCGAGCGGCACAATGCTTTTACCGCAGACCCTGTGCAGACTCGTGGCGGTTGGGAATGCGACATTGATGATTTGTGGGGTGCGGCAGGGTGCGACCCGGCGGAGATGGATACGGTTCAGGTCTATGACGACTATCCCGTGATCGTGGCGATGCAACTGGCCGATCTGGGGTTTTGCACTAAGGATGAATTGAGCGGGTTTGTCAGCGATAACACATTTACCATCGACGGCTCGCTGCCGCTCAACACCAATGGCGGACAGTTGTCCGCCGGGCAGGCCGGGGCTGCTGGCGGGTTCCAGAACCTGACGGAAGGTCTGCGGCAGATATTGCATTGCCCCTTGGGGGATCAGGTGCCGGGTGCGCAACGGTCGCTGATTTCCGGCTTTGGCATGGTGAACTATGATCGGGGCGTTTGCACCGGGGCCGCTGTGTTGGAGCAGGAGGTGTTGCGATGACTGATCCGCTAACGCCGCCAAAAAAGAAAGACCCGCTGGTCCTCACCCGCGCAGGCCACGTGCCTCCAGGAATGCGCAGTCGTGCGGCGCAGGCGATGGCGGTGCGGGCCGGCCAGGGACGGTTCGTGCTGCAAGTCTGTGAAAGCTGTGGGCAGGCGACCTACCCGCCGCGCGACCGTTGTCCCCTTTGCTGGGGTGATTTGGCATGGGCCGATCAACCCGATGGCGCGGTGATCGAGGCTGAAACGACAATCCGCGCCAGCATCGACCTCTACTTTCGCGAACATCTGCCCTGGCGGATTGGCACGGCGCGGCTTGACGCAGGGCCAGTCGCCATCGTGCACCTGCATGGCGATGTCCAACGGGGCGACCGCGTGAAAATGGTGCAAAAGCTGGACCGCAGCGGCAACCCGGCCCTGTTTGCCCTGCCGGAAAAGGAGACATCCGATATGGCCGACGATCCTCAATTACGCGCCTTCACCGCTGATCCGAAATTTCGGCGTGTTCTGGTCACTGACGGACGTAGGCCGGTAGGGCAGGCGGTGGCGCAGGCGCTGCTGAAAGCCGGGGCAAAAACGGTGTTTCTGGGAAACGGCACGCCGCTGATGCGCTATCCGGGGCAGGAAAAGGTGGAGACTTTGGAGGGCGTGGAGCCCGTCGCGCTGAATCTGACCGACAGCCGGAGTGTGCGCGATCTGGCCGGGCAGTTGGGTGGGCGCGTGGACATAGTGGTGAACACCGCCGGTTTCACGCGACAAGGTGGTGTCGGGTTTGGCGGCGAACTGACGGATTTGCAGGCAGGGTTGGATACAGAGGTTTCCGGGTTGATGCGGCTGGCGCAGGCGTTTGGCCCAGCCATGGCGGGCCGGTCGGATGACGGCGTAAACGCAGCGGCAGCCTTTGTCGACATCGCCTCGGTCCACGGGTTGACGGGCAAGGCAGGGTTCGCTGGGTCTTCGGCTGCTGCAGCGGCGCGGTTGTCTCTGCTTGCCGGGCTGAGAGGAGAAATGGCGCAGGCGGGTATCCGCGTGATTTCGGTCCTGACTGGGGCGATTGATGATGAGTGGCACCAGCTCGTGCCGCCCCCCAAAACCGCCCCCGCCCAGATCGCCAGGGCCGTGGTGGAGGCGTTGCAGAAGGGGCAGGAAACCATCTGCGCGGGCGATGTGGCCAAGGATGTGCTGGCCCGCTGGCAGGTCGATCCGTTGCTGACGATCCGGGAGGAAAACCAATGAGTAGGTCTGTTTTGACGGAACTGGCGGGTGCGCTGGCCTCGGGCCGGGTGCGGGTGGTGGATCTGACAAACACGCTCAGCCCCGATTTTCCAGTAATCGTCCTGCCGCCAGAATTTGGCCAATGCGCCCCCTTCAGGGTCGAAAAAGTGTCCGAATACGACGCCAACGGGCCGGGGTGGTACTGGAACAACATTTCGATGAACGAACACACGGGCACGCATTTTGACGCGCCTGCGCATTGGGTGACGGGCAAAGACCTGCCTGCCAACACCGTGGATGCGATCCCGCCACAGGATTTGATGGCACCGGTGGTGGTGATCGACATCTCCGTCCAATCGGCAGAGGACGCGGATTTTGTCGTGACCCGCGCGTTTCTGGAGGAATGGGAGGCCGCAAACGGTCCGATCCCACCCCGCCACTGGATTGCGCTGCGCACGGACTGGTACAAACGGGTTGGCACGCCGGAGTACCTGAACCTGCTGGAGGATGGCGCGCATTCGCCGGGCCCAGATGCTGGTGCGGTGGAGTTCATGGTGCATGATCGCGATTGCGTCGGTCTCGCAGTGGAAACCGTAGGAACCGATGCCGGGCAGGCGTTTCATTTCACTCCGCCCTTGCCCGCTCATTCGATCCTGCACGGCAATGGTCGGTTCGGCCTGCAATGCCTGACCAACTTGGATCAGTTGCCCACATTTGGTGCAATCATTGTGGCGTTTCCTTTGAAAATCGAAGGCGGGTCCGGCAGTCCCTTGCGGGTCGTGGCGTTGGTGGAGGATGAAAGATGAAGACGACACTGATCACCGGGGGCAATTCGGGTATCGGCGCAGCAATCGCGGAGATGCTGTTGGCGCAGGGCGAGGCGGTGGTTTCGCTGGGATTGGAGATGCCGGAAACGCGGCACGACAGCCTGAAAGGCTACACGGCGGACCTTACTGATCCCGCCGATACAGCAGACGTTGCAGCTAGGATCGCAACAGAACATGAAATCACCGCCCTTGTGCACAATGCCGGCATCATCCTGCCCAATCTGCTGCCGGACGCTGACCCTCAGGACGTCCTGACGCTGGCGCAGTTGCATTTGGCCGCCCCTGTAGCTCTGACACAGGCGCTACTGCCGGGGATGGAGGCACGGGGGTCCGGGCGCATCCTGTTCATTTCGTCCCGTGCATCCATGGGTATGCCAAGCCGGTCCGCTTATTCCGCGACCAAGGCGGGTGTGCATGGCCTGGCCCGCACATGGGCACTGGAACTGGCGGACAAGGGGATCACCGTGAACGTGATCGCGCCGGGGCCGGTATTGACTGACAACTTCTGGGACCTCGTGCCCAAGGACGGTGAATTGCAGGACAAAATCGCGGGCGGCATTCCGGTGAAGCGCATCGGGACCGTGGACGACATCGCCAATGCGGCTGGCTTCTTCCTCGACGACAAGGCCAGTTTCGTCACCGGGCAGGTGTTGTTCGTGTGCGGGGGTGCCAGCCTGGGTGGCTTGTCAATTTGATTGGCAAACCCGATTGAGCTTTGCGTGACGACAGCGCAAAGCTGTTCCCACAGCCGTCGTACGCAAGGAGAGTTCGCCATGACCTTGATGCAGGGATTTCCACCAGCCCCGGAATTGCAGGTGACGCTCGCCAATTGGCGGACCGCGCCCTATTGCAGTTGGGCGTTTCATCACGTGCGGGAAATCGTTCCTTCGGCTGAGATTGCCAACGATCCGGATAATGTGTGGACATTGCCAGACGGGGAACTGGACCTGAGCGGCGCTGATCTGGAACAGGGGCTGGCCCCATTGCAAAACGACGCGCTGGTCATCCTGCACAAGGGTCGCCTGGTCCATGAAAGCTATCGCAACGGGATGACCGCCAGCGATCCGCATATCCTGATGTCCGTGTCGAAATCCATGTTGGGACTGTTGGCCGGGATTTCGGTGGACCGCGGTGAAATCGACCTTGCCGCGCCATTGACCGAGTACATCCCGGAGCTGGCGGGCACGGCCTACAGTGGAGCCAACGTCCGGGACGCATTGGATATGCGCGTCGGCGTTCGGTTTGACGAAGACTACTTCGTCACCAAAGGGCCAATTATCGACTATCGCTATGCCGCGAACTGGAACCCGGTGCCGGATGGCGTGTCCCCAATGGACCTCCGATCGTTCCAGCTGTCGTTGAAGGATCGCGATGGGGATCACGGTGGGCGGTTCCACTATGTCTCTCCAGTGACCGACCTGTTGGCCTGGGTGTTGGAGCGTGCCTCGGGCCAGCGTTACGCCGATCTGTTTTCGGAACGTATCTGGCAACCCTTGGGAGCAGAACGGCCCGGATACATCACAGTGGACCGTACAGGCGCGCCGAGAGGTGCAGGTGGCAAGTGTTTCACGGCACAAGATCTGGCGCGCGTGGGGCAGATGATGGTCCAAGGTGGCGCGCGAGAAGGCCAGCAGATCGTGCCCGAAAGCTGGATACAGGACATCGCGGGGAACGGTGATGCGCAGGCCTGGCGAGACGGCGATTTCTACGAGGACTTCGGCAGGATGGAGCTATCCTACCGCTCGAAATGGTACGTCCGACCAAAAGGCGACGGGCTGATCCACGGGCTGGGCATTCACGGGCAATACCTGTTCGTCGATCCCGCGCGTGAGATGGTGATTGCCATGTTCTCCTCCGAAGGGAAGCCGATTGACGATGCGCAGACAGCGTATGTATTTGCCTTGGTAGAGAAAATTCGCTCTACCGTAGGGTAAGTCCGGAAAATCGTTGCCAGCGGAACCCCCGTCCCCCTAGCGTGGTTTGCAAGGGAGACAGGGAGAATTTCATGCGCCACTATGACTGGCTTGCGCATCATGCGCACCTGACGGCCGACAAGCTGTGTTGGAGCGATCTGCATTCATCGCGAAGTTTCACCTTTGGCGAGGCGAATGATCGTAGCGCGCGGCTGGCATCGCATCTGGCGCGGCATTGCGACGTGGCCAAGGGCGACCGGGTGGCGGTGCTGGCCATGAACTCCACCGATGTGATGGAGGTGCATTCCGCTTGCGCCAAGCTGGGCGCGATTTTCGTTCCGCTGAATTGGCGGCTGGCTGCGCCTGAGCTGGATTTCATCCTCTCGGACACCACGCCAAGGGTGCTGGTCTATGACACGGCCAATGCTGAAACCGTATCCGGTTTGACGGAAACAGTACCGCATATGATCGAAACCACCGGCGGTGGGGGCGATACAGCTTATGAAGGTGTAATCGCTGCCAGTGACGGGGATCACCCGAAGCCGGAGGTCTGGCATTCGGACACCTGGACCCTCATCTACACGTCAGGGACGACTGGGCGGCCCAAGGGCGCGCCAAACACCTATGGCATGGCGTTTATCAATGCAGTCAACTGCTCGGTCGCGATGGGGATCACATCAGACAGCCGGGGTCTGACGATCCTGCCCCTGTTCCACACAGGTGGGCTCAATTGTTATACCGTGCCGATGCTGCATTGGGGCGGCGCGTCGCTGATCATGCGGGCCTTTGATCCAGGACTGACGCTGCAACTGATTTCCGACCCGGAACAGGGGCTGACAACCATGTTGGGTGTGCCGGCCAACTGGCTGTTCATGAGCCAACACCCCCTGTTTGAAACCGCCGATTTCTCGCGCATGGTCAGTTGCGCCGTGGGCGGAGCGCCGACGCCCGTGCCATTGGTGAAGACGTTCATCGAGAAGGACGTAAGCCTGGTGCAAGGGTTTGGCATGTCCGAAACAAGCCCGCTGGTGTGCTATCAGACACCCGAACTGGGCCGTCTGAAACCGGGCAGCGCCGGGCGCAGCGGCCTGCACGCGGAACTCAAGGTGATGCTGGAGGACGGGACCGAAGCCGCCGCAGATGAGGTGGGCGAATTATGGGTGCGGGGTCCGAACATCATCACCGAATACTGGAACCGGCCCGACACCAAGGCAACAGATTGGCACGAGGACTGGTTCCGCACGGGGGATGCCGCGCGGATTGATGCGGATGGCGATGTGTGGATCGTGGACCGGTGGAAGGACATGTACATTTCGGGCGGTGAAAACGTGTACCCGGCAGAGGTAGAGAACACGCTCTTCGCGTTAGAAGGCGTTGCAGACGGGGCCATCGTTGGCGCGCCAGATGACCGATGGGGCGAGGTTGGTGTGGCATTTGTCGTGCAGAGCGAAGGGGCAGCGTTGACCGAGGACGACGTGATCGGCTGGTTCCAGGGCAAGGTCGCGCGGTTCAAGATACCAACGCGCGTGATTTTCATCGACGCACTGCCCCGAAACGCGACCGGTAAAGTGTTGAAGCGCGAGTTGCGGGAACGATTGTGATGGTGTGTTGAAAAGGGGCAAAAATGTCTGACGTGATCTACCTGAACGCCTGCGGGCATGGTTTGCCCGGGGCGCGAACTCTGACCCGTGTTGCTGACTACATGATGCGAGAGGCCGAGGTGGGCGCGGAACGGGCCGAGGCCGAGCATCGCTTAGAACTGGATCAGGTGCGTGTGGATGCGGCGCGGCTGTTCGGGACCCCGGTTGCCAAAACTGGTTTCGGACACACAACCTCGCAACTCTGGCTGCGATTGGTCACGCAGTTGCCGTGGTCCGGCGGGCGCATCCTCATTTCAGATTTTGAATGGGGCGACAACGTTCGCTTCCTGCAGTTGATGGCCGCGCAAACCGGCGCACGGGTGGAGGTTGTGCCGACCTTTGTGGATGGGGTTTTTGACCCCGATATTTGGCAAAGCCGGATTGACGAGGACGTCATCGCAATCTGTTTGCCGACCGTGACCAGCATTGCCGGGCTTCGGTTTCCGGTTGAGGCTGTGTTGGATTTGGGCCTGCCCGACCGCTGCCTGACCATCGTGGACACGGCGCAGGGCGTTGGGCGACTGGATTTGAGCGGGATCCTTCCACGCTGCGATGTTGCGGTGGCGACAATGCGCAAATGGATGCGGGGGCCACGTCAGTCCGCGGTGTTTTCTTTGTCGGACCGGGCACAGGATGTGTTGGGACTGACCGTGGCACAGGTCGAGGGGTCGGATTCCAATTTCGGATTGCGCGCAGGGCTGGGCGTTGCCTTGGCGGAGTATCTGGATGGTGCTGCGGAGCGGCAGGCGAAATTGCAAACCTTGCAGGATCATTTGCGTGCGGGTTTGGAGACGCTTGGTTTGGAACCTTTCCAGCAAGGGGATCATGTGGTGGGAACGACGTGCCTTGCCCTGCCGATGGAGCGGAAAGAGGTGTTGGCAGGCCGCCTGACAGATGCGGGTATCGTCGTGAAATGGCCATCCCCGCATCAGGATGAACCACTGGCCCCATTTGATCATACCCAAGCGCATTTGCGGATAGCGCCGCATGAATACAATTCCGTGGACGATATCGACCGAATGTTGGCCGTTCTGGACGGGAGTTAGAGGCCCCGGATCAGGTCCGGGGCTACGGCGGGGCTTAGTTCAGCACTTCGATCAGGGCTTCACCTGACGCAGAGCTGGGCAGGGTGATGCCGACCATCGTGCGGAGTGTCACCGCCACATCCACTGTCGATACCTCGCGTGCCACGCGATTTAGCTGGATGCCCGGCCCGCTGAAGATGATCGGCACGTGGGTGTCGTAGGACCAGGGCGACCCGTGCATGACAGCAATTGGCCCGGCTTCCAGCAGGAAGGAATAGGGTGATTGTGCCACGTAAATGTCGCCAGAACGCAGCGGGTGGTAATTGCGCTGGATTGGCCCGGTCAGCGCGTTGTGCGACTGATCAGGGAATGGTTCGCGGGGCAAAGCGATGCTGATCCCCGGGCGCGCTTGCAGATCATCCACAATAGCGCGCTCGATAGCCCGGACCTCCTGCCCGGCAGAGGCAATCGCGTCGTGATCGAGGTAGATGTAGGGGCGGAAGAACGACTTGATCACGTTGGGCACGCCGAATTTGCGTACCAGCATCGCGTTCAACTCTTCGGTTAGGGTCACGGTATCATTTCGGGCGGTCTGAAACCCCTGTTCCGCAACATATTCCGGCATCTCTGGCATGCCGTGATCAGCGGACAGGACAAACAGGATGTGCTGTGTGCCGACCTGCTTGTCGAGGAAGGAAAAGAACCGCGCCAGTGTCTGATCCAACCGCCGCACGATTTCCTCGTTTTCCAGACTGGACGGACCGAAAAAGTGGTTCACCGCGTCCACTCCGGAAAAGCTGATACTGAGGTAGTCGGTGAACTCGTCTTTCCCCAGGCTCTCGGCCACGATAGCGGCCTGCGCGAAATCAGCGGTCAGTTCGTCGCCAACCGGGCTGACCACGACTTGCGTGTAGTACAACTTGTTGTCTGGTGTTCCATAGGCGTGCGGAAACGTGCGTCCAAAACCACCGAGGTCAACTTCGTAAGGGCGGTCATCGTTGTCTGCCAGCAGGTAACTGTCCGGCTCACCGCTTAACTCCCAAACCGCGCCTTGTGATGCATCTGCCGGACGGGCGTTGTTCCAGTCGAGCACCCAATCGGGATACACATCGTAGTAATACGTGCTGGTTTCAAACGCGCCAGTGTTGGTCGAATACCAAAACGCTTTGCCCACGTGTCCGGCCATCGCCACAGCTGACCGGTCCTTACCCGAGATGCCAATGACCTTGGACCGCCCACCGTTCGACTTGGACAGTTCATCGGCAAAGGTGGTGGCCAACATGTTGCGCGGTGACCGTCCCCCCGCTTGTGCAATCGCCTGCGCGGGGTCGACCTGATCACCTTCGCCGCCGAAACCCGGAACCGGCAGCAACGGGTGATCTTGATCCTCGATATTGTAACCCAGTCGTCCGGTCGCGCGATCCAGCCAGGCGTTGCCGATCATCCCGTGCTGTGCGGGATGAGCACCTGTGGCCAACGTCGCGTGCCCAACAATGGTTTCGGTATTGGCGTGCTGATGATGGGCATTCGTGTACCACACGCCCTGTTTGGTGAACCGGCGAAACCCACCATCGCCAAAGCTGTCCTCATATCGGTGCAACAGATCACCCCGCAACCCGTCCACGGTGATTTGCACCACAAGTCGCGCATTGTTCGCCTGGGCCGCGTGGGCCACGGGCAATGCGGCCAAAATCAGGGCAAACAGTCTGCAATGCATCGGCTTCTCCGTCAGGCTTGGTCGCGCAAAACGCACATGCTTTGAAACTTGGGTTCAAACCGACGTCTGGGTCAAGCATTCGCTTGGACATATCGCGTGTGAGCATCTGGCCCTAACGCAATTCACCCGTTACAGCTTTGGTCATTTGATATCGCACCCGGACAAGGTGCTGCGTGATTCTCTGAACCCGAAGGACCAAAGTCATGGACGGCACGTTCAACGAAAACGATATCAGCCATGTCGTTGAAACCGACAAGGCGCACATCTGGCACCACCTGAGCCAGCACAAACCCTACGAAACCTCCGACCCGCGCATCATCATCGAAGGCAAGGGCATGCGCGTGTGGGACCAGAAGGGCAAGGAACATCTGGACGCTGTGTCCGGTGGCGTTTGGACGGTGAATGTCGGCTATGGCCGTGAAAGCATTGCCAACGCGGTGCGCGACCAGCTGATCAAGATCAACTATTTCGCAGGCACCGCAGGGTCGATCCCCGGATCGCTGTTTGCTGAGAAACTGATCGGCAAGATGCCGGGCCTGACGCGCGTCTACTATGTGAACAGCGGGTCCGAGGCGAACGAGAAAGCGTTCAAGATGGTGCGCCAGATCGCGCACAAGAAATACGGCGGCAAGAAGCACAAGATCCTCTATCGCGAGCGGGACTACCACGGCACGACGATTGCCTGTCTCAGTGGCGGCGGTCAGGAAGAGCGGAACGCGCAATATGGTCCGCTGACGCCGGGCTTCGTCTCGGTCCCGCATTGCCTGGAATATCGCAAGCACGAGCAGGAAGGCGCGCCGGACGAAAACTATGGCGTCTGGGCGGCGGAGCAGATCGAAAAGGTCATCCTGCGCGAAGGTCCCGATACCGTCGGTGCGCTGTGTCTGGAGCCTGTGACCGCAGGCGGTGGCGTGATCACCCCGCCCGAAGGGTACTGGGAAAAGGTGCAGGAAATCTGCAAGAAATACGATGTCCTGCTGCACATTGACGAGGTTGTCTGTGGCGTGGGCCGCACCGGCACTTGGTTCGGGTATCAGCACTACGGGATCAAGCCGGATTTCGTAACTATGGCCAAAGGCGTCGCTTCGGGCTACGCGGCGATTGCGTGCATGGTGACGACCGAGGAAGTCTTTGACATGTTCAAGGACGATCCGACCGACAAGCTGAACTATTTCCGCGATGTGTCGACCTTTGGTGGCTGTACCGCCGGTCCTGCAGCGGCGCTGGAAAACATGCGCATCATCGAGGATGAGGGCCTGCTGGACAACACCACCGCCATGGGCGCGCGGATGATGGATAACCTGCATGCCCTGATGGACAAGCATAACGTCATCGGTGACGTGCGTGGCAAAGGCCTGTTTGTTGGCGCAGAGCTGGTAGCGGATCGCGGTACCAAGGACCCGGTGAGCGAGGCCGAAGTGGCCGCCGTTCTGGGTGACTGTGCGGCGCAGGGTGTGCTGATTGGTGCGTCGAACCGCTCCATCCCCGGGCTGAACAACACGCTGTGTTTCTCGCCCGCGCTGATCGCAACTGCGGATGACATCGACGAAATCACGGGCGCGGTGGACAACGCCCTGACCAAAGTGTTTGGCTAAAGCCACGCGCGTCATAATTTGACAAATGAACGGCGCGCCCCAGCGGGTGCGCCGTTTTTTTACAAGGAGATTTCTGTATGTGGCCCCAACCAATCACGCTGACCGGCACGCATGTGACGCTGACCCCGCTGGCCTACAAACATGCGGAAGACCTGAAAAAGGCATGCGTGGATGGGCCATTGCAGACCTTGTGGTATACGATGATCCCCAAGCCCGAGGGCATGTCCGCCGAAATCGACCGGCGGCTGAGCCAGCAGGCGGCGGGTACAATGCTGCCGTTCACCGTGCTGACGCCGGACGGGCGGGCAGTGGGCATGACCACCTACATGAACATAGACGCGGCAAATCGGCGGGTCGAGATTGGGTCGACTTGGTATGGGCAATCGGTGCAGCGTTCACCCCTCAATACCGAGGCAAAGCGCATGTTGCTGGCGCACGCATTTGAAACGCTGGACTGTATCGCGGTGGAATTTCGCACCCATCGTCTGAACCATCAAAGCCGCCGGGCGATTGAGCGGCTGGGCGCACAGTTGGACGGTATTTTGCGGTCACACATGGTGATGGCGAACGGCACGATCCGCGACACAGCGGTGTATTCAATCACACAGGCGGAATGGCCTTCGGTGCGATCCAATCTGGATTGGATGATGTCAAAGCCACGGTAGAGTGTGTGCTTGCGCGCACCGCATGAAAAAGGGCGCGTGAAATCACGCGCCCAACCGCTGCAGTCGGTTGCAGCTACACAAACTGCTGGAACAGTATCCCCGTCAGAATCGCCCCAACGACGCCCAGCGACAGATAGGCGGCGAAAACCTGCGGTTTCACCAGCGACCAGACCGCCGCCATGGCCGGGATGGAACTAACCGCGCCCGCGATCATGAATGCCATCGCAGCCCCCGCGCTCATCCCCTGGGTCATCAGACCGGCCAACATTGGCGGCGCGACATAGGAGTTGAGGTAGGCGGGCATGCCGACGACGGCGGCGGTTGCGATGGGAACAATCCCTTCACCACCTACGACCTTCGCGATGAGTTCGGCAGGGACGTAGTGCACCAAAAGCGCCTCCAGCGTGTAGGCCAACGCCAACCATTTCAGCAGGAACAACCCGTTTGACAGGAATTCTGTCCGGAATTGCGTGCGACGTTCGGGTTCTTCCCAGACGCGCCATTGCGGTGTGCCATCCAGTTTCGGACCGCTGCCGCAGCAACCAGAGCGTTGGTAGACCTTCAGTGGCGCGGCAAAGGCCCCCTGCTTCATCAACATCTTGATCGCGAAGCCGCCAAACAGGCCCAGCGCGACGGCAGCAATCGCTTTGCCAATCGCAAATGGCCAACCCAGCGCCCCGGCTGTGATCAGCAGCGTTGGTGGATCAATCAACGGGGAACTCAGCCAGAATGCCATGACCGCGGAGAGTGGCGCACCCAAGGCCAGCAATCCGGCGATAAACGGGATCACTTCGCACGAACAGAACGGCGCAAGGCCTCCAAACAGCGCCGCGAGGAAAATCATCTGCGTTTCGCGCCCCTGAAAGGCGCGGCTGACCATCACTTCGGCACCGGAGGATTTCAGATAGGCCAGCAAGAGCACTGCGAAGAGAATATAAGGGGCGGTGTGGGCCAATGCACCAGATGCGAACTGGATGGTTCCCCACAGGTTGCCGGGGTCCAGCATGGCGACGGCCAACAGGATGGCCACGATCACCGCCCAGGGCGTTTTCACATACCTTGTCAGGTCTTTTGAGGACCATGCGGGGGATTGCGTTGTATCAGCCATCGTTTGCCGCCTTCTTCGGTTCGTCGGCACAGCATTCGCTGAGGATGAAGCTGGCCAAGTCGTTCAGCGCGTCAAACTGCGCCCGGTTGATTGTCATGCGCCCGATCTTTTCCTGTTCCACCAGGCCTGCACCGGCCATGAACTTCAGGTGATGGGCCAAGGTCGATGGCGCGATGCCAGTGCGTTCCTGAATGTCACCCACGGTCAGACCGGCCTGACCCGCGCGGACGAGAACGCGAAGAACCTGCAGCCGGGCCTCGGACCCCATGGCGGCAAATCCCTGTGCAGCGGTTTCCCACATCGGTCGAATCTCCATATTTCGATATAACTAGATTTATAGTTTTATTTACTCAGCGACAAGCCCCCATCTGCCATGCAAACATTCCAGACAGGATTCTTGGTTTATGTTCATTGCAATATGGAGAGCCCCGCATGTCGGCTGACGGAAGCATCGCAACACAGCATTCCACAGTGGTAGAGGCCGCCAACCGCCTGCTTCCCCTTTTGGCTGAGATTGATCAGTTGGAACACCGCCAGATCGAAATGCTGCGCAAGTCCGAGAAACTGGCCGAACAGATGCTGACACTTGCCCGTATGCAGGCGCGCGGCTGGTCGGACAAACGACAGGTGGAATTGACGCGGCTGGATGCGTCTGCCCGCAGTCTGCAGGTGAAGATGGGGGCGATTCAGCGGTCCATGCACCGGTTGCGGCGCCAGTTCGAGGCATCGATAGCCAAGTTTCGCGTGTCCTTTGTTCACCATGACAACCAACTGGCCGATTTTCAGATCGGACACGGGCGAATGACCCGCGAAAACGCAGCCTTGGATCGGGTGGTTCGTCATCTGGTCCGCTCCATCTCAGCGAAATCCGTACCCGCTGACAGTGAAAAAAATTTCGAAGTACCAGAGGACAGTCACGACTATATCGCCATTGGCATTCCATACTTCATGGAAATGCAGTGTCGGTTGGACGGGATACTCACCCTCGACCCGGACTATGAACATCCAACGCAACGCTACCGGCCCATTTCCTTCCTCGAAGTCGGCTCGGGCAGTGGGCGCAATATGATGCTGGTTCACACGTCAGAAATTCTGCTTTGCGAACGGGTGCATGGGTTCGATTTCAATCCCGATCTCATTCGGGAAGGTGAGCAGATCTTCGATTTGGGCGGCAATCTGGAAGTGGCGGATGCCATGTCCTACGACTATGGCGGGTTCGACATACTGTTTTCCTACCGCCCGTTTTCCAACCTGAAAATGCAGAAACAGCTGGAGGCTCGGATGGTCGAAACCATGTCCCCGTCCAGCTATCTGGTTGCACCGCTGTTCTTTGACTTGTCGCTCTACCCAACGCTGACCCCCGTCGACAGTCGCGGGGACATCTGGAAAAAGATCGGCTGATCGCACGAGGTTACTCTAAGTCCAGATTGCCCAAGAAGTATATCCAGATTATGCTGTGGCATGGTTATCCCGGTCGAGACATTCTTCCTCAGCCCAGACAAGCACGGCACTTTGCAGGCACGCATCCAGCAGATGATTGCGGAGGGCATCCTGTCAGGCCGGTTTCATCGGGGGGAGAAGCTGCCCTCGACCCGGAAACTTGCTGGGCATCTGGGGGTCAGTCGGATCACGGTGACGTTGGCCTATACGGAGCTATTGGCAAACGACTATCTGACATCTCGAGGGCGGTCCGGGTATTTCGTGTCGGACAATGCGCCAATACCGCCGCAATACTCGCCCAAGGAATCCGGTGAGGACAATGTTGATTGGTCGCGTGCCATTCAGACCAGTTATTTGGGGGGTGACACTCCGACAAAACCGGTAAACTGGCAGGCCTATCGCTTTCCGTTCATCTACGGTCAGGCTGACCCGATGTTGTTCGACCACGCGAACTGGAGGTTATGCGCGTTGCGCGCACTGGGTCAGAAAGATTTTGTCGCGCTCACCACGGACTACTACGACACTGACGATCCGCTACTGATCGAATTCATCGCACGTCACACCCTACCCCGGCGCGGGATCAGTGCCCGCCCACAGGAAATCCTGATCACCATGGGCGCACAGAACGCGTTGTGGTTGGCGACTCAGCTGTTGTTGGGACCAGGTCGGCGGGCCGTGATTGAAAACCCATGTTATCACGCGTTGCGTGACATCCTTACCGGGTCGAAATGCGATCTGCATCCAATCGATGTAGATGGTGACGGTCTGCCACCGGATGCGTTGCCCGACGATACAGATGTGCTGTTCGTCACCCCCAGTCACCAAAGTCCAACCAATGCCACCATGCCGCTCGGTCGGCGCGAGGCGCTGTTGCAGCGCGCCAGCGATTGCAACGCTTTGATTGTCGAAGACGATTACGAATTCGAAATGTCCTTCCTCAAGGCCCCGTCGCCTGCGTTGAAGTCACTGGATCGCGACGGGCGGGTGATTTACCTCGGCAGCTTTTCCAAATCTCTGTTTCCGGGTCTGCGGCTGGGCTATCTGGTCGGGTCCGAAGCGTTTATTCGCGAGGCCCGTGCGCTGCGCGCTTCGGTCCTGCGGCATCCCCCCGGCCATATCCAACGCACAACCGCCTATTTCCTGTCGCTTGGCCACTATGACGCCCAGATTCGACGCATGGCTGGTATTCTGCACGAACGCCGCAAAACGATGGAGGATGCGATCACCCGCCTTGGACTGACCATTGCGGGGCGTGGGGCCTATGGTGGGTCGTCCTTCTGGATGAAAGCGCCAGATGGGACGAACATGGGCCAAGTTGCCGAGACACTAAAAGAGCGCGGCGTTTTGATCGAACCGGGCGCGCCGTTCTTTCACGGTGAAGACCGCCCGACCGCCTACTTCCGGCTGGCCTATTCCTCGATTCCCGTGGATCGAATCGAGGCGGGCCTGGAGCACATTGCTGACGTCTTGTCAGCGGTCCGCTGAACTGGACATAAACGGCGCAGGCCATTGGCCCTATCTGCACCATGTCCAACCGCCTACATCAAACCGAACCCATCGGCTGACAGCCGATTTTCTGTGTTTCCGGGGAGATGGCTCAGATGAAAATGACCACCGAAGAAGCCTTCGTCAAAACCCTACAGCGTTACGGGATCGAACATGCCTTTGGCATTATCGGTTCGGCGTTCATGCCGATTTCGGACCTGTTCCCGAAGGCGGGCATCATGTTCTGGGACTGCGCCCACGAAGGCTCCGGCGGTATGATGGCGGATGGCTACACCCGCGTGACTGGCAAGATGAGCATGATGATCGCTCAAAACGGTCCGGGCATCACCAACTTTGTCACTGCGGTAAAGACAGCCTATTGGAACCACACTCCGCTGCTGCTGGTCACACCGCAGGCCGCAAACAAGACCATTGGTCAGGGTGGTTTTCAGGAAGTGGAACAGATGGCCGCGTTCAAGGACATGGTCGCCTATCAGGAAGAGGTCCGCGACCCATCCCGCATCGCCGAAGTTCTGAGCCGTGTGATTATCAATGCCAAGCGCGCCTCGGCCCCGGCCCAGATCAACATCCCGCGTGACGTCTGGACCCAGGTTGTCGACATCGAAATCCCAGAGATTGCGGAATTCGAACGCCCCGCCGGTGGGGAAACCGCTATTGCGCAGGCGGCAGAGCTGCTGTCCAACGCCAAATTCCCTGTGATCCTGAACGGCGCAGGCGTGGTTCTTGGCGGCGCGATCCCGGCCTCCATGGCGCTGGCCGAGCGTCTGGATGCGCCGGTTTGTGTTGGTTACCAGCACAATGACGCGTTCCCGGGCTCCCACCCGCTGTTTGCTGGTCCGCTGGGCTACAACGGGTCCAAGGCGGGCATGGAACTGATCCAGAAAGCCGACGTTGTTCTGGCATTGGGCACCCGCCTGAACCCGTTCTCGACGCTGCCGGGCTACGGCATCGACTACTGGCCCAAGGACGCGGAAATCATTCAGGTGGACATCAACCCTGATCGGATCGGCCTGACCAAGAAGGTATCGGTTGGCATCGTTGGGGACGCCAAGAAAGTCGCGGCCTCGCTGTTGGATCAACTGTCGGGCACTGCGGGTGACGAAGGCCGCGCCGACCGCAAGGCGGCAATTGCCGAAACCAAATCGCGCTGGGCACAACAGTTGAGCAGCATGGACCACGAAGACGACGATCCGGGCACCACCTGGAACGAACGCGCCCGCGCGGCCAAGCCTGACTGGCTGAGCCCCCGCAAAGCATGGCGCGCGATTCAGTCCGCCCTGCCCCGCGAGGCAATCATTTCGTCCGACATCGGCAACAACTGCGCCATCGGCAACGCCTACCCGTCCTTCGAAGAGGGCCGCAAATACCTGGCACCCGGCCTGTTCGGCCCCTGTGGCTATGGTCTACCGTCCATTGTTGGCGCCAAGATTGGTCGCCCGGATGTGCCGGTTGTCGGCTTCTCGGGTGATGGCGCGTTTGGCATCGCTGTGACCGAACTGACTGCGATTGGCCGGGGCGAATGGCCGCCGATCACGCAGGTCGTCTTCCGCAACTACCAGTGGGGTGCGGAAAAGCGGAACTCGACCCTGTGGTACGAAGACAACTTCGTCGGGACCGAGCTGGACGAAGGCGTCAGCTATGCCGGCATCGCGCAGGCCTGCGGTTTGCAGGGCGTTGTGGCCCGCACCATGGACGAACTGACCGAAGCGTTGAACAAGGCGATCGAGGATCAGATGCAGCATGGCAAGACCACGCTGATCGAAGCCATGATCAACCAGGAACTGGGCGAGCCGTTCCGCCGCGACGCGATGAAGAAGCCCGTCGAAGTGGCCGGTATCGACCCGGCGGACATGCGTCCGCAGCCGCTGGCGTAAGCGATCCAGAAAACAGGGCTGGCATGAAGGATGTCATGCCAGCCCACCTCCAGTGAAAAGCACTTCGGAACTGAAAGGGCGGACGTGGCGCGTAGCGACATACTGGTTTTGAATGCCGGATCGTCCTCGATCAAGTTCGCGGTGTTTGATGCGGACCTTGCGCTTCGCCATTCCGGGCTTGCCGCAGGGATTGGCGGCGCCTCGTTCCTGGAAATCGACGGCTCGCGGACAGACGTCCCGTTCATTGACCACAAGGCCGCTTTGGGCGCCGTCCTGAATGCGTTACAACATGTCGGCGTCACGCCGGATACGCTGCGCGCAGCGGCGCATCGGGTCGTACATGGCGGGAGCAAACTGGCGCAGCCCGTGCGCGTGACGCCAGAGGTTCGAGCAGAGATTGATGCCTGTTCTCCCCTCGCGCCGCTCCACAACCCGCACAACCTGGCGGCCATCGATTCACTGGCCCAGACCGCGCCAGACCTCCCGCAATTTGCCAGCTTTGACACGGCGTTTCATGCCTCGAACCCGGACGTGGCCACGCGCTATGCCATCCCCCGGATGATGGAGACGCGGGGCATTCGGCGATATGGCTTTCATGGTCTCAGCTATGCCTCACTGGTGCGAGTATTGCCGGAATTGAGCGGCGAGGCTCTGCCTTCACGACTGCTGGCCTTCCATCTTGGCAATGGCGCGTCGCTTTGCGCGATCAAAAATGGGCGCTCCATCGCAACCACCATGGGCTATTCGCCGTTGGACGGTTTGACCATGGGCACGCGATCAGGTGGGATCGATGCTAACGCCGTACTGCGACTGGTTGAGGAAAACGGGCTTGAGCGAACCAAGGCCATCCTAAACCACGAAAGTGGGTTGTTGGGCCTGTCGGGTGGCAAATCGGACATGCGGAAACTGATGGTCGATCATTCGGCGGATGCCGACTTTGCGATCGAACATTTCTGCTACTGGTCCCTTCGCCACGCCGGGTCGCTGATTGCGGCGCTCGAAGGCGTGGACGCCATCGCCTTTACTGGCGGTATTGGCGAAAACGCGGTGGGTGTGCGCGCGCGTATCCTGCGCGGCCTGGAATGGCTGGGTGCACGTCTGGATCCGGACGCCAATCATCGGTCAGGGCCGCGCCTGCACGCGGAATCTTCCAAAGTCGCGATCTGGGTTGTTCCCGCAGAAGAGGAGCGCATGATTGCCGTTGATGCGCTGTCCCTGCTGGAGGCCGCGTGATGGGCTATACCATGGCCAGCGTCACAGCCGTTGCCGCAACGATGTCGTCTACCCGCGCGCCGCGCGACAGGTCACAGACAGGTTTGCGGAACCCCTGCAGGAACGGGCCCAGAGCCTGTGCACCTGCCAATTCCTGGGCCAGTTTGTATCCGATGTTGCCCGCGTCCAGATTTGGGAAGATCAGCACATTCGCGTCTCCTTCACCCAGTCCTTTTTTTGCGGCCACTGTCGCATTCAAAGCCGCATCCGCCTGGATGGGTCCAGTGAACCCCGTGGCCTCTGCTGCGGCGCGTACCAGATCCACGCTGTCCCCCTGTCCACTGGCACCGGTGGAAAAGGACAGCATCGCGACCTTGGGATCCCCCAACAGTGCGGCACATGTCGCAGCTGAGGCGCGGGCAATGTCGGCCAATTCTTCGACCGAAGGACTGACATTCACCGCGCAATCGGCCCAGATCATGTCTCGTCCGTCCGGGAACAGCATCAGGAAGAACGACGATGGCGTCGTGACCCCGTCAGCCAGCCCAATGGCAATGGACGCGGCCTCGATCACCCGTTTCGTGGGGCTGTCTGCCCCGGCGACCATGGCATCAGCCTCCCCCGCCGCGACCATCGCAGCGGCACGATACAGCGGGCGGGACAACATGCGCCGCGCCAGAGCCTCTTTCATGCCGCGCGCAGCGACCAACGCCTCGACCTGCGCGTCAGTGATGTCGCCCAAAGGCAGAGGCGTGCACAGGCCCTCGGCCTCCATGCGCTGTGCTGCTTCAGCTACGCGGGTGTCTTCCATTTCAGGCAGAACCACCCGCGCCTGTCGCTGTCGTGCAGCGTCGAAAAATTTTTCAAGATTGGACATGTATGCCTCGGTATACGCACCCGGAAGGAGCCAGCAATGACCGAAAACGTCAAGATCAACCGTGGTCTCAAAGGGATATATTTCGAACGCTCCGGGGTCAGTCATATCGACGGGTCAAAGGGCGAATTGCTGTATCGCGGGTATTCAATTGACGATCTGGCCACGCATTCGACGTTTGAGGAGGTCTGTTACCTTCTGATCCACGGGGAACTGCCGAACACGCAGGAACTGGCAACCTTCGATCAGGCGATGAAAGCGGGCCGGCACCTGCCGGATGCGATCTATGACATAATCGCCGCCTGCAAGGACGGGCATCCGATGGATGTGCTGCGGACCGCCGTGTCCGCCCTGGCCGCGTTGGAGCCAGCCAGTCAGGAGACAGGCGAAGACGCGTTTTTGAGCAACGGCCTGCGCCTGACCGCGCAGGTTCCGATGATCATCGCTGCACACGAAGCAATCCGAAATGGCCGCGCACCCGTCGCTGCCGATCCGGAGGTGAGCCACGCTGCAAACTGGCTCTGGATGCTCAAGGGCGAAAAACCATCGGACGATGCTGCGCGACTGGCCGACGTCGATTTCATCCTGCATGCTGAACATGGCGCGAACGCGTCCAGCTTTGCGGCCCGTGTCACCGTCGGCACGGACGCCAACCTGCACGGCGCGATTGTCACGGCCCTGTCCACATTGGCGGGTCCGGCCCATGGTGGCGCTGCCGAAGATGTCATGAAAATGGTGACCGAGATCGGTACGCCGGACAATGCCGCCGCCTATGTCAAAGCCAAACGCGCCGCCAAAGAGGCCGTGACCGGTTTCGGCCACCGCGTCTACCGTGCCGAAGACCCCCGCGCCCGTCACATGCGTGAAGGCGTGCGTAAACTGGGCGAGGAAATGGGCGCGCCAGAATGGTATGAAATCCTGCAGGGCGTGGTCGAGGCGATGAAACCCTACGCGCGCCATGGCCTGAACGTGAACGTCGATTTCTACTCGGGCGTGATCTACCAGCTACACGGCATTCCGATGGACCTGTATGTGCCCATCTTTGCCATTGGCCGCATGCCCGGCTGGATCGTGCAATGTGTGGAACAACAGCGCAGCAATATTCTGATCCGTCCGCTGACGCTCTACAACGGTCCCGATCACCGCCCCTACGTTCCCGTGGAGGACCGATAACGCATGTTTCAGAATGTGTTGTTCTGAAAAACACCCGTTCCGATATTGCAACCGGATGCAAAACATCGTCGTATCCCACCGTTCCCCGAACCGAGCAGGACACACATGGCCCAGCCACAGCTAGACCTCTCTCCTCCGGTCTCTGACGAGATCCGCAAAACCACCTGCTACATGTGTGCCTGCCGCTGCGGCATCAACGTGCACATGAAGGACGGCAAGGTCGCCTATATCGAGGGCAACCGTGACCATCCGGTGAACAAGGGTGTGCTGTGCGCCAAGGGCAGCGCGGGCATCATGCAGCACAACGCGCCGTCGCGCCTGCGCGCGCCGCTGAAACGTGTCGGACCGCGCGGGTCGGGTCAGTTCGAGGAAATCAGCTGGGACGAGGCGCTGGATCTGGCGGTTGAGTGGCTGGAACCGCTGCGCGCGGATCCGGAAAAGCTGGCCTTTTTCACCGGGCGCGACCAATCGCAAAGCTTCACCAGCTTCTGGGCGCAAAATTTTGGCACGCCCAACTATGCGGCGCATGGCGGGTTCTGTTCGGTCAACATGGCTGCGGCGGGCATCTACACAATGGGCGGCGCGTTCTGGGAATTCGGCCCGCCAGATTGGGACCATACCAAGCTGGTCATGTTATTTGGCGTGGCAGAGGATCACGACTCCAACCCCATCAAGATGGGCATCGGCAAGATCAAGGCGCGCGGTGCGCGGGTGATCGGGGTCAACCCAATCCGCACAGGGTACAATGCCGTTGCGGACGATTGGATCGGGATCACGCCGGGGACTGACGGACTGTTCATCCTGTCGCTGATCCACGTGCTGATGAAGGCCGGGAAAATCGACCTCGACTACCTCGCGCGTTACACCAACGCGCCAGTTCTGGTGAATTCCGACCCGAAAAGCCCCGAATATGGCCTGTTCCTGCGGGACGACGATGGCAAGCCGCTGGTGATCGACCGCGAAACCGGCAAGCTGACCCCGTTTGACCAACCGGGTGTGCGCCCGGACTTGTCCGCCAAGTATCGTCAGGCCGGGATCACCCATGTGCCGGTGTTCCACCTGATGGCGGAACGGTACCTGAGCGACGAATACGCCCCCGAGGCGGTCGCCGACCGCTGCGGCATCGCCGCCACGAAAATCCGCGCTGTTGCTGCTGAAATCGCCCGTGTCGCGTTTGACGAAGCCTTTGAGCTCGAAGCCGAATGGACCGATTTCCGGGGTGAAACGCACAAGACGATGACGGGTCGCCCGGTCAGCTTCCATTCCATGCGCGGGGTGTCCGCCCATGCCAACGGGTTCCAGACTTGCCGCGCCCTGCATGTGCTGCAAATCCTGCTGGGCACGGTCGAGGTTCCGGGTGGTTTCCGGTTCAAACCGCCCTATCCCAAACCGGTAGAGGCACATCCGACACCTCATTGCGGCGTCAAACCCAATAGCCCCTTGAACGGCCCGCATCTGGGGTTCGTCCGTGGCCCGGATGACTTGGCGCTGAAAGAAGACGGCACACCCGCCCGCATCGACAAGGCGTTCACGTGGGAAAATCCAATGAGCGCCCATGGCCTGATGCACATGGTCATTTCCAACGCCCATTCGGGCGATCCCTACAAGATCGACACGCTGTTCATGTATATGGCGAATATGTCGTGGAACTCGTCCATGAACACCCGTGGCGTGATGGACATGCTGACGGACACGGATGAAAACGGCGACTATGTGATCCCGAGGATCATCTATTCTGACGCCTATTCGTCGGAAATGGTGGCCTATGCCGACCTGATCCTGCCCGACACAACCTATCTGGAACGCCACGACTGTATCTCGCTGCTGGACCGTCCGATTTGCGAGGCAGATGCCGCCGCTGACGCCATCCGCTGGCCCGTGGTCGAACCGGACCGTGATGTGCGCGGTTTCCAGACCGTTTTGGTGCAACTGGCCAACAAGATGAAGCTGCCGGGTTTTACTGATGAGGATGGCACCGCCAAATATACGGACTATGCCGACTACATCACCAACCACCAGCGCCGCCCTGGTATAGGCCCTCTTGCCGGATGGCGGATGAGCGATATCGGCCTGACCGAGGGTCGCGGCGATCCGAACGAAGGCCAGCTGGACAGCTATATCTCAAATGGTGGCTTCTGGGTCGGCCACATCCCGGACGAGGCGCTGTACTACAAGCCCTGGAACACCGCCTATCAGGACTGGGCGGTTAAGATCGGCATATATGACACCCCCCAACCCTACCTGTTCCAGCTTTATGTCGAACCTATGCGCAAGTTCCAGTTGGCGGCAGAAGGCCATGGCGACCGCCAGCCACCGGATCACCTGCGCGACCAGATCAAGGAAAAGCTGGACCCGCTGCCGATTTGGTACGAGACCGACCAAACCGGCAATGACGGGTTCACCGTCAACGCGCTGACCCAACGCCCCATGGCGATGTATCACAGTTGGGGCACGCAAAACGCGTGGTTGCGTCAAATCCACGGCCGCAACCCGCTTTACGTGCCAACGAAGCTGATGCGCGAGCACGGTCTGAAAGACGGCGACTGGGCCAAAGTCACTTCACTTCACGGCGAAATCACCGTTCCGGTCATGGAAATGGCCGCGCTGAACGACAACACCGTCTGGACATGGAACGCCATCGGCAAACGCAAAGGTGCCTGGGCGTTGGACAAGGACGCGCCGGAGACCCAAAAGGGCTTCCTGCTGAACCACCTGATCCACGAGCTTCTACCGCCCAAAGGCGACGGGCTGCGCTGGGCCAATTCCGACCCGATCACCGGTCAGGCCGCGTGGTTCGACCTGAAGGTGAAGATCGAAAGGACCACTGCGCCTGCACAATCCCAACCGGCCTTCGATCCGATCACCTCACCCGTTGGCCAGGGCCCCGACTCTCTCGCCTGGAAGGTGGGCAAATGACCCCACTGCTTCATTGTTCCCAAAATACTCCGGGGGAGACGCCGCAGGCGACGGGGGCAGCGCCCCCCATTTTCTTTCCGGAAAATACCAAAGATCTTCTGCCCTTACGTTCAGCCATCCCTCGCGACAGCCGGAGCGCCGCATGACCACCCTGCCCGAAAGAACCGAGAAGAAACTCGGCCTTGTCATCGACCTTGACACTTGTGTGGGTTGCCATGCCTGCGTGATCTCCTGCAAAGGCTGGAACACAGAAAACTACGGCGCCCCGCTCAGCGATCAGGACCCATACGGCGCCAACCCGTCAGGCACCTTCCTGAACCGCGTCCACAGCTATGAAATCACCCCGGCTTCCGGTCCGGCGCAGCTGATCCATTTCCCGAAATCCTGCCTACATTGCGAAGACGCGCCATGCGTCACCGTTTGCCCCACCGGGGCCACCTACAAACGTACTGAGGACGGGATTGTACTGGTCAATGAAAGCGACTGCATCGGCTGCGGCCTCTGCGCCTGGGCCTGCCCCTATGGCGCGCGGGAAATGGATGCTGCGGCGGGCGTGATGAAGAAATGCACGCTCTGCGTGGACCGCATCTACAACGAAAACCTACCGGAAGAGGATCAAATCCCCTCCTGCGTGCGCACCTGCCCGGCTGGCGCGCGGCATTTCGGTGACCTGGGCGATCCGAACAGCGACGTGAGTCAATTGGTGGCCGAACGCGGCGGCATGGACCTGATGCCGGAACAAGGCACAAAACCCGTCAACAAATACCTGCCACCGCGCCCCAAGGATCAAATCGACGAACAAATCGACATCCTGGCCCCACTCCTCGCTCCGGTCAGCGAAGAACCGCAGGGCTTCTTCAGCTGGCTCGACAAGGCACTGGAAAGGATCTGAGATGCATCCGGCCCCATCCGTCATCGTTTTCACCTCGCTCAGCGGCCTTGGCTTTGGTCTGCTGCTGTGGCTCGGCTTCGGGTTCCCTGCTGTCTCCGGCTGGGTCGCATTTGTTTTCTTCGCAATCGCCTACCTGCTGGCGGTCGGCGGCCTGATCGCCTCCACCTTCCACCTCGGCCACCCCGAACGTGCTATGAAGGCGTTCACACAATGGCGGTCCAGCTGGCTCTCACGCGAAGGTGTTTGTGCTGTCGCCGCGCTTTTGGTCATGGCGCTGTATGGCGCGGGGCTGGTGTTCGTCGGAGAACGCTGGTCGCTGCTCGGGTGGATCGGTGGGCTGCTGTCGCTTGGCACAGTGTTCACCACCTCGATGATCTACGGCCAGCTCAAAACCGTGCCGCGCTGGCACACACCTTTGACGCCCGCCCTGTTCCTGGGCTTTTCCATTGGCGGCGGTGCATTGATGGCGGGGCAGGTTACAGCCGCCATTGTCCTCCTGATCGCGGTCGGTGCCGCGCAGATTGCTTACTGGGTCATCGGGGATCAGGCGCTGTCGAAATCCGGCACCAACCTTGCCTCAGCAACAGGGCTGGGCGCGGATGGCTCTGTTCGTCCTTTTGAACCGCCGCATACAGGGTCAAACTACCTGTTGCATGAATTCGGCTACGTTGTGGCGCGCAAGCACAGTCAGAAGCTGCGGGTCATCGGCCTTCTTCTGGTGGCCGTGATTCCGGTCCTCTGCCTGATGCTGCCGTTCTCCCATGCTCTGGCTGCCCTCGCAGTTCTGTCCCATGTCGCCGGGGTACTCTGCGTGCGTTGGCTGTTCTTCGCCGAGGCGGAACATGTGGTCGGGCTCTACTATGGCGTGCGCACGACCTGATGTCGTTCAACCCGCCGCTGCCCAGGCCTCGATCTCGACCACGAACTCAGGCCGGGTGAACCCGGACACGATCATCAGTGTCGAACTGGGCAGCGCGTCTTCGGATCGGGAGGCAAGCGCCTCGTCCCTTGCCTGCATGTACCCGGCCATGTGATGCCGGTCGGTGACATAGGCGTTCAGGTGGAACACATCCGCCATCAACATATCCGCCGCGCCCAAGATTGCGACAATGTTCTCAAAACAGAGCTGCGCCTGCGCATAGGCGCCTTCAGGCACCGTGCCATCTGCGGCCAGTGCCAACTGGCCAGACGTGCGCACAACGCGCTGACCCGGTGGCAGTTCGACCCCATGGGCATAGCGGGCAAAGGGCGGGGCCAGTGTTTCAGGTGTCAGTGAGCGCATGGGGTCAAGTCCTGTCTTGCGCGGCGCGGTCTTTCGTGAAACCGTACCGAAAATCTCTGGCACAGATTCACATCGAAACGGGCCGCTTACGCAACACCCTCTGGAGGGATGAATGGGCAAGCGTGTGGTTTTGGTGCGTCATAGCGACGGTCCGACGGATGACCGCGTTATGCAATGGCTGGAGAGGAGCTCTCTGACAGCTGACATTCGTCGTCCCTATCAGGGTGATCTGTTGGGTGAGGTGACCGAGGATGTTGCAGCGACTGTCATCTATGGCGGCATGTACAATGCCTATGACACAGCTATCCATCCGTTCCTGAACGAAGAATACCACTGGATCGATGCAGCGATGCAGGCGGGCATTCCGATGCTGGCCATATGTCAGGGCGCACAGATGATAGCACATCACATGGGGGCCTGGGTCGGCGTGCCTGAACATAGGTCGCACGAATTCGGGTTTTACGAGGTCAGTCCGGTTGAAGGGGCGGAATGGTTTTTACCGAAGCCACTGCATGTGACTCAGGGCCATTTCCACACCTTCGACCTGCCGGACGGCGCGCAACATCTGGCCCGCAGCGCGCTTTTTGAGAATCAGGCGTTTCGGGTGGGGGAAAACGTCTATGGTGTGCAGTTCCACCCAGAACAGCACTACGAAGGCTTCAAGCGCTGGCAGGAATTCGGCGACAGTTATGGCGAACCCGGCGCGCAGACGCGGGAGGAACAAGACCGGTTGGGGCCGAGCGTCGACCCGGTGCAACATGACTGGTTCATGGGCTTTCTCGACACATTTCTGGGGCGGGTATGACGCTCTTACTCGATATCATTGTACCCGGGCTGGGGCGGGGGGATCTGCGTGTCGCCGACGGGCGGGTTCAGGCGTTGGAACCGACGGCGCCATCGGACACACCCCGGATCGTTTTGCCGGCATTAGTTGAAGCGCATTGCCATCTGGACAAATGCCACACGCTGCACCGGCTGCCGGATGTCGGTGGGGATTTGGCGACCGCGGTGGCCAGGCAATGGGCGGACAAGGTCAACTGGACCGACGCGGATATTCGGGGCCGCGCGTCCCGTGGATTGGACGAATTGCGCGCGGCAGGCTGCGGTTTGGTGCGCAGCCATGTTGACTGGGGAATGGAGGCCGCGCCGCCGCCTGCTTGGTTTGTACTGGCCGAGCTGGCGCAGGAAACACCCGATTTGACGCTGGAGCTTGCTTCGCTGGCTGGACTGGACCGGATGGGCGATCCGGAATTCGCGGAACCCGTGGCACGGGCGGTGCGGGACAAAAACGGCGTGCTGGGGACAATGATTCTGGGTCACCCTGACCCGATGCCAGCCTTGCGGCGCGTGTTTGCCTTGGCAGATCGGTTGGGCCATGCGCTGGATTTTCACGTGGACGAGGGTTTGGAACCAGGACCATGCAACCTTGAAGCCATTGCAGATGCCGCACTCGAAACCGGGTTCCAGGGGCCGGTCCTGTGCGGTCATGCCTGCGCGATGATGAACCTGGGGCCCGGCGACGTGACCCGCGTGGCGGACAAGCTGGCGCGGGCAGGTATCCATGTGGCCGCGTTGCCCACAACGAACCTGTACCTGCAAGGCCGGTCTGACGGCACACCTGATCGGCGAGGGTTGACGCGAATAAGGGAACTGGCGGCGGCAGGTGTCAGCGTGGTGGTGGCCTCTGACAATGTAGACGATGCGTTCTGCCCGGTCGGTCAACATGACCCGATGGCCGCCCTGCATCTGGCGGTTCTGGCCGCACATCTGGACCCGCCGTTTGAACGCTGGCTGCCGCTGATCACAGACAACGCCACCCGCGCCATGGGCCGTGATCCGGTACCCGTAATCGGCGCATCCGTGAGCGACATACGCATCAGCAACGCCAGCAGCTTGGCCGAGTTGGTGTCTGGCCGCGCCGGGCCATTGACCCCTTTGCACATTTATCTGGGAGAGCACGCATGACCTCCATCTCCGGCAAAACCAACATCGACTGGAACGCATTTGCGGCTGAACTCGCCCCGGTGGAACTGGTCACTGAACCGGTGCTGATAAAGAAACGCAGCCGCGACTTCTTCTGGTACTCACCCATCCTGAATCAGGAACTGAAACGCTGTTTCGGGGATCTGGTGGCGCAACCCAAGACGCCTGATGAATTGGCTCACGTGTTGCGCGTGGCCCATGCACATGACGCGCCGATTGTGATGCGCGGCGGGGGCACCGGGAACTATGGACAAAGCGTGCCTGTGGATGGCGGTCTAATTGTCGAAACCACGGGTATGAACCGCATTCTGGAAATCGGGGATGGCTATGTCCGGGCTGAGGCGGGCGCGCTGATGGCAGACATTAATGCCGCATTGGCTGAGCATGGCGCGGAATTGGTGATGTTCCCATCCACTCAGGACATTGCCACGATTGGCGGGTTCGTGGCCGGGGGCAGTGCCGGGATCGGGTCGGTTGCAAATGGTGCGCTGCGGGAACCCGGCAACCTGATCGCGCTAAAGGCACTAGAGGTGTCCGAGACCGCGCAGGAACACGTGTTCGAAGGTGCAGATGTTCTGCAAATCCACCATCCCTGGGGGCTGAATGGCGCAATAACCGAGGTCACGATCCGCACTGTACCGCGACGCGAGTGGTGGGGCTGCATGGCGACCTTTGACGACTACGAGGACGCCTATGCCGCTGGGTTAGCATTAACGCAGGCTGACAGCATTTCGCCGAAGTTGGTCAGCACGGTGGATGCCCGGATCACAGCCTATTTCCCGCGACTGGAAGGACACGTTCGATCCGGCAAGCATCTGCTGGTGACGCTTGTGCCAGCCGAGCACGTGGACAGTTTCCGCGATCTAATGACCGTGCAAGGCGGGCATGTCGACCTCACCATGAGTGAAGCCGAGAGGAAGGAAAAGCGCCTGCCGCATGTATTCGATTTCTCCTACAACCACACGACATTGCAGGTTTTGAAAGCCGACCGATCCGCGACGTACCAGCAAATCGGATGCCCCATCCCGCCTGACCCCGCGAAGGTTGCCGCGCTACGCCCCAAACTGGGCGACGACGTTTGGATGCACCACGAATTTGCACTGCTTGAGGGGCAAATCGTGACCTTTGATCTGCCGATCATCTGGTTCAGCACCGCCGAGCGACTGGCGGAGATCAACGCAACCTACGAAGCCAACGGTTTTCCGGTCTACGACGCGCACACCTGGCAAGTCGAAGGTGGCGGGCTCAAGAACGCGGACTATCGCCATCTTGCGTGGAAGAAACGCATGGATTCCAAGGGTCTGTTGAACAGCGCCAAATCCGCCGCATGGGACAAGGTCCGACATCTGTCCCCGGACGAAATCGAAGCCTTGGCCACACAATAACCGAACAGACAGACGGGAAATGAGGGCAATCCCATGACCAGCAACCTGACCACCACACCGATCCATCCACGTTATGGGGTGGAGATTCACGGCATCGACCTGAACACCGTTGACGATGACGGTTTCGCGCAAATCCGGGCCGCGTTCGAAGAGCACTCCCTGCTTTTGTTCCGCAATCAGGACCTGACGGACGAGGCACATTTGAAACTGGGCCGCTATTTCGGCAGCATCGAGGACCGTGACGCCGATGATCTGGCGGCCAAAGATGGGTTCGAGGTGCGCGCCGTGTCAAATATCCGGGATGATGGCAGCGTTACCGGCGAAATGGACCTGCACACGCTGAACCTGAAGGCAAACATGTTGTGGCATGCGGACAGCACGTTTCTGCCGGTGCCCGCGCTGACCAATATCCTCGTCGCTCGCGTGGTCGCGCCAGAAGGTGGGCAGACCCAATTCGCGTCAACCCGCGCCGGTTGGGCCGATATGCCTGAAGAACTGAAGGCGCAAATCAGGGGCCGCGGCATCTGGCACCGCTATGCGCAAAGCCGCGCGATGATCTCGCCCGACCTGGCCGAATTGCCGATGTTTCACAAATGGGAAGATCAGCACTGGAAATCGCTTTGGGTGAACCCGGTGAACGGGCGGGAGGCGCTCTACATTGCCAGCCATTCATATGCCGTCGACGGGTTAGAGGAGGAGGAAGGGTTGGCGCTGATCCGGAAACTGACAGAATTCGTCACAAAACCCGAATATGTCGTGTCTCACACCTGGAATGTCGGTGATGTGCTCGTCTGGGATCAAAGGGCTGTGTTGCATCGGGCGACTCCGTGGGACTACGCGCAGCCGCGCAAGCTGACCAGCATTTGTATCTCGGCGTCAGCCACTGATGGACTCGACACGATGAGGCCCTAGATTTGATCAAACCTGCCTTGACACCTTTGGAAACGGGCAGGCAAAAATGAACCTACAAAAGCGGTAAGACCCGCCACAAACCAACAGAGGGGAACCCAATGACATTCTACACACGCACCGGGAAACCGATGCCCAAAGTGATCACCGATCAGGTGGACAAGATTGGCGATGACGAAGTCAACCGCCGCGAATTCCTGGCGCTGGCCAGCGCGTTTGGTGCAACAACGGCAACCGCCTACGCGATGCTGGGCATGACGCCGCCCGCTTATGCCGACGGTCACAAGCAGGGTGGCACGGTGCGCATCCAGCAGGAAGTGCGCGCGCTGAAAGATCCGCGCACCTATGACTGGAGCCAGATCGCAAACTTCAGCCGTGGTTGGCTGGAATACCTGGTGGATTATGGCCGCGACGGGACCTTTGGCCCGAACCTGCTAGAAAGCTGGGAAATCAACGAAGACGCAACCGTCTACACCCTGAACGTCCGCAAGGGTGTGAAGTGGAACAATGGTGATGACTTTACCGCCGAAGACGTGGCGCGCAACATCGCGGGCTGGTGTGACAAAGGCGTTGAAGGCAACTCCATGGCCGGTCGTATGGCTACGCTGATCGACGCGGACTCGGGTAAGGCCGGTGATGGCGTTATCGAAGTTATCGACAGCCACACGGTCAAACTGAACCTGCCCAAGCCCGACATTTCCCTGATTCCGGGCATGGCGGACTACCCGGCGGCCATCATCCACGCGGATGGATCGGTTGACGACATCTCTAACCCGATTGGCACCGGCCCTTACTTGCCTGAAAGCCTGAGCGTGGGTGAAAAGGCGGTTCTGGTTCGCAACGAAAACCACACTTGGTGGAACGAAGGCAACGGCGCATACATGGACCGTGTCGAGTTCATCGATTACGGCACCGATCCGTCGGCATGGGTTGCTGCGGCCGAAGCAGACGAAGTTGACATGCTGTACTCGGTCGATGGTGATTTCATCGACATCATGGGCGTGCAGGATGGCTGGGCCCAGCACGAAATCGTCACTGCGGCGACTATCGTGATCCGGACCAACCAGTTGGCCGAAGTCGACGGCAAGCAGCCCTATGCAGACGAACGTGTGCGCAAGGCGATCCAGATGGCCGTGGACAACTCGGTCCTGCTGGAACTGGGTTATGGCGGTCGCGGCGTCCCTGCCGAAAACCACCATGTCGGCCCGATGCACCCGGAATATGCCGAACTGCCGGCACAGACCGTTGACCCAGCAGCTGCCAAGGCGCTGATGGACGAAGCGGGGATGGGTGACTTCGAGCACGAACTGCTGTCGATCGACGACGCATGGCGCAAGGACACCACCGACGCCGTTGCCGCGCAGCTGCGCGACGCGGGCATCAACGTCAAGCGGACCGTTCTGCCGGGCAACACGTTCTGGAACGACTGGGCGAAGTATCCGTTCAGCTCGACCAACTGGAACCACCGTCCGCTTGGTGTCCAGATCTGGGCGCTGGCCTACCGTTCGGGCGAGGCGTGGAACGAATTCGGCTGGTCCAATCCCGAGTTTGACGCGCTGCTGGAACAGGCATTGGCAACTGCTGATGTTGAAGCCCGTCGCGAGTTGATGGCCAAGGGCGAGCAGATGATCCAGGACGCGGCTGTGACGATCCAGCCCTACTGGCGTTCGCTGTACAACCACACCAAGGAAAACCTGGTGGGCGGCGAACATCACATCTCGTTCGAGATTCACCCGGCCAAATTGGCCTGGACCTGATCCAAACCAACACGCGGGCCGCTGGAAACAGCGGCCCGTAGTGTGTCTGCCGTCCAGGAGAGGCGCGATGTTCGAAACCGTTGTTCTGATCGCCCAGATCCTGATGCTGACGGCCATCGCCGCATGGATGACCACTGGCGTCTGGGACAACATCGTCCACCCGTCCAACAATGAAACCTTCACCGCCGAAGTGATGGAAATGAGCCGGATGCGCGAGGGCTACCCCGAGGCATTCGCACGCGTCGCTCATCGCGCAATCACCAGCCGGGGTCTGCAGCGGCTGGCCTTTCGGTTTGTCGTTCTGGCCGAACTGGTTGCGGCCGTGGTTTTGTGGAGCGGAGTTCTGTTGCTGACCCTTCACCTGTTCGGATCGGCCAGCGCAGATGCAGCCATGGCCATATCCTTGTTAGGTGCCACATTGTTTACCTGCGTTTGGGCAGGGTTTCTGGTTGTCGGCAACTACTTCTGCTACTGGTTCGCTCATGAATGGGCGCAGAACACCCATTACCAAATGACGTTTTGGGGGCTTGGTACAATGATCTTCCTGGTGGTGTCCTGATGTCGGGGCATGGATATGAAAGCGGCCGCCTGAACCTGCCGTTTGTGGGTATTTGCACCTTTGGCAAATACCCTTATGTCGAGGATTGGAGCGCGATTGACGCTGACGTGGCTGTGTTGGGCGCGCCATTTGACTTCGGGGCGCAATGGCGGTCCGGCGCACGCATGGGGCCACGTGCCATCCGCGAGGCCTCTACTTTATTCGCATTCGGACACGCCGGGGCTTACGATCACGAAGACGACATCACCTATCTGGACCCGACCAAGGTCACAATTGTCGACATAGGCGACGCGGACATCATTCATACCGATACGATCCAGAGCCATGCCAATATCGAACATGGCGTGCGGCAAATCCTGAAAGCGGGTGCTTTGCCGGTGGTCATGGGCGGCGATCATTCAATCAACATCCCTTGCATCAACGCGTTTGACGACCAGGACCCGATTCACGTGGTTCAGATCGACGCGCATCTGGACTTTGTCGATGAACGTCATGGCGTGCGGTATGGCCATGGCAATCCGATGCGCCGCGCAGCAGAAAAACCCTATGTCACGGGCCTCAGCCAGATTGGCATTCGCAATGTATCTTCCACCGCACGCGAAGGGTATGAGGACGCGCGCGCCATGGGGTCTGACATCCTGTCGGTTCGGCAATTGCGCAAATTGGGCGTTGAGGGCGTGTTGGAGCGTATTCCAGCGGGCAAGCGGTACTACCTGACCATCGACATTGACGCGTTTGATCCTTCTATCGCCGCAGGAACCGGTACACCCAGCCATGGTGGGTTTCTGTACTACGAGGTGCTGGAACTCATCGACGGGTTGGCCCAGCGTGGCAACATCGTGGGTCTGGACCTGGTTGAGGTCGCGCCGGATTACGATTTGTCCGGCAGCACCTCAATCCTGGCGGCGCAGGTCCTTTTGAACACGATTGGCCGCATTCTGCATTACAGGGACACGCAATGACCGATATCCAAAGCTATCACGCACATGTCTATTTCGACGCGGATACGGTCGATCAGGCCCGCGCCGTTTGCGAGGCCGCGCGTGATCAATTTGACGTGGAGATGGGGCGCGTCCATGAAAAGCCTCTGGGCCCGCATCCGATGTGGAGCTGCCAACTGGCCTTTGGACCCGAGGTGTTTGATACGCTCATGCCCTGGCTGGCGCTCAACCGCGGTGGGTTGATCGTGTTCACGCACCCCAACACCGGTGATGCCCTGAAGGACCACCGGGATCACGCGATCTGGATGGGCACGGGGCTGGAATTGAACCTGGACATCTTCGACTGAAGCAGTGCGGACCGGTCCTTGTGCGCCTGAGACACAGATGGCGATGGTTGTCCCTACGGCAGGGTTGACGAGCGGGAAGCCGCCGGTTCCCTATGCCCGTGGAGGGGAGTCGATGCTGCCATTTGATCTCAGCAACAAACTGGCCGTCATCACCGGTGCCGGGTCCGGGATTGGTGCGGCCTTGGCGCGATCATTTGCCAACCGTGGCACACATCTCGCGTTGGTGGACGTAAACGCCAATGGTTTGGAGTCTACGCGGCAGTCACTGCAACAAAATGTGCGCGTGTCGCTGCATCCGATGGATGTGACGGACAAGGGCGCAGTTGATGGCCTGCCCGCCACCGTTGAAGCCCAACATGGAGCCCATGCAGACGTTTTGATCAACAACGCAGGCGTCGCGCTGGAAGGAAACTTCGACAGGGTGTCGGAGGACGATTTTGATTGGGTGCTGGACATCAACCTGAACGCGCCAATTCGTCTGACACGTGCGTTTTTGCCGTCGCTGACGGCCCGTCCAGATGCGCAGATCGTCAACATCTCCAGCGTTTTTGGCCTGATTGGCCCACCGGGGCAAACCGCTTATTCTACCGCCAAATTCGGCTTGCGCGGCTTTACCGAGGCGTTGCGGCACGAAATGGCAGGCACCAACCTGCGCATCACGCAGGTGCACCCAGGCGGCGTCAGCACCAACATCGCAAACAGCGCCCGCATGACCAGCGAACTGACGGAGGTCGAGGCGCAGAAGCGACTGGATCACACGAACAAGCTGCTGAAAATGCCGCCGGATCAGGCGGCAGAGATCATTGCCAGGGGCATTGAGAAGGGCAAACCGCGTATCCTGATCGGCGATGACGCCCGCAAAATCGACATCATCCAACGTCTGATGCCTGCGAAATACTGGAATTTGATCGGCAAACAGCTGGACGGGTCATGAGCGCGCAGGCCGTTGATATCCTTATCATTGGCTCCGGCTTTTCCGGGCTCACTATGGCGATGGAGGCGCGCCGCAAGGGGTTCACCGACATTGCGATCCTTGAAAAGGCGGAAGATATCGGCGGGACCTGGCGGGAAAACACCTACCCCGGCGTGGCCTGCGATGTGCCATCACATCTTTATTCCTTCGCGCGTCATCTGAACCCCGATTGGTCCACGTCTTATGCCGGCGGGAACGAGATCTGGATGTACATGCGCAATGTCGCGCGGGACGAGGGTCTGTATGAGCTGTGCCATTTCGGGCAGGCGATGACATCCGCCCGCTGGGACGGGGCGCGTTGGCAGGTGGAAACCGCAGAGGGGCAGCAGTGGTCCGCGCGGGGTCTGGTATCGGGCATCGGCGCGTTGCATATCCCGCTGATCCCGGACGTGCCGGGGTTCTTCAGTTTTCCGGGCCCGTCTTTCCATTCCGCGCAGTGGGAACATGATCTGGACCTGACGGGCAAACACGCGGCGGTGATCGGAACCGGCGCCTCCGCCGCGCACTTTGTGCCCGCAATCGAGAAGACTGCGGCCCGTGTCACGCCCTATTAGCGCACCGCAACGTACGTTCTCCCCCGTCCCGCCTGGCCCATTCGCGGATGGATGCTACACCTG
>JBFOMB010000030.1:0-154235 GCA_040830545.1 Paracoccaceae bacterium | reverse complement strand
GTTGGCATCCCAGCTTCCTGTTCTTTGATCATCCCAATGATCTGGGCTTCCGTGAAACGGCTCTTTCGCATTCGTTTGCTCCTTCAAAAGGTTGAGCAAACTCTACATCAGAACGAGGGAAGTTTCGGGGGGCAGGTCAGGTGCATTCGCGTGTCGTCAGCTTTGCTTCAGTCGCTGCTACGCATGCTGAATTCAGGAGAAGGGCAGGAGTAAACCGAAAATGGGCAAATGACCTCAGGGCAGACTGCCTGTAGTTCGACGAAACTGATTGAAGAAACTGGTCGGAGTGAGAGGATTCGAACCTCCGGCCCCTGCCTCCCGAAGACAGTGCTCTACCAGGCTGAGCTACACTCCGACCGTGGCGGGCGGGATAGCGGAGGGGGTTTGGAATTGCAAGCCACTATAGCGCTACACGCGCAATAAGACTGCCTTCAATCATCGCTGCGCATGAGCGAGCCGATACGCAGACCCGCAGGCAACCCAGCGCGGGTGCGGGTGCGCAGAACGGGGCTGTTGCGAGACACGTCAGGGTCGGATTCGCGACGCAGGATGTAGAGCCCACTGGCGATGATGATACCCGTCCCGACGAACGTGATCGCATCGGGATATTCGCCAAAGAACAGGAACCCGAACAGGACCGCCCAGATGATCTGTGAATACTGCATGGGCGCGACGATGATGGCTGGGCCGTTTCGATAGGCCGCGAGAATCGACATCATGGCCAGCAGGACCAAAGCGCCAATCACAGCAAGCAGGCCGAGATCGCGCGCGGGCATCGGCTGATAAACAAAGGCCAGCCCGCCGCCCATGAAAAGGAAACCTACAAACAACGGGTACAGAATCATGACCACAGTCCGCTCTTCGCCGCCAATCTTGCGCATGATGATCGCATTACCTGCCGCCAGACAGGCACCAACCAGCGCCGCAAGGTGTCCGGTCTGAAGCTCTTGCGTACCCGGACGCAGAACAACCAGAACTCCCAGCAGACCCGCAACCACCGCCAACCCACGCCGCAACCGGACAGTTTCACCCAGAAACGGGATGGCCAGCAATGTGATGATGAGCGGCGTGGCAAACAGGATCGCATAGACCTGCGCCAATGGCAGGACGGTGAACGCGTAAAAGGTTGTGAACGCGGCAATCGACCCGCTGACGCTGCGCAGTGCAACCAGCCACGGATGTTTGGGCCGCAGCGTGCCAGGCTCTGCGTCACGGACCAGCAACAGGGTGATCAAAGGGAAGGAAAACAGCGAGCTGAAAAAGACAATCTGCACGACCGAATAATTGCCGCCCAGAAATTTGATGATCGCATCATGGGTCGAAAAGATCGCGTAGCCCGTCAGCGCAAACATCGCCGCGCGGGTGTTGGATTGGGGGGCAGTGGTCACGACAGATCGTCCTGTTGGCGCTATCACGACCGTCTTAGCAGACCAGAGTCAAAGGGAAAGGGTGCATAACCTTCCAGTCTGAGTGTCGATCCGATCAACAGAGGGGGAGAATTCCTTTGGTGTCGGCGTGCTTTGATCTGGGGAACCAGTCTTTTATCGAACTCAGCATAACCGGATCTCCCGCGATAAAAAGACGGCCACAGTCGCGTTCGCGATCAATCGTCGACCGCCCCATGATTATCGCCGAAAACGAAAGTTTGGTGGTTTCAACAAACACATCAACGTCCACACCGATCTCGTCCACGCAAATCTCCAAAGCCATGCCGGGCCGAAACAACAGCCAATAAATGTCGTATGGTCCGGGCTCGTCGGTGAATTTGAAACGTATCACGATGCGTCGGTTGGGGAATGCGCTGGTGTCGAGGTTTCGCATGGCCCACATCAGCGTCGGAAGGTCGTATGTCAGAGCAAGCTCGGCGTCGATGTTTTGCTGAGCCCACGCGCCTAGGGCCTGCAAGGCGGGCTCCAAAGCCATCGCCTTTTGCGTGCGTACATAGTTAATGGTGCCTTTTGCGGGATCTTCCACGCGGAGGATCAATCCGGCTGCCTCCATCTCGACCAAACGACGGGAAAGCACTGTTGGTGATATGCCCCCAACAGCGCGACGAATGTCGTTGAACCGGCTTTCGCCCGCCCACATCTCGCAAAGGATCGGCAGAACCCAGCGCGCACCCAGAACGTCACAGGCCTTCGATACGGGGCACAACAGGCCATATGGTTTCGGTGATGTCATGGCTCTCCCTCAACTTCAGGGTAGGGCCGCCGCGGTTCATTGGTCCAGTATCAATTGTGTAGCGGGTCGATCTCACCGCGTTACTATCCGCACTTATCCAACTCCCGGACAATGGACCGCAGCGATCATTGGAGTTGGAGCCATGTCGAACATGACCATTCAGGCTCGAGCCTACCGCTTGCTAACGTCCGCGACTAAAGCAGTTCGACAACACCTGAAACGGCCTTGGCGAATTCGCAACGACAAACAAGCCGTTACCAATCATCGTAACAGACGCGTAGCTCCTGAACCCCCTTGCGCACGCGGTGAGGATGCACTGGCGCAGGCTTGGCTAATGCAGGCACGAGAGTGGCGGTGACAAAAAGCAACATTCACCGCGTTTCAGCGGTTTGGCGGCGCGCTTGCTTCAGGCATCACCGCCAAACCGAAACGATCAGAGGCTCGCGTCCAGCGCCGCCAGGATCGCGTCACCCATTTCGGCCGTGGACACGGGCGAAACGCCCTCTTCGCCCAGCAGGTCAGGGGTGCGCAGGCCCTGGGCCAGCACGGTTTCAATCGACGCTTCCAGCCGGTCGGCCTCGGCCCCCTGATCGAAGCTATAGCGCAGCGCCATGGCAAAGCTGAGGATACAGGCAATCGGGTTCGCCTTGCCCTGCCCTGCGATGTCCGGTGCGGACCCGTGGACGGGTTCGTACAGCGCCTTGGGGCGACCATTGGACATCGGCGCACCCAGCGATGCGGACGGCAGCATGCCCAGCGATCCGGTCAGCATCGCGGCCAGATCGGACAGCATATCGCCGAACAGGTTGTCAGTGACGATCACGTCGAACTGCTTGGGCCAGCGGGTCAGCTGCATCGCACCTGCGTCTGCGTACATGTGGCTCAATTCGACCTCGGGGTAGTCCTTGCCCACCTCGGTCACAACCTCGCGCCACAGCACGCCGGATTCCATGACATTGGCCTTTTCCATCGAGCACAGTTTCTTGTTCCGACGCATCGCCAGTTCGAAGGCCGACCGTGCCACGCGATCAATCTCGCTCTCGGTATAGCGCTGGGTGTTGATGCCCACACGTTCGTTGCCTTCTTCGATGATGCCGCGTGGCTCACCGAAATAGATGCCCGAGGTCAGTTCGCGCACGATCATGATGTCCAGACCGGCCACCACGTCGGTTTTGAGCGAAGAGAAATCCGCCAGCGCGTCAAAGCACTGCGCCGGGCGCAGGTTTGCGTACAGGTCCATTTCCTTGCGCAAGCGCAGCAGGCCGCGCTCGGGCTTCACGCTGAAATCCAGAACGTCGTATTTTGGTCCGCCAACCGCGCCCAGCAAAACCGCGTCGACCTCTTGCGCCTTGGCCATCGTGTCGTCGTGCAGCGGGGTTCCGTGCGCGTCATAGGCAGCACCGCCCACCAGATCTTCGCTCACGTCAAAGGGCATATCGCGCTTTTCACCGTACCAGTCGATCACGCGGCGGACCTGCGCCATGACTTCGGGGCCAATGCCGTCACCCGGCAGGATGAGGAGCGAAGGGTTGGACATGTGGGTCTCCTGTATCTGGTGTCGCCCGGGGGCCTAGCGCGACACCCCGTCAGGGTCAACATCACTGCTGCGATAGCGGTCTTTCAGACCCTGCGACAGCAGCGCCCAGATGCGGTGCACGCGGGGTGTCCGGTACAGCGTTTCATGCGCGGCCAACCACAGCGGCAGGGACGGGATCGGCAGACCCAGGTCGATTTCCTCGACCAGCGGATCGGCACGCCCAACGAACACTTGCGAAAACCCGACACCACATCCGGCGCGCACCAACTGCCAGTACGCCGCCTGATCATCACAGCGCAGGGCAAAATCATCGCGCGTAGCAGGCCAGCCCAGATCGCGCATGGTACGCAGGATCAGATCGCTGCGGTCGTAGCCAATCAGGTCGTGATCAAACAGGTCCTCGGGTCGATGTGGTCTGCCCTTGCGTTCCAGATAACTCCGCGCGGCAAAGCAGCCCAGAGGCAGGTCAACGATATGCGCCGTCACGACGTCCAACTGGGTTGGGCGGTACATGCGTAGCGCAATATCGGCCTCGCGAAACAAGAGGTTCTCGGATCCGTCGTTGGGTGCCAGTTCAATCTGCACGGATGGCTCTGTACGTCGAATATCCGCCAGAACATCCGGCAGCACGAAGTTCGACACAAACACACTGGCTGTCATGCGTACGGTCCCTGCCAGTTGGGCCGCCTGCCCGGCATTGGCCAGCGTCAGCGCCATAGACGCCTCGCGCATCTGCACCGCGTGGGGTAGCAGCGCCTCCCCCTCAGCGGTCAGGGTGAACCCGCGTGCGTGGCGTTCGAACAGTGCTGTTCCCAACTGCGTTTCCAACGCACGGATCTGGCGGCCCAACGTCGGCTGGCTTTGCCTAAGCGCGCGGGCCGCAGCGGATAACGACCCTGCCTCGGCCACCGCGAGGAAGGCGGGGATCAGGGACCAATCCAGTGTCTCAGGCGCTATATCCATTCAAAATTGAATAGCACATATACCACATCCGGCAATTTCAATTCGCTTGTGCACCCGTCAGTTTTGGCTCAATCAACTGAGATGGAGGCTGACATGACCGGCACTGCTTTGATCCTTGGCCCGACCGGCCGCTTTGGCTGGAACGCAATGCAGGCGTTCCAGACCGCAGGATGGACTGTGCATCCGTTCTGCAGGGGGCAGGACGACCTAAAGACACTGGCGGCAACGGCCGATGTCGTCGTGAACGGCTGGAACCCGCTTTACACCGATTGGGCATCAAATGTGCCGCAACTGACCGAGGATGTGATCGCAGCGGTGCAGGGAGCCGAAGCAACGGTGATCGTGCCCGGCAATGTGTACGTGTTCGGGCCGGACGTTCCGTCACCCTGGAATCCCGATTCGCCCCATCGCGCAACCAACCCGTTGGGCCGAATCCGCTGCGCGATGGAACAAAGGTATCGTGAGGCAGGCGTGCGCACCATTGTCCTGAGGGCGGGGGATTTCCTGGATACGCGGGCATCAGGCAACTGGTTTGACCGGATCATGATCAAGTCGCTGCACAAGGGCATCCTGACCTATCCTGGCGACCCCGCCGCGTCTCATGCCTGGGCATTCTTGCCGGATCTGGCCCGTGCTGCTGTGACCCTGGCAGAGAAACGCCATGACCTCCCGATCTTCAGCGATGTGCCATTCTCCGGCTACACATTGACCGGCCAGCAGTTGGCGCAGCACCTGAGTATCGCCACTGGACAGCCGATACATGTGCGCCCGATGGCGTGGTGGCCAATTCGCGCCCTATCTCCGGTCTGGACCATGGGTCGGTGTCTGGCCGAGATGCGATATCTTTGGGACCTGCCACATCGGCTGGACAACACGCCCTTGCTGTCCGATTTCAATCCCACTCCGGTAGACGAAGCTTTGCGTCAGACGATTCAAGGGGCGGGCTTCGCGGCCAGGTCGACCCAAACCAAACGGTGGCGGCTTGCTTCGACCACGTCGTCGTAACCGGGTTGGTCCGGGGTGGGCCAATGGACGCCACTGTTGACGACCTGCCAATCTGCGGATGGCAAGACATAGTCCACACGCAACCGCCCCGGCCCGGGCCAGTCCACCGTATCAAGGGCATTGTCACTGATGTGCCCCTGATCGCGGGCAGTGGCAGCGCCCGAACTGACGGGTTTCGGGTCCTGAAACCGAGGGTCCGCCAGCAGGGCGTGTAACGCATCCGCGCGCCCATCGCTGTCATGCGGGTCCATGTTGATCTGCCCTGCCAAAACGAAATGGTCCGGTGGCGCTGGTCCGAACTGACCATCCAGATAGAGCGGCCAGAACCGCGTTTCATCAAGGTTGCGCAGACCGTTCATGTCTTCGGGCCCGTCAAACACGGGCGGTGACGCACGAAACGTCAGCAGCGTCAGTGTCGTGTCATCCGGCAACTGAACCGGCACGGCCCACAGCGCACTGACGGACAGCGGCAACATCGCCTGGACCTCAGCGCTGGGGAAAGGGTCACTATTGGAAAGAACCGGCATCGAATGACCGGGCAGGTCACGCCACAGCAGTCCGGTGAAATCCTGAACATCCTCGATCGCAATCGGATAGCGAGACAGCACCGCCAACCCGGCCTGTCCGGTAAACTCGCCAAACCCCAACGAATCCTCTGGTTCACCCAGCCTTCCGTCACCGTCCAGATCGAACCCTGATGCCACGCCGCTGTTGGGTCGCGCGGCGAACTGATGAGGATAGTCCACGCCCGCCTGTCGCAACGCATCAGCAAAGGCAGTCAACGCCAACCCGTCGTAGTCCCAGTCGATCCCCTGAACCGCCAATATGTCCGGCTGTGTCTGCTGCAATACGCGCACCACCGCCTGTACCTGCGCATCCTTGCCTTTCAGTATGTCGCGCAGCAGCAGCCCCGGCCCATCGCGAAACAACTCTGCATTGTAGGTTGCAACACGCACCGTGTCCGAGGCATTGGCCAAGCCCCCAAAACACATGACGCCCAGCGCGAGCGTCAGCCAGCGGATCATGCGGTTTGCATGTGTTCGGCGTTTGCGTAAGTGCGCCGACGCTTTTCCTCGATCAGGTCGGATACCCGGAACAGGGCAATCCCCCGAATGATCATGCTGGCGGGCAGGAAGGCCCAACCGGACACGGTCCAGATCAGCACATGCGGATTGGCCATGTTCATCGGTGGCACAAACCGAGACGCCATGACAATGGCGGCCGGGATCAGGAATGGCAGTAATACACCAATGATCATGTTCACCCGCGCGTCGCGATGCAGTCGATGCACGACGTCCCCGCCAACCGTGGGATCGAACAACGGCAGGTTGACCCAGACATTGAAGGCCCCGTTCGCGGTGGGCCAACCGCTGATCCGCACGATCAGATAAAAGACAACAACTGTCGCAACAGCGATCAAATAAGACAAACCCGCACTGGCCCGAACCGTATGTACTGTTGTCGAAGAAACGCCATCTGGCAGCATCAACAGCACCATGCGAACCGGCGAATAGGGGAAGTCCAGCGCAGTTCCAATCATACTGCCAATGCCCGATACCATTCCGGTCAGGTTGGTCGGCGAATACAAGTGCTTTGCGATGATCGACAGGAAAAACACGATCAGCAACAGCGACACGAACCGAATCCGGTTGATCGGTGGCGCGTCGCGGAATTCCACGAAGCTGGGATAGCTGGTGCGGTATTCCAGGAAAACGGCAACGGCGAAAATGATCGACAGCAGCAAGGCCAGTTCGCCCGGACCCGCCACATGTCCACCCAACAGCAGTGACGGGGTCACGATCAGTAAACCCATCAACAATGCTCTCATACCTGCGCCGGTTAGTTGCGCAATCACGTTCCATTCCCTTCAACTTGGACCGGTTCGATACGTGCCAAACCGTTTTTCCAACTTGATACCGCGCAAACGCGGCCTGCCTCATTCGTTACGATTGTTGTGCCGGTTTTGGCGAAATCGCTCAAGAGACCAGAAAAAAACACCCGGAATTTGAGGCAAAAACGTGTAAACACTGGTGCGTCTTTGCATCAATCCCGCGATGACAGTTGGGCCGACTTGCGTGCATCTACAACATGTTGTGACGGCACGACAGGGCAGCCCAATTTTCGGGCTTTAGCGTCAGAACGGCGATTTAGGGGCTATTCCGGCGGCGTCCCGTCAAGGCACACCGCCACAGGGATCACACCCAGGGGCGGGCCGCGTTGGCCTGGCTTTCAAAGCTGTCGATGGCCGCGGATTTCTCCATCGTAAGGCCGATGTCGTCCAGGCCTTCCATCAGACACTTCTTACGGAACGGGTCCAGTTCGAAGGACACAACTTCGCCATCCGAAGTGGTGATGGTCTGTTCCTCAAGGTTCACGGTCATGCGCGCGTTTGCGCCCTTTTCCGCATCCTTCATCAGGACGTCCACAGTTTCCTGCGGCAAGGCAATCGGCAGGATGCCGTTCTTGAAGCAGTTGTTGTAGAAGATGTCGGCAAAGCTGGGCGCGATCACGCAGCGAATGCCAAAATCCTTGATCGCCCAAGGCGCATGTTCCCGCGACGATCCACAGCCGAAATTGTCGCCAGCGACCAGGATTTCCGTGTCGCGATAGGCGGGCTGGTTTAGCACGAAATCTGCGATTTCTTCGCCATTGTCGTCATAGCGCATCTCGTCGAACAGGTTCACACCCAGGCCCGACCGCTTGATGGTTTTCAGGAATTGTTTGGGGATGATCATGTCGGTGTCGATATTGATCAGCGGCAAAGGTGCAGCGATGCCGGTCAGGGTCTCAAACTTGTCCATGGGGCCTCCTATCAAGCGGGGGTTCTAAACCATGACAGCGCCCAAGAGGCAAGCCCGGGGCGCTGTCGTGTCAAAGTAGAAAGAGGTTTAGGCGTCCAACTCTTCCTTCACCGTCCGAACGAAGAAGGCCAACACGATCAAACCAACCCCGTTGAACAGCAATTCGATGCCCAACAGAATGCCCAACAGCCCCGGCGCGAGTTCGAAGAAGTTCGCGGCGATGTAGCCCGCCAGCAGGATCGTCAGCGCCCCGGACAGCAACATCGGCCAGAAAAACTGCGTGTCGCGCATACGGAAGGATGTGATGAACCGCGCGATCCCCGATGCTGCGAACAGGATCGTCACCAACAGGGTCAGCGACAGTACGCCCTGCAGCGGATGGAACATCAGCGATACGCCCAGCAGGACCATGAACAGGCCGATCACAATGCCCAGCATCTTGGCCAGCATGCCCTCTTCGCCAAAACCTGCAACGATCTGAAACACGCCAGAGGCGGAAAACAGAATACCCGCCATAATCGTCACGGACACGGATGCCGCAACAGGATTGGCGAGAACGAAAAATCCGAAGATCACCGACAAAATGCCGAGGATCAGCCACTTGACCCAAACTTTCATGGAACTGCTCCTGATTGGTGTGCAAGCACAGTCTACACGAAAACGTGAGGTGGGGTAAGTGTTTGTGTTTCGGTCAAAAGGCGGACGTGGGCGTACCTGGCTGAATCAGTCCGACACGTGCGCGCGTGACACCGTCCAGCAATCCCTTTGCAGATAGGTCGAGCATCAATGCGTCGGACATAAAGACGTAGTCGAAATCGAAACGCCCGAAATCAGTGGCTCTCCATAACGGCGGCAAGGGCATGTCGGGCGGAGCCACAACCACGCAATCGCTTTCCGCCGATGGGTCGTAACCGCGATAGCGCCAGCTGAAGTCATTGGGCAGAGTGTCTTGGTCTCTATGTGAGAAATCAAAGGGGTTCACGTCCCGCCAGCGATAGATCAAAAATTCGGGGTCAAAGCGGATGCCGCTGCGACGGGAGGGGCAATCCAGATAGTACATCCCGTTCGGCAGAGGTGGGCGATCCGTGCTTTCCTTGTGCCACGCCCTGTGTGGATCCAACACTTGCAAACGGGCCAGAACGCGGCGGGATACAACGAAATCCCGGAAGCAGTCATCACCCTGCACAATCCCCAATCCACGCACACGCCGCCCCACCGCACGCGCGACCCTTCGGTCGGAATCTGCATCGCGCAACATTTGCGGCGTGATCTTTGGGATGCCAGACTCTCCGGATACTCCGCCGATCTGCCAAACATGCTCGACGGCCACTTGCGGGTGGTCGCCGTCCGCCTTCCAATCTTCCGGCGGCACCATAAAGCTAAGGTGCCGTGCAGTATCCTTGACCTCAAACTTCGACGAAGGGTCCTCAACCCCACGCAGCTCTCGGGACCCGCGTATGTACGGTGCGCAAAGCTGCCGGTGATCGGACAGGTTGCGGGTGGACTCAGTCAGCAATGCCCCGCGCAAGTCCGCAACGGAGCTGAGACCGTAGTGCCGCATCAAATGCACTTTCGTCCGGTCAGACCAATGGTCATAACCGTCAAGAAAATCAGGATGCGGTAGAACGTAAGCATCATGTTCGCCCTTACCGATTGGGGCGATCTTTCGGGCGAAACTTCCCTGTTGAATGTCAAACAATAACGCGCCCAGAGGCACTTCCACCCACAACGCAGCGCGATCAGCATGTGCCTGCGCCACGCTGGCCAACTCCGCCGCAACATGCTGGCAGGCCCGCGCCAGTTTCTCCTCCATCTGGAGCCTTAACTCCGGGCCAGAAGACACCAGCGCCGCCAAAACCCGTCGATCCTGGTCGGAAATCCAGCCGTTTCGCGGGTCTTCCGGCCCGTTCAGATCAACAAGCAGATCGTTGAAGGCGTCCAAGGCCTGAAGGGCAAAGGTCAGTGGTTTGTCATAAACCTCTTCCTTTGGCTCCACATCGTCCGGGTCGACCAGGGACAGCTTTGGGCCGGTTTCACACAGTGTGATCTCAAAAACGAACGCGGTTCGCGTGTTGTGCACCAGATCGTGGAATTGCGCCTGCAGGAAATACTGATCATCCACCTCGCCCTTGTCCGGGGACAACGCTACGAAGGAACGATCCTTCTCATGACCAGATTTCAGCCGGGGCAAGTGACCGCGTGTTGCCACAGTAACCGGCGCACCGGTTCGTATTGCAACCAACGCCGCCTGCTTGGTTTGTGGTCGCGCGGTTGGCTGATCTTCGAACCCTTCGCGGGCAAAAACGTGCAGCATTCGTCAGACGAGTTTTCAAACATTCCTGAAGGTGGAGCATGGGCTTCGCCAAAAGGAAACACAACAACGCAAACGGGCGCCGCATCAGCAGCGCCCGCTTTTGAAACTACGTCAATGGATCGAGCTTACATCAACTCGCGCACGTCCGTCAGTTTGCCGGTCACCGCTGCCGCTGCCGCCATTGCGGGTGACACCAGATGTGTGCGACCTCCACGGCCCTGACGACCTTCGAAATTCCGGTTTGATGTGGAGGCGCAACGCTCGCCCGGTTTCAACTGATCTGGGTTCATCGCCAGGCACATGGAACACCCGGCCAGACGCCATTCAAACCCGGCCTCTTTGAAGATGTCGGCCAGACCTTCGTCCTCGGCCTGCGCACGGACCAAGCCAGAACCGGGCACGACCATGGCGCGCATCCCGTCCTTGACCTTTTTGCCCTTGATGATCTCCGCAGCGGCGCGCAGGTCTTCAATCCGACCGTTGGTGCAGGACCCGATGAACACGGCGTCAACCTCGACTTCGTTCAGCGGCGTGCCAGCAGTCAGGCCCATATATTCCAGCGACCGGCGGGCGGCGTCGACCTTGCCACCTTCGAAATCCTCAGGCGCGGGGACAGCGGCGGTGATGGGCAGAACGTCCTCGGGCGAGGTGCCCCAGGTCACAACCGGCGCGATGTCTTCGCCACGGATGGTGATGACCTCGTCCCAATGGGCGTCATCATCGGAATATAGTGTTTTCCACCATGCGAGCGCTGCCTCCCATTGCGCCCCTTTCGGCGCGTGCGGACGGCCCATGACATATTCAAACGTTTTTTCGTCCGGCGCGATCAGGCCTGCGCGCGCACCGCCTTCGATGGCCATGTTGCAGACGGTCATGCGGCCTTCCATCGACAGGTCGCGGATTGCTTCGCCGCAATACTCGATGACATAGCCAGTGCCGCCCGCGGTCCCGGTTTTGCCAATCACCGACAGCGTGATGTCCTTGGCGGTCACACCCGGCGAAAGCTTGCCGGTGATCTCCACCTTCATGTTCTTGGACTTCTTCTGGATCAGCGTCTGTGTGGCCAGTACATGTTCCACTTCGGACGTGCCGATCCCGTGCGCCAGCGCACCAAAGGCACCGTGAGTCGCCGTGTGGCTGTCACCGCAGACCACGGTCATGCCCGGCAGCGTCCAACCCTGTTCAGGGCCAACGATATGCACGATCCCCTGACGAATGTCAGACATCGGATAGTAGTGAATGCCAAAATCCTTGGCGTTCTTGTCCAGCGCGGCAACCTGAATGCGGCTGTCTTCGGTCATCTGTGCCGGGTCTTCGCGCCCGGCAGTTGTCGGCACATTGTGGTCCGGCACAGCGATGGTTTTTTCCGGCGCGCGCACAGTCCGGCCATTCATCCGCAGACCTTCAAAGGCCTGCGGACTGGTCACTTCGTGGACAAGGTGCCGGTCGATATACAGAAGGCAGGTGCCATCTTCGGCCTCGTGGGCGACATGGGCGTCCCAGATTTTATCGTAAAGGGTTTTCGGAGCGGTCATCATAACCTCCAAACAGGAATGGGGTGTGGGTTGTGGTCGGCTGGCAGCACAGGGTCATCCCCCCAGCTGGCTGGCGGCCCGCCCGTGAAATCGCCACGGCAGACGTATCCGATCCTGTAGATTGAACCCGGTTTGCATGGCGTTTGCCTTACCTCGACCGGCCCCAGGCATCAAGAGGGCCGGGCAATCACGTCCAATACTGCCCTATGGCCAATTTGTTGTGCATTTGCGCCGGTTTCCGCGCCACAAACCCCGGTTTCATTGAACTGTCACGCTTGGGTTGCTAAATTCGACTCAGGCCCGAAGCGTCGCGGGCGTAATCCGACGCGTTGAAAGGAGGACAACGTTCTGTCAATCCAAGCTGAAGCGGCAACCGCCGCTGACAAGGGGCAAGGCCTGATGGCGGCCCTTACCGATCCGACCAGCGAAGAACTGCTGGATCGCATTCTTTCTTCTCTCTCTGATGACAAGGCCGAAGACGTTGTGCAGATTGACCTGCGCGGCAAGACGTCCATTGGCGACTATATGGTCATCGCATCTGGCCGGTCATCCCGTCAGGTCGCAGCCATGTCCGACAAGCTGGTCGAGCGGCTGAAAGCCGAATTCGGGCGCGTGTCCAAGGTCGAAGGCAAGGAAGCCGGCGACTGGGTGCTGATCGACACGGGCGATGTGATCGTCCACGTGTTCCGGCCCGAGGTGCGCGAATTCTATCAGTTGGAAAAGATGTGGATGCCGTCGGCTTCGGCAGCAAACTGACGGGCCTAGGCCCGGGCGGCTGACATGCGCATACAGATTTGCGCCGTGGGGCGCCTGCGAACCGGGCCAGAGCTGAGCCTGATCGAGGACTACCTGACCCGTTTCGGGCGCACAGGGCGTGCGATTGGGTTGGGACCAGCCTCGGTTCAGGAGGTTGACGAACGCAAGGCGCGGACGATGGACGCGCAGGCTGATGCGCTGGGTCGGACTATCCCGTCAGATGCCTGGATCTGTTGCCTAGACGAGCGGGGCAAAGCGTTGTCTTCCCCCGATTTTGCCAAAGTGTTGCAGGCTCAGGCGGAACGGGGCGTTTCGGTTGGATGCTTCGTGATTGGCGGTGCGGATGGGCTGGACAAATCGCTGCGGCAACGGGCCGACACGTCCTTGTCCTTTGGCAACATGGTCTGGCCGCACATGCTGGTGCGGGTGATGCTGGCAGAACAGCTGTATCGCGCGGCGACGATCCTAACGGGCGGACCGTATCACCGCGCCTGAAGAGTTAGCGTAGCGGTACCAGATACATCTCCGTCCCCCACCCATCGGTGTTGGTGCGTGCCTGAACCTGAACATCGGGGATGTTCCGGGGAATCATCACGCCGCTAAGGGACCGCGTGAATGGCTGTTCCTCCACATGCGGATGGTGCAGCACTCTCAACCCCAACTCGTTCCCGTCCATATCCAGAACCCGCCACCCGTCGGCATAGTCGTCCCAACCGGTATCCCCATGGCTGAGTGTCACATCAAACCGCCACATGTCCCCACCTGAATGGGTCGCGGCAACATTTTCGATGACCGGCGGGTCGGCCAGAACAGGCAGGGGCAGCAAGGCCGCAATCAAACATACGAATCTCATGCCCCTGCATACCCCGGATTTGCCTCCGTGCATGCCTCACGTCTGTGTGCACGCAGAAATTCGCTTGCCGACCGCCCAGATTGGTAATATTATTTTACCAAATCTGGAGTGACGCCATGGAAATGCCAAAGCCCGATCCCGTCGTGCTGGCCAAACGCGATCAGTTGATCGACCGTTTGCGGACAGTGCTGCCTTCGGATGCGGTGATCGAAGATTCGTTTGAAACTCGGGCCTACGAATGTGACGCCCTGACCGCTTACAAATGCCCACCCATGCTGGCTGTTCTACCTGCATCGACCGAGGAGGTCGCGGCGGTTCTGCGTATTTGTCACGACATGCAGGTGCCTGTTGTACCACGCGGGTCCGGCACCTCGCTCGCCGGGGGCGCATTGCCAACCGCAGACAGCGTGATACTCGGCGTGGCGCGCCTGAATGAGGTTCTGGAAACGGATTATGCCAACCGGGTGATCCGCGTGCAGACCGGGCGCACCAACCTGTCTGTCAGCGGCGCAGTGGACGAAGACGGATTCTTCTATGCTCCCGACCCGTCCAGCCAATTGGCTTGTGCAATTGCGGGCAACATCGCCATGAATTCCGGCGGGGCGCATTGCCTAAAATACGGGGTCACCACCAACAACCTGCTAGGCGTGACCATGGTCCTGATGGACGGCACAGTGGTCGAGCTGGGCGGCGCACATCTGGACGCTGGCGGGCTGGACCTGTTGGGCGTCGTGTGCGGGTCCGAGGGGCAGTTGGGCGTGGTGACCGAGGCCACGTTGCGCATTCTGCACAAACCCGAAGGCGCGCGGCCCGTTCTCATGGGCTTTGACAGTTCCGAGGTTGCCGGGGCTTGCGTCAGTGACATCATCCGATCCGGAATCCTGCCAGTCGCGATTGAGTTCATGGACCGCCCTTGCATCCGTGCCTGCGAAGCATTTGCCGGGGCGGGCTATCCCGATTGCGAGGCGCTGCTGATTGTCGAGGTTGAAGGCAGCGAAGCGGAAATCGCCGCGCAACTGGACAAGATCATGGAAATCGCGCGCGCCCATAATCCGGTTGAACTGCGCGAAGCCAAAGACGCGGATGAGGCCGGGCGCATCTGGCTGGGCCGCAAATCCGCCTTTGGCGCGATGGGGCAAATCAACGACTACATGTGCCTGGACGGAACGATCCCGGTGTCCTCCCTGCCCTACGTCCTGCGCCGGATTGGTGAGATGACGCAGGAATTCGGGCTGGACGTGGCGAACGTGTTCCATGCAGGCGATGGAAACATGCACCCTCTGATCCTGTTCGATGCAAACAAGCCCGGTGATCTGGAAACCTGCGAGGCGTTTGGCGCAGAAATCCTGAAACTGTGTGTGGAGGCCGGGGGCTGCCTGACCGGTGAGCACGGCGTCGGCGTCGAGAAACGGGATTTGATGCTGTATCAGTACACGCCCGAGGATCTGGAGGCGCAGCTGTGGGTCAAGGATGTGTTTGATCCGCAATGGCTGCTGAACCCGGCCAAGGTTTTCCCGCTGGCCGTCACGGAAACCCGCCGCGCACCGCGAATGGCGGCGGAGTAATACAAAGATGGAAAATCCCAAGACAGAGGCGGAGCTGGCCGAGGTGATCCGCGCGGCAGATGGGCCGTTGGCGGTGCATGGTGGCTCGACGCAGGGTGTTGCGTTGGAAGGGCAGCCGGTCTCGACATGCGGCCTGTCTGGTGTGTCCCTCTACGAACCGGGCGCGCTGACGCTGGTGGCCGGGGTTGGTACGCCGGTTCAGGACATTGCTCAGGCACTGGCACAGGAAGGTCAGCAACTGGCCTTTGAACCGCGCGATTTGCGTGCGGTTCTGGGGACCAAGGGCGAACCGACAATTGGCGGGGTCTTTGCCACCAACCTCAGCGGACCCCGCCGCATTCAGGCCGGCGCGGCGCGCGATTTCCTGCTGGGCGTTCGGTTCGTGGATGGCACAGGCACCGTGGCCAAAAACGGCGGGCGCGTGATGAAGAACGTAACCGGCTACGACCTGGTCAAGCTGTTGGCAGGCGCTCATGGCACGCTGGGCGTGCTGACCGAGGTGTCGCTGAAGGTTCTGCCTCGGCCCGAGATGACGGGTGTTGTGCTGCTCTATGGGTTAACCCCGGAACAGGCTGTTGCCGCGATGTCCGAAGCACTTGGTTCGCCGTTCGATGTAACGGGGGCGGCACATACGTTGAGAGGCATGGATGGCGACCCGGTGACCATGATCCGGGTGGAGGGGTTCGAGGACTCGGTCCTCTATCGCACGCAGGCCCTGAAAGAACGGCTTGCCCAATTTGGAGAGCCCGTGGTTGAGACCGATCCAGACAAAACGGCCGCTGGCTGGAAATGGGTCCGCGATCTGGCACCGTTGCGGGACGCGGATGGCGACATCTGGAGCATTTCGGTGAAACCCAGCGATGCGCCGGGTGTGCTGGACAAACTGAACCCGAACGCCGCCTTGCTGGATTGGGGCGGCGGGCTGATCTGGGCGTTGACGCCCAAGGGCAAGGATGTGCGCGCCGCGATGGGTGACACCAAGGGGCACGCGACACTGATCCGTGGCACAGGTTTCCCCCGATTCCACCCCGAGCCCGCGCCGGTTGCCTCGCTGGCCCAGGGCCTGCGCAACCGGTTCGATCCGCGTGGCATTCTGAACCCGGGGCTGATGGGGTAAACGATGCAAACACATTTCACCGAAGCGCAACTGCGCGACGCCGGCACGAAACGCGCAAATGAAATCCTGCGCACCTGCGTGCATTGCGGGTTCTGCACCGCCACCTGCCCCACCTATCAGGTACTGGGCGACGAGTTGGACAGCCCGCGCGGGCGCATCTACCTGATCAAGGACATGCTGGAAAAAGAGCGGGTGCCAGATGCAAAAACCGTCAAGCACATCGACCGATGTCTGTCCTGTCTGGCCTGCATGACCACCTGCCCGTCCGGCGTGCACTACATGCATCTGGTGGATCACGCGCGCGCTTATATCGAAGAGCACTACAAACGTCCCTGGTCCGAACGCGCGCTTCGCTGGGTTTTGGCGCAGATCCTGCCCTACCCCACGCGGTTCCGTCTGGCCCTGCTGGGGGCCAAAATCGCCCGGCCACTGCGCGGTCTGATGCCGGATGCACGCTTGCGTGCCATGCTGGAAATGGCCCCGAAACACATCCCACCGGTCAGTCGCAATGACGACCCGCAAAGCTTCGCGCCGAAAGCCGCCCCAAAGATGCGCGTCGCCCTGATGACCGGCTGCGCGCAAAAGGCGCTGAACACAGACATCAACGACGCCACCATCCGCCTGCTGACGCGTCTGGGTTGCGAGGTGGTGGTGGCCGAAGGCGCAGGATGTTGCGGCGCGCTGACCCATCACATGGGCAAGGTCGATGACAGCCACAGCGCTGCCGCCGCCAATATCCGCGCTTGGACACGGGAAATGGATGGCGCGGGGCTGGATGCCATTGTCATCAACACTTCTGGCTGCGGCACGACAGTGAAGGATTACGGGCACATGTTCCGCGAGGATGCGCTGGCCGAAGATGCCGCGCGCGTATCTGGCATCGCCATGGACATCAGCGAGGTGCTGATGAAGCTGGACCTGCCACAGGGCGCGGATCAGGGTCTGACCGTGGCCTATCACGCCGCCTGTTCGCTGCAGCACGGACAGCAGATCAAGACACATCCCAAGACGTTGCTGAAACAGGCCGGGTTCACTGTCGTTGAACCGGCGGACAGCCATTTGTGTTGCGGGTCGGCAGGCACGTACAATCTGCTCCAGCCCGAGATTTCAGGGCAGCTAAAAACCCGCAAGATCAGGACCTTGGAGGCGAAGTCGCCCGACCTGATCGCAGCCGGAAACATTGGCTGTATGATGCAGATCGGGTCCGGAACAGACGTTCCGATCCTGCATACGGTCGAGTTGCTGGACTGGGCCACGGGCGGCCCGAAGCCACGCACGTTGTCTGACGCGGCCTGAAACACGCTGCGAAACCACCCGGAACAGACCCCGATCACGCCGCATTTTCGCCTGATCGCGCTTCTACGCTTGCTTCAAACACCACGGGAGGCAGAGCGTGCGGATATTGGCGGTACTTTTGGCATTTCTCATCGGGCCAGCGCTGGCGATGGCGCAGGACACGCGGCTGCGCAGTCTGGACACCAGCCATGACGGCCGAGGCTGGGATGCCGTCGGACGTCTGGACATCGGCGGGGCCGGTTTCTGTACAGGCGCGCTGATCGAACCCGACTTGGTGCTGACAGCCGCGCATTGCCTTTATGACCGCGACACCGGAGCGCCGATCCAGGTCGAGACCATCGAATTCCTGGCGGGCTGGCGCAATGGCCGGGCGTCTGCCTATCGGTCGGTCCGGCAGGCGGTTGTGCATCCTGACTATGTTTATGGCGGGTCGATCACGGCGGATCGTGTGCGCAATGACATCGCCCTGCTACGCCTGCATCGTCCCATTCAAAACACCACCGTCATCCCCTTCGAAACCGCCGCCCGTCCCCGGCGTGGTGACTCGGTCGGCGTGGTGTCCTACGCCAAGGACCGCGCCGAAGCGCCATCGTTGCAAGAGGTATGTGACGTGATGGCCCGTCAGCAGGGCGTGCTGGTCATGTCCTGCGACGTGGATTTCGGATCCTCCGGCGCGCCCGTCTTTTCCTTTGATGGTGACACGCCGCGCATCGTGTCCGTTGTGTCCGCCAAGGCCGAGGTTGACGGCACGCGTGTGGCTCTGGGCACACAACTGGACCAGCCTCTCGGCCTGCTACAGGCCGAACTGAGCGAAGGCCGTACATTGGCCAGTAAATCCAACAGCACCGTCGTGCGCCGGATCACGGTCGGGTCGGACCGCAGCACCTCAGGCGCGAAGTTTGTGAGGCCCTGATGCGGCTGGGGATTCTGGCGGCCTTGATCGCGCTGCTCCTGCCGCAAATCGTGACAGCAACCGGATTGGCCCGCCTGTCGGATCGCGAGGACCTGCTGGGGTGGGAGGCCGTGGGGCGACTGGACATCAACGGGTCGGGCTACTGCACCGGCACCTTGATCGCACCCGACCTTGTGTTGACCGCCGCCCACTGTGTCTATGACCGCAGGCATGAATTGCTGTCCCCCGACCAACTGTTGTTCCGCGCCGGATTGCAGAACGGTGGCACAATTGCCGAACGCCAAATAACCCGCATCGTTGCCATGCCCGATTACCGCCCCGGCGGTGGCATGACATCGGACAACATACGCAATGACGTCGCACTGTTGCAGCTGGCAGAGCCCATTTCCACCACCGATGCCGATCCGTTCATCCTGCACACGGGCCCAGCCAGCGCCGACATCAGCGTGACCAGCTATGGCGAAGGCAGGTCAGACGCGCCCTCGCGCCAACGCCACTGCCGCGTGGTTGGGGAACAAGGTGACCTGATCGCCTTTGACTGCAACGTCACCTTTGGGTCGTCCGGCGCGCCGGTTTTCGTTCAGGTTGGCGGGCGTGGGCGAATATTCTCCATCGTATCGGGTGGCACCACGGATGGCGGTCAGAAGATCGGATTCGGGATGAAACTGCCTGCCGCAGTTGCAGAGTTGAAAGCGCAGTTGCGCCAGCCTGCAAGGGCAAGAAACACCACCGCGCCAAAACGGCTCCAGATTGGAAACCGGTCCGCTGGCGGAGCCAAATTCGTCCGCCACTGACCGACCGCTGCCCACGGGGTTGAAACCCCATTTTCCGCTTCCCATGTCATGGGTGTCAGGGCGCCACAACGGGCCCTGCATCAAACCCAATCGCGCCTGTCCATGTTGGAGGGCGCGCACATCAATCGCTCTAGGAAGAGGATAACCATGATGCGTAGTTTTGATTTTGCTCCGCTGCACCGTGCCACCGTCGGCTTTGACCAGATTGCCGACCTGATGGACCGGGTTCTGACCAACGACACACAGCCGAGCTACCCGCCCTACAACATCGAAAAGCTGGACGCAGAAAGCTACCGGATTTCGATCGCCGTCGCCGGTTTTTCCGAGGCTGACCTGACCGTAGAAGTGAAGGAAAAGGCGCTGTTTGTCGCCGGTCGCAAAGCGGACGACAAAGAGGATCGGTCCTATCTGCACCGTGGCATTGCAACCCGCGCGTTCGAGCGTCGCTTCCATCTGGCGGATCACATTCGCGTGACGGGTGCCACACATGAAAATGGTATGTTACACATCGACCTTAAGCGTGAAGTGCCCGAAGCACTGAAACCGCGCCGGATCGAAATTGCCGCGGCACCCAGCATCCAAGCCGATGTGGTTGACGCCAAGGCTGTGAATTAACCGTCTGTCCAGATTTCCCTCGGATTGACGTTCGCCCCGCATCTGTCCCAAGCCGGATGCGGGGCACTTTCGTTCAGGGATGTCGCGACGTAGCCCCGGGCCTGCCCCGGGGCCTCTACCTGTCAATCCAAGCTGCGGGCGATCTCCGTAATCACATCAAAGGCCAGCATCACGTCATCCTCGGTGCATTCAAAATGCCCGGCAGTGAAGCGGATGACCAGATCGCCGTCAACGCGGGTCTGGGTCAGGTAAATCCGGCCATCGTCGTTGATAGCATTCACCAGACGCAGGTTCAGATCATCCAGATCAGCGCCTTCGCGCGTGTACCGGAACGAAAACAGCGACCACATAGGTGCGGTCACGATGTCAAAGTCTGGTTCGGCCGCTAGACGATCATGCAGTTTGCGCGTCCAGTCTACGTGATTGCGCAACCTTTGCCGCAGCCCTTCCAGCCCATAGGCGCGCAGCACGAACCAGATCTTCAACGCGCGGAATCGCCGGCCCAGCGGGACCGACCATTCGGAATAGTTGATGATCCCCTCTGCCCCGTGAGTTTTCAGATATTCAGGCGAAATCGCCAGCGTTTTCACCAGTTGATCTGGGTCCTTCAGGAAATGTGCGGAACAATCGAACTGCACACCCAACCACTTGTGAGGATTGAACACGATACTGTCCGCCCGCTCGGTCCCGTCCCACATATCGCGGAACTCCGGACAGATCATGGCCGACCCGGCCCAGGCTGCATCCACATGGGTATAAAGCCCGTGGCGTTCGGCAATATCCAGACAGGCATTGATCGGATCAGTCGCACCCGTCCCCGTCCCACCGACACACAGGATCAGACCAGCAGGCGTTAGCCCTGCGGCCTTGTCCGCCTCAATCGCCGCCTCCAGCGCGTCCGGGTCCATACCCCGCCAATCGCCCTTGATCGGGATTCGCACCAGATTGTCCTGCCCCACCCCGGCGATCCAGATCGCGCGATCAATCGAGGTGTGCACCTCGGACGAGGCATAGATGCGCAGCGTGGTCTGTCCCGGCAGACCCTGTACATTGCCTTGCCAGTTCAACGCCCGCTCGCGCATGGTCAGCACAGCAGCCAGTGTTGCCGATGACGCGCTGTCCTGAATGACACCCTGATACCCGTCCGGCAGACCCAGCGATTGCCGCAGCCAGTCCATCATCCGGGTTTCCATCTCGGTTGCGGCGGGCGATGTTTGCCACAACATGCATTGCGGCGACAGTGCCATTGCTATGAACTCGGCCAGGACCGAGGCCGGTGACGCGTTGGATGGGAAGTAAGCGAAGAACCGGGGATGCTGCCAATGGGTGATCCCAGGCATCACGATACGTTCGAAATCCTCGAAAATTTGCTCCAACGGCTCCGGCGTTTCTGGTGGCGACGCGGGCAGCGCATTCAGAATTGCGCCCGGTGCGGTCTGTGCACGCACCGGACGGTCGCGAATGGTTTGATGATAGTTCTGCGCCCAGTCCGACACTTTGGCGCCCCAGGGGGCAAATTCGTCCCAGTTCATCGGTGTTCCCTTTGGTGGCCGGTGAGTTGATACCCACCTTACGGTGTTTGCGGCGTTGGCGTCCCGCAAACGGAACGCCACGGTTGCGTAAACTCTATCTGTCAGCGATGTCGATGAAAAACAGGTTTTCGCCGGCTGCCACCATCATTCTGGCGGCAACGCTTTGCCACGCTGCGTAGGGTCGACCGCTCAATTGCATTCTGAGATTGATCTAATCGCCCGTCTCAGCCAAGATTCAGTATGACCCAATCCCTGCCATCCACGTCCCGATCCCTGCCCATTGCCCTGTTGCGCGCGCGTGAACGTGTCATGGGTCCGATCCGGGGTATGCTGGCCTCGGTCGATATAACGGAACAGCAATGGCGCGTACTGCGGGTTCTGCAAGAAAACGGCCCGATGGAACCGACCCGGATCAGCGAAGAGGCCTGCCTGCTGTTGCCCAGCCTGACGCGAATCCTGCAAAAGCTGGAAGAGAAGGGCATGATCCAGCGCGAGCGTGACAGCATGGATCGCCGCAAGCAGATCGTTAAGATCGCACAGTCCGGCGAAGAGATCATCGCCACCAATCTGGAAAAGAGCGTTGAGCTCAGCGAAGCGATCCGCCAGCGCATGGGGCCAGACGACTACGATGCGCTGTTGAACCTGTTGAACAAGCTGGAGCAGTCAGAGGCCGGACACGATCAGTAGCGAGTCAAACCGGCACAAACTTCCCAGTCGCAGGGTCCAGGCATTCCAGACCACCCTCGCCGATATCTGTCCACAGACCGTGCAGCGACAGTGATCCATCTTCGACTGCACTGGAAATGAACGGGAAAGTCATCAGGTTCTCCAACGACCGCATCACCGCCTGTTGCTCCAATTGGTGGGCCTGTTCGTCTGCATCCTCGATGTCCGCCACAACGTCATAGTTCGGCTTCAGGATATCCATCCACCGGCCCACGAAGCTTTCTGGCTTTTCCAGTTCCGGTGCGTTGCCCTTGCACATCTCGATACATCCACGCACGCCGCCACATTGCGAATGTCCCAAAACGATCAGATGCGCGACCTTTAGCGCCGTCACCGCGTATTCAATGGCCGCACTGGTCCCGTGGTGATCGCCATCCGGTTCATAAGGCGGAACCAGATTGGCAATGTTGCGATGGATGAAAAACTCACCCTGGTCCGCACCAAAGATCGACGTGACATGAACGCGGCTGTCACAGCATGAGATAACCATGGCCCGCGGGCGCTGGCCTTCGGTCGCCAACCGACGATACCAGGTCTGGTTCTCGGCATAGTTGGTCGCCTTCCAACCATGGTATCGTTGAACCAAATAAGAAGGCAGAGGTTTCGCCGATTTCATTGTCCCGTCCATTCACCGGTTATCTTGATTCCGGCCTCAATAGACCGTGTTTCTCTAAATTTCGAGACAGATGAGCCCTTGGCGGCAAGAAAATGCAAAGCTTTTGGCGTCACCTTGGGTCGTGCCGTGGGGGCAGACAGAAACGGGTGACTCAGGTGGGAAACATTATCAACTTACCGCTTTCCGAACATGTAAATCTGGACAGCAGCCAGCTTAATCTTCTGATTCGAAACATGAATCAGGTAGAGGCAGAGGATATGATCTGCCGGGCTGTGGCCGACCTGGCCGCGACGATCAGCAAATGCGAATCCCTTTTGCGGGCCGGCAACCTAACCCAATTGGCTCAGGTTACCGCCGCAGTCGTTTTGGCGGCCGAACAGTTGGGCATGACGAAATTGAAGGCTGTCGCCGATCAAACGCTGGATTGCGTGCACAACAACGACCGTGTGGCGATTGCCGCAACCCTATCGCGGTTGATCCGCGTGGGCGATGTGTCGTTGTGCGCTGTCTGGGATGTTGAGGGGCTGTCGGTGTAGCTACACGCCCAGGATGGCCTGAACCGTGCGGCGCAGTTCGCCGTCGAAGATGTCCTGCATCTCGGCAAACTGCGCGTCGCCAAAAATCCGCGCCAAAGTCGGTTCTGAAATCACGAAATAGGACACCGCGCCCAGCAGTTGATAGGCCACAGCCAACGCCTGCGGATCGGGCGCGTTCTGCCAGCGACGGGTGGCCTGCACGCGGGTGATCAAATCGCGCAGGAACGGTTCCAGATACCAACGCGCCGCGCCTTCGGCTCGGCGTTTGTTGTCCAGCAACTCGCGCATCAAAAGCCGTGTGTCGTCCGGGTGGGACAACGCATAGGCGCAGAACGATTCGAAAAACGAAATGAGCCGCTCCTCAGCGGTCGATCCTTGAACGGTCGACGCGTCTGACACACGGTTGGAAATGTCCTCCAGCACGTGCCCGTACAACCGCTCTTTCGTCCCGAAATGATGGATCAGCGCCTGTTTGGTCAGGCCCAGTTCATCTGCGATGTTGGCCAGGCTCACGCCATAAAACCCACGTTCCGCAAACTGACGCGCGGCGACGGCCAACATTTCGGCCCTGGTATCGGTTCCGGTCTTCATGCCGTCAGTATACGCGCCAAGTTGACAACTTACCAGTCGGTAAGGTACATGCATCACCACATCACTTACCAATCGGTAAGCACGCAAGACCAGCGGATGGGGAGGACGCCATGGACCGCCAGACAGAACTTGCTCTGCTAGACGAACTGATGGGGCTATCCGCCCGGAAATCAGCGTATCTGGACGAGGATGTGACCTATTCCGATGTGGCCCACTATACCGACAGCGCACATTTTGAGGCTGAGATGCAGCATGTATTCCGACGGTATCCGCTGATGGTCGCACATAACTCGGAACTGCCGGATCCCGGATCGTTCCTGCGCCGCGACACCGCAAGACAACCGATGCTGATCACCCGTGACAGCGACGGTCAGGTTCACGCCTTCATCAACGTCTGCCGCCACCGGGGTGCACGACTGGTCGACGAAACCCAAGGCTGCAAGCACGTGTTTTCCTGCCCCTACCACGCCTGGACCTGGTCGAACAAAGGTGACCTGCGCGGAATCCCCCACCGCAAGCAAGGCTTCCCCGATATTGACCGGTCCGACTACGGGCTGACTCGCCTGACATGCGCAGAACGTTCCGGCTGGATCTGGGTGGTGCCCGACCCATCCGCAGACGTCGACATCGATGCCCATCTGGCCCCGCTGGATTCCGACCTGCGCTGGCTGGATATGGAGGGAATGGTGATCGCAGAACAGGACACACTGGTCTGCAACGCCAACTGGAAACTACTGGTTGAAGGCGGGATCGAGGCCTACCATTTCCGGGTCGCCCACGCGAACACCATCGGCCCGTTTTTCCCAGACAACCTGTCCAGCTACCAGATGTTTGACAGGCACATGCGCAGCGTCCTGCCGCGCATCTCGCTGGAAACTTTGGGCGAGCGGGATCGCGAGGACTGGAACATCCGGAACGAGGCAAACATCGTCTATTCGCTGTTCCCGACCTCGCAATGGCTGGTGCAGCAGGACCATCTGGTCTGGATTCACATGAACCCATTGGCAGCGGATAAATCCCATTTGACGCTGGCCACACTGGTCCCAGCCTCGGAGAAAGGCCGGAAGGAACATTGGAAGCGCAATCACCAGATCACGATGACCACCTTGCAAGAGGATTTTGAACTGGGTGAGGGGATACAGGCCGGCATGGCCACAGGTGCAAACACAAGGCTGACATTTGGCCGATACGAGGGCGCATTGAACGCTTTTGCCAAGGCCGTGCAATCCGCCTTACCCGCGTGACCGCGCGTCAAGCAGGCCAGATTTTTCGCGAAACGCCGCCCGCCTTTGCTAGCGTCGCCCTGCCATGACGAAAAAGATCAAAGACCTGCCGCGCTATCCCGACTATGTCGAGGGCCAGACCGACCACGAATTCCTGCAAGCTGCCTGGGCGTTGGGGCCCATCGCGCTGGACAAATACGGATTCATCACCGCCTTCCCCCAACGGCTGCTGCTGGAGTTCATGGACGACCGCTGGACCCGCCAGATCGAACTGGAGGGGATGTATGCCACCGGCACCACCAGCGGCCCGATGTTCGACTTTGCCAGCAATGTCATGTTGTTTTCCAACGGCGACGTGCATCGAAAGCGCCGTGGGCCTTTGGCGCGGACCTTTGCGCACAAGCTGATCGAAGACAAACGGGCCGAGGTCGCGACACGATGTGAGCGGATGATTGGCGCGTTGCGCGGCCGTGGCTCTGTCGACTTTCTGGAAGAAATCGCGGGCCCACTCCCCGCCCAGGTTATTGGCGCAATGCTGGGCGTGCCCGAAGATGACATGCCCCGCTTTGCCCGGCACGTCTATTCCGCGATCCGGGGTCTGTCGCTGGTCTCACCCGAGGTTCGGGCCGACTCTGACGCTGACATGGCGTTGCTGACGGAACTCGTCGCGGGGCTGATTGATGCGCGCAGCGAAACGCCAGATGACGGGCTGGTGTCGCAATATCTGGAAAAGGTTGCGGGCAATGACCTGAGCCAGCAGGAAATCCTGGCCCAGATGGTCGGGTTGGTTGTGGCCGGGTCGGACACCACGCGTGGGGCGCTGACGGCAACCGTGTCTTGGCTGCTGTGCAACCCGGATCAATGGGCGTTGCTGGTTGAAGACCCCGACAAATGGGTGCGCGGTGCGGTGAACGAAGGGCTGCGATACGATCCCGTCATCGGATCCATGGGACGGATCACGCTGGAACGGCGCGAGGTTGAAGGGGTTTCCGTACCTGAGGGCACGTTGATTTCTGCCTCCATGCTCACGGCCCTGCGCGACCCTGAGGTTTACGCCGACCCTGACCGTTTCGACATCACGCGTCAGGATCATCCGCGTCTGCATCCCGTGTTTGGCGGTGGCCCGCATCGCTGTCTGGGCGAGGCATTGGCGCGGATCGAGTTGGAAGAGGCGTTGAAAGCACTGGCGCATATGACGCCCGATCTGAAACTTGACGGTGAACCCGCCCGGCTGCGCGGCTACGGTGCGGTGCGGACGGTCAGCGGATGCCGCGTGCTTATGTAGCTTTGATCTGCGACGCGGCCTGCGTATACCCGCCGCCCGCGCCATCCACGAAATGCACGTGGTCTTTCTGTGTGGCAGACGGCACAAAGCAGGTCACCATCGCCTCGTCCTGTTCGGCCAAACCGTAGCGGACCAACCCCTTTGCCTCGGCCTCTGACAACACCGCTTCGATCCGGTTTCGCGTATCCGGATCACTGTCCAATGTCATTTTCAACCCGTCATCGAACTTGCGGAAATCCGCGTTGGCGGCGACATCGGCGCGATACTCCTCGGGTCTGAAGTTCCCCATTCGCAGGCGCACGGTGAAAATGAACCAGAAAAACAGGTTCTCCACCAAAATCTGTGCTTTGCGCAGACCCAGCGACCGCGACCCACGCGACACCCGCGCATCCAGGTCCAGCCCCGGCGGCGGATACTGCATGTCAGGCCCCCGCGCAGGCAAAGGATGACCGCCCAGTTCCAACCCTTCGCCGATCCGCAGGATATCACGTGCCACCCGACCGAACCGGGCGTCGTCCGCATTTGGGCCGGGCAGGATCACAACCGACAGGATCGTGCCGTTGCGTGCGGGCTGGTTCGACCACCGGCAGGACAACCCGGTCAGATCGGGGATGGCGTCCTCGGGTGCTGCGGCCACCGCATAGGTCCCGGCCTTCATCTGCCCCTCGGCCCAGGTCAGCCCGCCACCGGCAAACATGGCATAATCCACGCCCTGCGATGCCTGAAACCGCGCCACGCGCAATTGCTGCCCAGCCGCCCGTAAATCAGACACCGGCACCAACGCCGCCCGCAACTGAATGCCAAATTCGCGCTTTGCCCAGGCCTGCACCGCGCTAAGCGCCGACTCGATCACCTCGCGCGTCTCGGGCCAGATCGCGAATCCGGCCCCATCGCCACCAAAGACATAAGGGAAAGGCCGGTGCGCCACGCCGTTGGTTGCCGCAGAAATCACCGCCGCTCCGACCATGTTCACGGTCTTGTACCGCCCAGCCACGATTTCCGCGGTGGAGTTCACAACGTCCGCCACACCCACCAGCCAATCGTCCGGCACATCTGCATATAGCGCGGGTTCGGTCAGATCCGAAAACTGGCGCGTCGGACGGAGGTCTTCGTAAAAACCGTAGCTCTCGCTATGAATCGCTCAATTCCTCAAACCAAAATGCGTTCAATCACTATTCCTTGAAAGATAGTGCGGCCACGCGTTCTGGCCAATCCCCCAAGGCGCGGCGACCAGGCCCTTCCCCTCTGAGGTCCAATACTATAATGGACCGCTGCCGGTCACCCGACCGGTAGAATCTGGAGAAACAAAATGGGTTATCGCGTCGTTGTCGTTGGCGCCACGGGGAACGTGGGCCGCGAAATGCTGAACATACTGGCCGAACGCCAGTTTCCTGTCGATGAAATCGCTGCTCTGGCCAGCCGAAAATCGCTGGGCACAGAGGTCAGCTTTGGTGACACGACACTGAAAACCCTGGACCTGGACACATTCGATTTCACCGGATGGGACATGGCCCTGTTCGCCATCGGCTCGGACGCGACGAAAACCTATGCGCCTCGCGCCGCTGCGGCGGGCTGTACCGTGATCGACAACAGCTCGCTCTACCGGTACGACCCCGACATCCCGTTGATCGTGCCCGAATGCAATCCGCAGGACATCCACAAGGCCGCCAACCGGAACATCATTGCAAACCCCAACTGCTCGACCGCGCAGATGGTTGTAGCGCTGAAGCCGCTGCACGACCGTGCCCGGATCAAGCGCGTGGTGGTGTCGACCTATCAGTCCGTGTCGGGCGCGGGCAAAGATGGCATGGACGAACTGTGGGATCAGACCAAAGCGGTGTACAATCCCACGGATGATGTCACACCGAAGAAGTTCCAGAAGCAGATCGCCTTCAACCTGATCCCGCAGATCGACGTCTTCATGGAAGACGGCTCGACCAAGGAAGAGTGGAAGATGGTGGCCGAGACAAAGAAGATCGTCGATCCGTCGATCAAAGTCACGGCAACATGCGTGCGCGTTCCGGTGTTCGTTGGTCACTCCGAAGCCGTGAATATCGAGTTCGAGGATTTCCTGGACGAAGACGAAGCGCGCGACATCCTGCGCGAGGCCCCGGGCATCATGGTGATCGACAAGCGCGAGGATGGTGGCTACGTCACGCCGGTCGAATGCGTCGGTGATTTCGCGACCTTCATCAGCCGCATTCGTCAGGATTCGACCATTGAAAACGGCCTGAACCTGTGGTGCGTCAGCGACAACCTGCGCAAGGGCGCCGCCCTGAACGCCGTGCAGATTGCCGAGCTTTTGGGGCGCGAGATCCTGAAAAAAGGCTGATGGCCGAATACAGCCAATGATTGAGGCGCCTTCGGGCGCCTCTTGTCATTTTCGGACCTGCCTGCAACGGTAACCTCATTGATTGAGGAGTTTGCCGATGCGTGTGTTGCCCGTTCTGATTGCCCTATGGCCTGCAATTTCAGCCGCTGAAACCTATGTCGCGCCCAGCACCGTCAGTCAGGCAACGATCTACGCCCATTCTGCATCCATCAAACGCACGCTCAACTTTGACGTGCCTGCAGGCCGTCACGAACTGATTATCCCCGACCTCCCCACGTCAGCCGAAATGGAAACCCTACGGGTCGAGGTCGAAGGCGCACGGTTGATCTACTCGAAACTACGCGAAGACACGACAACCACCCCGCATACTCCAACAGCCGAATATGAAGCCGCCGAACAGGCCGTACACGATCTGGAGGATCAGATTGCCTCTCTCCAGGATCAGATCACTGAATTGCGCTTGTCCGGCGAGGCCGCACAGGCGCAGACGGCTTTCCTGACACAGCTGGGCCAGAACACCGACCCATCAACCGCTGATCCCGAAGCCGTACGCGCCCTGTCCCAAATGATCGGTGAAGAAACCCGCCGCGCCGGGTCCGCAGCAATCGAAGGAGAGGCCGCCGCACGCCTGTTGGAACGACAGGTTCTGGACCTTGAAGAAGACCTGCAAATCGCCCGTCAGGCGCTGGACGTAATCCCTGTCGAAGACCGCGACCGCCGACAGGTAACCGTGGGCATCGAAGCGGCAGTGGCAACACAAGGCGCAGTAACACTCTCCTATGTTACATACGGGCACACATGGTGGGTGCAGGTCTATGATTTCTACCTCGACCGGAGCGACGCGCCGACCCTGACCATTGAACGTGGCGTACTGGTCGCGCAACAGACCGGCGAAAACTGGACCGACGTCGCACTGAACCTATCCACGATGGACCCGACTGGCGACCTCGCCCCGCGCCGGGTCTGGACCCGGTCCTACCGATTGGAAGATCCTGCGCCTCCGCCACCTCCAGAAAGCATGTCCGCACTCGCGGAACCCATCGTCGAGGCTCCAGTCATCGTCGAAGAATCCACCAGCAGTTTCGCCGCCTATTCCGAAGGCCTCGCCGTATCCTATACCTACGGAGAACCCGTCGATTTGATCAGCGGGGCAGAGGCGATGCGCCTGCAGCTCGACACGCTAACCCTGCCCGCAGAAATCTACGCCGCCGCAACCGAAACCTCCGACGACACGGCATTTCTCATGGCGCGCATCACCAACACCTCAGGGGAAGAGTTGTTGGCCATTCCGTTCGCCGCCCGCTTCTTAAATGGCGCATATATCGGGTCCCGCGAATTCGACGGTCTGGTGGCCGGGGACGAAACCCAACTGGCCTTTGGCCCCATCGACGGCCTGCGTCTGGACACTAGAACCCTGGATCGGACCGAAGGTGACCGCGGCGTGATTTCGCGCACCAACAGCGAACGCCGCGTGCGTGAGGTCGAATTACGCAATCTCACCGACGAAGATTGGTCAGTTGAGTACACCGGGCAGATCCCAACTTCACAGCACGAAGACCTCTACATTGGCTGGGACGCGGCCCCACCGCCTACAACGGAAAACGCTGACAACCGACGGGGCTTGATGCGCTGGGTCTTTGAACTGCCCGCCGGGGACACTTGGACCATGCAGATCGAAACCGAAATGTCATGGCCCGACAACAAAGTGCTGCGCTAAGCGAAGAAGGCCGTGCGGCCTGATGAGCGGATCGGTCTTGTTCACTGATTCTTAACCTGACACATTGCCCTCTAAGAGCAGACACCGACATGAGGGGGCAGTCATGTCCGACGCGCACGACATCTTGCGTGACGTTTTTGGATTCGAAGGGTTCCGCCCGGGCCAGGCCGATATTGTCGATGCGGTGGCGCAGGGCGAACATGTGCTTGCCATCATGCCCACAGGCGGCGGCAAATCGCTCTGTTACCAACTGCCCGCACTGCTGGGGGACGGTGTCACGGTTGTCATCTCCCCCCTGATCGCACTGATGCGCGATCAGGTTCGCGCTTTGCAAGAGGCCGGCGTCAGCGCCGGGGCGCTCACATCCGGCAACACGCAGGAAGAGACCGATGCCGTGTTTGACGCGCTGGATTCGCGGCAGTTGAAACTCCTTTACATGGCCCCGGAACGGCTGGCTGCTGGAGGCGTTCTAGGCATGCTGCGCCGCGTTGATGTGCGCCGCATCGCCGTGGATGAAGCTCACTGCGTCAGCCAATGGGGTCATGATTTCCGGCCCGACTACCTGCGGATTGGTGCACTGCGTCAGGCGCTCAACGTCCCCTTGGCGGCTTTCACCGCCACCGCAGACGCCGAAACCCGACAGGAGATCGTGGAAAAGCTGTTCGAGGGTCAACCGCCCCGCAGTTTCCTGCACGGGTTTGATCGCCCCAACATCCACTTGGCCTTTGCACCAAAATCCGGCCCGCGCCAGCAGATCCTCAGCTTTGCCGCCGCCCGTCGCGGCCAATCCGGCATCGTTTACTGCGGAACACGCGCCAAAACCGAAACTCTGGCCAAGGCCCTGCACGAAGACGGGCATAGCGCCTGCCATTATCACGGCGGGATGGAGGCCGAGGACCGTCGCACCGTCGAAACCCGCTTTTCGCGCGAAGACGGATTGATCGTGGTCGCCACCGTCGCCTTTGGCATGGGTGTCGACAAACCCGACATCCGCTGGGTCGCCCATGCCGACCTGCCCAAATCAATCGAGGCCTATTATCAGGAAATCGGCCGTGCGGGCGGGGACGGCGCACCCGCCGAAACCCTGACCCTGTTCGGCCCCGATGACATCCGCCTGCGCCGCTCTCAGATTGATGAAGGCCTCGCTCCGCCCGAACGCCGCGCGGCGGATCACGCCCGGCTCAATGCGCTTTTGGGTCTGGCGGAATCATTGGGCTGCCGTCGTCAGCTTTTGCTCGGATACTTCGGCGAAACCGCAGAACCATGCGGCCATTGTGACCTGTGCGACCGCCCGCCCGAGGTCATGGATGGCTCGGTCGCAGTGCAAAAAGCGCTGTCGGCCATCCTCCGCACCGGTGAGAGCTTTGGCGCACAGCATCTGATCGACATCCTGACCGGCACGCTCACCGACAAGATTCGCGCGCGCCGCCATGACGATCTGCCCACATTCGGTGTTGGTCGGGAATTCAACCGAACCGAGTGGCAGGCAATCTTCCGTCAGATGATGGGTCGCGATCTGGTCCGCCCTGACCCCGAACGCCATGGTGCCCTGCGCATGACCGAGGCCGCGCGCCCGATCCTGCGCGGCGAGGAACGCATCGACCTGCGCAAGGACAGCTTGAAAAAGGCCGCTGGTCGCCCGCAGGCCCGTACACTTGTCTCGGACGAAGATGCGCCTTTGCTCGCCGCGCTCAAGGCCCAGCGCCGGGCCTTGGCCGAAGCCGCCCGCGTGCCCGCCTATGTGATTTTCAACGACCGCACGTTGATCGAAATGGCGGAAACGCGCCCTGTCAACATCGACGACATGGCACGCATCTCGGGCGTTGGCGCGAAGAAGCTGGAGCGTTATGGGCAGGTCTTCCTGAACGTCATCACCGGCCAGAGCGAAGAGGTGCACCCTGCCCGGCGGCAATTGGCCGGACGCGTGGCGGGTGACCTGTTTGACCGGTTGCAACAGGCACAGGCCGAACTGGCACGGGGTACGGACGGCACGGGTAAATACCTCAGCTGCGCCAAATCCACCCTGCGCCAGATTGCCGAGCGCCGGCCCGATGACCTCGACAGCCTGCAACGCATCGCGGGAATGGGCGAAGCCAAGGCCGAACGTTTTGGCCCCGCCTTTCTGGACGTCCTGCGCGAAGCGGGCTAGGTCACAGGGCGCGCGTATCTTGATGTCGGAGGATTTGTCATGCTGGTTGTGATCTCACCTGCCAAGCGGCTGGATTGGGCGGAACGGAATGTGGCGATGACACAGCCAGACTTTCTGGAGGACGCCAACCGCCTCGCCAAAACCGCCCGCAATCTGACATTGCGCGATCTGCAGGCGCTGATGCATCTCAGCCCGAATCTCGCCCGGTTGAATCGAGACCGGTTCCGCGCTTTTGCCGCTGAACCCGACACGGACGTCACCCGCCCCGCGGCTTTGGCCTTTGCCGGGGATACCTATCAGGGGCTGGAGGCCGCAACACTTGAAGCGGGCGAAATGGAATGGGCACAGGATCATCTGCGCATTCTGTCCGGGCTTTACGGATTGCTGCGCCCTCTGGATGCCATTCAGCCCTATCGGTTGGAGATGGGCAGCCGTCTGAAAACCCGTCGGGGCAAATCGCTTTATGACTATTGGCGTGATGATCTGGCCAAGGCGTTGACGTCCCATGCGGCGTCGCTGGGCACCGATACATTGGTGAACTGCGCAAGCACCGAATACTTCACGGCCGCCCAAACCAAGGCGCTGAAACTGCGGGTCGTTACACCCAGCTTCCTTGAGGAAAAGGACGGTGAACCGCGCATGGTCAGTTTCTTTGCCAAACGCGCGCGCGGGTCGATGGCGCGGTTCGTTATTCAGAACCGCGTGACAGATGTAGCAGGTCTTAAGGATTTCGACTTTGGCGGCTATTCCTATGACGCGACACGCAGCACAGCTGATGCGCCGGTCTACGTGCGGCCCTATCCCGAAACAGCATCGGCTGCGGGATGATTGTCGGACGCACTGTCCGGGCGGAACTCCTCGATTTTGGCCAGAATTTCCGGCTTGCGCAGGGGTTTCGTCAGGTAAAAGTCCAGACCAGCGGCCAGGATAGACTCTTCATCACCGCTCATCGCATGGGCTGTAAGGGCAACGATGGGGGTCCGGTGGCCGGTTGAGGCTTCGATCTTGCGGATTTCACCTGTCGCGGTTTTGCCATCCATGCGAGGCATAGAAATGTCCATGAAAATGAGGTCCGGTTCAAACTCTGGATAGGCAGCCACCGCCTCTTCGCCATTGTTGGCGAACTTTAGGTTCAGGTTCTGATCCTTGACCATTTTGCGGAGCACCAACTGGTTGGTTTTGTTGTCCTCGGCTACCAGAACCCTCATTTGACGCTCCTTTGTCTCAGGCTCCGGAGTTGTCGGGACTTCGTTTACCGGTTCGGGCGATGGCTCGGGTGCAGATGTCACTCGCGGGACAGTTTCCGTTACACCCGTGATATCCCGCAGCCGCGCCGCCAAATCGCCCCGGCGAAGCGGTTTTTCCAAAACTGCTGACACCTCAGCCATGGCCGGGCTGGTGCGATCGGTAAACGGCGGGGTGACCAAAATGAACACAGGTGTGTCCGACCATCCTGCCTGCCGCAAGGCCAGGATCAGATCCAGTCCTTTCTGATCTATCAGATCCATGTCGATCACGATCAGATCCACTCTGTCGTCCATCCTGTCCAGCGCGTCCTCGGCCCGGCCGCAATCCACTGTTTCGATCCCGTGAATCTTTACGTGCTTGCGCAGTACCGTCAAAATTTCCGGTAGGGCACTGACACACAGGATGCGATCCAATGGCAGGTCTTCTTTGGGTTCAGCGTCGGCTGTCTGCTCCTGAGCAGGCGGCAACGGCACCCGAAACCCGAAACACGACCCGACGCCTACCTCGGAATCCAACCACATCGTGCCGTTCATCAGGTGGATCAGCCGTTTCGTAATCGCCAGCCCCAGACCCGTTCCTTCGAACTGACGGCTGCGTTCGTTTTCGACCTGATTGAATTCGCCAAACACATCGTCCTTCTTGTCTTTCGGTATGCCGATGCCTGTGTCTTCGACCGCAACATGCACCGCATGACGCCCCTCTGCATCCGGCCCGACACCAGTCACGCGGATCAGAACATGCCCCTCCAACGTGAATTTCACCGCATTGCCCATCAGGTTCGTCAGGATTTGCCGCACGCGCCCCGGGTCGCCCACGAAACTGGTCGGCAGGAACATGTCGTAGTCCACGATCAGGTCCAGCCCCTTGTCCCGCGCCGGGGGCTGCAACAGCATGACGACCTCGTGAATACAGCGTTCCAGATCAAAGGGTTCTGGATGCAGGACCAGTTTATCGGCCTCGATCTTGGAGTAGTCCAGTACGTCATTGATGATGACCAACAACGCCTCACCCGAATTGCGGATAGTTTCGGTATAAAGCTTCTGTTCGTCGTTTAGCGCCGTCTCAGCCAGCAGTTCTGCCATGCCGACGACACCATTCATCGGTGTTCGAATTTCATGGCTCATATTCGCAAGAAAGGCAGATTTTGCCCTGTTGGCGGCTTCCGCCTTGTGACGCGCGGCGGTCAGTTCCAGTTCGTTTCGAACAGACGACGTGATGTTGTGCGACAGGCTGACCACATCCCCGCCATGGCCCCGCTGGTCAAACATCCGCATATACATGCCGTTCCAGAACTGCACCGTAATGGGCTTGGGCGACGGGGAGTACCACCGCTCCAGCATCATCGTGTGCCAATCGCCGGGACTGAGGTCACCGGGGTTGACCAGCCCCTCCTCGATCAGCAGATCAAGGATGCGGGTGTAGTCCACGCCGGGCTGAATCTCCTCCAACCCGTCAAAGAAGTCGATATACGCGTCATTCGCCGTAATCAGCCGGCTGTCAGCATCAAAAAACGCAAACCCATCGCGAATCGTCTGGATCGACAACCACAACCGACGCTCGGCAATCTGGATTTTCTCGTTCGCTTCACACAGGTCACTGCGGAATTGTTCGTTTTCATTCCGAACGTTGTCCACCTCGGCCTGGGTTTCGCCAATTCGCCGGGTCAGCGCCATGGCATGCATGCCCAGCTTTTTGTTCGCCTCGGACAGTTCCGCATGTTTCTTGGCCAAAAGGTGTTCCGCCGCAAGGCGCGCGCGCCGCTCCTGCGTCAGTCGTTCCGAATGGTTCATGCCACCTCCGCCTGTGCCGTTCTGGCCCTGTTCTCAGGTTCAGGATTAGCGGAACGATGGTTGAGAAGTGCTTAAGGACGGCATCCCGCATGTTGTCAAACCGGGCGTGGCCATGCCAACCTTGGGCATATTCTCAGGAGGATTCCATGCGCAGCCTCGTTGTTTCCGCTTTGCTTTTCTGTCTTTTCCCGCTGACGGCCCTGGCCCAGACCGCCGTGCCGGACTTCCGCTACTTCGTCACGCAGGACATGGATTTCTATGGCTCTGACCTGGACGCACTGTTCGACACCGATCTGGATTCCTGCGAGCGGGCCTGCAGCTCCAATGCGTCATGCAACGCGTTCACCTTCAATTCGCGCTCAAATTCCTGTTTCCCGAAATCCAGCGTCAGCGACCGCACGGCCTACGAAGGCGCGGTTTCTGCGGAAAAACGCCCGACAGACCCAGCCGTTCTGGCACAGGCCGAGGCGCGGTCGGCGGATTTGGCCTATCTGGGCAAAAGCACGCTGGACGGCGCGCGGTCCACGGGGCTGAACATCGGGTTTTGGCATCGCGCCGGGACCTGGACGCTGCAACAGATGGTGGAAACCGCCCGAACGCGCGAGGCCGAGGGCAACCTGGTATCCGCGATGCGCTGGACCGGCGGGGCCGTGTCAGCTAGCGACCGTGCGGACCTCTGGGCGGAATACGCGCGGCTGAACCTGGCGATCAAAACCGACAATTCGAACGACCGTAACCGGTACGAACGGCGCGCGCGCAGTGCGTCGATCAACGCTTACCTGCGGGCCAGCAACAACGGGGCACGCGCATCCGCTTTGCTTTTGTTGAGCGAGGCACTGGATCGCAATGGCCGTGGGCGCGACATGATCCCGACGCTGCGTCTGGCTCAATCCCTGCAACCGCGTGACGACATCGTCGCGGCGCTGGATGACGCCGTGGGCAAATACGGGTTCCGCGTGGCCGACACCTCGGTCGAAAGCGATGTGGCCGCACCGCGCATCTGCGCTCAGTTCAACGAACCCTTGATCCGCGTCGGCACCGACTACGAACCCTTTGTGCAGCTGCCCGAGCAGGGCCTTTCGGTGCAGTCGGACGACCGCAACATCTGTATCGAAGGTGTGGAGCATGGCAAACGCTATACCTTCACCTTGCGCGAGGGCCTGCCAGCGGCCAGCGGTGAAACGCTCTACAAAGACACGCAACTGACGCTGTATGTGCGCGACCGCAGCCCGGCGATCCGCTTCCCGGGGCGTTCCTATGTTCTGCCTAAAAGCGCGGATGCCGCCCTGCCGGTTGAAACCGTCAACCTGACCGAATTGAACCTGCAACTGCGCCGTATCTCGGATCGCAACCTGCTGCGCGCGATCCAGAACGACTATTTCGGGCGGCCCCTGTCGCAATATCAGGACAGCTATTTTGCGTCTGAAATCGCCGAGGAGGTCTGGACCGGCACGGCTGAGGTGCAGACAACCCTGAACCGCGACGTGACCACACGCCTGCCGATGGGCGAAGCGCTGCGCGGTCTGGATGCAGGCATTTATGCCCTGACGGCTCGTATTCCGGGGGCTGATCCCTATGACGATCCCGGCGCGACGCAATGGTTTGTACTGTCCGATCTGGGCCTGACCACGATGGAAGGCAATGACGGCCTGCACGTGTCGGTCCGGGGCCTGTCCGATGCGACCCCTCGCGAGGGGATCAAGCTGACACTTGTGTCGCGTGCAAATGCCGTTCTGGGGACTACAACCACGGACGCAGACGGGAATGCCCTGTTCGATCCGGGGCTGACCCGTGGAACCAGCGGCGCGGCCCCGGCAGTGGTTTTCGCCGAACAGGGCGATCAGGACATCGGGTTCCTGTCGCTGACCGACCCGGCCTTTGACCTGTCAGACCGGGGCGTTGAGGGCCGAGCGCCCGCCGGGCCTGTCGATGTCTTCCTGACAACAGATCGCGGGGCCTACCGCGCGGGTGAAACCATTAACGCAACAGTCCTGACCCGCGATCCAGAAGTTGAGGCGATTGAAGGCCTTCCGGTGATCGCCATTCTGAAACGCCCTGACGGTGTGGAATACAGCCGCAACATCTCGGACGGCGGGCGCGCAGGTGGCCATGTGTTCAACCTGCCGGTCGGCGTGTCGGTGCCACGTGGGTCGTGGCGGCTGGACATCGTGACCGACCCGGATGGGCCGGTGCTGGCAACGCAAACCGTGCTGGTCGAGGATTTCCTGCCAGAACGCATTGATTTCGACATGTCCCTTCCCTCTGCCGCACTGCGTCCGGGTGACAGCCCGCCGCTGACGATCGAGGCGCGCTATCTGTTTGGCGCCCCCGGTGCCGATCTGGGTGTCGAAGGCGACCTGATCCTGCGCGCCACGCGGACGGTGGAGGAATGGCCCGGTTACCAGTTTGGCCGCTATGACGAGCGCCCCAGCCGTCAGCGCACCTATTTCGGTGTGGATCGCACGGATGCGCAGGGCCGGGTCGTGATCCCGCTGGATGTGCCTTTCTCGGACGGTGAAGGCATGCCGATGCAGGCCACGGTCGTCGCGCGCGTGTCCGACGGCGGTGGCCGCCCGGTCGAACGCAACATCACCACCCCTGTGCGCCCGGATGGCCCGATCATCGGGATCAAGCCGCTGTTTGATGACGTGGTGCCCGAAGGGACCGAAGCCGCGTTTGACGTTGTGGGCCTGAACAGTGATCTGAGCGCGACACCGATGCAGGTTGAATGGACACTGAACCGCGTGACGACGCGGTATCAGTGGTATCAGGAATACGGCAACTGGAACTGGGAACCCGTGACCCGCCGCAAGCGCATTGCGCGGGGCAAGGCGACGCTAGGCACGGACCCGATCACCCTGTCGCAGCCGGTGGATTGGGGCCGCTATGAACTGGTCGTGGAACGGCAGGACGGGGCCTATACCTCGGCCTCGGTCGATTTCTATGCCAGTTGGTATGCCCCGGCAGATAGCTCCGCCACGCCGGACCGGTTGGAACTGTCGCTGGACGCGACCGAGTATCAGGCAGGGGACACCGCCAATCTGCGGATCGTGCCACGTTTTGCCGGGACGGCCATGGTGACCGTGATGGCGGACAAGGTTATCGCGCGTCAGGCGGTTGAGGTGAGCGAAGGTGAAAACCTGATCCCGCTGGAGGTGAACGCAGATTGGGGCATCGGTGCCTATGTGACAGCCACCGTCATCCGGCCTATGGACATGGCTGCGGGACAGAACCCGGCACGGGCGTTGGGTCTGGCCTATGCCAAGGTCCAGCCTGAAGGCCGCGCGCTGAGCGTCAGTCTGGACGCGCCGGAGGTTGCGAACCCACGCCAGAGTCAACGCATCGCGGTGCAGGTTGATGGCGCATCTGCAGACAGCGACGTTTGGCTGACGTTGGCTGCTGTCGATGTCGGCATCCTGAACCTGACCGGTTTTGAAAGCCCCGATCCCTCGGACTACTACTTCGGTCAGCGGCGCTTGGGCGTTGAGATGCGCGATGTCTATGGTCGCCTGATCGACGGCATGAATGGCGCAATGGGCACGGTCCGTTCTGGTGGTGACGCAACCAGCGGATCGCAACTGCAATCGCCCCCGCCGACGCAGGACCTGATGTCTGTCTTCTCCGGCCCGGTACAGACCGACGCGAATGGCGCGGCCCTCGTCAATGTCGACCTGCCTGCGTTCAACGGCACCGTGCGCCTGATGGCCGTGGCCTGGACGCGCGAGGCGGTTGGACAGGCCGAACGGGACATGATCGTGCGCGATCCGGTGGTGGTTACGCCAACTGTCCCACGCTTTATGGCGCCGGGTGATGAAAGCCGCGTGTTGTTGGAGGTTGTGCACGCTGATGGCCCGTCCGGCCAAATGCAACTGGCGTTGCAGAACGTGGGCAGCGGCATTGATTTCGGCACGGCCCCGGCCGCGTTCATGCTGGCGGACAATGAAAAGAAGGTATTCTCCATCCCCGTGCTGGCCACGACGATTGGCGATCCTTCTTTTGATGTCGTATTGACCACGCCCGAGGGCAAAGAGTTGCGTCAAACCCTGCGCCTGCCGGTCCGTGCAAACGATCCCGTTGTTGCCACCACGCGACGGTTCACGATTGGGGCGGGGGACGATTTCTCCTTCAGCAGCGACGTATTTTCTGGACTGCGCCCCGGCACGGCCTCGGCCCTGCTTTCGGCAGGCCCGATTGCGCGGTTCGACGCGCCCGGACTGCTGAGCGCGCTGGACCGTTACCCCTATGGCTGCACCGAACAGGTGACATCCGGCGCGATGCCGCTGCTCTACCTGTCCTCCGTGGCGCAGGCCAGCGGGTTGGGCGATGGGCCGGATGTGCAGAAGCGCGTCGATGCCGCGATTGACCGGGTGCTTAGCCGTCAGGCCCCGAACGGTGCGTTTGGCCTGTGGCGGCCCAGCTCGGGTGACATGTGGCTGGACGCCTATGTGTCGGACTTCCTGGGGCGCGCACGTGCCGAAGGGTTCACCGTGCCCGACCTCGCCTTCCGCAGCGCCATGGACAATCTGCGCAACCACATCAGCTATGCGCCCGACTTCGACGAAGGCGGGGGAGAGATTGCCTATGCCCTGATGGTGCTGGCGCGTGAAGGCGCGGCATCCATGGGTGACCTGCGGTACTATGCTGACATCAAGGGCGATGCGTTCACGACACCGATGGGGGCCGCGCAACTGGGGGCCGCACTGGCATCCTACGGGGACCAGACGCGGGCCGACGCTATGTTCGCCCGTGCCTCGCGCATGATCGCGGCGAAGAAGCAGCCCGAAACGGCACTGTGGCGCGCGGATTACGGCACCAACTTGCGCGATTCCGCTGGTGTTCTTGCGCTCGCGACCGAGGCAGGCAGCACGGCGGTCGACACGGATGCCCTGCTGACCCGCGTCAGCGCAGGCAAATCCCACCTGTCTACGCAGGAGGCATCGTGGTCTCTGCTGGCAGCGCAAGCGTTGCTGAAGAACCCGGAAAGTTCGGGCCTGTTGGTGGATGGGCAAACCGTGGATGGCCCGTTCGTGCAGCTCTATGAGGACACGGCAGGAAACCGCCCCGTCACCATCTCGGCCCAAAGCGGGCGGGAAACGGCGATCACGTTGACCACGTTGGGCGTGCCCGAAGTTGCACCGGACGCGGGTGGCACGGGCTATGCAATCCGGCGGCAGTATTTTTCAATGGAAGGCGAAGAGCTGGATGGTGTGAACTTCAAAGTCGGCCAGCGTTTTGTCACGGTTCTGACGGTTTCCCCGTTCGAATACACGGAATCACGGCTGATGATCGACGATCCGCTGCCTGCGGGGATCGAGATCGACAATCCTTCGCTGATCCGATCCGGTGACATTGGCGCGATGGACTGGCTGGACCCGACCGAGGCGCGCCATTCCGAATTCCGGTCGGACCGTTTCCTGGCCGCCGTGGATTGGCGCGGGGATGCCTGGGTCACGCTGGCCTATGTGGCCCGTGCCGTGTCGCCCGGCAATTTCCACCACCCTGCCGCAGCGGTCGAGGACATGTATCGCCCAACCTACCGGGCGCGGGGCGCAACCGGCAGGGTCACGATCACCGAATGAGGGCCTGGCCGCTCTTCCTCTGCGCCGGGCTGTTGTTCAGCGCAGGTCTGGCGCGTGACAGTCTGGACCGCTGGGTGGATCAGACGGTTCTGCCACCCACGCTCGCCGAAACCTCGGTTGAGGTGCGGGACCGCGATGGCCATCTTCTGCGCGTCTTCCCGGTGGAAGACGGGCGCTGGCGGCTGACGCCCGGCGCGGTTGATCCAGGCTATGTGGACATGCTGATCCGTTACGAGGACAAGCGGTTTCACCAGCATGCGGGGGTTGATCCTCTGGCATTGGGTCGCGCGGTGGCACAGGCCGTTCGCCACGGCAGGTCCGTTTCGGGCGGCTCCACCCTGACAATGCAAGTGGCGCGACTGCTGGAAAATTCCGGCACGGGCAGTTGGCGTGGGAAGCTGCGTCAGGTTCGGCTGGCCATGGCGCTGGAACAGCACCTGACCAAAGATCAGATCCTGGACCTCTACCTTCTGCATGCGCCTTTTGGTGGCAATCTGGAAGGTGTGAGAGCGGCAACGCTGGGTTGGTTCGGCAAGGAACCGCGCCGCCTGACCCCGTCCGAGGCCGCCCTGTTGGTTGCCCTGCCGCAAAGCCCGGAAAGTCGCCGCCCGGATCGGCATATGGACGCCGCGCGTGCAGCGCGGGATCGCGTGCTGGCGCGCATGACCCATCTGGACGCGGAAACAGTGGCGGTGGCTGCCGCTGCCGCCCTGCCCCGTCGGATGACGCCCTTCCCCCGCCGCGCGGCACATGAGGCGGATCACATCCGTCGGACGGCTCCAGATCGACAGGTTCACGCCCTGACGCTTGATGGTGCGTTGCAGGCGCGGCTGGAGAAACTGGCGCGCGCCGCTGCCGACCGGATCGGGCAACGGGTGTCAGTGGCCATTATCGTTGCGGATTACCGCAGCGGGGACATCCTCGCTTCCATCGGATCGCCGGACTATGCGGACACTGCACGGCGGCAGGGGTTTGTCGACATGACCCGCGCCGTCCGGTCGCCGGGATCGACGCTGAAGCCGTTGATCTACGGCATGGCCTTCGATCAGGGTTTGGCCCATCCGCAGACGGTGATTCATGACGGGCCCGTGCAATACAATGGCTATGCGCCGCAGAACTTTGACGGAGAATTTCGAGGCGATCTGCGGATTCGCGACGCCTTGCAACAGTCGCTGAACACACCTGTCGTGCAGTTGACCCGCGAATTGGGGCCTTCCCGCGTGATGAACGCACTGGAAAACGCGGGGGCAGCGCCGAAACTGCCGGGGGGCAAGCCCGGTCTGGCTATTGCACTCGGCGGGGTCGGCGTCACCCTCCGCGATCTGGTACAGCTGTATGCCGTGATGGCCGGTAGTGGACAGGCTCCGCTGTTGCGGGCAGAGGGTGAAACTGACCCCGGCCTGTCGCGGCGCATCATGTCGGATGTCGCAGCCTGGCAGGTGATGGACACCTTGCGCGGGCTGGCCCCGCCGCCCGGCGCGCCTGCAAACACACTGGCCTACAAGACCGGGACGAGTTACGGTCACCGCGATACCTGGGCGGTTGGGTTTGATGGCGCGCATGTGGCAGGCATCTGGATCGGTCGGCCTGACGGAACACCGGTGCCAGGGGCCTTTGGTGGCGATCTGGCTGCGCCGTTGTTGTTTGACGTGTTCGGGCATCTGAAACCTGAATTCGACCGCATGCCACCGCCGCCACCAGCGACCCTGATTGTCAATTCAGCGGAATTGCCCCGCCCCCTGCAACGGTTCCGCCCGCGTGACGCATTGCAGGCCCCGCCAGAAAATGCGCCCGACCTGTTCTTTCCCCCATCCGGCGCACGTTTGGCGCTGGCGGACGGAACAATCACGCTGAAGCTGCGGGGCGGACAGACACCGTTTGCGGTGCTGGCAGATGGCAAGCCGGTGGCGACCGGACTGCGGCGGCGGGAGTTCGAGCTGCCGTCACCGGGGCGGGGTTTTGCGACGTTTGTGGTGATTGATGCGGCAGGGCAATCCGACCGGGTGACGGTTGAGGTGGATTAAAGCGGCTGCAACGGAAGTTTCGTTTCGATGAGAGGCAGGCGTTTGCAAGCAAACGCCAGGAGGCCCCGGATCAAGTCCGGGGCTGCGGGTGTGTTTGGTTTGACTGGATCGTCCGAACCGCGTCAGGAGCTGGCGCCAACTCCCGGCAGATCCTTGATCAGACGGTTCAGATCACCGCCGCGCTGATCCAGAAGCGCACCGATTTCGGTCCGTTCCGTCAGCAGCATGTTCACGCCTTCTACAAACATGTTGTAAAACTTGTTGCGGCCCGACCGGTCGGACACGAGGAAGGTCACCTCGAACGGCGACTGACCTTTCAGGAAGGCCACATTCTTCACCTCGAACCCGTTCTTGATCTTGCGGGAGGATTTGTACTCCAGCCGCCCGCCAATGAATTCGCGGAAGCGACGCCCGTACTTGCGGGCAATGTAGCCCTGGAACGCCTTGGCATAGGAATTCATCTGTGCCTTGCTGGCACTGCGCGCATCAGCACCCAGAGTATAGCGGGCCATGATCGGCACATCCGCGTATTTGACAAAGAGCCGTTCGAAATCCCGGATCATCGCGTTTTCCGATTTACCGGATGCAATGATCTTGTTGATGTCGTTGACCAAAGCTTCGACCAGCGACTTCGCCTGCCCCTCAGTTAGCGCGAAGGCGGGCAATGGGGCCACAGCGATCAATGCTGCCGAAGCAACAGTGGTCAGAAATGCTCGGCGGTTGGGGGCGTCACTCTGCATAGGGATCCTCATAAATGTCTCCATACGGATCGTCATACGGGTCTACATAGGCACTGGAGTCATCCCCCTCCAGTTCGAAGCGGCGATTTTGCAGATAGATCAGGCGCGCCTGCGCGTAACTGTCTGCACTTTCGTACAAAATCGAATCGACCGTATCCGAGAATCGGCCACGGTCACTCAACCGTTCGACAATCTCGGCATAGAGACCCGGATTTTCCAGTGGACGTGTGAATGCAAACGACAGCGGGCTGGTGAACAGATCGCCAATCACACCCACGGCATCGCGCGCGGTAGACGGCCCATAAAACGGCAATTCGACATAGGCCCCTTCACCAAAGCCCCAGGCGTGCAGGGTTTCACCAAAATCCGTATCTGTTTCCGGGATACCCCAGTCCGTCGCCGGATCCGCCAAACCCGCAAAACCGACCGTTGTGTTCAGGACAAAGCGGAACAGCGAAATAGCCGCCATGTCAAACCGCCCCTGCAGCGTCAGGTTCACGAAATCGCCCGGTTCGGCAATATTCCGCGCGAAAGAGTTGAAGCTGTCCTCGATCGGGTCAGGAACGAAGTTCGTGTAGCCGATGGCCGCAGGCCGGAACAGCAAACGGTCCACACCCAGATTGAACGCATGAGTGCCACGGTTAATGTTTTCGTAGGGGTCAAACACCTCGCCCGGGGCCAATTCCGCGCCTTTGCGCGTGGCGCAACCCGAGACAACGGTCGTCGCCAAAACCAGCGAAATCAATACGGACCGCCCGGAAATGTAGGTGGTTGCTGCACGCAAACTGTGCCCCACCGTAGCTATGAACTGCCTCAACGTGTCGGCCCCCGCCGCATTCTCAAAGTTATTGCCACATAGTCAAAATATGGCCGATGTTAAACCCGCGGTCTGTTGTCCTGGCTTAACAGTGGCTAAAACGACTCAGACACTTAGGCTATAGCGCATTCAATTGATCATGACACCACATCCTATCCCACCCGGCGTTGATGAGCTACGTCATGCTCGTAGGCAAAGCCGTGGATTGTACTGGGCGGTCGGGCTTTTCAGCTTTTTCGCCAACCTGCTGATGCTGACCGGTCCGCTTTACATGTTGCAGGTCTATGACCGTGTGCTGGGCAGCCGTTCTGTTGAAACCTTGATCGCGCTGACGCTGCTGGTCGCCTTTCTATACGGGACCATGGGCGTCCTCGATTATGCGCGGGGCCGGATCATGGGCCGGGCCGGGGCGCGGTTTCAGTCAACGCTGGATCAACGTGTGTTTGATGCGGTTATTCGTCGGTCTGCCGTTGGGCAGGACCCGAAGGCGCAGACCGGGCTGGCCGATCTGGAATCTGTCCAGCGCCTGATTGGTGCGCCGGTACTGATGGCAGTGTTTGACATTCCCTGGACGCCCATCTTCCTCGCCGGCATCGCGCTGTTCCACCCCTGGCTGGGGCTGCTGGCACTCGTGGGTGGCTGTATCCTGGTCCTGGTCACAATCCTCAATCAGGCGTTTTCCCGGAGACCTTCCCGACAGGCCAATGCCTCCGCGCACAAGGCCTCGCTGATGGCGGAAGAAATCCGCAACGAGGCCGAGATGGTGCAAAGCATGGGCATGCGCGGGGCGGCGTTCCAGCGCTGGCTGGCCGCACGCCGCGTCTCACTGGGCGAGGCCGTGGCAGCAGGTGACGTGTCAGGGTCCTTCCTAACGCTCAGCAAAACGCTGCGCCTGTTCCTGCAATCGGCCATGCTGGGCCTTGGGGCCTATCTGGTGCTGAACAACGAAGTCACGCCGGGCGCGATGATCGCCGCCTCCATCCTGCTGGGTCGCGCTTTGGCGCCGGTTGAACTGGCGATTGGCCAATGGGCCATGGTGCAACGCGCTTCGCAGGGCTGGTCGAACCTGGCCGAACTGCTGGCCGAAGTGCCGCCGGAACAGCAGCGCACCAGCCTGCCCAAACCCAAGGCTAAACTGACGGCGCAGGCGCTGACCGTGCTGCCGCCCGGTGAAAAACGTGCTTCGCTCAAAAATGTGAGTTTCGAGGTGCAACCGGGTCAGGCGGTCGGGGTGATTGGTCCTTCTGCCGCTGGCAAATCGACCCTCGCTCGCGCCCTGACCGGCGTCTGGCGTCCGGCAGGCGGGACTGTGCGGTTGGATGGCGCATCGCTGGATCAATACGAACCGGACGTGCTGGGCCAGCATATCGGTTACCTGCCGCAACGGGTGCAGCTGTTTGATGGCACCATCGCGCAGAACATTGCCAAACTGGCCGATCAGCCTGACGCAGAGAAGGTTGTGGCCGCTGCAAAGATGGCTGATGCACATGACATGATTGTCGAATTGCCGGACGGCTATGACACGTGGATTACGGCTGGCGGAGGCCGCTTGTCCGGCGGCCAGATGCAACGTATCGGGCTGGCGCGGGCGTTGTTTGGTGACCCCGTCGTGGTGATTTTGGATGAACCAAACTCCAACCTCGACAACGAAGGCTCTGCCGCACTGAACCGGGCAATTTGCGATCTGAAGGCTGCCGGGAAATCGGTGCTTATCATGGCGCACCGGCCCGCCGCCATTCAGGAATGTGATACGCTGCTTGTGCTGGACAACGGGGCGCGGGCGGCCTTCGGACCGAAAGAAGAGGTTTTGAAAGAAACCGTGCGCAACCACCAAACCATCCGCAAAGCGGCATCCATGGGAGGCGTGCAATGACCGGCGCACCTACATCGGCCCGTGTGCCTTTGATCATCGGTTTCATCACGCTGGCTATTCTGGTCGGCGGATTCGGGACCTGGGCATTCCAATCCTCTATTGCCGGGGCCATCGTGTCCTCTGGCCGGATCGAGGTCGACCGTAACCGCCAGATCGTCCAGCATCTGGCTGGCGGCGTTGTGGATGAAATCCTGGTGGACGAAGGCGACACCGTCGAACTGGGCGCGACGCTGATCAGGTTGGACGCGGAACTGCTGTCTTCGGAACTGCTGATCGTCGAAGGCCAGCTGTTCGAACTGATGGCCCGCCGGGGCCGGTTGGAAGCCGAGCGGGACGAGCAGGACACATTGGTGTTCGACGACGAATTGCTTACAGCTGCGGCGCAGAACCCGGACGTCGCCGGGTTGGTGGCGGGTCAGGAGCGGCTTTATCACGCGCGGCAGGAATCCACCGAACGCGAGATCGAGCAGCTGAAAAAGCAACGCGAGCAGATGGAAAACCAGATTGTCGGGATCAACGCGCAGCAAGCGTCACTGGCGCAGCAGCTGGAGTTGATCGAAAGCGAGTTGGAAAGCCAGCAAAGCCTGCTGGACAAGGGGCTGGCACAAGCGTCCCGCGTGCTGAGCCTGCGGCGCGAACAGGCCAACCTGAACGGCACCATCGGTGAGTTGACCGCCAGCGAGGCCGAGGCCGAGGCGCGTATCACCGAAATCGACATCGAAATCATTCAAATGGGCACCAGCCGCCGCGAGGATGCGATCACCCGCCTGCGCGACCTGCGCTATCGGGAACTGGAACTGGCGGAACAACGCCGTTCGCTTATGGAACAATTGAACCGTCTGGACATCAAGGCACCGGTATCGGGCATTGTCTACGGTCTGACCGTGCACACCCCTCGCAGCGTGATCCGGCCCGCTGATCCGGTGCTGTATCTGGTGCCGCAGGACCGCCCGCTGGTCATCGCCGCCCGCGTCGAACCGATTCATATCGACCAGTTGCATATGGGGCAGGAGGTGATCCTGCGCTTCTCAGCACTCGACCAGCGCCAGACGCCGGAACTATACGGTCAGGTCGTTCAGATTTCCGCCGACGCGTTCGAGGATGAAACCAGCAGCGTGTCGTACTACCGCGCGGAAATCACCCTGAACGAAGGTGAGACCGACAAACTGCCCGAAGGCACCGTCCTGATCCCCGGCATGCCGGTAGAGGCGTTCATTCGCACGGATGACCGGTCGCCCATGGCCTACCTCGTGAAACCGCTGGCGGATTACTTCACAAAAGCGTTCCGGGAAAGCTGAACCAAGGCACATGTAGGGGCTTTTGTATTCCTGTCGCGCAGAGTAGCGTCCGCGCGACATCAAAACGGAGATCCCGAAATGAGTATCGACGAACGTCTGGCCGAGATGGGCATTTCACTGTCGACCCCGCCTGCACCAGCAGCAAATTATGTGCCCTACGTACAGGTTGGCGACATCCTGTTTGTGTCCGGCCAGATTTCCCAGAACGCCGATGGTCTGATCACGGGCAAGGTGGGTGAAGACATGGACGTGGCGGCTGGCGCCGCCGCGGCGCGCACCTGTGGCATCAGCCTGCTGAGCCAGGTGAAGGCCGCGTGTGACGGTGATCTGTCCCGTCTGGTGCGGGTGGTGAAACTGACCGGTTTCGTCAACTCTGCCCCCGACTTCGCGGATCAGCCCGAGGTGATCAATGGCTGCTCTGACTTCCTGGTCGAGGCACTGGGTGACGCGGGTCGCCATTCCCGTTCTGCCGTGTCCGCAGGCGCGTTGCCGCGCGGCGTTGCGGTCGAGATCGAAGGCATCTTCCAAATCCGATGACGGGCCCGGCCCTGCCTGAGTGTTTTCTGCGGACGCCCCTCGCACATCGTGCCCTACATGATGTGAACGATGGACGTCCGGAAAACAGCATCGCCGCGATCGACGCGGCGGTGGCCGCTGGCTATGGGATCGAAATTGACCTGCAACTGTCGGCGGACGGGCACGCGGTTGTGTTTCACGACTATGACCTGGGGCGTCTGACCGGCGTGTCGGGTGCGGTTCGGCAGCGCAATCTGTCGGACCTGCAAGCCGTTCCTCTGCTGCACGGGGACGGTGCGGGCATGCCTTCACTGTCCGAGGTTCTGGAGCTCGTCGCGGGTCGCGTGCCGCTGCTGATCGAATTCAAGGATCAGGATGGTGCCATGGGTCCCAACACGGGCGCGTTGGAACAGGCGGCCCTGGAGGCACTGACCGGGTACACCGGCCCCGTAGCGTTGATGTCCTTCAACCCACATTGCGTGGCGGAACTGGCCCGGTTGGCCCCACAACTGCCCCACGGTCTGGTCACTGATTCCTATGAATCGGACGAATGGCCGCTCAAAGCGGAAACTCGTGCACATCTACGTGCCATCCCGGATTTCGACCGAACCGGTTCCAGTTTCATCAGCCACAATGTGCACGATTTGGATCGTCCCCGTGTGCACGAATTGAAGGCGCAAGGCGTGCCAATCCTGTGCTGGACGGTGAAATCGCCCACTGTTGAGGCGCAGGCCCGCCATGTTGCCAACAATGTGACCTTTGAAGGCTACCGGGCGGCAATCCCCGCTTGATCACTGGGTCGGGCAAACCAGATACTGCACAAGAGGTTTGTATGGATCAGGCACAGATCGAAGTTCAGGTTCTGGGATCGCTTGCGCAGATCGATGCGCGCGATTGGGACAGTTGTGCCTGTCCTGAAGCAGTGGATGGCCCGCCCAACGATCCCTTTACCACGCACCGGTTCCTCAAAGCGTTGGAGGACAGCGGCTCAGTCGGGCCCGGCACCGGATGGCAGCCACAATACCTCACAGCGTATATGGATGGCATGTTAATCGCCGCTGCACCGCTTTATGCCAAGTCGCATTCGCAGGGCGAATACATCTTTGACCACAACTGGGCGCATGCGTTTGAAAGCGCAGGTGGACGGTACTACCCGAAACTGCAAATCGCCGTGCCCTTCACACCTGCCACGGGCCGCCGTTTCCTTGTCCGGCCCGGATACGAGGAAATCGGCACCTCTGCGCTGGTACAGGGCGCTGTGCAATTGGCAGCGGATAACGAGGTCTCCTCGCTGCACATCACCTTCTGCACGGACGAAGAAGCAGAGGCAGGCGAACAGATCGGGCTGTTGTTGCGCACGGGGCAGCAATTTCACTGGCTCAACAATGGCTACGCCGATTTCGACGCCTTTCTGGCCGATCTGAGTTCCCGCAAACGCAAAAACATCCGCAAGGAACGCCAGCAGGCCCAAGCGTTTGGCGGCACGATCCAGACGCTGACAGGCGACGACCTGCAACCAGAACACTGGGACGCGTTCTGGACCTTTTATCAGGACACTGGGTCACGCAAATGGGGCTCCCCCTACCTGACCCGCGCGTTTTTCGAAGAGGCTCAGGAACATCTGCGCGACGACATTGCGCTGGTTCTGGCCGAACGGAACGGGCGGTACGTGGCCGGTGCCCTGAACTTCATTGGACGCGAAACGCTGTATGGCAGGTATTGGGGTTGCATCGAACACCACAACTGCCTGCATTTCGAACTATGTTACTATCAGGCCATTGATTTCGCGATCCAACACGGGCTGGCAAGGGTCGAGGCCGGGGCGCAAGGCGAACACAAGCTGGCCCGCGGCTATCTTCCGACCCAGATCAACAGCCTGCACTGGATCGGCGAACCGGGTTTCTCGGACGCGGTGGAACGCTACCTGAAAGCGGAACGCGCCGCGATTGAGGACGACATCGAAGTGCTGACATCCTATGGCCCGTTCAAAAAGGCACAGGTGGAGGAACAGGAATGACCGACAAACTGACCGAAGCAGAACGCGCCGAGGGCCTGACACCCCTGATGGAAAACGGCTGGTCCATGGTGGAGGGCCGGGATGCGATTGCCAAAACCTTTGTCTTCACCAACTTCGTCACCGCGTTTCAATGGATGACCGGTGTCGCGATCTGGGCCGAGAAATGGAACCATCATCCCGAATGGTCCAACGTCTACAAAACCGTTGATGTGACCCTGTCCACCCATGACGCGGGCGGGCTGACCGAACTGGACGTCAAACTGGCGCGCAAGATGGATGCAATGGCCGAAGCCTAGTCCGGGCGTCGCGCATCCATATGGGGACCAACACCGAAAACTTCCCCGCCAAATCTTCCTTGGACCGGTAAAAGTTCACATACTCACGGAAACGTGTGTCCTACGTTACCTCAATACCGGCGCGTATTTCGGCGTTGGAACACGGAACGCGTATTTTTCTAACCAGTGATTTTTACCCCGGATCGGACGTTTGTCCCTATGCACGAACACGAGGACTGAAGATGGACAAGAACTTCAAACCCAAGGCAATGACCAAATCCGAATGGCAGAAGAACCGCTCGCCTGCTGCCAAGGGATGCAATGTCGGCAAAGGCCTGGACATGTGGCAGGCCAAGTACACGAAAAAGCTATCGGCCTGCACCATCAAGCAGCTGACCGAGATCACCGACATGATCAAGTATCTCGAAGCGGCGCTGGGAAAGGCCAAGAAGAAGCTGGACCCGAAGAAGCAGAAAGAGACCATCGATGGGATCGGCGAATACCTGAAGGTCACGAACGCCTACAAGGCCAAGGTGCTGCGCGCGGTGCTGGCGCTAAACAACCGTGAGGACCTCTACGAAAGCATTCAGTCACTGAAGGACATCGAAAAAGACAGCGCACTGTGGAAGCTGTACGGCCACTACGCGAAATCGCCCAAGGGCCAGTTCTACCCGTCCTACGACACGTATTGCCTGCTGAAGGGCAAGAAGATCGCAGCCGCCGTGAAAAAATACGGCAAGGGCGGCACTGGCGACAATGAATACAACCTCTACACAAAATCCAAGCGTCGCTGGAACAACGAGATTCTGTGGAATCACTTTGTCCTCAAGAAAGAAGAGGAAAAGCAGCTGGTTGATTCCGCCGTCAAATCGCTGGCCAATCAGGTCAAGAAGGACATCGAAGACCTGCAGTTCGTCAATCTGTTCAAGAAATACGACCTGTTCGTCCGCTACGTGGAATCGCAGTACAAGGTCATGGACGCGTAAAGCGTTTTCGGCTCGACGTGTCAGGCCCCGGAACGGTTCCGGGGCCTTTTTTGCGGCAAGAGGTCCCGGGTCAGGCCCGGGACTACGTCAGCGTTGGGGTCGGCCACGCGTTACAGCGCCTCCAGAACCGCCTCGCCCGAGGACGTTTCGCAGACGCCCGGATTTTCTTCGGCATGCATCAGCGTCACGGTGCCGTCTTCGACCACCATGGAATAGCGCTTGGACCGGCCCTTGAACCCAACTGGTGGGGCGTCGAAATCCATGCCCATCGCCGCAGTGAACGCGCCATCCGCGTCACCCAGCATGGTCAGCCCGGCCTCACCTGCGCCGGTCGCCTTGCTCCATGCCGCCATCACAAACGGATCGTTGACAGACACACAAATCACCTCATCCACGCCCTTTTCCGCCAGCGCGTCCTTGGTGCGGATGAAGCTCGGCACGTGCTGTTCGCTACAGGTCCCGGTAAAGGCGCCCGGCAGCGCGAAAATGACAACCTTGCGGCCTGCGGTTTTTTCGGCCAGCGATACGGCTTCAGGTCCCTCCGCACCAATGTGCAGCAGCGTTGCGTCGGGCAGTTTGTCCCCTGTGGAAATCGGCATGTTCAACGTCCTCTCTGAATTGCGTTTGCCTGCCTTCGGGATATAGGGTCAGCAGCGTGCGCTGGCCATTGAAATTCTTGAGAAGGACGTCCCGCCCATGAGTCATGTTGTTGTCATCGGAGCCGGGCAGGCCGGTTCGTCGCTGGTTGCAAAACTGCGCAACAGCGGTTTTGACGGGAAGATCACCTTGATCGGCGAAGAGGCCGCGCCGCCCTATCAGCGTCCGCCGTTGTCCAAGGGGTATCTGCTGGGCGACATGTCGTTGGAGCGGATGTATCTGCGACCTGAGAGCTTCTATGCAGACAATGGGATTGACCTGCATCTCAGCGAAACCGCTGTGTCCATCAACCGCGCGGACAAGGTGGTTGTGTCCGGCGGGCAGAGTTTCAAATACGACCACTTGGCGCTGACAACCGGGTCGGTCCCGCGTCAGTTGCCGGCTGCTATTGGTGGCGCTTTGAAGGGCGTGCATGTGGTGCGCACGCTGGCGGATGTGGACGCGATGGAGCCTGCTTTTGTCGAAGGTACGCGCGCGCTGATCATCGGCGGAGGATACATCGGGCTGGAGGCGGCGGCAGTGGCCTGCAAACGCGGCATGCACGTCACGCTGATCGAAATGGCGGATCGCATCCTGCAACGGGTCGCCGCGCCGGAAACATCGGACTACTTCCGCACCCTGCACACGGACCATGGCGTCGACATCCGCGAATCCACCGGGCTGGATCGCCTGACCGGTGACGACCACGTGACCGGTGCTGTGCTGGGCAACGGCACCGAACTACCCGTGGACGTGGTGATCGTCGGGATCGGCATTTCGCCCGCCACCGAACTGGCCGAAGCCGCCGGGTTGGAGATCGAGAACGGGATCAAGGTGGACGAATTTGGCCGCACCTCTGATCCGTCAATCTGGGCGGCGGGCGACTGCGCGTCCTTCCCGTTTCAAGGCAACCGTATCCGGCTGGAAAGCGTCCCGAACGCCATTGATCAGGCCGAAGCGGTGGCGGAAAACATCCTGGGCGCAGACAAACCCTATGTCGCGAAACCGTGGTTCTGGTCGGATCAATACGACATCAAACTGCAAATCGCCGGGCTGAACACCGGCTATGACTCTGTCGTGTCTCGGATTGGCGAGGGCAGCGCGAGCTTTTGGTACTTCCAGGGTGACAAGCTGCTGGCGGTGGATGCCATGAACGATCCACGCGGCTACATGATCGGCAAACGGCTGATCGAAGCGGGCAAAACCGCGCCCAAGGACGTTCTGGCCGACGCATCCGCCGACCTCAAACCGTTGCTCAAGGCGTGAGAATTGTTGCCGGGCGCTTTGGTGGTCGACGTCTGGCGGCGTTGGGAAAGGGCGATCCGGCCGCGCATTTGCGCCCGACCTCGGACCGCGTGCGCGAGAGCCTGTTCAGCCAGTTGACCCATCTGGATGTGCTGGATGGCGCGCGGGTGCTGGACATGTTTTCGGGCACCGGCGCGCTGGCGCTGGAGGCGCTGTCGCGAGGCGCCGAGCATGCGGTGCTGGTGGAAAACGGGCGCAAGGCCCAAGGGTTGATTGCCGAAAACACCCGTCTGACTGGCACAGCGCAAGAGACAACCGTGCTGCGCCGGGATGCAACCCGGATCGGGGTCAATCCGGGGGACCCCTGCACGCTGATCTTCCTCGACCCGCCTTATGGCAAAGGGTTGGGCGAACGCGCTGTGGCTGCGGCGCAGGCCGGGGGTTGGATCGCGCCGGGGGCTTGCGTGGTTTGGGAAGAAAGCCAGCCGATAGCGCCGCCGCCGGGGTTCACGCTGCTCGACACGCGCAAACATGGCGACACCTACATTACCTTGCTCAGACAGGATCAGAATGACGAAACTGGTGATCTTTGATTGCGACGGCGTGCTGGTCGACAGCGAAGGCCCGACAAACGAGGTTCTGTCGCGCAATCTGGCACGTTACGGCCTGACGCTGGCACCACAGGACTGCAACGCGCTGTTCGTCGGCGGCACCATGGCAGGAGTCGGCGACCGTGTGCGGCAGATGGGAACGCCCTTACCGGATGATTGGATCGACGAGATCTATGGTGAGGTCTATGCCCGGCTGGCCGAGGGGATCGACCCGATCGAGGGCATCTTCGACGTTCTGGATCGTCTGGACACGGTTGGCCTGCCCTATTGTGTCGCATCCAATGGCAGTTTGGAAAAGATGCGGATTACTTTGGGCCAAAGCGGGCTGTGGAACCGGTTCGAAGGGGCCATGTTTTCGGCGCATGAACTGGGCGTCGCCAAACCCGATCCGGGGCTGTTTCTGGCCGCCGCGCGGCATTTCGATATGCAACCACAGGATTGCCTGGTTGTCGAAGACAGCGCGTCAGGTGTGACCGCCGCCGCCCGCGCTGGTATGCCTTGTGTGGCTTATGCTGCGCATGGCGATGGTGCAGCTTTGCGCGCGTTGGGGGCGGAACCGATCCATCATATGCGTGAGTTGTTGGACCGGTTTCCGCTGGCTTAACAGCTAGTCAAAACGAATGTCGACATGCCCGAAAGGCCCGAAATCCGCGTGGATGTCGGTGTCTGAGGGGCACTCAATCGGGCGGATGAAACTGCCGGAGAGGATGATCTGCCCCGGCTCAATGCTCTGCCCGTAATGCGCCATTCGTTGCGCCAGCCACACCACGCTTTCGACCGGATCGTTGAGCACACCCGCACCCAGCCCGGTTTCCTCGATCTCGCCATCCCGGAACACTAGCGCTCCGGTCCAGCGCAGGTCGAACGCATCCACCGCATGCCGCTGCTGTCCCAGAACGATGCCCGCGTTGGCCGCATTGTCGCTGATCGTGTCGAACACGGTACGTGTTTTGCCCGTTTCCGGGTCGGCCCGCAGAATGCGCGTGTCGAGAATCTCGATCGACGGCGCCACATAATCCGTTGCGGCCAGAACGTCGTCACGTGTGACATCTGCCCCGCCCAGCGCGTTTTTCATAACAAATGCAATCTCGGCCTCGATCCGGGGCTGGATGAACCGGCCCGCAGGCACGGTGCTGCCGCTGTCAAACGCCATGGTGTCAAACAGGATACCGCTGTCAGGAATGTCGATCCCCAGCGCGGATTGCATTGCGCGCGAAGTCAGCCCGATTTTCCAGCCGATCACCTCGCGCCCCTCGGCCAGCTTGGCGGCAAGGATCGCGGACTGCACGGCATAGGCGTCGTCCATCGCAATTTCGGGATGACGCAGGCTCAGCAACCCGATCTGCTGACCGGTCCGCTCTGCCTCCAACAGGTCAGCGGCGGCGCGCGCGTGGTCTTCTGGCGTCATGTAACCTCGTCCTCGACAGTGTTGCGCAATGTGCCGATGCCGTTCACCTCGACCTCGACCACATCACCGGGTTTCAGGAACCGTGGCGGATCAAACCGCGCCCCGGCCCCCGACGGTGTACCGGTCACGATAACATCTCCGGGCTCCAGCGTCATGAAGGTCGAGATGTATTCAATTTCGCGTCGGATCGGGAACATCATGCGGCTCAGCACATCGTCCTGCCGGACCTCGCCATTCACACGGGTCAGAATGCGGGCCTCGTCCAGTTGCGCGGCGTCGGTAAAGGGCACCAGCCACGGGCCCATTGCAGCCGAGCGGTCCCAGTTTTTGCCCTGGGTCACGTTGAATTTGGCATGGCGGACCCAATCACGGATCGTGCCTTCGTTGCAAATCGTCATCGCCGCGATGTGGTCATAGGCGTCGGCCTGCGCGATACGCCGACCGCCCTTGCCGATCACGATTGCAACCTCACCCTCATAGTCCAGCTTGTGACTTTCCGGCGGGCGGATCAGCGGGCGATTGTGGCCAGTGAATCCGCTGGCAAAACGCGGGAACAGGGACATGTATTCCGGCTGCGCGCTGCCGTCCTTGTATTCTGCATTGCGGTCGGGGAAGTTCACGCCCACGCAAAGGATGCGCCGGGCGTTCGGCAGGACCATGTCATAATCAAAACCCGTATGCGTCACCGACTGACCAGAGGCCGCGGTTTCCAGCTCGCCCAGCCCACCGGCACAAACCGCATCAAAAAGGGTCGGCCATTGTGGGCATGCGGCGTTCAGCGCAATCGCACCGCCATCGACAATCGCGCCATAGAACTGTTCGCCGCCGGCTGTGTAACTTGCAAATCGCATCGTTTTGTCCTGCTCAGGGTGCAATGATCGGGGTTGCGTCCAGCTCGGAATCGCGCGGATCAGTCCCGACAAAGGACGTGCCGTGTTCGAACCAGCTGCGCGGTGCGGGTGCGCCCCAAAGCGTCTGGCGCTGCGGGTCCTTCAGGTCCCATTTCAGCGGCTCGTGATCGGGATCAAGCGTTTGGTAGTCCGAGCTGTAAATTTCGATCCGATGCCCGTCCGGGTCCAGAATGTAAAGGAAGAACGCATTCGAAATGCCGTGCCGCCCCGGGCCACGCTCGATATTGGACACGTAGCCGGTGGTCGACATCACATCCAGCAGGTCGATAATGTGCAGCGGGTTTGCGACCCAGAAGGCCACATGGTGCATGCGTGGCCCGCGCCCGTTGGTAAATGCCATATCGTGCACACCGCCCTTGCGGTGCATCCACGCGGCCCACAGGCGCTTGCTCTCTTCGTCCTCGGTGTATTCGGTCACGCGGAAACCCATGTCGCTGTAAAAGGCAACACTGTCATCGACATTGGGGCTGAAGCAGTTGAAATGGTCGATCCGCAGCGGGCGCACACCATGATAACGCGCGTATTCCTGATGGATCGTCGGCAGGCGGTCCATCTTGTTGTAGAATTCCAGCGGAATGCCAAACACGTCCGAGGTCAGCAAAGTGCGGCCCTGATAGGGGCGTTCCACCCATTGCGTCGGGCGACCCTTGGCCTGAAACCACGCCTCTGCCCGGTCCAGATCAGCGTCGTCAAAAACTTTGAAGCCCATAACCTCGACCGTGCCGGGCTGATCCGATTTTTGCAGGATCACGCTGTGATGACCGCGTTCTTCCAACGCGCGCAGGTAGATGTGGCTGTCATTTTCATCCGCCACTTGCAGGCCGAAGATGTCGACATAAAACGCGCGCGACGCTGCCAGATCACTGACATTCAGGCAGACATGGCTCAGGCGGATGGTGTTGAAGTCGGGATAGAGGTTGGGGCTTGGAACGGGCATTCTCGCCTCCTGTCAAACGGGGAAGATTACGTTGGTTTGGCCGGTGCCGGAACTGGGGAAATACTCGGTCACCACCTCGCACTTGCCGGTGTAGCTGTCCCAGCCCAGCGCGCCATACAGCATCGACGTGTCATGCATCGAACCTTCGCCGCAGCAGAAGCTCGCATATTCACTCAGCATCTTGAGGAAGGTGGCGTGGTCACCGGCCTTCCACATCTCCAGCACATGCAGGTCCATCTGGCGGTTGAATTCGGAACTGATGGTGAATGTTCCGTTGTTGGCGGCGTAGTCCTTGTTTGCCCAGATCTTGTGAGACAGCGAACCGGACGCGACCAGCAACACCTTTTCGTCCGACGCCTCCACAGCCTCGCGAATGGCTTCACCCACCACGCGGCTTTCGGCATGATCATGCACGGTGGCCCAGGCGGCGACCGACACGACCTTCATGTCATGTTCGCGCGACATGAACCGCATCGGTACCAGTGTGCCGTATTCCAGTTCCAGACTGTCCAGATGATGCGCCAGTGTGTACACGCCCTTGTCCGACGCGACCTTTGCTATCGCATCGCCCATCTCTGGATTGCCATCATAGGCGTAGGGCAGGTCCTGAATGAACTGCGGGAATTCGTTGGAGGTGAAGAGCCCCTCGAACCGGGCATTGGCGTTGATATGGAACCCGGCGTTGATCACCCAGTGCGTGTCACAGATGATCACCGTGGTTGCGCCCAGCTCTTTCGCACGGCGTGCGATTTCACGGTGGCCGTCGATGGCCGCCTGCCGCTTGCCTTTGACCGGTCCGTCCTGCTCGGACATGAGCATGGTCGGCACGTGGGTCATCTTGGCTGCAAGTACGATTTCGCCCATCTTCTCCTCCTCGTGACGCGCCGCGCTAGACGCCCAATCTGGAAATCTTGTGCTGGCCGGTGGCAAAGCCGATGTGCTTCTGCTCCATGTAGAATTCGAACGACCAATCGCCGCCATCGCGGCCGATGCCGCTGGCTTTGACGCCGCCAAACGGGGTCGGCAGGTGGCGCACGTTTTCCGAATTCACCCAGATCATCCCCGCCTCAAGCTTGTCGGTGAAGCGCAGCGCGCGGGTCAGGTCGTTGGTCCAAAGGTATCCAGTCAGGCCGTAATCCGTGTCATTGGCAATCGCCAGCGCCTCTTCCTCGGTCGAAAACGGGATCGAAGTCAGGACCGGACCAAAGATTTCCTCGCGTGCGATGCGCATGTCGTTGTTGGCCCCGGTAAACAGGGTCGGACGCACGAAGTATCCTTCGTCGCCAACGGCCTCACCACCCGCCGCGATGGTCGCGCCGTCATCCTTGGCGATGTCAAAATACGATGTGACCTTTTTGTAGTGCTCTTCGGTCACCAGTGGCCCGATCTCGGTCGCGGGGTCCAGTGGATGGCCAACCTTGATCTTGTTCACGCGCTCAACCAGCTTCGCTTCGAATTCCTCGCGGATGGTGTCCTGCACCAGCAGACGGGACGAGGATGTGCAGCGTTCGCCATTGATCGAGTAGATCATGAAGATTACCGCATCCAGCGCGCGTTCCAGATCCGCGTCGTCAAACACGATGACCGGGTTTTTCCCACCCAGCTCCAAGTGGTTGCGCTTTAGCGTGTCAGCGCCCTGCTTGGTGATCAGGCTGCCCGTGCGGCTTTCGCCAACAAAGGCGATGGCCTTGATCTTGGGATGTTCACACAGCGCCTTGCCCGCCTCTTCGCCAAACCCATTGACGGTGTTCAGAACGCCGGGGGGCAGCCCGGCCTCCTCAGCAATCTCAACCAGCAGACGCGCCGTCACGGGCGAGGCTTCGGCCGGTTTGTGCACCACCGTGCATCCCGCCGCCAGCGCCGGTGCAATCTTCCACGTCGACAGCATAAACGGCGTATTCCATGGCGTGATCACCCCGACCGGGCCAATCGGCACCCGCGTGGTGACGTTCATCAGCGTGGGAGATTTCAGATGCTGACCGTCCCGCGCTTGCACGACCTGATCGGCGAAGTAGCGGAAATTCTCAGCCCCGCGCAGCGCGGCCTTGGACATGAACCGATAGGCCTGACCAGTGTCCCAACATTCACAAAGGGCGATCTCCTCCGCCCGCGCTTCGATCCCTTCGGCCACGCGGATCAGGATTTTGCGCCGCTCGGTCGCGGGCATGTCGCGCCACCCGGCAAAAGCATCTGCCGCCGCGTTCGCCGCTGCATCAATGTCGCTGGCATCACCCTGCGCCACCTGACAGATCGCGCTTTTGTCCACGGGCGAAATGTTCTGGAACGACCCGGCAGCCCCGGCGCGATCTTCACCGGCGATGCGGTTCGAAATGCCTTCTGCCTGGAACCGGGCCAAGTAGCCTTGCAGCTTTTCGATATTCTGCTCAAGCGCTGTCATGTTCAGCCCTCCATGTGATCTCGGATCGTGCCCGTTTTGGGCGATAGCGCGGGGTCGATGTCCCGCATTTCAAGCGACAGTGCGATGGAATGTTCGGACATGGCCGGTGCCAGGAAATCGCGTGCCGCTGCGAAAATTGCGTTGGTCGCGTCCTCTTTGACATCCGCAGGACGGCCGCCGCGCAGACGGATCGAAATGTCGACAAATCCGTGCTTGGGATTTCCATCCGCAATGGCATAATGATCGACACGCGTGGCCCGCACACGAACGCCCGCCAGGGGAAACGTGTCTATCTGCACCGCCGCCGCGCGGATGCATTCGCACAGCGCCCCGACATCGACACAGGATTCGATGTTGCCGGAGTATTCGATGTGAAAGTGTGGCATGTCCTCTTCCCTATTGCTACACATGTTAATTAAAAATAAGTGACTTGTCAACGGCGGGTTTTATGTTCCGATTGCAGGTCAGACGGATCCGGCGATACTGCAGCGAACCCCTTCTGTGATCTGAAGGATAAATGGATGCGCGGCAAAGGCGCAATTCGGGAGGACCGCAATGAGCGACACGAAAACCATCCTTGTGATCGGGACCTATGACACCAAGGACCCCGAACTGCTGTTCGTCTGCGACAGCATTCGCAAGCTGGGCGGCAATGTCCTGTCCATGGATGTAAGCGTTTTGGGCGATCCCTCTGAACCAACTGACATATCCAAACACGACGTGGCCGCAGCCGCGGGCAAGACCATTCAGGACGCCATCGACAGTGGTGATGAAAACCGCGCGATGCAGATCATGGCGGACGGGGCCGCTGCGTTGACCGCCAAATTGCACGCAGAGGGTAAAATTGACGGCATGCTCGCACTCGGCGGAACCATGGGCACCGATCTGGCCCTGGATTGCGCGGCGGCCCTGCCCATCGGGGTTCCGAAATACGTCGTATCTACAATCGCGTTTTCTGCCCTGATCCCACCGGAACGCTTGTCGGCGGATATTCAGATGATCCTGTGGGCAGGCGGCCTCTATGGGTTGAACGATATCTGCATGGCAACACTCAGCCAGGCCGCCGGGGCCGTTTATGGTGCAGCGCAGGCGGTGGTCAAACCGGACCCGGATCGGCCCGTAATTGGCATGATGAGCTTTGGCTCTTCCGCGCTCAAATACATGGTGCATCTGCGCGCACCATTGGAACAACGCGGCTTTTCGCTGGCTGTGTTTCACGGCACCGGCATGGGTGGCATGGCGATGGAAAGCCTTGCAAAGCAGGGCTATTTCGCCGCGATGCTGGAACTGGCTGCTGCGGAAATCGGCAACCTCATGCATGGGTCCGTTGTCAGCCCGGGCGCGGATCGCATGACCTCGGGCGGGGCGCTGGGCATCCCGATCATCGCCGGTCCGGCCTTCTGCGACATGACTGACTTTGCCACATGGAAACCTGTGCCTGAACAATTCCGCGACCGCGCCTATCACGCGCATAACCGTCTGCTAGCCTCGGCAAGTTATACCGGGCAGGAACGACGCGAGATCGCCCGTGAAATGGCCAGCCGCCTGAAAAAGTCCAAAGGACCCGTGCATTTCATCCTGCCGACGCAGGGCATCCATGCCTGGGACCTAGAAGGCATGCCCGCCCACGACCCCGAAGCGCTGGCCGAAATGGTGGACGAGTTTCAGAAGGTGATGACCGACCCTATCGAATTGTCGGTTCTGGACTGCCACATCAACGACATCGAATACTCCAACAAGGTGTTGGAGATCATTGATGGCTGGATCGCGGACGGTACGCTGAAAACCACGCTTTGACGACGCGGGGCCGTCAGCAATACCGCTCCGGCCCCTCCCATTGTGACGCGTTGTACCGGTCCCCATGCGCCCAACCGACGGGCAGCACCTGTTCGATCTTGGTCAGATCCTCCGGCGTCAGGTCAATTTCGGCCCCTCTAACCAGTTCCGCCAGATGTGCGGTGTTTTTGGTGCCGGGGATTGGCAGAATATGCGGCGCCTGCGCATTCAGCCATGCAATCGCCAATCCAGCCGCCGGAATGCCCATTTCGGTGGCCAAGGCGCGGAACCGATCCGTCGCTGCGATATTGGCGGAGTAGTTCGGTTCCATGAAACGCGGGTTATTTTTGGTAAACGGGATTGACTGCCCCCGCTCAAAGGAAAACGGATCATCCGTCAGGAAGGACCGCCCAACCGGTGAAAAGGCCACCAACGTCGCGCCCAGTTCGGCGCAGGCCTGCACCAGACCCAGTTCAGGCGCGCGGGTGGACAGGGAATATTCCGACTGCACGGCTGCAATTGGGCACTCGCTCGCGGCCCGACGCAAGGTGCTGGGAGCAATCTCGGACAGTCCAACGGCGCGCGTTTTGCCACTGTCGATCAGTTGCTTCAGCGTTCCGGCCACATCCTCGGGGCTGTGCGTGCGGTCATAGCGATGCACATAGAACAGATCGACATGATCAACCCCCAACCGCTTCAGACTGGCATCCAACGAGTCCTTCAGATGATCAGGATCACTGTTGAACCGCCGATCCGGGTTGCGCGTGATGCCCGCCTTGGTCGCCAGCACCATTTTGGTCCGCGCGCCGGGACGCTTGGCAAACCACTCGCCAATGATCTCTTCGCTGCGGCCATTGCCATAGACATTGGCCGTATCAATGTGGGTCACGCCATGATCGACGCTGGCATCCAGAACCGCGTAACTTTCTTCGACCGTGGCATCGCCATAGATCCCGGCAAAGGACATCGCGCCCAACCCAAACCGCGACACGCTGGGCCCATCGGACCCCAGTTTCATCATCTTCATCAACGCCAATCCCTTTTGTCGCCATGGATCGCTTTGTCGTAAGCACCTGCAACGAAACGCGAAATCAATCTTGCGCAAGCCTCCGCCGAACAATGCTACGCCTTGCAACGATGTTTGATGCGTTCCTACCTTGCGCCACGCCATTCAACGTTTAGAAGAGCTATGCAATTTTTTGAAGACAGAGACACATATGCCGGTTTCATTGGTCATCCTCGCTGCGGGCAAAGGCACCCGGATGAAATCCGATTTGCCCAAGGTTCTGCACCCCATTGGCCACGCCCCCATGCTGGCACATGCAATGGCGACCGGTGGGCATTTGAACCCCGAACGGACCGTGATTGTCGCAGGCCACGGGTTTGACGCGGTGAAGGCCGCGACCTTGGACATCGACCCGGCCGCCGAAGTTGTCGAACAGGCCGAACAGAAAGGCACGGCGCATGCCGTCGACATGGCACGGGACGCGTTGTCGGATTTTGCCGGGGACGTCGTGGTGCTTTACGGGGACACGCCCTTTGTCCAGCCGGACACGCTGGACCGTATGGTCGCAGCACGGCAGGAATTCGACCTGGTCATTCTGGGCTTCAACGCTGCAGATCCGGGCCGATATGGCCGCCTGGTGATGGACGGTGACACCCTGCTGCGAATTGTGGAATTCAAGGATGCCACCGAAGAAGAACGCAACATCCGGTTCTGCAACAGCGGGCTGCTGGCCTGTGACTCCGGTCGCCTGTTCGACCTGCTTTCCAAGGTCGGCAACAACAATGCCCAGGGCGAATACTACTTGCCAGACGTTGTCGAAATCGCGCGTGACAATGGCATGTCCGTCACCGCAATTGCCTGCGACGAACAGGAAACGCTGGGCGTGAACTCTCGCACCGATCTGGCCATGGCTGACGGCGTGTTTCAACGTCGGGCGCGGGCAGATTTGCTGGAAAACGGCGTAACTCTGATGGCGCCTGACACCGTATACCTGGCCCATGACACTGTCATCGGTCGCGACACTGTCATCGAGCCTAATGTCGTTTTCGGCCCAGGTGTCACCGTTGAATCCGGCGCCACCATTCGCGCCTTTTCCCACCTGGAAGGTTGCCATGTCAGCCGCGAGGCTATTGTCGGCCCGTATGCGCGCCTGCGTCCGGGAACTGAGCTGTCCGAAGGTGTGCGTGTCGGAAACTTTGTGGAAATCAAGAACGCCCAGATTGACGAAGGCGCAAAGGTCAACCACCTGACGTACATTGGCGACGCCACAGTCGGGGCGAGGTCGAACATCGGAGCGGGTACGATCACCTGTAACTATGACGGCGTGATGAAGCATCAAACCACCATCGGTGCGGATGTTTTTGTCGGGTCGAATACGATGCTGGTCGCGCCTGTCACCGTGGGTGATGGGGCAATGACGGCCACCGCGACAGTGGTGACCCTGGATGTTGAGCCGGATGCGCTGGCCATCAGCCGGTCGGCGCAACAGAACAAGCTGGGTTCGGCCAGGAAACTGAAGAAGATATTGCAGGCCAAAAAGGCCAGACGGGACAAGGGAAAAAGCTAATGTGCGGAATTGTTGGCGTTCTGGGGGAACACGAGGCCGCCCCGATCCTGGTCGAAGCGCTGAAGCGACTGGAATATCGTGGGTACGATAGCGCCGGATTGGCCACGATCAATGGTGGGAAACTGGATCGCCGCCGTGCCGTAGGTAAACTGGTCAACCTGTCCGACCTTCTGGTGCACGAGCCACTGCCTGGAAAATCCGGCATCGGCCACACGCGCTGGGCCACCCATGGCGTTCCGTCCGTCACGAACGCACACCCCCATCGCGCGGGTTCGGTCGCGGTCGTCCACAACGGAATCATCGAAAACTTCCGCGAATTGCGTACGGAACTTGCCGAACACGGCATCGGATTTGAAACCGAAACCGATACGGAAACCGTCGCCCTGCTGACCCAGCACTACATGGCACAGGGCAAAACCCCCGTTGAGGCCGCCAACGCCGCGATTGACCGTCTGGACGGAGCATTTGCGCTGGCCTTCCTGTTTGACGGCGAAGAGGATCTGATTGTCGCCGCGCGCAAGGGCTCTCCGCTGGCTATCGGCCATGGGGACGGAGAGATGTTTGTGGGTTCTGACGCCATCGCGCTGGCCCCATTGACGGATCGCATCACCTATCTGGAAGAAGGCGACCGCGCCGTCCTGACCCGCACCTCGCTGGAAATCCGCGATATCAACGGCGAACTGGCCAACCGCGAAGTCCGCCATATCCAGCTGGATCGCACCCGCGTGGACAAAGCCGGGCACAAACACTTCATGGCCAAGGAAATCGTGGAGCAACCCACGGTGATCCGCGAAGCCGCCGGACATTACCTGACCGCAGATGGCGCGGGGATCACACTGCCCGGTGAAGGTTTGGATTTCGCCTCGGTCGACCGGCTGGTCATGGTGGCCTGTGGCACAGCCTATTACGCCTGCGCCGTTGCGAAATACTGGTTCGAACAGATCGCGCGGATGCCGGTGGAAATCGACATCGCGTCTGAATTCCGCTACCGCGAACCCCCGGTGACAAAAGGCACGGTGGCTCTGTTCGTCAGTCAGTCGGGTGAAACCGCCGACACGCTCGCCGCGCTACGCTATTGCGAAGGCAAGGCGGACAAAATCGTGTCCGTGGTTAATGTCCCCGAAAGCTCCATCGCGCGGGAAAGCGATCTGGTTCTGCCGATCCACGCCGGTGTGGAAATCGGCGTTGCCTCGACCAAGGCATTCACCTGCCAGCTTACTGTGCTGCTCAGCCTCGCACTCAAGGCCGCGTCGGATCGCGGGTTGATGTCCGACACTGAACTGGAAAACACCATCGCAGCGATCCGCAACCTGCCTGCTCTTATGGACGCAGCGCTGGACCAGTCGGACGCAATGCAACAGGCCGCCAATCAGCTGAGCGAAGCACGCGATGTTCTGTTCCTGGGCCGGGGCGCGATGTACCCGATGGCGTTGGAAGCAGCGCTGAAGCTGAAGGAAATCAGCTATATTCACGCCGAAGGCTATGCCTCGGGCGAATTGAAACACGGCCCCATCGCCCTGATCGATTCCCACATGCCGGTGGTCGTCCTTGCGCCGCGCGATTCCCTGTTCGACAAAACCGTGTCGAACATGCAGGAGGTCATGGCACGTGAGGGCAAAGTCATTCTGGTGTCAGACGAGGCAGGGATCGAGGAAGCAGGCGAGGGTGTTTGGCTGACCATCCGCATGCCCAAGGTGCACGAGGCTCTCAGCCCCATCCTCTACGCTTTGCCTGCGCAATTGTTGGCGTATTACACCGCTGTCGCCAAAGGCACCGACGTGGATCAACCGCGTAACCTGGCGAAATCGGTGACTGTTGAGTAGTGCGCCTCCGCAGGTTGTTGAAAACAGCCTAGCTGGCAGTACCTTGCGGATCTTCAGTGCTGGGCTCAGCTTCGAAGTAATCTGTGCCGGACGCCACGATACAGGACACACCCTGCGGTGAGGTCATCAAGACCGTGAAGGTTCCCGTTGTGCGCGACGCCCACACCTCCAGAACGGACTGAGAGCTGCGCGTTTCGTGTAACCCGCCCACGGTCAGTTGTTCGTCGTATTTTGCTTGCAACCGCTCGACCACCTGGTCCCGGTCGGCGCAGTTTCCGGCCTGTGCGATACCGGCACTCAAACACAACAATAGGGACAGACCTGCGGCCATGCTTTGCCTGCTCATGACAAGCTCCTCTGCTCGGATTGTGTCTGAGGAGGACGCGCCGGGAGGAGAAACGCGTCCCCCCCGACAGTCATTTCCCGGCTTCGCCTGCGGGCGCGTGGCCCATTTTTCGTTTTCTCGTTGGCAGCACGAGGTCGGGATGCGAAAGAGTTTGCGCCCGAAATGTGGCAGAATTGGGGCAGCCGGATCAGGAGTGGCATAATGGCAACACAACCACGGGCATGGCAACGGATGTTGTCCGGGCGTCGGCTGGACCTGCTGGACCCAACACCAATGGATATTGAAATCGAGGATATTGCCCACGGGCTGGCCTTTGTCGCGCGCTGGAATGGCCAGACCAAGGGGGATTTCGCCTATTCGGTGGCTGAACATTCGCTGCTGGTTGAAGTACTCTTTTCCCGACTCGTGCCCAGCACACCGGCGAAATGGCGGTTGGCGGCGTTGCTGCATGATGCCCCGGAATACGTGATTGGTGACATGATTTCACCCGTAAAGGCCGCTGTAGGGCCTGGTTATGGCGCGTTGGACGAACGATTGACGGCTGCGATCCACCTGCGCTTCGGTTTGCCTGCGGCTTTGCCCAAAACGGTTAAGCAGCAGATCAAGCGCGCGGACAAAGTGTCCGCCTTCATGGAGGCAACACAGATCGCCGGGTTTTCAATAGAAGAGGCGCGCAAGTTCTTTGGTGCACCGAAACCGGGTTTGACGGACGGGCTGACCATATCCTTGCGCCCCCCTGCCGACGTGCGGCGGGACTTCGTTGCGCGCCATTCGGCCTTGTTAGAGGCTTGTTCATGATCCGGGTACGGCGCGCGGGCGCTTTGGACGCGTCCTCAATGGCCCGGTTGCTGAACGACATCATTGCGATTGGCGGCACCACCGCGATGACGCGCCCGATTGCTGCGGGCGATCTGGCCGGGTGGATGGCCGATGAACAGGATGGGGCAGCTTGGCACGTCGCCGTGGACGAGGGGGAAGAAGTTGTTGGATTTCAGTGGGTCGAACGGTCAGACAATCTGCCATCGGACACCGCTGACATCGCAACCTTTGTCAAACATGGTCAAACCGGGATCGGCATTGGCTCCAAACTGTTCGACGCCACACGGGCAGCGGCCAAGGCGATGGGATACGACTGGATCAGTGCCAATATCCGCGCCGATAACGAAGGCGGGTTGATCTATTACCAATCCCGCAACTTCGAGGATTACGACCGGATCAATGGGATCACCCTGGACAATGGGCAGGTCGTCGACAAGGTGTTGAAACGGTATCGCCTGTAGTCCCTGCCCGCAGCGATACATGCTGCGGACAAGGGCATCTTTAGATCGACCTCAGCCGAACACGTAGAAGCACAGCTTGTTGCCGTCCAGATCGCGGACATAAGATCCGTAGAACCGGTCCGGCACGCGCTGACCGGGTTCACCTTCGTCCGTGGCGCCCAGGCTGATCGCTTTGTCATACATCGCCGCAACATGGTCCTTGGAATCCGCGGCAAAGGCAATCATCCCACCGTTCCCCACGGAACAGTCGTTGCCGTCATAAGGTTCACACACTGCCACCATGGGTGCGGTCGGGTCGGCACCAATAAACGCAATGCGGCCTGCGTCGATCAGAACCTTTGCGCCCTTGTCGGCGAACAGATTGGTGTAAAATTCCTTGGCGCGGTCCATATCCGCGACACCGACGGTAACATAGCCGATCATGAGAGCTTCCTGTCTTTGAAGTGAGTGTGAATGGCGGGACATTCCCGAAAGGTGACCTGAGGATCAAGTCACCAATTCGTCAACTGGAAGCCAACTGAAGGAATCAGCGTGGGCTGCGCTTGGCCAGTATCCGTTGCAATGTCCGCCGGTGCATGTTCAGTCGTCTCGCGGTTTCGCTGACGTTGCGATCACATAACTCATACACGCGCTGAATATGCTCCCAACGCACACGATCCGCGCTCATCGGGTTTTCCGGGGGCGGGGGCAGTTCATCGGTTTTGGCCAGCAGCGCCGCCGTAATGTCATTGGCATCAGCTGGCTTGGACAAATAATCCGTCGCACCGATCTTTACCGCAGCAACAGCCGTGGCAATCGCACCGTATCCGGTCAGAACAACCACCCGGCTGTCCGGGCGTTTTTCCCGCAGCACCTCGACCACGTCCAGACCGTTGCCATCCTCAAGCCGCAGGTCGACAACCGCATAGGCCGGCGGGCGTGCTGTTGCGACCGCACGACCGCCCGCAACGGACCCGGCGGTTTCCACGGCAAACCCGCGTTTTTCCATGGCCTTGGCCATACGGCGCAGAAACGGTTCGTCATCGTCGACCAAAAGCAAAGAGTTGTCCGGCCCAATATCGTCCAGCTGGCGATCTGACATGTCTGTCCCAGTCTTTTTTGTTCGCTTCCAGTTCTTTTAATGCACTGGGACGAAAGATCAAACCGGGGTGTCAGGCTGCGTCAACGAAACAGGCGATCTGGTCGGCCATATCCTTGGCCTCGATGTCGCGGCGGAAGAACTCGACAAAGCCATGTTCAGGTAGAACGAGGTAGGAAAAGGTCGTGTGATCCACCAGATAGAATTCGTCCTCGGCGGGATGCGCCTTGTAATAGGTCTTATAGGCCTGGCTTGCCGCTTTGACCTGCTCTGGTGATCCCGTAAGGCCAATCATCCGGTCGTGGTGATTGAACGCGAAATCACCGACAACTTCTGGCGTGTCGCGTTCCGGGTCTATCGAGATGAAGATTGGGGTGACAGACACTCCCTGTTCTTCAAGATGGATAACGGCATCGACATTTCGGCTGACATCGAACGGGCAGACGTCAGGGCAAAACGTATAACCGAAATAGATCAACGACGGTTCGGTGATTACATCCGCATCCGTCACGATCTGCCCGTCCTTGTTCAATAGCTCGAACGGGCCACCGATTTGCCCGGCCCCGCCCGCGATCTGTGTCGCCCGGCAATTGGCAAACGCATCCGAAGATCCGCGCATCATCGTGGCCAGCCACATCCCCCCAAGGGCGGCGATAGTCACAGCAGCAGCTACAAGAGCGATAATGCGGGTCATGGGCACATTCCTCTATACGAGCAACAGTTGAACGTTCTGACGACGGCCCGTATCAGGGTCCAACGTCAATGAAAACCGGTCGCGCGACATGTCGGATTCCAGCATCGGGTTAGTCTTTGGTCACCAGGCGAGCAACTGGATTCGTCTGCGCACGTTGATCCTTTTAAGGTGGGTCGCGGTTGGTGGACAGGTGGCGGCCATCACCGTTGCGCGAGAATACTTCAGTCTCTCGCTTGAGATCGGGTTGTGTTATCTGGCCATTGGCATTTCGGCGATGGTGAACCTGGTCGCAACCTTTGTGTTTCCGGAAAACCGACGCCTTACTGAATCCGAAAACTTTCTGTTGTCGCTGTTTGACCTGCTACAGTTGTCGTTCTTGCTGTATCTGACTGGCGGTCTGAACAATCCGTTTGCGATGCTGCTGTTGGGTCCGGTCGTGATTTCCGCGACGGTCATGTCATTGCGGTTGGCTTTGCTAATCGGCACCAGCGCAGTCGTTTCTGTAACCTTGCTGGCGCTCTACCATATGCCTTTGCGAACCGAGCAGGGTTTCATCCTGGAAATTCCGCAGATTTTCTTGTTCGGGCATTGGGCCGCGCTGGTCATCGCCGTGGCATTCATGAGCCTCTATGCCGTTCGCGTGACAACCGAGATCAGATCGATGGCGCAGGCACTGACAGCGACACAGATGGCGCTGTCCCGCGAGCAGAAACTGACCGATCTGGGCGGTGTGGTGGCCGCCGCTGCGCACGAGTTGGGGACACCGCTGGCCACAATCACCCTGACCAGTTCCGAGCTGGTCGAGGAGTTGGACAAACAGCCAGAGTTGCAGGAAGACGCCCGCCTGATCCGCGAACAGGCCGACCGTTGCCGAGATATCCTTCGCGGTATGGGGCGAGCAGGGAAGGATGACCTGCTGTTGCGGCAAGCGCCGCTTACCGCCGTAGTTGAAGAGGCCGCTGAACCTCATTTCAATAGAGGCAAGGATATCCGTATTTTCCTGGGCCAGGAAAACGCCGACCAAGCGGTACAGCCCAACATTCTACGCCTGCCCGAGGTCATTCACGGCATCCGCAACCTGATCCAGAACGCCGTGGACTTTGCGGCGGACTCGGTTTGGGTTGAACTGGATTGGACGGATCAGGCGATCTTAATTCGTATCATGGACGATGGGCCGGGGTTTCCACCACAACTGATCGGACGCATTGGCGATCCTTTTGTGCGTCGACGTCGTGCTGAAACACCACGCCAGGATCGACCCGGATACGAAGGCATGGGTTTGGGTCTGTTCATCGCAAAGACGCTTCTGGAACGCACAAACGCTGAACTGGGTTTTGCCAATGGGACGGACCGAGGTGTCGCCAGCGACTCGGGCAGTGCCCCGCACGGCGCAATTGTGACTGTGACATGGCCGCGGACGGAACTGGACGCGGCCTATCGATTGAACCCGGGATCGCTGGGTGTCAATCAGCCGTTCCGCGCGTAGTCGTTTCGGACGTGCTTGACCTGTTAACATGCTGTTAACCCATTTTACCTAGCAATGGCCGAAATGCTTCCGGGATTCTGCGCATATGGCTTTGGCTGAATGGTTATTGTTGTTGGCGATCTGCCTTGCTGCAGCGCAGATCGGGGTTTTCCTGCCTCGGTGGTTGGAATTCCGGACTGCTGGTCAGCGGCCCGAACGTGGGCGCGCGATGCTTCACGGCGGACAAAGCCAGGCCATTGACGATGTGCCGATTGCCGTTTGGCAAACCGACAAAGACGGGAATGTGACCTGGGGCAACGCGCAATATCGGCATTTGGTAGAGGTGCGCGCAACGGAACCGGACAAGCCGATTTTCCCACCCTCGTCCGATGACACAAAATCAGAACCATTGCGGGCGGCGTTGTATTCTGCAGAGTCCGACTCGCCGGAATGGTTTGACGTCAGCCGGGTCGCTCGCGACAACGGCCACCTTCACTTTGCCCAGAACGTTTCGTGCCTGGTTGGAATGGAACACTCCCGGCGCGATTTCTTTCACACCATGGCGGCAACATTTGCCCAACTTTCAACGGGACTGGCGATTTTCGACAAGGGCATGCGCCTGCACCTGTTCAACCCGGCTTTTGTGGAAATGTCTGGTTTGCCCGTCGAATTTCTCAGCTCGCGCCCTGACATTGCGACGTTTTTCGACCGAATGCGCGACACACGCTCCATGCCGGAACCGCGCGACTATTCCGCCTGGCGCAGCGAGATTTCGGAACTCGCACGGGCAGCATCTGAAGGACGGTATCAAGAGACATGGAGCCTGCCATCGGGTGCTGTGTATCAGGTCAGTGGTCAGCCACATCCCGGTGGTGCAATTGCCTTTCTGTTCGAAGATATCTCGGCCGAGGTTAGCTTGGCCCGACAGTTTCGATCAGAGCTGGAATCCAGTCAGACCGCGCTGGACATGATGGACGAAGCCGTTTGCATGTTCTCTGCCTCAGGCAAAATGACTTATGCAAACCCGGCTTATCGGCAGTTCTGGTCCATTGCCGCGGATCGAAATACGCGTGGTGAGACATTGAAAGAGGCCTCCGCCGAATGGGCGAGCCTTTCGCGCGGCACCCTGCCGGCAGACTTCCTGGATCACGTGGATCAAGCTCCACACAGCTCTCCGGTTTTCGTGCGCCCCGGAAAAAAATCCGGGATCTGCGTTGCGGTCCGTTTGACGGCTGGTGATCTGTTGATCCGCTTTCGGGATCACGCACCGGTTGGCCAAAAGGTCGCGCGTGAGGTCGAACCAGCCTGACACCTGTTGCGGCCAGCGCAGGGCGCGGTCATTTTGGCGACATGCACAGGTTGGTTTTTGAATGCAATTCCGAGGAAGACACGGCCGAATTGGCCACCCGCTTGGCCGGTTGTCTGGCGACGGGCGACACGGTGTTGCTGGACGGCCCCATTGGCGCCGGCAAAACACACTTCGCGCGCAGCCTGATACAGTCCATCCTGCTGGAGCCAGAGGATGTTCCTTCTCCCACCTTCACGCTTGTACAAACCTATGACACGCGATTGGGCGAGGTTTGGCACGCGGACTTGTACCGCCTGACATCTGTGGACGAACTGGAGGAGCTCGGGCTGAGCGAAGCCATGCAGGATGCTATCTGCCTGATCGAATGGGCAGACAGGTTGGGACAGGCAGTGCCGGATGACGCGTTGACCATCGTTATCGAAACGTCGGACACGCCAGCGCATCGCCGGTTTTCGTGGGACTACTCGGCCCCGAAATGGACCAAACTGAAGGACATCCAGTGTCCGTGAACACCCGATCCGATCAAATGACCGCATTTTTGGCGGGCACCGAATGGGCCGACGCAAACCTGGCTGCCCTTGCCGGTGACGCTTCAGCACGGCGATATGTCAGACTGACCCGGCCGAACGGAGAGACTGCGGTTTTGATGGATGCGCCACCGGACACATGTGGGTCGCAAACCGCGTTTCTTCGCGTAGCCTCGCATCTCAGGACTGTTGGCCTCGCTGCGCCGGACCTTATTTCTGCCGATGCGGAAGCCGGGTTTCTGCTTATGGAAGATTTTGGTGACCGCTCGTTCGCGAAGGAAGCAGGACGGTCCTCCACATCCGAATCTGACCTTTATGCGTTGGCTTGCGATGTGCTGCTGCATTTAAATCATGCCCCTCCAGCGTGGCTGGATCGGCCTTCGGCAGACACGCTGGCCGACATGACAATGATCGCCTTTTCCCACTATGCCGGATTGTCCCCGCAAGAGGACGGCCCGAAACGGTTTCTTGCTGCGTTCAAGGATGCGCTGGTTCCCGTTACATCTTCGCCGCCGGTGTTGGTCCTGCGCGACTACCACGCGGAAAACCTGATTTGGCGGCCCGAACAGACAGGATTGGCCCAAGCCGGATTGCTGGACTTTCAGGATGCCCTGTCAGGTCCGGCGGTCTATGACCTCGTGTCACTTTTGCAAGATGCACGCCGCGACCTGCAAGACGGGCTGGAAGAGGGAATGATTGAGCGATACATCGTTCGTTCTGGCGTCGATCCCACCGCATTCCGCCACGATTACCACGTTATCGGGGTCCAACGGCATTTGCGTATCTTGGGCGTTTTCGCGCGGCTTAGCCTCGAAATGAAAAAACCCAACTACGTAGACTTCATTCCGCGCACGTGGCGTCATCTGCAACGCGCTTTGGATCATCCGGGTCTGGATCACATCGCACAAATGCTGTCCGACCTCCTTCCGGAACCCACAGCATCGCATTTGAGCACATTACGGGCGAAGGCAGATGGATAGTATGCCGCTCATGATCTTTGCGGCAGGGTTCGGCACGCGCATGGGGGATTTGACGAAAACTCAGCCGAAACCGATGATCGAAGTGGCAGGAAAACCGTTGATCGATCGCGCGCTCGATTTGGCAACCGGGGCCGGCTTGTCAAAAATCGTGGTCAATACGCACTACCTTGCGGATGTCCTCGAAACTCACCTGGTCGACAAGCAGGTTCTGATTTCCAGGGAAACACCTGATATCCTCGAAACTGGCGGCGGGCTGAAGAACGCGTTGTCGCTGATCGATGCGTCCTGTGTGACAACGTTTAATCCAGATGCGATCTGGGCCGGTCCCAACCCGATTTCCGTGATCCAATCGGCATGGCAGCCTGACAAAATGGACGCGCTGTTGCTCTGCGTTCCACTGGACCGGGCCATTGGGCGCATGGGCGGCGGGGATTTTGAGGTGGATGAGGAAGGAGCGCTCCGCAGACCCGGCGATCTGGTGTATGGTGGCGTGCACATCATCAAGACGCATTGTGTTGCCGAAGTGGACGAAGCCGCGTTTTCTCTGAACGTTGTGTGGAATCGCCTCGCCGCAGAAAACAGGGTCTGTGTTGAGATTTTCGAGGGGTATTGGTGTGACGTCGGAACACCCGAAGGGATTACGTTGGCTGAACAAATGATCGCAGACGATGTTTGATCCCTCTCCAACTCCCCGCTTGTTTGGTGTGCCGCTCGGCGTTGACTTCCCCGAGGCGCTGGTGAGGGGGATATTGACCCGCATGGCCGGGGCCGCGCCAGAGGATTTGGCCCGCGTCATCCTTGTGGTGAACACGCGCCGCATGGCGCGTCGGGTGACTGGATTATTCGCGGACCAGGGCGCGCTGCTGCTGCCCCGCATATTGACGGTGGCAGATCTCCATTTCCTACCCGGTGCGCCCTTGCCAGAGAAGGTCGCGACACCCCTGCGCAGACGTTTGGAATTGGCGAGATTGATTTCCGGGCTAATCCGCTCCGACCCCAGTCTGGCACCGGCTGAGACGGCTCTGGACCTGGCGGACAGCCTTGCCGCGTTGATCGATGAAATGCACGGCGAAGGTGTCTCTACTCAGGCGATCCTGGATTTGGACGTCTCGGACCAATCCGGTCATTGGGAGCGCACCAAGAGGTTCATCACCCTTGCCGAGCATTATCTGGCATCGGTTGAAACCTTGCCGGATGGCGAAGCAGCGCAGCGAGAACTGGTGGCGGGCCTGACAACCAACTGGGCTGCCTCGCCACCGACACGGCCGATCCTGTTGGCCGGTTCCACCGGATCGCGCGGCACAACAGCCTGGCTGATGGAAGCGGTTTCCAAGTTGCCACAAGGGGCCGTGATCTTGCCCGGATACGACTTCGATGCCCCAAACGAGATGTGGCAACAATTGGGTTCCGCCCTGACGGGCGAGGACCACCCACAATACCGGTTTTTGAAACTGATGCGCCGGTTGGACATACTTCCAACCGACCTGAAGCCCTGGACCCCGCAAGGATCAGCCGTGCCAGAACGCGCGCGGCTGGTTTCCTTGGCCATGCGACCCGCCCCTTTTACGGACGCGTGGCTGGACGAAGGGCCGGCGCTAGGGGGTTTGGAAGCCGCGACACGAAACATGACCCTGATCGAGGCACAGTCGCCGAGGGATGAGGCCTCCGCCATTGCCCTGTGCCTCAAATCCGGGGCTGAGGCGGGTAAAACCGTCGCCCTGATCACGCCGGATCGCATGTTAACCCGACAAGTGACCGCTGCGTTGGACCGGTGGGTCATCAAGCCAGATGACAGCGCGGGTATGCCGCTGCATTTGTCTCCGCCGGGGCGCTTTTTGCGGCAAGTGGCTGAGTTGTTTCATCAGCCGATCAAGAATGAAACCCTGATCGCGCTGCTGAAACACCCGCTGACCCATTCGGGACAGGACCGAGGACCGCACCTGCGATTTACGCGCGATTTGGAGTTGTTCATTCGCCGCAAGGGACTGTTTTCCCCAACCCAGGTGGAATGGGGCCGCGTGGAAACAGACCCTGAATGGGAAGAATGGGTCAAAACTTCGGTCTTTGTGCCGGAGGTTTCGTCAACGTTGCCCGTTTCCGACTGGGCGCAGACTTTGGTCCGGTTCGCCGAGGCGATTTCGTCTGGCACCGCTGGTGAGGGCGAGTTGTGGAAGGAAGCAGCCGGTCGCGCCGCGAGGGACACCATCACCCCGCTGCTAGAGATGGGCGCGGGCGAGTTCGAGTTAACCGCACGGGAATTCCTCAGCGTTTTGGACCTTGTCCTGCGGGGCAGCACAGTGCGGGACAGGGACGCGCCAGATGGCCGGATCATGATCTGGGGCACCCTGGAAGCTCGGGTTCAGGGGGCCGATTTGGTCATTCTCGGAGGATTGAACGAAGGGTCATGGCCCGAAGCACCCGCGCCCGACCCCTGGCTGAACCGCGTCCTGCGCGATCAGGCTGGGTTGCTGTTGCCGGAACGGCGGATTGGGCTGTCAGCGCATGACTGGCAGCAAGCCATAAATGCGCCAGAAGTCATTCTAACGCGGGCGACCAAGTCCGACGAATCCGAAACGGTTCCATCCCGCTGGCTTAACCGGTTGACCAACCTTCTGGCTGGTTTGCCTGAAGCAGGCGGAACTGACGCGCTGAACCGGATGCGCGCGCGGGGCAAAACATGGCTCGCACAGGCAACCGCGTTGGATCATGCCGACCCTGTCCCGCCAAATCCGCGCCCGTCCCCCAGACCGCCCAGCGCGGCGCGTCCGAAATCCCTGTCAGTGACGGAAATCAAACGTCTGATCCGCGATCCATACGCGATCTATGCGAAACATGTTTTGCGCCTGCGGCCTCTGGACCCGTTGGTCACGGAGCCGGATGCATTGCTGCGGGGGACCGTAATCCACTCGGTACTAGAGCGAGCAGTGGAAACAGGCTCTGCATTGAGTGTTGACGACTTCCTGACCGTTGTACGTGAAGTTATCGAGGCCGAGGTGCCATGGCCCATCGCGCGTCGTTTATGGTTTGCGCGGATGCAGGCGGTTGCAGATTGGTTTGTTTCACAAGAGCAGGCCCGGCAAACAACCGGTTCACATGTTGCCTTGGAAAAACGGCTTATCGCGAAATCTCAGGACCCCGAGTTTCAATTGCGTGGCGTGGCTGACAGGATCGACCGTTTGGACAATGGCAGCTACCGGTTGCTGGACTACAAAACCGGCACGCCGCCCAGCAAGAAAGAACAAGCGCATTTTGACAAACAGCTTCTGCTGGAAACGGCCATGGTGACCTTGTTCGGCGCGGGAGCTTTGGACAAAGGTCCCGTTTCCGATGCGCGGTTCATTGGGTTGGGACGGTCGCCGGTAGAAGTGCCAGCGCCGATTGCGGATCAAACACCAGAAGAGGTTTGGGCCGAATTTTTGGGCCTGATCAGAGCCTATGAGGACGAAAATCAGGGCTTCACCTCCCGCCGCGCCGTTCAGAAGGAAGCCGAGGCAGGCGACTACGACCAACTGGCCCGGTTCGGCGAATGGGATCATAGCGCTGACGCCGTGCCGAGGGAAGTCCGATGAACGCGGCAACCGAACGGCAAAACCAGGCAGCGCAGCCCAACATGAATACCTGGCTGGCTGCGAACGCAGGGTCAGGAAAAACGCGGGTTTTGACAGACCGTGTGGCGCGATTGCTGCTGGGCGGCACGGACCCACAGAAAATCTTATGCCTGACTTATACCAAGGCCGCAGCAGGCGAGATGCAGAATCGGTTGTTCCAGCGATTGGGCGAGTGGGCGATGCTGGAAGACGCTCAGTTGCGGGCGGTTTTAGTCGGGTTGGGCGTGGGCACGGACATTCCGGGCGACCAATTGCGGCGTGCGCGGACATTGTTTGCCAAAGCCATCGAAACGCCCGGTGGCCTGAAGATTCAGACGATCCATTCGTTCTGCGCGTCCTTGCTACGGCGGTTTCCACTGGAGGCCGGGGTCAGCCCAGCCTTCCGCGAGATGGACGATCGCGCGGCGGCGCTTATGAAGGACGAAATCCTGAACGACATGGCCGAAGGGCCTGACCGCCCGGTTATCGAAGCAGTGTGTCGCCACGCAACGGACCAATCTCTGCCCGAACTGGTGGAGGCGATCACAGGGCATCGGGATGCGTTTGCGGTTCCGGCTGATCTGCAACAGTTGAGACGGGCACTGGGCGTGGGGCCGGACGAGACACTGAACACTGTCGTCACCAGTGTGGTATTGGGAGATGAATCAACTTTGTTAGACTCGATTTGTCCTGTTTTGGAACAGCACAAATCCACAGACAGCAAGGGGGCCGCTACGCTACGTGGGATTAGGGCCTGGGATCACACGGCCTTGCCCGTTCTGGAGAAGCTGTTTCTGTTTGGGGAAACCGCCAAAACGCCCTTCGCCGCGAAACTGTCCAGTTTCCCAACCAAAGACTGCCGCGAGGCGTTGGGCGCTGATCTGGACCAGTTACAGGCCCTGATGATGCGGGTCGAAGACGCCCGGCCCCGGCGATTGGCTGTTTTGGCTGCCGACAAGGCATTTGCGCTGCATCAGTTCGCAACGGCTTTCCTGCAACATCTGGAATCGCGGAAACGGGCGCAAGGATGGCTGGACTTCGACGACCTGATCAGGATCACACGCCGGTTGCTGGACACGTCCGACATGTCGGAGTGGGTGCTGTACAAACTGGACGGCGGGATCGACCACATTCTGGTGGACGAGGCGCAGGATACCAGCCCGGAACAGTGGGACATTATCGAACGCATCGCGCGAGAGTTCACGGCGGGGGATGGCGCGCGGGAAGGTGAGCGCACGCTGTTCGTTGTGGGGGATCAGAAACAGTCGATCTACTCGTTTCAGGGGGCGGACCCGCGCGAATTCTCCAAGATGCAGGCGGAGTTTAGGAGCCGATTTCAGGAGGTTGGGTCGGGCCTGCAAGATTTGACGCTGGAATACAGTTTCCGGTCTTCGGACGCGATCCTGCGTCTGGTTGATCTGGTGTTTGAGGGGAAAGAAGACTCCGGCTTTGCCGCGGACGGCCAACACCGCGCGTTCAAATCAGACCTGCCCGGACGCGTGGATCTGTGGCCCCCAGTGCCAGAAGCCACGCCGCAAGAGGATGGGCATTGGACAGACCCGGTCGACCGGCCCAGCCCGATGCACCACACCCGGATCCTGGCCGATCAGATTGCGGATGAAATCGGTAGGATGCTGGCCGAACGTACGCCGATCCCGATTGATGGTAACGAACCCGGCACCTTTGCCGCGCGTCCCATCAAACCCGGTGATTTCCTGATCTTGCTGCAACGCCGATCCGATCTGTTTTCTGAGATTATCAGAGCCTGCAAAGCCAGAAACCTGCCGATTGCGGGTGCAGACCGCCTGCGGGTTGGCGCGGAACTCGCCGTAAAGGATTTGGCGTCTTTATTGCGGTTTCTGGCAACTCCAGAAGACAGCCTATCTTTGGCAGAGGTGCTGCGGTCGCCCTTGTTCGGATGGGACGAACAAGCCTTGTATGACCTGGCGCACAAACGGGATACTCCGTTTTTGTGGCAAGCACTTCGACAACGGCGTGACGAATTTGAAAGAACCTTGGCGGTGCTGGACGACCTGCGGCGACAGGCCGATTTTCTGCGACCCTTTGATCTGATTGAACGCATTCTGACCCGACATCGGGGGCGACAGCGGTTGATTGCACGGCTGGGGAAAGAGGCAGAGGACGGGATCAACGCGCTGCTCAGTCAGGCACTGGCGTATGAGCAGAACCAGATACCGGGATTGACCGGGTTTTTGGTCTGGATGGAAACCAACGACCTGGAAATCAAACGCCAAAGCGACACGTCCGGCGATCTGATTCGGGTCATGACCGTGCATGGGGCCAAGGGGCTGGAAGCGCCGATTGTGATCTTGCCTGACACAGGCGTGCGACGGATGCCTCAGGGGTCCGAGATCCTGCTGGCCGATGATATACCCCTGTGGCGGGTTCCGAAATCCGACATGCCGCCGAACATGAAACAGGCGCTGGAGGAGCGGCAACAGGTCGAGCTGCGAGAACGGGACCGGCTGTTGTATGTGGCTCTAACACGGGCTGAAAAGTGGTTGATTATCGCGGCAGCAGGCAAGACCGGTGATGTTGGGGACAGTTGGTACGCAACGGTTCAGGATGCGTTAACCCGCGCCGGGGCATTACCGGAAGAGATGCCGGACGGCATGGGTCTGCGGTTGTCGCATCTGGATTGGGATGAGTTACCCTGCCAGACAGATGGCCGGACCGACGCTGTACCGACTCATGCACCTGAACCGAGCTTTGAACCAACAAAGCCGCAGCTGCAAAAGACCGTGCTCAGCCCCTCGGACCTCGGCGGGGCCAAGGCATTACCGGGTGAGGGTGGGTTGGACAGTGACGAAGCGACCGAGCGGGGGACGCACATCCACCTGTTGCTGGAGCACCTGCCGGACTTGCCAGAGAGCCAAAAGCGAGAGGCGGCCGCGCGGTTGCTGCCGGATGACCACGACCCTGACATAATCGACGAAGTAGAAACGCTTCTGGCGACCAAGGACCTGCAGTTTGTTTTCGCAGGGGAATCACTTGCCGAGGTGACGATCACCGCCGATTTCGGGGCCCAACGGTTATTGGGTGTCATCGACCGTCTGATTGTTTCAGACGATCACATTATGGCGGTCGATTTCAAATCGAAAAGGGGTGTCCCCGAAACAACTGCCGCCTGTCCCGAAGGGATCCTCCGCCAAATGGGAGCCTATGCCCATGCTCTGAAACAGGTTTATCCCGGCCGTACCATCGAAACGGCAATTGTCTGGACCAACACCGCGCAGCTTATGCGGATGCCACACGATATTGTGACAGATGCGCTGGCACGTACAGGATGGGTTGACGCCGCCGGGGGTGGTTCCTAGGTTCGGTGTCCGAAACTTCCCCCCTTTGGAGAAAACCCATGTCCACAGTCGCCGTGACCGATGACACCTTTGACGCCGAAGTTCGCAACTCCGACATTCCTGTCGTTGTCGATTTCTGGGCAGAATGGTGCGGCCCCTGCAAACAGATCGGACCCGCGTTGGAAGAGCTGTCTTCGGAATACGAAGGCAAGGTAAAAGTCGCCAAGGTCGACGTGGATTCTAACCCCAATGCCGCAGCCAGCCTGGGCGTGCGCGGCATCCCGGCGCTGTTCATCTTCAAGGACGGCGAGGTTGTGTCGAACCGGGCAGGCGCAGCGCCCAAGGCCGCGCTGCAAAGCTGGATTGACGAGTCAATCTGATCGCGCTGGCCGAGTGACCGGCCAACCGTTCCTGCGAAACGCATCAGCGATCCGGTCCTTGGCATCGGGTCGCCCCGCATTGATCGACATGCGTTGCCAGAACCAGTGGATGTAACCGGCATAGTCCGGGCGTAGGTCCATGGCGGACTGAATCGCATCCTCTGGCCCCATCGAGCGCACCTGATTTGCGATATGGCCAAAGTCGATCTGCGCAAACAGCACTGCTGGTTTCCTGAAAAAGTACCCTGAAAACGCGGCTGACGAGTTTTGTGTCACCACATAGTCACATCCGGTCAGCCAGCGTTCCATGTCGCCTGTTTCGACTCTGAGTCGGGGAAATCTCCGCGCCAGCGCATCCAGCTTGTCCAATTCTGCGGTTGAATACTTCGCTTTCGGATGCAGCGCGGCGACGATTTCGCGCGCGTGGTCATGTTCCAACACATTTTCGATCATCTGTAGCGGAGAACACGACTGAAACGACCGATGGTCCAAAAGTCGACCCTGAAGCGGGATGTAGACGTATCCGGCACTGCTCGCCTTCTGCGGTGCGTCCGAAAACAAGCGCGTTTGCCAGCGTGCAAAGAACCCATCTGCTTCCTTGCGTGGCACATCCGTCGGATCAAACGTCGTGCGCGCCACGTGCCAATCCCAGCGTTTTTCAGTCGGCTCAATCGCCCAGAACGGATAATAATAGGTTCTACGAAAGCACAAATGCCGTTCATTAACCGGCGACTCCATATGAAACAGCGCGTAGTCTGACCGCGTGCGTGCCGCCAAACGCTGCGTCTGGCCCGTATCCCTGAATGCCACTTGAAACCCGGACTCCTCCGCCACCTCCACCATCAGGCGGATGAAATTATGCTGCCCGGCCTCCGCGCTCTGCCGAAGGTCAGGCTCAAGGTAAATGGACAAGGCAGGTGTGGTGGTCATGGCCGGACGCTAGGGGTTGAAACGCAGGCGAGCAACCACGCCCTTGTCGAGCGCGCAGGCTACGGCCATATAGTCCGCCAGCAATGGAGGCAGCGATGCAGGATTTTCCCGGGTGGCACGGCACGACCATTATTGGCGTGAAGAAAGCCGGACAGGTGGTGATTGCCGGTGACGGCCAGGTTTCGCTGGGCCAAACCGTGATCAAAGGCACGGCACGCAAGGTTCGGCGGCTGAGCCCCGGCGGGTTCGAGGTGGTTGCGGGTTTCGCGGGATCAACCGCAGATGCGTTTACACTGCTGGAGAGGCTGGAGGCAAAGCTGGAAGCGACTCCCGGCCAGTTGGCCCGCGCAAGCGTGGAACTGGCCAAGGACTGGCGCACAGACAAATACCTGCAAAAGTTGGAAGCAATGTTGATCGTGACGGACGGGGCAGAGCTGTTCGTGATCACCGGTGCGGGTGATGTTCTGGAACCGGAACACGATGTGGCGGCCATCGGATCTGGTGGCAACTATGCCCTTGCCGCAGCGCGGGCCATGATGGACAGCGACAAATCGGCAGAAGAGGTGGCGCGCAGCGCGATGGCTATAGCCGCCGATATTTGTGTCTACACAAACGGAAACCTGACGGTAGAGAGCATTTCGGCCTGATCGCCGACACAAAGGATAGAACATGACCGATCTGACCCCCCGTGAAATCGTCAGCGAACTGGACCGGTTTATCATCGGCCAAAAAGACGCCAAACGCGCCGTGGCTGTTGCCCTGCGTAACCGTTGGCGGCGCAAGCAATTGTCGGATGACCTGCGGGACGAGGTGTATCCTAAAAACATCCTGATGATCGGCCCCACCGGTGTCGGCAAGACCGAGATTAGCCGACGTCTGGCAAAGCTCGCCCGCGCGCCGTTTATCAAGGTTGAAGCGACCAAGTTTACCGAGGTCGGCTATGTTGGTCGGGACGTGGAGCAGATCATTCGCGATTTGGTGGACAACGCCATCCTGCAAACCCGCGAATATATGCGCGACGAGGTCAAAGCGAACGCGCACAAGGCCGCCGAGGACCGTGTGATCGAGGCCCTGGCCGGCGAAGACGCCCGCGAAGGCACGCGCGAGATGTTTCGCAAGAAGCTGAAGGCGGGTGAGCTGGACGATAAAATGATCGAGCTGGAGTTGGCGGATAACTCCAACCCGCTGTCGATGATGGATATTCCCGGTCAGCCCGGCATGAACATGGGCATGATGAATATCGGCGACATTTTCGGCAAAGCCTTTGGCGGGCGTACGGTGCGCAAACGCATGACGGTGGCCGAAAGCTATGAAGTGCTCATAAGCGAGGAAGCAGATAAACTACTGGACGACGACGCAGTGACCCGTGTTGCAGTGGAATCGGTGGAGCAAAACGGCATCGTGTTCCTGGATGAGATCGACAAGGTCTGCGCGCGATCTGATACGCGCGGCGGTGATGTCAGCCGGGAAGGGGTGCAGCGGGACCTGTTGCCGTTGGTCGAGGGGACAGTTGTCAGCACCAAACATGGCGCGATCAAGACCGACCATATCCTGTTTATCGCGTCGGGCGCTTTTCACGTCGCCAAACCCTCGGACCTGTTGCCGGAACTGCAGGGGCGTTTGCCGATCCGCGTGGAGTTGCGCGCGCTGACCGAGGCGGATTTTGTGCGCATCTTGACCGAAACCGACAACGCCCTGACCCGGCAATACACGGCCCTGATGGGGACCGAAGAGGTAGAGGTGACGTTCACCGAAAACGGGATTAGCGCGCTCGCCCGGATCGCGGCAGAGGTGAACCAGTCGGTTGAAAACATCGGGGCACGCAGGCTCTACACCGTGATGGAACGCGTGTTTGAGGAGCTCTCGTTCACAGCGCCAGACCAATCCGGGCAGGCCGTTACCGTGGATGCCGCGTTTGTCGAACACAATATCGGGGACCTGGCGAAGTCTGCGGATGTAAGCCGGTACGTGCTGTGACACCTTGAACATACACTTTGCGCTTGCCCTCACCTGACGGGGCAGGCACTGCCGGTGCATGTCCGTATTGAGTTTCGCGAAAACCAACGCACCCTGGCTGGGTGCTGGGGCGATTCTGACGTTTTTGTCGAGCTTTGGGCAAACCTTCTTCATCTCGGTCTTTGCCGGTGAAATCCGGGTGGCTTTTGACCTGAGCCACGGGGCCTGGGGCGCGATCTATTCGCTGGGAACCACGGTGTCAGCGATTGTGATGGTTTGGGCCGGTGGCCTAACGGACCGGTTCCGGGTGCGCACGCTGGGGCCTATTGTTCTGGCCGGTTTGGCCGTGGCGTGCCTGTTTCTGGCCATCGTACCTGTCGTCTGGCTGTTACCGCTCGCCGTTTTTCTGTTGCGACTGTTCGGGCAGGGGATGTGTTCTCACACGGCAGTTGTGGCCATGGCGCGCTGGTTCGTGGCGATGCGTGGGCGGGCATTGTCGCTGGCATCATTGGGGTTTTCGGTGGGTGAGGCGCTGTTACCCATCCTGTTTGTTGGCCTGCTGACCCTATTCAACTGGCGCACGTTGTGGGTGGTCTGCGCCTTGATCTGTCTGCTGGGTATTCCCATTCTGATCCGATTGCTGCGTGAAGAGCGGACACCGCAATCCATCGCGCAAGGGCAATCGAGCCTTGGCATGAAAGGGCGACACTGGACCCGGGGCGAGGCATTGCGCCATCCGCTGTTCTGGTTCGTTGTGCCGGCGATTTTGGGGCCATCCGCCTTCAACACCGCGTTTTTCTTTCATCAGGTGCATTTTGCCGAGATCAAGGGCTGGGCACATCTGGAACTGGTGGCGATGTTCCCGGTCTACACGTTGGGATCAATTGCGGCGATGGTGACCTATGGCTGGGCGTTGGACCGGTTCGGCACGGCGCGGCTGATGTATACCTATCAACTGCCCATGACCCTGTGTTTCCTATTGTTTTCCTTTGCCTCCGGGCCGGGACTGGCCGTTGCCGGGTTTCTGGCCATGGCTGTGACGTCCGGCGCAAATGCGACCCTACCCAATGCGTTTTGGGCAGAGTTCTTTGGGACGCGCCATATCGGATCGATCAAGGCGATGGCAACGGCGGTCATGGTATTGGGATCAGCGATCGGGCCAGGTGTTACTGGCGTTTTGATCGACATGGGGATCGGTTTGGAGACGCAGTTTATCTACGTATCGGTCTACTTCCTGCTGACGTCGCTCGGACTTTGGGTCGGCGTGTCCCGGTACAAGTCGGACCTGAAAATCAGCGCTGCCGCTTGAGATAGACGTAATACGCGCCTTCACCGCCGTGGCTGATATGGGCCGGGGTGAATTGGATGATGTGGCTAACCAGTGGCGGAATCGTCATCCAGTGCGGCACCTGATGGCGCAGAACTCCGCGTCGGGTCGGGATTGGGTCATAGTCGTCGCGATCCTTGCCCTTGCCCGTGATCACCAGAACCAACCGTTTGCCGGATGCGGCAGAGGTCAGGATGAACCGGATCAGGGCCGGATGCGCCCGGTCCAGTGTCATGCCATGCAGGTCAATCCGCCCTTCTGGCTTCAGCTTGCCCCGTTTCATGCGTTTGAACGCCTTGTGATCCATGCGGATGGGTGCAGTTTCCAGTCGGTGCTCCAGCTGATCCGCCAGATCGAAAGAGATCGCGGGGGCGTAGGGTTTCTGCCTCTGGGGCAGGGCTGGAATGGGTGTTTTAGGTGTGGGAATAATCTGCGGCTTGGGCATTTCCGGTGGCAGATCCACATCCGCCTTGGCTGGCGCGAGCTTTTCCGTTGTGTCCGCTACGCGACGCCAGAGATTCAGCTCGTCCTGGGTCAGCTTGCGCCGCCTGCTCATAAGGCGTCCCCGGGCAGCAGGGCATAAGCACGCTGGATCGGCAGCAGCACCATCATCCGGCCCGGATCACGCAATGTGCCAGCGGCCTTACCCGCCGCGTCCCCGGTACCGAAGAAGATGTCGGCCCGCTGCGCACCCTTGATCGCGGATCCGGTGTCCTGCGCGACCATCAAACGGCGCATCGGGCCGTTTCCGTCTTTTTCGACCCAAACCGGCGCGCCGAGGGGGACATAAGCCGGATCAACGGCAACTGTACGCAAGGCAGTGATGGATCGATTCATGGCCCCCAATGGCCCTTGATCGGAAGTTACGTTTTTGACGACCCGAAAGAAGACGTAAGAGGGGTTGTGGAACAGCAATTCCTGCCCGGCAGCGGGGTTGCGGCGCACCCAGTTCTGGATCACCTGCGCGCTCACCTGATGAGATTTGTAGATGCCGCGACGGATCAGCTCCACACCGACAGACTTGTAGGGATGCCCGTTGGCCCCACCATATCCCAGACGAATGGAACTGCCGTCCTGCAACCGAACCCGACCCGACCCTTGGATCTGGAGGAAAAACAACTCCACCGGGTCATCGACCCAGGCAATCTCCAACCCGCGCCCGTCCATCACGCCGCTGGTCAGAATGTCACGGCGGGACAGCCAGCGGCCGCTCCGCGCCTCGGGTGGCAATTTGTAGACGGGATACCGGAACTGCTCCGTTGGATAGCGGCTGCCGTTCAATTCTGGCTCAAAATACCCGGTAAACAGCGCGCCTTGGCCGTCTTCGATCATGACCGGGCGGAAGAAGAGGTCAAAGAACGCGCGCGGGTCGGACACATCGCCGCTTTGGGCCACAGCGCAAAGCGTGGACCAATCGTAGTCGTCGAAGTCCATGCACGTGTTCAGGAAAACGTCAAAGGCCGCAGCGTGATCATCCGCGGCCCACCCATCCAGGTCAGAAAAATCGAGGATACGATGAGTGACTTCCGCCCCGGCGGCTGATGCGGTCATGAATACCCCCGCAATGGCCGCACGGAGGGTCGCAATCATGTATCAGTCGCGACCAGCAACCAGTTCGGGTCTTCCGACCCCATGGCCCGCGAGAAGGTCCAGGTGTCTTTCTGGCGCTTCACGTCGGTCGGGCTGCCTTCGATAATGTCGCCAGCCTGATCGCGGACAACCGACGTCATCTCTGCGACAAAACGCATGGAAAGCTCGGCCTGATTGGTGTCCTTGTCGAACTTCACCCCTTGCAGGGCGGTTTCGCGAACGCCAATAAACTCGGCCTCGACAATCAGCCCCTGATCTTCGCGCGCGGCGACACCGTCAACGAACGCCTCATACACGTCTTCGCTCAGGAATTGCTGAATATCGTGCAGCTCTCCCTTTTCGAAGCCCATCAGGATCATTTCGTATGCCATACGCGCGCCGCCAACGAAATCCGTGACCGAGAAGTCGGGTTCAACCCGCTTCATCGCGGCCAGATCCTGCGCCATCTGGCTTTCTTCGGGCACGTGGTCGACAATGTCACGATCCGGGCCGCCTTCGATCACTTCGAATTCGGGACGGTTCGCGGTATCGGCACGGGTTGGTGCCTGGGGCTTTTCAAACCCTTCGCGGGAGCCCAACACGCTCTTCAGCCGGAGGATCAGGAAAATCGCAATACCGGCAAGCACCAGCAGCTGGATCAGGGGTGAGTTCATCGAGGCCTCGGGATCGGGTGACTTTGAACGTTCTGGGTTTCGCCACTATGTAGGGGACGTACAGGAACAAGTCCACTACCGTGGGCATGGGAAAAGGATGTACTGACATGTGGTTGTTTCTGGCATTTTTGCTGGTGCCGATACTTGAGATCGCTTTGTTCATTCAGGTGGGCGGCCTGATCGGACTGTGGCCAACGCTGGCAATTGTGGTTTTGACAGCGGTGGCGGGCACATGGCTGGTCCGATCACAAGGACGTATGGCGCTGGTCCAGTTGCAGCATTCTTTCCAGCGGCTGGATAATCCGTCTGAACCGCTGGCGCATGGCGCGATGATCCTGATTTCCGGGGCGCTGCTGCTGACGCCCGGATTTTTCACGGATGCGGTCGGGTTTGCCCTGTTGGTCCCGCAAGTGCGATCGGCAGTCTTCCGCTATATCGCCGCCCGCGTGACGGTGCAGAGCTTTGAAATGGGGTCTACCCATATGCGACGGCCACCCCCGGGCGGTGCCGGTGGCCCGATCATTGATGGCGAGTTCGAAGAGGTTAATCCAGAACCCCGCCCCAATGCCAAACCCTCCGGCTGGGTCGAGGATCGCGGGCGGCATTGAGGTGCCTCTGGCAAGGTGCTAAGCAGCGCCAAACCGATATTTTAGGAGAGTTCCATGTCAGAAAACGGTGCCGCCCCTCAGCCCCCTCAGATGAAGATCCTCGGGCAATATGTCCGGGACCTGTCATTCGAAAACGTGATGGCGCAAAAGGGCGGTTCAGCCGAGGGTCAGCCGGACATCAACGTGCAGGTCAATCTGGACGCGAAGAAGCTGCCGACAGACGGTCAGTTCGAAGTGATCGTCAAGCTGGGCATCGAATCCAAGACCAAGGATACCGGCGACGTGCTGTTCCTGATGGAACTGGAATATGTCGGCGTCTTCCAAATCGGTGGCGTGGCAGATGAACAGTTGCATCCGTTCCTGCTGATCGAATGCCCACGTATGCTGTTCCCGTTCCTGCGCCGGATCGTCAGCGATGTGACCCGCGATGGTGGCTACCCGCCGCTGAACCTGGACAACATCGATTTCCTGCAAATCTATCGCAACGAAATCGCGCGTCGTCAGGCTGCGGAAACGCTGAAACCCGACGCCTGATTTTTGGTGTTAGATTGAGAAAAGGCCCCGGTGTTTTCCGGGGCTTTTTATTGGGTTTCCTCGCCCGACATCGTGCGCCACAGCGCATTTTCCCCCAGTTTCGCAACAAAACCGGCATGAGCATCCTGTTCGTCCGCCGTCAGACGGGAGGGCAGGGGTTCCGATCGCGGGCGCGGTTTCCAAATCTCTCCAGCTTGGGTGGTCTGTCCAACCGGATCACGGGACAACTCCAAATCTGGTTGTCGCCCGCCGATAAGTTCCAGGTAGACGTCGGCCAGAATTTCAGAGTCTAACAAGGCCCCGTGCAGCGTCCGGGCAGAGTTGTCGATCCCGAAACGGCGACACAAGGCATCAAGCGAGGCAGGCGAACCAGGGAACCGGCGGCGAGCTATGGCCAGCGTGTCAATTGCCTGATCCATGGGCAGTTGCCGCAGACCCATCCAGCCCAACTCCGCGTTCAGGAACTTCATGTCGAAGGATGCGTTGTGGATCACCAGCTTGGCATCCCCAACAAAATCCAGGAACGCTTGTCCGATTTCTGCGAATTTGGGTTTGTCTGATAGGAACTCCTCACTCAGCCCATGCACTTGAAACGCCTCTTCGGGCATATCGCGTTCCGGGTTGATGTATTGGTGATAGGTGCGGCCTGTCACAACGTGATTGTGCAACTCGACCCCGCCAATCTCCACGATCCGGTCACCTGATTCCGGATCAAATCCTGTCGTTTCCGTGTCGAGCACGATTTCACGCATGTCAGAGCCTGTTTCGAAGGGTTTTGACGATATCCTGCACCTGCTCGCGGGCATGTTCCAGGGTATCGGTTTCCACGACAAAATCTGCAAGCATCCGCTTTTCGGCGTCTGGCATCTGTTTTGTCAGTATTTGTTCGAATTGCGCCTCGGTCATCGTGCCACGTGCCAGAACACGCTCGCGCTGCACATCGGCCGGGGCAGATACACAAACCACGGCATCCATGTTCGCGTTACCGCCGGTCTCAAACAGCAAGGGTATATCGAAAATCAGGATATCAGCGGTCGCAGTGTCGATAAATGCCTGCCGATCCTGCCCGACCAGCGGGTGCACAATCTGTTCCAGTGTTTTGAAGGTGTCCGGGTTGGCGCCAAGGATCGCCTTTAACTTACCCCGGTCCACGGCATCGTCCACAATCGCATCGGGAAACGCCGCGCGCATGGGTTCTACTGCTGCGCCACCCTTGGAATAGAGCCTGTGCACTGCCGCATCCGCATCCCAAACCGCACAACCTTCGTCTACAAACATCTGCGCGGTTGTGCTTTTCCCCATGCCAATGGAACCGGTCAAGCCGACACGCAAACTCATCGCAGGGCCGCGGCGCGGGTAGAGGCATCAACAGCGGGGCGAATGCCGAACCAGCGTTCAAACCCCGGCACAGCCTGGTGCAACAACATGCCGAGGCCATCAACAACGCGGCACCCGGCCTCTTCCGCTGCCTGCAACAGCGGCGTGCGCAGTGGTGTGTAGACCAGATCAGACACAATTGTGCCGGGCCGTAACCCGTCCAGCGGCACCCGCAATTCCGGCTTGCCGACCATGCCAAGCGAGGTCGTATTTACCACCAAAGCGGCTTCTTCCATGATGTTTCCAGCCTGCACCCAATCGACCACGCGCACGCGCGTGCCAAAATCCTGCTTCAAACGATCCGCCCGCACACGCGTCCGGTTTGTCAGGATGATTTCCGGCACGCCGGCGTCTGACAAAGCAGCAATTACCGCCCGACATGCCCCGCCAGCACCCAGTACTGCCGCAGGACCCGCACCCGGATTCCAGTCCGGTACAGTCTGTCGAATGTTCTCCATGAAGCCATAGCCATCCGTATTGTCAGCAATCAGGCGGCCATCCTTGCGGAAGATCAGCGTGTTGGCTGCCCCGATCAGGGTGGCACGGTCCGAAATCTGATCTGCCAGGTCCATCACCTTTTCCTTGTAAGGGATGGTGACGTTGGCCCCGACAAAACCCATCTTTGGCATCATCCGAATGACGCTTTCCAGATCCTCGGACGCGATGTCCATGGGGACGTAATGGCCACGCAGGCCATAGGTGGTCAGCCAGTGGCGGTGAAGCTGTGGCGATTTTGAATGAGACACCGGTGATCCGATCACACCGGCCCGGGGGATACGTGCCTCTGTCATGTCTCCAACACACCTCGCAACGTCAGATAGTTCAAGATTTCTAACAGGGGCACACCCAAAACGGTAAAATAATCGCCGTCAACCTTGGTGAACAGGCGAATACCCTCCTCTTCCAGGTTGTAGCACCCCACAGAATAGCGAACCCCATCCCAGTTTCGATCCAGATAGGCCTGAATGTAGTCGTCGCTCAGATCGCGCATCCGCAGGTTCACGCGGCCCACATGTCGCCAAATCGGCTCGGCGTTTTGATAGATGACGCAGGCCGAGTAAAGCTGATGGGTCTGCCCGCGCATCATCTGCAAATGTCGCAGACCGTCTTCCGGGTTTGCGGGCTTGGACAGGAGTTGACCGTTCTGGTCCAACGTTTGGTCGAAACCCAGAACCATCGCCTCAGGTCGTTTGGAACTGACCTTCCGTGCCTTTTGCTCCGCCAGTGCATCCGCGATGTCGCGGGCCGATCGACCTTCTGCCAGCATCGCATCTTTGATCGCGTCTTCGTCGATGCGGCCCGGCACAACCTCGAAATCAACACCTGCGTTTCGCATCAATGTTGCGCGGATTTCCGAAGACGTGGCTAGGATGATTGGGACAGACATGTGGATAAGCGCGGGGTTTTCCTGTGATCCTCCGCGTAGAACTGCCCAAGCGCCTTGGAAGATTCAAGGCTTGTTAACATTTTGGTAAGATTTCAGGCTTTTTTCATCGAGTCCTGCCCAAGTGGATTTGAATAAATCAAAGCTTGGGACAACTTTGGCAGGAATCCGGGATTCTGCCATCGTCAAGCCAAAATATCAGCTAGAAGATCCGGTAACTGGTTATTTTATATACAAAATTCAAACTATTTAACAAATCAATAATCAGACGAAAACTCGATTCTCCTGTGGAAAACCAAAGGGATAAATCGATAATCCACAGGTTAAGTAGGCCCTACATAATCATCATCTCTTCTATATTTAATATTGATTAGTTATTGAGCCCGGACCGTTTCGGACAACCTGACATGACTGACCTTCTGTCTTCCCTGTACCCTTGGACACTTGCATTCCACATCGTCTCGGTCATCTCCTGGATGGCGGGGCTCTTCTATCTGCCACGTCTGTTTGTGCATCACGTGGAGCAGGCAGGGATGGTTGAAGGTTTGTCATCTGTCTTTGACATGATGGAATACAAACTGCTGCGCGTGATCATGAACCCGGCCATGATTGCAACCTGGGTATTTGGCCTGATGTTGTTGTTCACTCCAGGGCTGGTGGATTGGTCGATGGTCTGGCCATGGACCAAGGCAGCTGCCGTGATCGCGATGACGTGGTTTCATCATTGGCTGGCGCTGCGACGCAAGGATTTGGCCGCAGGGAAGAATACAGTGACAGGCCGACGGTACCGGATGATGAACGAGGTTCCGACCGTTTTGATGATTGTGATCGTGTTCTCTGTTGTCGTGAAATTCTAATTCAGTTTGACATTTTGATCACCGGTGCATAGATACCCGGCGAACTGGCCGTCCGGTCGGGGATTCTCCTTTGACATCATAGTTGCCGAATACAGGCACTCCATACACAGGTTGCGCGTCGTCTATGACTACTTCTCTGAAACTTTCCGATCTCAAGGCCAAAAGCCCGCAGGATTTGCTGTCCATGGCGGAAGATCTGGAAATCGAAAACGCCTCGACCATGCGCAAGGGCGAAATGATGTTCCAAATCCTCCGCGAACGCGCGGATGAGGGATGGGAGATCGCTGGCGATGGTGTGCTGGAAGTATTGCAGGACGGGTTCGGTTTCTTGCGCTCTCCCGAGGCGAACTATCTGCCGGGCCCGGACGATATTTATGTATCGCCTGACATGATCCGCAAACATTCCCTGCGGACCGGAGATACGATTGACGGTGTGATCAAGGCACCGGACGAGAACGAGCGTTACTTTGCGCTGACAAACGTCACGAAGATCAACTTTGAAGATCCAGAGCGCGCCCGCCACAAGATTGCGTTTGATAACCTCACACCTCTGTATCCGGACGAGCGGTTGCAGATGGAAATCGACGATCCGACGATCAAGGATAAATCCGCTCGCGTGATTGACCTGGTAGCGCCGATTGGGAAGGGCCAGCGTTCCTTGATTGTGGCGCCGCCGCGGACGGGTAAGACGGTGATTCTGCAGAACATCGCGCATTCGATCGAGAAAAATCACCCCGAGTGTTATCTGATCGTTCTGTTGATCGACGAACGTCCCGAAGAAGTCACCGATATGCAGCGGTCGGTGAAAGGTGAGGTTGTATCGTCGACCTTTGACGAACCAGCCACGCGCCACGTTGCGGTAAGCGAGATGGTGATCGAGAAGGCGAAACGTCTGGTTGAACACAAACGGGACGTTGTGATCCTGCTGGATTCGATCACGCGTCTGGGCCGTGCGTTCAACACGGTTGTGCCGAGCTCGGGTAAGGTTCTGACCGGTGGTGTGGATGCAAACGCACTGCAGCGCCCGAAACGCTTCTTTGGCGCTGCGCGGAACATTGAAGAGGGCGGATCGCTGACCATCATCGCAACCGCTCTGATCGACACCGGCAGCCGTATGGACGAAGTCATTTTCGAAGAATTCAAAGGCACTGGTAACTCGGAAATTGTGCTGGATCGCAAGATTGCAGACAAACGCGTGTTCCCGTCCATCGACATCCTGAAATCCGGCACCCGGAAGGAGGATCTGTTGATCGACAAAATCGACCTGCAGAAAACTTTTGTCCTGCGTCGGATTCTGAACCCGATGGGCACGACGGATGCGATTGAATTCCTGTTGTCGAAGCTGAAGCAGACCAAGACCAATGGCGAATTCTTCGACTCGATGAACACCTGACGTGCTGGCCCTGTAAGGAGGGCTGATCATGGATACGATCTACGCGCTTGCGACAGCGCCAGGCAAAGCTGGCGTTGCAGTCGTTCGCATATCAGGACCTCAAGCATTTGAGATTGCAGGCAAGTTTTCCGGCAGGGAAATCTCCGGTCGCGGGATGACGCGCGCAGTTCTTCGGGATTCTGAAGGCGAAGTGCTGGATGATGCCCTGATTCTGAGTTTTGTTGGACCGGCGAGTTTCACTGGCGAGAATTGCATCGAATTTCACCTGCATGGTAGTCCGGCGGTGATATCCATAATGTTGTCATCGTTGTCGGCTAGTGGCTTGTGTCGAATGGCTGAGCCAGGGGAATTCACGCGGCGCGCGCTGGATAATGGTAAGATGGATTTGGCGCAGGTCGAAGGGTTGGGGGACCTGATCGACGCGGAAACTGAATTGCAGCGGCAGCAGGCACAACGTGTGTTTGGTGGGGCTTTCAGCGAGGAAGTGGAACTTTGGCGCGCAAATCTGATCGAGGCAGCCTCTCTGATTGAGGTCACCATTGATTTCGCGGATGAAGACGTTCCCGTTGATGTCTCGGAGGATGTCCGAAGCCTGCTCAAAAATGTGTGCCGTGGTTTGAAAGAACAGGGTGCATCGGTCGATAAGGCAGAACGTTTGCGGCAGGGGTTCGAAGTGGCGATCATCGGTGAACCCAATGTTGGCAAATCTACTTTGCTGAACACGCTGGCTGGCCGGGATGCCGCGATTACATCGGACATCGCGGGCACCACTCGCGATGTTGTGGAAGTGCGTATGGACTTGCGTGGCCTGCCCGTGACGGTTCTGGATACGGCTGGAATCCGAGAATCTTCCGACAAGATCGAAGAAATCGGTGTCGAACGCGCACGGGCGCGGGCGGACCAGGCGGATTTAAGGGTGTTTCTGTCTGAATTTCCCGAACAATTGGGTGTCGAAATCCGAGACGAAGATCTTGTCGTGGTGCCGAAAGGTGATTTACGGGAAGCTTCCGAAAACTCGATCTCAGGCTTGACTGGCCGGGGCGTGGATCAACTGATTCAAGCGATTGTTGCTGTCTTGGAAAAGAGGGTTCCTCAGTCTGCTTTGGCCACCCGATATCGTCACCTTGAGGCGATGGGTCAAGCCGAAGGTTTGTTGGAAATTGCGTTGTCCGGGCTGGATTTGGGTCCTTCTCACTATGATATTGTGGCAGAGGATATTCGGTCGGCGATTCGAAGCCTGGAGCTCATGGTTGGCCGAATAGATGTTGAAAATCTGCTGGACGAAATATTCTCCAAGTTTTGCCTTGGGAAGTAGGAGTGTTTCACGTGAAACAATTGGACTTTGATGTCATTGTTGTCGGTGGCGGACACGCGGGAACCGAAGCGGCTCACGCTGCCGCCCGAATGGGCACCAAGGTGGCATTGGTCACATTGAAGCGTGACGGAATTGGCGTGATGTCCTGCAATCCAGCTATTGGCGGATTGGGGAAGGGGCATCTGGTTCGTGAGATTGACGCGCTGGATGGTGTCATGGGCCGTGTCGCAGACAAGGCGGGTATTCAATTTCGCTTGCTCAACCGTCGAAAAGGACCGGCAGTTCAAGGTCCTCGAGCGCAATCGGATCGTCAGATTTATCGCCAGACGATGTTGGAGGAAACGGAGCATCAGGCGAACATCAGCATTATTGAGGGAGAAGTCGTCGATTTTCTCATCAATGATGGGCGGATTGCTGGCGTTGAGTTGGCTGGCGGTCAAACAGTAAAGGCATTTGCTGTCATTCTGACGACAGGGACGTTTCTGGGCGGTGTCATCCATATTGGTGACGTATCACGGCCGGGCGGACGAATGGGGGATGCGCCTTCAAATCGGTTGGCAGACGTATTGAAGGAGATTGATCTGCCTCTTGGTCGATTGAAGACCGGTACGCCGCCAAGATTGAACGGGCGGACGATTAACTGGGACGCTCTGGAATCTCAGCCAGGGGACGATGATCCTGTTTTCTTTTCTTTTCTGACCAAAGACTTGTTCGCCAAACAGGTTTCGTGCGGAATAACGCATACCAATGACCGCACCCATAGGATCATCCGCGCAAACCTGGAGCGGTCGGCGATGTATGGTGGACACATCTCGGGTGTGGGTCCGCGATATTGTCCGTCTATCGAAGACAAGGTTGTTCGGTTTGCTGACAAGGACTCTCATCAGATATTCCTTGAACCAGAGGGTGCGGACGACCACACCGTGTATCCCAACGGCATATCTACGTCCTTGCCCGAGGATATTCAGGCGGAATATGTCCATTCCATCAAGGGGCTTGAGCAGGCGCAGATTCTACAACCGGGTTATGCTATTGAATACGATTATGTGGATCCCCGGTCGTTGACGCAGCAATTGTCGATTCCGCAGCTTCCGGGACTGTATTTGGCCGGACAGATCAACGGTACGACGGGCTATGAAGAGGCGGCGGCCCAAGGTTTGGTTGCAGGCTTGAACGCTGCATTGCAGGTTCAAGGGCGAGAGCCCGTAACTTTCAGCCGATCCAGCAGTTACATTGGTGTTATGATCGATGACCTTGTAACCAGGGGAGTCACCGAACCCTATCGGATGTTTACATCCAGGGCAGAGTTTCGGCTTTCTTTACGTGCGGACAATGCGGATCAACGATTGACGCCAATCGGAACGGATTTGGGATGTGTTGGTGAGGAGAGGGCAGAAGCATTTTTTCGCAAATCACGTGATATCTCACGAGCGAAATCTATTCTCTCCGATGTAACGTTCACGCCGAAAGAGATTGGCGCAAGGGGTATTCGGATCAATCAAGATGGAACGCGTCGCAATGGGCTCGAGCTTTTGGCCTTTCCGGATGTTGGTTTCGACGATGTTTTGGCGCTCTATCCAGAGGCAGACGGTGTTTCGAATGACATTCGGCGTCAGATCGAACGGGATTCCCTATACGCTAGTTACATTGAGCGACAAGCCAAGGATGTGGCGGCATTGAGGAAGGACGAAGCACTGGTGTTCCCTGATGGTTTTGAGTTTGACGCAATCAGCGGACTATCCAATGAGCTAAAAACCAAGTTGAAAGTGGTTAAACCGCGCAATCTGGCTCAGGCGGGACGTATTGACGGGATGACGCCCTCGGCTCTTGCACTGCTGGCAACAGGAATCCGGCGCTCGCAAAGGCGTGCAGCGGGGTGAGTGATTTTGATCTATCCAGCTTTGGTCACGATGTTTCACGTGAAACATTTGACCGCTTGGTTTGGTACCATGACCAAGTATTAAAGTGGAACAAGGCCATCAACCTCATTTCCAAATCCTCCGAAAGCGCGATTTGGGAGCGACATATCAAAGACTCAGCTCAAGTCTTCTTTTTGGCAAATGCCGCAGACAAGTGGCTGGACATCGGCAGTGGAGGCGGGTTTCCAGGATTGGTTGTTGCCATCCTCGCGAAAGAAGCTTCGCCAAACACTCATTTTACGCTCATGGACTCGGATGCGCGTAAGTCCACGTTTCTTCGCACTATTGTACGAGAGCTTGACCTGAACGCGACCATTGTGCCTGAAAGGATCGAAGAGGCGAATCCAATGGGTGCGGATGTTGTGTCCGCTCGCGCCTTAGCAAATCTGAATTTGTTGCTGAATTTCTGCACGTTTCACATGAAGCCGGCGGGCCAAGCTCTGTTGCAAAAAGGCGAAAACTGGCGAGAAGAAGAACAGCAGGCCAGACGGCATTGGCAATTTGATATGGATGTATCACAAAGCACCACGGACTCACGCGCAGTGGTCCTGAGAATAGGGAACATTACACGTGTCTGATCTTTCCCGGCCGGTGGGACCAAAAATCATCGCGGTGGCAAACCAGAAGGGTGGCGTTGGTAAAACCACGACAGCAATAAATTTGGCGGCTGCTTTGGCGGAAGCTGGTCAAAATGTGTTGCTGGTTGATTTGGATCCTCAGGGTAATGCATCGACGGGTCTGGGAATTGAGGGCGCAGAGCGTGTTGCGACAAGCTACGAACTGCTGGTCGAAGATGCCGCCCTGGAAGATGTTGTTCAAGCCACCGATATTGAGGGGCTGTCGATAGTGCCCGCAAATGTCGACCTTAGTTCGGCTGATCTGGAACTGGTTGCGAACGAAAAGCGTAGCTTTCTATTGCATGATGCATTGAGGCAAACGGCAATGGATGACTTCGCATTGGATTACATCCTGATTGATTGTCCTCCTTCGCTGAACCTCTTGACTGTTAACGCTATCGTCGCCGCACACTCGATATTGGTGCCACTGCAAAGCGAATTCTTTGCGCTCGAGGGGCTGTCCCAACTCATGCTGACAGTGCGAGAGGTTCGGGACACCGCAAATCCGGATCTGCGGATCGAAGGCGTGTTGCTGACTATGTACGACAAGCGCAACAACTTGTCCCAGCAGGTTGAACAGGACGCACGTGGGAATCTTGGCAATCTCGTATTTCAGACGATGATCCCGCGGAATGTCAGGCTCAGCGAAGCGCCGTCTTTTGCAGAATCCATCCTGACTTACGATTCCCAATCGCAGGGTGCACGTGCTTATCGGGCACTGGCTCAGGAACTGCTTGTTAACCATAAAAAGGCCGCGGCCTGATCGGAGGACACCATGGGCAAGAAAGGTGGAAAAAGCAGAGGATTGGGCAGGGGTCTGTCCGCTTTGATGGCAGATGTCACGCCTGAAGCAGGCACGATAGAGAATTCAACCGCATCTGCTGAGATGACAGTGCCGGTGGAAAACCTGGCGCCCAATCCGGATCAGCCGCGGCGTCAGTTCGACGAGGATCAGTTGGAGGATCTGACCAATTCCATCAAGGAAAAGGGGATCATTCAGCCGCTGATCGTTCGGGATATGGGCGACACAACATATCAGATCGTTGCAGGCGAACGACGTTGGCGCGCGGCCCAGCGAGCGCAGCTGCACGAAGTTCCAGTGCTGGTTCGGGAGTTCACCGATACCGAAGTGCTGGAAATCGCGATCATCGAGAACATTCAGCGCGCTGATCTGAACGCTATCGAAGAGGCCGCGGGTTACCGGCAATTGATGGACCGCTTTGGGCACACACAGGAAAAGCTGGCAGAGGCGTTGGGTAAAAGCCGCAGCCACATCGCCAACCTGTTGCGGCTACTGTCATTGCCTGATGACGTGCAGGATTTGGTGAAAGACGGACAGTTAAGCAGCGGCCATGCGCGTGCTTTGATCACGTCCGAAAACGCGTCTGAGTTGGCCAAGAAGGTCGTTCGCGGCGGATTGTCGGTGCGGGCGATCGAAGATCTGGTGCGTAAATCTGCAGAAAAGTCAGAACCAAAGCAAAAACCAGCGCAACCGGTCGTCGAGAAAGATGCGGATACGAAGGCCCTCGAGGGTGACCTGAGCGCAAACCTTGGCATGAAGGTCAACCTGAAGCACGCGCCGGGGCAGGAATCAGGTCAGTTGACCATCAGCTATGACAGCTTGGATCAGCTCGATACTATCTGTCGTTTGCTTAGCGCTACGTGATGGGTTAGGCCGCCAGCTCCTGAATGATCGCATTCAGGACTGGCCGGCCTGCAGAGGTTGTTCGCACATGCGTCGCAGTCACTTCGATCATTCCCAGAGATTGCAGGTGACGCAGGGTGTCTTCGTCAAGTGGATGACCGGCAAGTCGTTCATGTCTTGCGCGATCCAGACCGAGTGTCGTGCGAAGGGACATCATCAAATATTCTTCGCCTTGCGCCGTAGAAGAGACGGCTGATCGCAACGACATGGCGTTGCCGTTCCGAGCCTCGGTCAACCAGGTTGTGGGGTTCAAGTGGGTTTCCGTCGCGTGGCGCTGTCCGTTCAGTGTGACCCGCCCATGCGCCCCAGGCCCGATCCCAACATAATCCCCATAGTTCCAATAGATCAGATTGTGCCGACTTTGTTGATCCGGAGCGGCGTGATTTGACACCTCGTAAGCAGGCATTCCATGAGCTTTGCATATTTCCTGCGTCAGGTCGTACATGTCAGCACCCAGATCTTCGCTAGGCAGACCGCGCAGTTTGCCAAGTTTGTACCGGTCCCCAAACGCGGTTCCAGGTTCGATGGTCAGTTGATACAGTGAAAGGTGATCCGTTCCGAATCCAACGGCTTGGATAAGTTCAGATTGCCAATCCTCCAAGGATTGGTTTTGTCGACCGTAAATCAGATCAAAGCTGATGCGATCAAAGGTGGACTTTGCAGTTTTCAGAGCGTCCAACGCTTCGGCAACGGTATGCACCCGACCCAGAGCTTTCAAATCGGGACCATTCAACGCTTGAACACCCAAAGACACGCGATTTACGCCCGCCGAACGGTAACCTTGAAATCGTTTGACTTCGACCGAGCTTGGGTTGGCCTCTAGCGTGATCTCGATGTCGTTGGAGAAGTTCCATTGCTTTGCGGCTTCGTCCAAGATTGAGCCAACGGTCTTGGGTTCCATTAGACTGGGTGTGCCCCCACCAAAATAGACACTATTAAGGGATCTTGGCCCCAGCTCCGCAGCAGAACGACGTATTTCGGAAATATAGGCGTCTCGCCAGGCGCCGTGATCAACAGAACGACTGACAAAGCTGTTAAAATCGCAATAGGGACACTTGGCCTCGCAAAACGGCCAATGGATGTACAGCCCGAACCCGCCGGACTGCCAGTCTTCAACCAAAGCAGTCACTCACCAGCTTTGACACAGCCTTTGCACGGTGGCTGATCTTGTTCTTTTCCCAGCGATCCATCTCACCAAAGGTGATGTCGTAGCCTTCGGGCTGGAAAATCGGATCATACCCATGACCCTGATCGCCCCGCATGGGCCAAACCAGTTGTCCGGGCATTTCCCCTGCGAAGACTTCGTCATGACCATCCGGCCAGGCCAGAACCAGCGTGCAGCAGAACCGCGCAGTCCGGGGCGTTGGTGCGTTCAAAGCTTCCAGCTCGTTCCAGGCGCGGGTCATCGCCATGACAAAGTCGCGTCCATTTGGCGTCTCTGCCCAATCCGCTGTATAGACACCGGGTGCGCCATTCAGTGCGTCGATTTCAATTCCGGAATCATCAGACAAGGCGGGCAGGCCGGTGGCTTTAACCGCAGCATGTGCTTTGATGCGGGCATTGCCAGCGAATGTGGTTTCGGTTTCTTCCGGCTCGTCCAGACCCAGTTCGGCTGCACCAACAACCTCCACCCCAAAGGGGCGGAGGAGATGCTCCATCTCCTCCAGCTTGCCCTGATTGTGGGTGGCAATCAGCAGCTTCTTTTCAGTGAATCGACGGGTCATGCCACGGCTGCGTTTTGGGCCGCGACCAGTTCCGCGACACCTTTGTCAGCAAGATCCAGCAACTGGTTCATTTGATCGCGGGAAAAGGTCGAGCCTTCCGCCGACATCTGAACTTCGATCAATTGATTACCGCCCGTCATTACAAAATTGCCGTCAACGCCCGCTTCGCTGTCTTCGGGATAGTCGAGGTCCAGTACAGGCTGCCCCGCGTAGATCCCGCAACTGACCGCTGCAACGTTGTCCATGATTGGATCAGAAATCACGTCACCTGCCTTCAACAGTTTGTTCACGGCCAGCCGCAGCGCAACCCAGCCACCGGTAATCGACGCGCAGCGTGTGCCACCGTCGGCCTGAATGACATCGCAGTCCACTGTGATCTGCCGTTCACCCAGCGCAACCCGATCCACGCCAGCCCGCAAAGACCGCCCAATCAGACGCTGAATTTCAACGGTACGCCCGCCCTGCTTGCCTGCAGTGGACTCTCGCCGCATCCGTGTGTTGGTGGCACGAGGCAGCATACCGTATTCCGCCGTGACCCAGCCCAGCCCGGACCCTTTGATAAAGGGCGGCACGCGGTCTTCCAGCGTCGCGGTGCACAGAACATGCGTATCGCCCATCTTGATCAGGCAAGAGCCCTCGGCATGTTTGGTCACGCCGGTTTCAATTGAAACGCTGCGCATTTCGTCTAGCTGTCGGGAAGAAGGTCGCATGGAATGTCCTCTGATTTTGTCCCCGCTGATAACGCTGGCATCAAAGCTGTTTCAACCCCGATTGACCTTTTGTTGTCAGCGACTTTAATGACAATCCGACCTGGGAATTGGTGAATTGTCCGACTCTGCCAAATTGCTTGAGGAAATGAATGATCGCTCGCGGGAAGTGTTCCGCAGGCTGGTCGAATCCTATCTGGAATCCGGTGACCCGGTGGGCAGTCGGACCCTGACGCGCAGCCTGACCGAAAAGGTCAGCGCAGCGACCATCCGGAACGTTATGCAAGACCTTGAATTCCTTGGTCTTTTGGACAGCCCTCATGTCAGCGCCGGTCGTATCCCGACCGAGGCCGGGTTGCGGATGTTTGTGGACGGGTTGCTGGAGGTCAGCGAACTGGACCCGAACACGCGGGAAAAGATGGATGCGACGATGGGGCGGGATGCCCCGGACGTGGGTGCCGTTCTGGATCGGGTGGGGTCGGCACTGTCATCGGTGACCCAAGGGGCGTCGCTGGTTCTCACCCCAAAACACGAAGCGGAAATCCGCCATATCGAATTTGTGTCCCTGTCACCCGACCGTGCGCTGGTGGTGTTGGTGTTTTCCGATGGCCATGTGGAGAATCGCCTGTTCGAACCCCCGCCGGGTCAAACCCCGAGCTCTATGCGCGAGGCTGCCAATTTTTTGAACGCTTTTGCCGGTGGGAAGCGGCTGAGCGAGTTGCGGCGCGTTGTCGCGACCCAGATCGAACATCGCCGGGCCGAGATTGACGCACTGGCCCAGCAGCTGGTGGCCAGCGGTCTGGCGGTCTGGGACGGGGAGGGGACCGATGCCGACCGTTTGATTGTCCGAGGACGCTCTAATCTGTTGGAATCGCACGGTGCTGAGGACGAAATCGAGCGCATCCGATCCCTGTTCGATGACCTGGAACGCAAGCGTGACATTGCCGATTTTCTGGAGCTGACCGAAGAGGGCGAAGGGGTCCGAATTTTTATCGGCTCCGAGAACAAACTTTTTTCACTTTCGGGTTCCTCTCTGGTGGTCTCTCCATATATGAACGCTGATCGAAAGATCATTGGTGCTGTTGGCGTTATCGGGCCAACGCGCCTGAATTACGGTCGGATCGTGCCAATCGTGGATTACACGGCGCATCTGTTGGGGCGGCTTGTGTCCGACCGGAGTTAGAGGTGAAGAATGGCAGATCCGAAGAACGAAGAGTTCCTGGACGATATCGAAGCGGCGGAAACCGAAGAGCTGTTTGATATCACCGAAGAAATCAGTGACGAAGCGGTGGAACTGGATTCCCTGCGCGCCGAACGTGACGAGCTGAAAGACCGGTTCATGCGGGCGCTGGCGGATGCGGAAAATTCCCGCAAGCGCGCAGACCGTGAACGACGTGAGGCCGAGCAATATGGCGGGTCGAAATTGGCGCGGGACATGCTGTCGGTCTACGACAACATGAAGCGTGCGGTGGAGGCCGCGTCGAGCGAGCAGGAAACCATGTCAACAGCCCTGATCGAGGGTCTGGAATTGACCATGCGCGAGCTGCTGAATGTGTTTGGTAAACACGGGATCACGGTGATTGCGCCAGAGATCGGTGACCGGTTCGATCCGCAGGAACATCAGGCCATGTTCGAGGCACCTGTGCCGGGAACCAAGGCTGGTGACATTATTCAGGTCTCCGCCGAAGGGTTCATGCTGCACGACCGTCTACTGCGTCCGGCGCAGGTGGGCGTGTCCTCGACCCCGGCAGGGTAACTTCGGTTATCCCTCGGCGGCTTTTTTGAGCTCATATAGCAGGTCCAGGGCCTGCTTTGCCGTCATCTCGTCCGGATGAGCGTTTGACAATAGGTCCAGAACCGGATTGGACGTCACCGGTTCCGGTGTTGGCGCGCGGGGAGCAAACAGGGGCAGATCGTCGATCAGCGTGGTCCGTGATGACCCACCCTCACGCTCGCCTTTTTCCAACGCATCCAGAACCACACGGGCGCGGGCAACGACCGATGCTGGCAGCCCGGCCAGTTGTGCAACTTGCACGCCATAAGACCGGTCGGCGGCACCCCGCTTGACCTCGTGCAGGAAAATCACCTCTCCCTGCCACTCTTTCACTGCGACAGTCGCGTTTTCGACGCCATCCAGCTTGCCGGACAGGGCCGTTAGCTCGTGATAATGCGTTGCGAACAGGGCGCGGCATTTGTTGGCTTCGTGCAGGTGCTCCAATGTCGCCCAGGCAATTGACAGACCGTCATAGGTGGCCGTACCGCGTCCGATTTCATCCAGGATGACCAGCGCTCGCTCGTCCGCCTGGTTCAGGATTGCAGCGGTTTCGACCATTTCCACCATGAAAGTGGATCGCCCCCGCGCCAGATCGTCGGACGCGCCCACGCGACTGAACAACTGGCTAACAACACCGATATGGGCACTGTCTGCTGGCACATAGCTGCCCATCTGCGCCAACAGCGCAATGATCGCATTCTGCCGCAAGAAGGTCGATTTACCAGCCATGTTCGGTCCGGTCAGAAGCCAGATACTCGCCCCTTCATTTGGGGACAGATCGCAGTTGTTAGAGACAAATTGTGCGCCGGATTGCGCGCGGATCGCGTTTTCGACCACCGGGTGACGCCCGCCGATGATTTCAAACTGTCGGGATGTGTCGACCACGGGGCGGCACCAGTTTTCAGCGAGGGCCAAATCCGCCAACGCAGCAGACAGGTCAATTTCCGCCAAAGCGCCTGCCAACAGATTGATATGACGCGCCTCGGCCAGAACGGCCTGCCTCAGCGACTCGAAATGCCTCTTCTCAATCTCAATCGCGCGACCGCCGGCATTCAGGATACGCGTCTCCATTTCCGACAGCTCGACCGTGGTGAACCGCACCTGGTTGGCTGTGGTCTGGCGATGGATAAATGTGTCACTAAACGGAGGGTTCAGCATCTTTTCGGCATGTGTCGCCGTCGTCTCAACAAAGTAACCTAACACGTTGTTGTGTTTGATCTTCAGCGACGAAATGCCTGTGAGTTCAGCAAACTCCTGCTGCATGGACGCGATGACGGATCGCCCTTCGTCACGCAGCGTGCAGGCTTCGTCCAGCGCTTCGTCATATCCGGCCGTAATGAACCCTCCGTCCCGCGCCAACAGCGGGGGTTCGGCGATCAAGGCATCCTGAAGCAGGGCACATAGATCGTCCAAACCGGTCAGATCGGCTAAGGCGCCTTTGATCAGGGGCGGAACCTCTCCGGAAAACGGTTCTCCAGAAATAGCTGCTGCCTGTTCCAACGTATTTCGCACAGCAGCCAGATCCCTCGGGCCGCCGCGATCCAGTGACAGGCGGGATAGGGCGCGGGAAATGTCCGGTGTTTTGCGCAGCATGTCGCGCAAACGTGCGGATTCATTCGGTTGGTCGATCCAATAGGCAACCCCATCTAAACGCCCAGAAATAGTGTCCACATTGGTCGTTGGGCCATTCAGGCGAATGTCCAGCAAGCGCGCACCGCCGGGTGTCACGGTCCTGTCCATGACCGACAGCAGTGATCCGGCGCGCCCGCCGCTGAGCGCCTGCGTCAGTTCCAGATTGCGGCGTGTGGCGGCGTCGATTTGTACCGATTGGGCGCGTAACACCGGGGCAGGTGGCGCCAACAAGGGCAGTTTGCCCTTCTGCGTCAACTCCAAATATCGGATCAACGCGCCCATCGCAGCATGATCTGCGCGCCGGAATGACCCGAACCCGTCAAGCGTTGAGACGTCAAACACTTCGCATAGTCTCTGATACCCGGACGAACTGTCGAATTCAGTTGGATGTACGCGGCTGAGCGGGACCAGCATATCGTCGGCAATTTCCTGAACGGATTCGACAACGGTATCGGACACAATCAACTCTGACGGGGCCAATCGCGCCAGTTCGGGGCTCAAATGCACGGGGTCCAACGTCATGACGTGAAACGCGCCCGTCGAAATGTCGGCCCAGGCCAGCGACGCCTCCCCCCGAATGTCAGCGTAGGCCGCCAGAAAGTTGTGCCGTCGCGCCTCCAGCAGCGCATCTTCGGTGAGAGTGCCGGGAGTTACCAACCGAACAACATCGCGCTTTACGACCGATTTAGAGCCACGTTTCTTCGCCTCTACCGGGCTTTCCATCTGTTCGCCGACGGCCACGCGGAACCCTTTGCGGATCAGGGTCAGCAGATACCCTTCGGCCGCATGAACAGGCACGCCACACATGGGAATATCCGCGCCGTCATGTTTGCCCCGTTTGGTCAATGCGATGTCCAACGCTTCTGCCGCGGCGACGGCGTCGTCAAAAAACATCTCGTAAAAATCGCCCATCCGGTAGAACAGCAACGCGTCAGGGTGCGCTGCCTTGATCTCCAGATATTGGGCCATCATTGGTGTGGTCCCAGACACTGCCTGCTCCTGCCTGCGTTCCGCAATGCCCGAGCTTACAAATCGTGCCGCAGGGGTGAAAGGCGAAATCGCATAATCGTTGAGACCTGCAGGCGAAGCGGATAAGACGCACGGGCTGTCGTCGAGGAGCCCACGCCAAAATGTCCAAACTGAAATTCACCAACGAGGAGGCGCTTGCCTTCCACCTGGAACCCACACCCGGCAAGTTCGAGGTGCAGGCATCCGTCCCGATGACAACCCAGCGCGACCTGTCGCTGGCCTATTCCCCAGGTGTGGCTGTCCCGTGTGAGGCGATCGCGGAAAACCCGGAATGCGCCTATGACTATACGAACAAGGGCAATCTGGTCGCGGTGATTTCGAACGGTACGGCGGTGCTGGGTCTGGGCAATCTGGGCGCGCTGGGTTCCAAACCCGTGATGGAAGGCAAGGCCGTGCTGTTCAAACGGTTTGCCGACGTGAACTCCATCGATATCGAGCTGGACACCGAGGACCCGGATGAGTTCTGCAAGGCCGTGCGGCTGATGGGCCCGACGTTCGGTGGCATCAACCTCGAGGACATCAAGGCGCCGGAATGTTTCATCATTGAACAGCGCCTGAAGGAAGAAATGGACATCCCGGTCTTCCACGACGACCAACACGGGACAGCGGTGATTTGCGCAGCGGGGCTGATCAACGCACTGCATATCTCGGGCAAGAAGATCGAGGATGTGAAGATTGTCCTGAATGGGGCCGGTGCGGCAGGGATTGCCTGTATCGAACTGCTGAAAACCATGGGCGCACGGCATCAGAACTGCATCGTTTGCGACACTAAGGGCGTCATCTATCAGGGCCGGACCGAAGGGATGAACCAGTGGAAATCGGCGCACGCGGTGAAGACCGAGCTGCGCACTCTTGAGGATGCCATGAAAGGCGCGGATGTGTTTCTGGGCGTGTCGGCCAAGGGTGCAGTGACGCAGGAAATGGTCATGAACATGGCCGATAATCCCGTGATCTTTGCCATGGCCAACCCAGACCCGGAAATCACACCGGAAGAGGCGCACGAGGTTCGCGTGGATGCAATCGTTGCCACCGGGCGCAGCGATTATCCCAATCAGGTCAACAACGTGCTGGGCTTCCCCTACCTGTTCCGAGGCGCGTTGGACATCAACGCGCGTGCCATCAATGACGAGATGAAGATTGCTTGCGCCCACGCACTGGCCCAACTGGCGCGCGAGGATGTTCCGGACGAGGTTGGACTGGCCTATGGCCGTAACCTCAGCTTTGGCCGCGACTATATCATTCCGACGCCGTTTGACCCTCGTCTGATCCACCGGATTCCGCCCGCAGTGGCTAAGGCCGGCATGGAAACCGGCGCGGCGCGGCGTCCGATTATCGACATGGACGCGTACGAGCTGAGCCTGAAATCACGGATGGACCCGACGGCCAATATTCTGCGTGGCATTCACGCGCGGGCACGCTCCGCGCAGGCGCGTATGATCTTTGCCGAGGGTGACGATCCTCGCGTGTTGCGGGCCGCGGTGATGTATCAGCGTTCCGGTTTCGGCAAGGCGCTGGTCGTGGGCCGTGTCCCCGATGTGAAAGCCAAGCTGGAAGCGGCCGGGCTGGCAGACGCCGTGCGAGAGCTGGAAGTGGTGAACGCGGCGAACACGCAGCATTTGGATGCCTACAAGGATTTCCTCTACAACCGTCTGAACCGTCGCGGGTTTGACCGGCAGGATGTACACCGGCTCGCGGCGCGTGACCGGCACGTGTTTTCCGCGCTGATGCTGGCGCATGGGCACGGTGACGGGTTGGTGACGGGAGCGACGCGGAAATCGGCGCATGTATTGGAGCGAATCAATCATGTGTTTGATGCGGATGCCGCCCATGGTGCCGTGGGGATCACGGCGGTACTGCTTAAGGGCCGCATTGTATTGATCGCAGACACGCTGGTGCATGAATGGCCGGAGCCTGAGGATCTGGCGACCATTGCCGAGCGTGCTGCGGACGTGGCGCGGCACATGGGTCTGCTGCCCCGTGTGGCGTTTGTCAGCTTCTCGACCTTCGGCTACCCAGTCTCTGAACGGGCTGAGAAGATGCACAAGGCGCCTAATGTTCTGGAAGCGCGCGACGTGGATTTCGAGTTCGAGGGCGAGATGACCGTCGACGTGGCCCTGAACGAATCCCTGCAGGCGGCTTATCCGTTTTCGCGTCTGACCGGGCCAGCAAACATTCTGGTGGTTCCGGCGCGCCATTCCGCCAGCATTTCGGTGAAACTGATGCAGGAAATGGCGGGCGCGACTGTGATTGGTCCGATCCTGGCGGGTGTTGGTCACCCGATCCAGATTTGTTCTGCTGCGTCGACAGCTAACGACGTGCTGAACATGGCGGTTTTGGCCTCAACCGAGCTGGGCTGAGGCCAATCCGCGAGTGGTGTTTGGGTCAGCTGTTGACGAAAGGCGCGGCTGATCCCCAAAGCTGTTTAACCCGGGCATCCCGACCGCAGGCCTGACGATACAGTTTGTAGGCGACCGACTTCTTGCGCGGGCCAAAGCGGGTCACGATGACCTTGGAGCTTTTGTAGTAATCCTGGTGGTACGCATCCGCCGGATAAAACTGTCCTGATGACAGGATCGGGGTCACAATCTTCTGACCCAAAGCTGCCTGCGCGCTGGCCTTGGCCTGCTGTGCGGTCGCCTTTTCGCCCGCGTTAGAGACGAAAATCGCGGTGCGATAACTGTTTCCGCGATCACAGAACTGACCACCGGCATCAGTGGGGTCGATGCTGCGGAAGAACATGTTCAGCAGCGTTTCGCGTGACACTTTGGACGAATCAAACGTGATCTGAACCGCTTCGTAATGACCGGTTCCACCGCCCGTGACCTGTTTATAGGTCGGATTGGCCGCCTTGCCTCCGGTGAACCCCGACACAGCAGAAATCACGCCCGGAACCTTTTCAAAATCGGCCTCGACGCACCAGAAACACCCACCGGCGACCGTCAGGGTTTCCTTGCCTGCCGCTTCGGCTGGCTGATGTTGCAGAAACAGACCCGCCGCGATCAGCGCAGCAAGCATGATGGACTTCGACTTTTCAAGAAATGACATGGCACGTCCTCCTGCCGACAATCCTGTTCCTGAATGCCTGCCCGGGCAATGGGATGTAGTCGATTGTCACAGGCTGGTGACAGGAGTTTATTCAATCCGGAACTATTGACGATCCCGGGGGTTTCCTGTGGGTAGGGCTCACGACTATGGGAGTGAAGTCATGCGGATTGCCATGTGGTCTGGGCCACGAAACCTGTCCACTGCGATGATGTACAGCTTCGCGTCACGGGGTGATTGCGCGGTGTGGGATGAACCGTTTTATGCCGCCTATCTGGCAATAACGGGCCTGCAACATCCGCTGACGGCGGAGATTCTGGAGGCGCATGAAAACGATCCGGCAGAAGTTGCGGCCATGTGTGCTGGGCCGATCCCGGATGGGCAGCCGCATTTTTACCTGAAACTCATGACGCACCATATGCTGGACGACATCCCGCTGGACTGGGCGGCCGACTACACACATGTGCACCTGATCCGTCACCCGGCCCGCGTGATTTCCAGCTATTCCGCCAAACGCGAAAACCCAACGTTAGAGGATCTGGGTTATCCGCAACAGGTGGCTCTGTATCGTCAGTTGGGCGGCGTTGTTGTCGATAGCGACGACATCCGCGCCGACCCTGCGGGCACACTTGGCCGTTTGTGTACCGCGATCGGGCTGCCGTTTACGGACCAAATGTTACATTGGCCCGCCGGTCCCCGCGCCGAAGACGGCGTTTGGGCGCAGCATTGGTACAACGCCGTGCATCAAAGCACCGGATTTGCAGTTGCGGATGGGCCGTTACCAGAGGTTGACCCGGAACAGGCCGATCTGTTGGCGGCAGCAGAGCCCCTGTTTCAGGAGCTCTGGCAAAAGCGATTGTAGGCGTTACTTGCCCAGACGCTTGTCCCGCATCGCCAGCAGGCGCAGGCGCAGGGCATTCAGCTTGATGAAGCCTGCCGCGTCTTTCTGATCGTAGGCGCCCGCGTCATCCTCGAACGTCACGTGTTCTTCGGAATACAGCGAGTGATCGGACCAGCGGCCAACCGTCCGTGCCAGACCCTTGTACAGTTTCAGACGGACCGTGCCGGTGACGTGTTCCTGAGACTTGTCGATCAGGGCCTGAAGCATCAGGCGTTCGGGGCTGAACCAGAAACCGTTGTAGATCAGTTCTGCATACTTCGGCATCAGCTCGTCTTTCAGATGCGCCGCGCCGCGATCCAGCGTGATCTGTTCGATGCCGCGATGCGCCTCTAGCAGCAGCGTGCCTCCGGGGGTTTCGTAGATGCCACGCGATTTCATGCCGACAAAGCGGCCCTCGACCAGGTCCAACCGGCCAATGCCGTGACGCCCGGCAATTTCGTTCAGGCGGGTCAGGATCGTGGCGGGGGACAGGGCCTCGCCATTGATCGACACAGCATCGCCGCGCTCGAACCCGATTTCGATGAACTCCGGCTGATCCGGGGCGTCCTCGGGGTTGACCGTGCGCTGGTAGACGTAATCGGGCGCGTCTTCGGCCGGGTCCTCCAGCACTTTGCCCTCGGACGAGGTGTGCAACAGGTTGGCGTCCACGCTGAACGGCGCTTCGCCGCGCTTGTCCTTGGCAATCGGGATCTGGTTCTTCTCGGCAAAGTCGATCAGCTTCGTCCGGCTGGTCAGGTCCCATTCGCGCCAGGGCGCAATCACCTTAATGTCGGGGTTCAGCGCATAGGCGCACAATTCAAACCGAACCTGATCGTTGCCTTTTCCGGTTGCACCATGGGCGATGGCATCCGCGCCGGTTTCTTCGGCGATTTCAATCAGACGTTTCGAGATCAGCGGGCGCGCGATGGAGGTACCCAACAAATACAGGCCTTCGTAGACTGCATTGGCGCGGAACATGGGGAACACGAAATCGCGCACGAATTCTTCTCGCACATCTTCGATAAAGATGTCTTTGACACCCATCATCTCAGCCTTGGCGCGGGCGGGTTCCAGCTCTTCCCCTTGGCCAAGGTCGGCGGTGAAGGTGACAACCTCGCATCCGTATTCGGACTGCAACCATTTCAGGATGATGGATGTATCCAGACCGCCGGAATAGGCCAGGACAACTTTCTTTGGCGCAGACATGGTTTGATCCCCGATTAGTGAACGGGGGCGGGTTATCGGGTTTTGTGGGCGCGGGCAAGCGCAGTCACGGCAGAGCTGGTTGTGGTGTCATGCGCCCAGATGCAATGGCATTTCAGTCAGGAACACCTGTTTGGCCTGATAATAGCCGTCTACCACGTCGCCAATGTTGACGTCCCCGGCGCGGCCAGCGGCAGAATCACGTTCGCCGTCCTGACACTTGCCCGAAAAATCGACAAAGCCGAAGCTCAGCGCGCTGCCTTTCAGGAAATGCAGATCTGCCTCTAGCGAGGTTAAGTCCGGCGTTGTGTTCAAACGCTCAACGACTTCCTCAACCTCGTCCAAAAACAGCTCGACGACCTCCTCGAAATCTTCTGCCCCGATTTCTTCCCTCAATTCGCGCACGCGAGACCAGTCTATCATGACACACCCGTTTGGATCGGCTCCGCTTCGGGCTATCAGATACGGCCTAACATCCCCTTAATGACCTTAGGGGAAGCCGCCTAACTGAAATTTAAGAGGTTCCGGCACAGTCTTTGCCCCGTATTTCGGGGTCAGAATCAGTGTCCGCAGTTGTTGACAGTCAAAAACCTGAGAATCCGCCGCAGGTCACGGACGGGCGTGCGTCGATTCAGCGAATTTTGATCGTTGACGACAGCCGCCTGCAGCGCCGGATCATATCGCGATTGCTCCGAAAATGGGGATTCGAGGTGGTGGAGGCCGAATGTGGCGAAGACGCGCTGGATCAATATGCGGAACACAGCCCGGAAATGGTCATCAGCGATTGGATGATGCCGGGCATGAACGGGTTGGACCTGTGCCGGGCGCTGCGGGCGGATTCAAACGAAAGGTACTGCTACTTCATCCTGCTCACCTCCAAAAGTGACAAGGGCGAGATCGCGCAGGGGCTGGATGCGGGATCGGATGACTTTGTCACGAAACCCGTCGATCCCGTCGAATTGCGCGCGCGGATTACTGCTGGCGATAGAATCCTGTCGATGCAGAATGAATTGTCCGAGAAGAATGCGGTCATCAACGAAACGCTGGATCAACTGCGCGAGGCATATGATAAGATCGACAATGATCTGCAGCAGGCGCGCAAGATCCAGCAATCGCTGGTCCCCGAACGAAATCGAAGGTTTGGCCGGTCTGAAATTTCGTTGCTGCTGAAGCCCTGCGGCCACATCGGCGGCGATTTGGTTGGTATGTTTTCGCCGGGCTCCAACAGGCTGGCGTTTTACAGCATCGATGTATCCGGTCATGGCATCACGTCCGCGATGATGACTGCGCGGTTGGGCAGCTATCTAAGCAGTCGATACCTCGACCAGAACGTGGGAACGGAAAGCAGGTTTGAAAAATACTATGCGTTGCTGCCTCCAACCGAGGTTGCTCGCCGATTGAACCAGCGTCTGACTGCAGATCAGGGCATCGACGAGTATTTTACGATGGTCTACTGCACGGCGGATCTGAAATCCGGCACGGTCCGGTTGCTTCAGGCGGGCCATCCTCACCCGCTGATCATCCGAAAGGATGGGAGCTATGAATTCGTGGGTGAAGGTGGGCTGCCGATCGGTCTGGTATCGGATGTTGCATTCAGCCAGATCGAGCTGAAGCTCCAACCGGGCGACCGCCTGCTTCTCTATTCCGATGGTATCACGGAATGCCGCCGCAAATCCGGGGAGATGATCGAAGAAGAAGGACTAAAACGGCTTGTGTCGTCTTTGAAAGATACCAGCAAAGGGCAGGATTTTCTGGACGATCTGTTCTGGGCCTTGTCACAGGAGATGTGTCCTGACACCGGGCTGGATGACGACGTTTCCGCCCTGTTGTTTGAATTCAACGGGCCTTGATTCGGGCGTAGCGCTGGGCGTGCTCGCTGGTGAAATGCCGATCACCGGGGCTGTCCAGCAGCCCAGCGGCCTGGTCAGGAGCCATCCACAGCGCCGTGTGTCCGGGTTCGGTCGGCTCAGATAGCGCGCGAACTGGCCGTGCCCGAAAGATCAGACAGACCTTTTCCGCCCACAGATCGTATTCCGGCATGTAAGTGAAACGTCGATAGGCCCCAACATATCGCGGGGCGGAAATGCTCCACCCGGTTTCCTCGAAAACTTCGCGATGTAGCGCCACCATTGGCGTCTCACCGCGATCAACCCCGCCGCCTGGCAGCTGCAATTCCGGCGCGGGATCGGCATCTTGACGGGTCAGCAACAGGCTCTGACCTAGGGGTAATAGGGCATACGCACCCAATCTTCGGATATAGCGGCGACCGGGTTCTGGCGGTGCTCCAAATCGTCTGATCACAAATTGCCCCTTTATTCGCTTCTTGCCGCGCCTATATAGCCGCGATATGCCAATCCCCGGCGTTGAAGGAAACCCCATGACACTCGGTGAAAAACTAGCGTGGGACGACACCGTCCTGCCGTTCCAACTCGATGCGTGCGATATGCGCGGCCGAATTGCGCGCCTGGATGGTGTGCTGAGCGGTATTTTGCAGCAGCACGATTACCCTCCGGTGGTCGAAGCGTTGGTGGCGGAAATGGCGTTGCTGACGGCGCTGGTCGGGCAAACGATCAAGCTGCGTTGGAAGCTGTCATTGCAGGTGCAGTCCAAAGGCGCCGTGCGCATGATCGCAACGGACTACTATGCGCCACAGACCGAAGGTGAACCGGCCCGCATTCGGGCTTATGCCAGTTTTGACCGGGATCGCCTGACGGACGGCGCGCCGTTTGATCAGATTGGCGAGGGCTATTTTGCCATCCTGATCGACCAGGGTGGCGGTACCGCGCCTTATCAGGGCATCACCCCCCTGTCCGGTCCCTCGATTTCTGCCTCGGCGGAGGCATATTTTGCGCAATCCGAACAGTTGCCGACGCGGTTCCAGCTGGGCTTTGGCCTGTCTCAGGAACCCGGCTCTGAACCGGGTTGGCGTGCGGGTGGCGTCATGTTGCAGCACATGCCCGAGGCATCCCCCTTTGCGGCGGATGGGTCCGGCGATGGCAATCTGTTGAAGGCGGCGGATCTGGTCAGCGGCGACACAGAAGAGCACTGGAACCGGGTCAATCACCTGCTGAACACGGTCGAGGAACTAGAGCTGATCGGGCCCAACGTGTCGTCAACCGACCTGCTGGTGCGCCTGTTCCACGAAGAAGGGCCGCGGGTATACGACGCGCAGGCGATCCGGTTCGGTTGCACCTGTTCCGAAGACCGCGTGCGTCAAGGCCTATCGATTTATTCGGCCAGTGACATCGCAAAGATGACGACCGAGGATGGTCGGGTCACGGCGGATTGCCAGTTCTGCTCGGCGCACTACAGCCTTGATCCCGCGACCGTAGGGTTCGAGGCCACGCGGGCACCGGATGAGTAATCTGCGCGCATCCTTGATCGCGGCGCTGGAACGATCCGAATCCGGGTCGTCCGACTATGACCTGAACCCTGATGTAGTGCTCCCGCCGGATCGCAAATTGCGCCCGGCTGGGGTACTGATCGCGATCCGCACGGATTTGGCCGAACCGCAGGTGATCCTGACCAAACGGTCGTCGTCACTGAAACACCACCCGGGCCAAATCGCGTTTCCGGGCGGCAAACAGGACGACACGGATACGGATGTTGTCCAGACGGCCCTGCGTGAGGCGCAGGAAGAGGTCGGGTTGAACCCTGATCAGGTGGATGTGTTGGGGCAAATGCCGACCCATGAAACTGTGACCGGGTTTCAGGTGTCGCCGGTTTTGGGACTTGTGTCGGGGGCATTCGACCCGGTGCCGGAACCGGGCGAAGTGGCCGAGGTGTTTAGTGCGCCGCTGTCGTTTTTGATGGAAACCGCCAACTTTAGTGTCGAATATCGCCGCTGGCGGGGAATGCGGCGGCATTACTACGTGGTGCCGTTTGGACCCTATTACATATGGGGGGCGACGGCGCGGATGCTGCGGGCTCTGGCCGGTCGAATGGAGCGATGACCACGATCAGGGCCCCTTGGTTGCGCGACGCCGATACGCAGACGGTTTTGTCTGTTCTGGGAAACGCCGGTGCGCAGGCCTTGGCCGTGGGCGGATGTGTGCGAAACACCCTGATGGGCCTTCCGATCAAGGACATCGACATCGCGACTGACGCGCGACCAGAAAAAGTGATGCGATTGGCCAGGGACGCTGGTCTGCGGGCGATACCGACGGGTATCGACCATGGGACGGTTACCGTTGTGGTGAATGGAACCGCGTTCGAGGTCACGACTTTTCGCCGCGACGTAGAAACAGACGGGCGTCATGCGGTTGTTCATTTCGCTGATACCGTTGAAGAGGACGCTGCGCGCCGCGATTTCACGATGAACGCGCTGTACCTGACAAAGGACGGTATGTTGGTCGACCCGTTGGGTGGGTTTGACGATCTGCAACGGCATTACGTGCGGTTCATCGGCGATGCGGCAGAGCGTATTCGCGAGGACTACCTGCGCAGCCTTCGCTATTTCCGTTTCCACGCGATCTATGGTGATCCGGAAGAAGGGTTCGATGCCGAGGCGCTGGCCGGGATTGCTAAAAACCTGGACGGGTTGGACAAGCTGTCCAAGGAACGGGTTGAGGCAGAGATTTTGAAGCTGTTGGGCGCAGATGATCCCGCGCCGTCGGTAGCCACGATGCGGCAGGTTGGAGTATTGGCGCGTTGCCTGCCCGGTGCGGATGATAAGGGTCTGGCAAGACTTGTTTATCTGGAATCGGAAGCGGGAGTCTCGCCAGATGCTCTCCGCCGGTTGGCATTGCTTGGGGGGGTATCCCCGGTTGATGACCTTCGCCTGAGCCGGGCGGATCAGAAACGCCTTAGCAACCTGCGAGACGGGATCGGCAATATGCAGCCACCGGGTGAACTGGGCTATCGGCTGGGCAGCGACGCGGCCACTAATGTGGTTCTTCTACGCGCGGCAAGTCTGGAAACGGACTTGCCAGACGGATTTCAGGACCAGATCACAACCGGCGCAACCGCCGAATTTCCCATCAAGGCCAATTACTTGATGCCCAACTACACCGGTGCAGCGCTGGGCGCGCGGTTGGACGAATTGGAACGCGCCTGGATTGCGTCCAACTTCACCCTGGACCGGTCTGCGCTGATGGAGCTTTGACTGTGCGGCAATGCAATAGTGACAACCCCCGCGCGATCGGCTAAGTGAACGGTACCGACAAGAGGAGGGCGCGAATGTTTTTCGGAATTTGGAACGGCAACAGCTGAGCCTCATTCCGTTGGGGTGACGGCTGTTTTTCACCCTTTGATCATTCTGTGCTTTTTGCTCTGTGTGGAGCTTCCTCATGTTTCGTTTTTTCGAGAATCTCGTCGATCCCTATGTTGCGTATGAAGAAAAGGATGCGCCGCCGACCCAGCTGTGGCCTTTCCTGCGCGACTATTGTGAACCGTTCAAACAGGTGTTTGTGTGGACCGCCATCCTGTCTGTCGTGGTGGCCGCGATTGAAATCGGGCTGATCTACTACATGGGCCGGATCGTGGATCTGTTGGGCAGCCCGCCCGAAAAGGTATGGCAGGATCACGGGACTGAACTGATCCTGGTTGCTTTGTTCATCTTGTTCCTGCGGCCGGTTTTGCAGACGCTGGATGTTTTGTTACTGAACAACACGATCCTGCCGAACTTTGGCACTTTGATCCGCTGGCGGTCACACAAACACGTGCTACGGCAGTCGGTTGGCTGGTTTGAAAACGATTTTGCCGGACGGATCGCCAACCGGATTATGCAGACTCCCCCAGCAGCGGGCGAGGTTGTGTTTCAGGTCTTTGACGCGATTTCCTTTTCGCTGGCCTATCTGATCGGTGCGGCGATCCTGTTGGCGACGTCTGACCCCCGGTTGTTGTTGCCGCTGGTTATCTGGTTCGGGCTCTATGCCATTTTGGTCAACTGGACCGTGCGTCGGGTTGGCCCAGCGTCACAGGCGGCCAGCGATGCGCGGTCGACTGTCACGGGTCGCGTGGTGGACAGTTATACCAACATCCACTCGGTCAAGATGTTTGCCCATCATGACCGCGAACTGGAATACTCCAAGGACGCGATTGAAAAAACGCGGACCACATTCATTCGCGAAATGCGGCTCTATACGATCATGGACATCGCTCTGGTCACGCTGAACGGTGCGCTGATCGTGGGTGTAGTCGGCTGGGCGGTTTACCTGTGGATGCAGGGTACGGCGTCGGTTGGTGTGGTTGCGGCGGCGACGGCTCTGACACTGCGATTGAATGCCATGACGGGCTGGATCATGTGGGCGTTGACCACGTTTTTCCGACAGCTGGGTGTCGTTGCCGAAGGTATGGAAACCATCGCGCAGCCCATTGATCTGGTCGATGGACCAGATTCAAAACCGCTGGCGCTGGATCGTGGACAGATTGAGCTTCAGGACCTGTCGCACCACTATGGCCGGGATGCTGGCGGGCTGGATCGGATCAGCCTGACCGTGAATCCGGGTGAAAAGATCGGGTTGGTCGGTCGATCCGGCGCGGGAAAATCGACATTAGTGAAACTACTGCTGCGGTTCTATGACCCTGAATCCGGTCGTATCCTGATCGACGGGCAGGACATTGGGCGCGTCACTCAGGACAGTTTGCGCACGCATATCGGCATGGTTCAGCAGGACAGTTCGCTGCTGCATCGCTCGGTCCGGGAAAACATAGCTTATGGCCGCCCGGATGCGACAGAGGCTGAGATTATTGAGGCCGCGCGTCAGGCAGAGGCCCATGATTTCATCCTGGACCTGACCGATCCGACGGGTCGGGCCGGGTATGACGCGCATGTGGGCGAACGTGGTGTGAAGCTGTCTGGCGGGCAACGCCAGCGGATCATGTTGGCTCGCGTGATGCTGAAGGATGCGCCGATCCTGTTGCTGGACGAAGCAACCAGCGCGCTTGATTCCGAGGTGGAGGCGTCCATTCAAAGCACGCTCTACGGCATGATGCAGGGCAAAACGGTCATTGCCATCGCGCACCGGCTTTCTACCATTGCACAGATGGATCGTATTCTGGTGATGGATCAAGGCCGCATAGTCGAGGCTGGCAGCCACGAGGAATTGTTGGCTAAAAACGGACTCTATGCAGGGTTCTGGGCACGGCAATCCGGCGGCTTCCTGAACCCGGAGGCGGCGGAATGAGCCTGCGCAACTGGATAGACCCCTTTGCCCCCGCTGATGGGCCGCCGCCGCAAACCTTGTGGCGGTTCATGGCCTGGGGGTTGTCTGGTGCGTGGCCCATCCTGCTGATCGCGACTTTCGCCTCCGCCCTTGCTGGCGGGATGGAGGCGCTGACGGCATTGATCCTGAAACTGGTGGTGGATTCCGTCTCGGCCTCTGATCCCGGAACGTATTTCTCCGGCTCTAACCTGTGGATGTTGGTCGGCGCGGCGGCTTTTTTCCTGATCGCACGCCCGTTGTTCTTCGGCCTCTCATCCGCCTCGAACTCCATCTTGGTTGCGCCAAACATCAACCCGCTGGTGCTCTCGCGGCTGAATCAATGGACGCTGGGCCAATCGGTCAGCTTCTTTGACGAAGATTTTGCAGGCCGGATCGCGCAGAAGGAAATGCAAACCGCCCGTGCCATGACCGACGTGATGGTGGAGGTGATCAATGTGGTCGCCTTTGCGCTGGCATCATTGGCCGGGTCGCTGATCCTGCTGTCGTCGATTGATGTGCGGATCATGGGGATTTTTGCGGTGTGGCTGGTGGCTTATTTCGCGATGATCCGCTGGTTTCTGCCGCGTATTCGCACCCGGTCCGCCAAACGCGCGGGCGCGCGGGCCATGGTGACGGGACAGATCGTGGACGCGATCACGAATATCAAAACAGTGAAACTGTTTGCCCATGCCGACCACGAAGACCGTGCAGCGCGGGACGCCTTGGCCGTTTATCGCGGCACTGCGCTGGAGTTCGGCTATCTCTCTGCTGCGTTGCGCTGGTGTCTGATGACGCTGGCGGGCGTTCTGCCCGTGGCGCTAATAGGCGGATCGCTGATGCTTTGGCAGGCGGGGCAGGCGACGACCGGGGACATTGTGGCGGCGGGCACCGTTGCGATCCGTATCGCGCAGATGACCGGCTGGGTCAGTTTCACGCTGATGACGATCTACGCCAATATCGGTGAGGTCGAAGACGGTATGCGCACCCTGACGCCTCGCACACGGGTGGAGGATGCACCGGGCGCGACCTCGTTGCAGATTTCTAATGCCGGGATTGAATTTGACTCGGTCACCTTCGCTTATGGGGCCGAGATTGGGGGCGTGCGCGATCTGTCCCTGCGAATCGAACCGGGTGAAAAGCTGGGCATTGTTGGGGCCAGCGGGGCAGGGAAGTCGACCTTGGTTTCGCTGCTACTCAGGCTCTACGAAGCCGAAAACGGCGCAATCCGGATTGACGGACAGGATGTGTCTGCTGTGACGCAACAGTCGTTGCGGGGTCAGATCGGAATGGTCACGCAGGAAACGGCGATGTTCAATCGCTCTGCCGTGGACAACATTCGCTATGGCCGACCCGATGCGACATTGGCCGAGGTCGAGGCCGCCGCGGTGAAGGCGGAGGCGCATGATTTCATCACTGACCTCAAGGATCACACCGGGCGCAAAGGTTACGATGCATTCCTGGGCGAGCGTGGCGTGAAACTGTCCGGCGGGCAGCGGCAGCGGATCGCGCTGGCGCGGGCTATCCTGAAGGATGCGCCTATCCTTGTGCTGGACGAAGCGACAAGTGCCCTGGACAGCGAGGTAGAGGCGTCCATTCAGGCGGCCCTGGCCCGCGTGATGGAGGGCAAAACCGTGCTGGCCATCGCGCATCGACTGTCAACGCTGTCCGAAATGGACCGGATCATCGTCATGGATGCCGGTCAGATTGTCGAGGCCGGGCATCACGACGATCTGCTGGCGCAGGGTGGCCTTTATGCGCAGTATTGGAACCGGCAATCCGGTGGGTTCATCCGGGCTGAGGCGGCGGAATAGGGGCAGATCGACATCGTGACAGATGTGACGGAACATAACATCACGCGGTTGGGTCATCTGGGTGACGGGATCGCGGACGGACCAGTATTTGCGCCACGCACCCTGCCGGGCGAACGTGTCGCGGGTCGGTTGGCTGAAGGCAAGCTGGCGGATGTGCGTATCCTGACCCCTTCGGATGCGCGCGTGAAAGCACCATGCAGACACTACAAAGGCTGTGGTGGCTGCGATCTGCAACATGCTGCGGACGCGTTTGTCGCGGAGTGGAAGCAGACTTACGTTCAACAGGCACTGAATGATCAGGGGATCGAGTCACAGTTCCGCCCCATCCATACCTCCCCTCCGAATTCACGCCGCCGCGCCACCTTTGCCGCGCGCCGGACCAAAGGAGGGGCGTTGGCTGGGTTCCACGCTCGACGCTCGGATGTTGTGGTTTCGGTGCCAGATTGCCACGTGCTGCGGCCCGAGATCGCCGGGTTTCTGCCAGTGGCAGAGCAGCTTGCCCAGATTGGAGCCAGTCGCAAACAGCCGTTAAGTGTTGCCGTGACCCAAAGCGACGAAGGGCTGGACGTTCTGGTGCGTGACGGCAAGCCGCTGGATGGGCCCTTGATGCAAACGCTGGGGCAGATCGCGCAGACGGCCAATCTGGCCCGGCTGACCTGGGAGGATGAGGTCATTGTGACCTGCGTCCAACCCTATCAGACCTTCGACGATGTGCGCGTGGTCCCACCCCCCGGCGCGTTCCTGCAGGCGACGCAGGACGGTGAACAGGCACTGGTTTCAGGGGTGATTGAGGCCATCGGCGTCGCGACCCGGGTTGTCGACCTGTTTGCCGGATGCGGCACGTTTGCCTTGCCACTTACCCGAACAGCGGCGGTTCATGCAGTTGAAGGGCAGGGCGACATGCTGGACGCCGCCCTGAATGGCTGGCGTATGACGTCCGGTCGCAGGACGCTGAGCATCGAATCACGTGACCTGTTCCGAAATCCACTGATGGCGGATGACTTGCAGGGCTACGAGGCCGCCGTGATCGACCCGCCCCGTGCCGGGGCGCAGGCCCAAACCGCGCAACTCGCCGCGTCGGATGTGCCGGTTATTGGCTTTGTCTCCTGCAACCCGGTGACCTTTGCCCGCGACGCACGCACCCTTGTGGATGCAGGGTTTGGGCTGGAATGGGTACAGGTCGTCGATCAGTTCCGGTGGAGCATGCACACCGAATTGGTGGCCTGTTTCAAACGGTGAACTCACCGCGCCAAGGGGCTTGTTCGCTGGGCCGTTGCGATTATCTTTACCCGCGAATGTGATTTTGAACCTTGGTCAATTTCCGGTAAGAGCCGCAAAGACAAATTTAGGGGCAGTACATGGACAGGCGTACTTTTGGATTGCTGGCAGCGTCCGCGGCGATGACCGCCGGATGCAGCAGCCGCAGCAAGTTTCGTTCGTACAACGGACCGGCGGTTACCTCTATCGTGGTCAACAAAGGCGCGCGGCGCATGTATCTGCTGCACCATGAAAAGGTGTTGAAAGAGTACAAATTCGGTCTGGGATTCGCGCCACAGGGTGACAAGAAGGTGCGCGGCGACGGCAAAACGCCCGAGGGCACGTACCTGATCGACCGACGCAATCCGAACAGCGCGTTCCACCTGTCTTTGGGAATCTCGTATCCGAACGCCAATGACGTAGCCGAGGCCAAGGCTTTGGGCAAAGAACCGGGCGGGGACATTTTCATCCACGGACAGCCGAATCTACTGACGGATCGCCGGACCGCGCGCAAGCGGGGCGAGGATTGGACGGCAGGCTGTATCGCGGTCAAGAATCGCGAGATGGAAGAAATATACGCGATGGTGCAGACCGGGACGCTGATCACATTGCGCGCATAGTTGGCGGGTTTTGGTGAAGGTGTTCTAAGCCGCTTCTGCATGCAAAGACTGGTACAGGGCGATTGCGTCTTCCAACTCGTCGAACATGTGAACCTGCCCGTTTTCAAGAACCAACCCAGCGTCGCAAAATTCCCTTGCATAGCGCATGTCGTGGGTCGCAATCAGTGCGCCAGCGGTCTGCAGGCGTTGTTGAAACAGTAAGCGACTGCGCCTGCGAAAACTTGCGTCGCTGCCGGTCATCGGATCGTCCAACAGATAGAGGTTTAACCGCAACCCCATTGCCGCACCAAAGGACAAACGCGCGCGCAAGCCGGGCGTGTACGTAGAATAAGGTTGGTGCAGGTGGCGATCGATCTGGGCAAAATCAGATACAAATGCGGTCAGCTCTTCAGGGTTAACGCCATACAAACGCGCCAGAAAACGCAGATTTTGAGCGCCGGTTTGGTGTTCGTGAAAGGGGCCCTGGGGACCCATGGTCCAGCTGGTTTTTTCGGTGACCTCGACCTGGCCACGTTCGACTCGGTGTAATCCCGCGACGATGCGCAAGAACGTCGATTTCCCGGCGCCTGTTCGGCCCAACACAGCCAAAGCCCGGCCAGGTGATAACATCAGGCTCTGATCCAGCAGCACTGGGCGGAATTGTCCATCGCGCCGATATCCTGCGGTGACATGCTCCAGTCGGACCATGGTCACCGCCGTTCACGCAGCCCGGTCAGCAGCAGTGCCACCAAAATCCCGGCCAGACTCAACAACGCGGCGGCCTTGACCAGAATCGATACGCGCTGCGGGAAGGACGGGGTGGTTGCCAGCGACGGGTGCAGGAAGGTTTCAAACCGACGCATGTGTTGATCGGCATCGGCATTTGCATTGTCCAACGCTGCCAAGGCCGCGCGATACCGTTCCTCTGCCACATTCAATTCAACGGCAAGGCGTTCATAGGTTGCGACCAGTTCCGGATACGGCTCCGAGTCTCCTACCTGTGACACTGGCCGACCCAGAAACGCCCGATGTTCCGTGGCGATGCGTTCGCGGATGATGTCCAAGGTATGCCTAAGCTCTGTCAGACGGGGATCATCCGGGCGCGTGCTGTGCAGCAGGGTATCATACTCGATCAGTGTTTCAGCCAGCCGACCCTGAAGGTCGGCCAGCACACCTACCCCGCTTTGCAGGTCGACCACGGGATCGATGATTTGCGTGCGGTGACGAAACGCAGCGATGTTGGTGCGGGCCCGCTGTAACCCCACAGTGGCTTCGGCCAACGCCTGCTCCGCAGGCACCACGCGTTCCGCTTTCATGCGCCCGTTCAACCGGGCCACCAAATCCGCGCTCTCGGCGACGATCTGCTGGGCGATTGCCTGAGCAAATTCTGGATCATAGGCGCTGATGTGCAACTCAACCAGCCCGGTCGCCGGATTGGCCGCCAGTTGAACTGTCCGCCGCCAATGCCACAGCACCACGTTCAACGACGCATCCGGCCACAGGCCGAACAAAACATCCTGCGGCCAATGAGAGGCATAGTGCTCCCGAACATCCAGCATCTGATCCACCGTTTGGAACATCTCCGGGCTGTGAACAAACCGGGTCAGGATTTCCGCCTCTGCCGACCAGGCGGGTCCGGAAAACGCGGTGACCCAACCAGCGACCTTCGCGCTGTCTTGGGTGTCGGAACGGATGATCACCCCAGCCCGCGATTCGTACCGGTCGACGGCAAAGCCCCACAGGTAGACGGCAAACAGCCCGATCAGCGCCGCAACGCACCCCGCTATCCAAACACCTGTGCGCGGCTTTCGGGATTGGGACAGGATCGGTTCCACCGGGCGCGGGATTTCAAACACCCGCAAATCGGGCACCACGCGTTCTGGCACCGTCACGCGTGGTGCGATCTGCGACGGCCGGACCGCAGGCACGGGCACCATGACAAGCGAGGAATTGGCCGGGTTGGTCATAAATGGCCCTCTGTTTCTGGCTCGATAGAAATCACGCCTTAACCGTTACGTGCTTTGAGTGAGCAAACCCTTAAGCTCGGACAGACCATGACAGGCCACCCTTTCCCAACCCTTGAACCACCCCAGCCGGAATTGGTTTCGCAGCCGTCCACTTTGGCACAGGCGATCCAACCGATCCGCGCGCTGTTCTTGTTCGAGCTTGGAATGCGAATGCATGGCCGTCCCGATGGTTATGCCTGGAGAATGCTTGAACCTCTGATAACTGCGCTGGTCCTGTGCATCGTCTTGTCCTGGATCGTGGGCATCCCGCCGCTTGGCCATTCGGTTCCTTTGTTCGTCGCTTCCGGCGTGCTATCCTGTTTTGTCTTTCAGGCGGTCAGCCTGTCAGTGGCACGGACCGAGCTGTTTTTTGGTCGTTTGTTGGAATTTCCTCCGGTTTCTCTGCTGGACGGGATTTTGGCCCGGTTTCTTTTGAACGCGTTGCTGGCCGTGGGCACTGGAACAACGCTAATCGTGGTGCTGAAGCTTCGGCAGGACGGGCCCGCGGGGCTGGATCCCGGCCTGATCGCCGCCGCGCTTGGATGTGCGGCGCTGTTGGGGTTCGGATTCGGGGTACTCATCCTTGCGCTGGCACAACGTGTTCCTAATTTTCTGCCAGTCTGGTCCATCGTCGCGCGTCTACCGGTATTTGTATCGGGTGCATTGTTTCTGCCGGAACTGCTGCCGCATGGCATGGTGTCGTGGAATGCCCTCGGCCATATGACGGCTGTCGTTCGGACGGGGCTCTATCCACTTTATGATCCCGCGCTTTCGAATCTATGGTTCAGCCTTGTCGTTGCGCTGATCCCCGGCGTGGCGGGGCTCGCTGTCCTGCACAGAACACGGGGCTGACCTATAGTTTTGGTTGTAACTGAACGGTTCGGTTTATACCTTGTCGGGGTCACAGCGGAGCCGCCATGGACCAGTCAACGCTCGTCGTCAGAACCGGACGAAAATTCCAGCAGGTGCTGGATGGCGCGCGCGAGGTGTTTTTGCGCGACGGGTTCGAAGGCGCGAGCGTGGATGACATCGCACGCGCCGCTGGCGTGTCCAAAGCGACCCTATACAGCTATTTCCCTGATAAACGACTGCTGTTCATGGAGGTCGCTCAGGCTGAGTGCAATGCCATGGCCGACCGCACCGACAACATGATCAACGACAGCAATCCTCCGCGCGAGGTACTGACCACTGCGGCAAGTCAGTTGGTTCCGTTTTTGCTGTCCAAGTTTTCACAAAGCGTCTTTCGTATCTGCGTCGCTGAACGGGACCGCTTCCCAGAACTGGGCCGCGCGTTTTACGCTGCCGGTCCGGAAATGGGGCGAAGGCGAATTTCCGAATACCTGGAAGAGGCCGTTTCGCGCGGTGAATTGATCATCGACGACATCCCCATGGCGGCGGAGCAGTTTTCGGAACTTTGCAAGGTCAAGCTGTGGAACCGCGCGGCGTTCGGGGTGCAAACCGAATTCACTCAAAATGAAATTGACCATGTCGTGGCCAACGCCGTCGAGACTTTCATGGCTCGCTATGGGGTCTGATCCAAATCGACTCCGGTAATCGCGGCATACCTATGTGTTGCGCACTTTAGACCTTGCTGAAGCATGCGATTGCTTGTGATTCACACGTTTTCCACGGTTTTTCAAAAGCAAACGGGGTCCCAAAGGACCCCGCCGCCTTGTCCAGTTGGACTCGTAGCTCAGTAGACAACCACCGAGCGGATCGACTTACCCGCGTGCATCAGGTCGAAACCTTCGTTGATGTTGTCCAGGCTCAGCGTGTGGGTGATCATCGGGTCGATCTCGATCTTCCCTTCCATGTACCAATCCCCGATCTTCGGCACATCGGTCCGCCCGCGCGCGCCGCCAAAGGCGGTGCCACGCCAGCTGCGGCCTGTGACCAGTTGGAAGGGACGCGTCGAAATCTCGGCTCCGGCAGGGGCCACACCGATGATGATCGATTCGCCCCAGCCCTTGTGCGCGCATTCCAGCGCGTCGCGCATGACTTTCACGTTGCCGGTTGCGTCAAACGAATAATCCGCGCCGCCTTTGGTGAGATCGACCAGATAGGGCACCAGATCACCTTCAACCTCGGCCGGGTTGACGACTCCGGTCATGCCGAACCGCTCGCCCATCACCTTCTTGTCGCTGTTGAGGTCAACACCCACGATCTGATCCGCGCCCGCCAGACGCAGACCCTGAATCACGTTGAGGCCAATGCCGCCCAGACCGAACACCACTGCGCGCGATCCGATTTCCACCTTGGCCGTGTTGATCACCGCACCGATGCCTGTGGTCACGCCGCAGCCGATATAGCAAATCTTGTCAAACGGCGCGTCCGGGTTGACCTTGGCCAGCGCGATTTCCGGCAGAACCGTGTGGTTGGCAAAGGTCGAACATCCCATGTAATGCAGGATCGGATCGCCATCCAACGTGGTGAACCGGCTGGTGCCGTCGGGCATCAGGCCCTGGCCTTGGGTCACGCGGATCGCCTGGCATAGGTTCGTCTTGGGGTTCAGGCAGTATTCGCATTCCCGGCATTCCGGGGTGTACAGCGGGATGACATGATCGCCTGGTTTCAGGCTGGTCACACCTTCGCCGACCTCCAGAACCACGCCCGCGCCTTCATGGCCCAGAATGGCAGGGAACAGGCCCTCGGGATCCGCGCCGGACAGGGTGAATTCATCGGTGTGGCAGATGCCCGTCGCCTTGATCTCAACCAGAACTTCACCCGCACGCGGGCCGTCCAGGTTGACCTCCATCACTTCCAACGGTTTTCCGGCCTCGACGGCCACGGCGGCTTTGGTGCGCATTTACGTCCCCTTTCATATTTTTATTGACCCTGCGGCAAAGACTTGTCGTTTTCAACAGGGTAATACCATTTGTCATAAGTTGAATGTGAACACAGCAAGGAATCAGGTTATGCGTGCAATACTTGGAGTGATGTCGATTGCGGCACTGGCAACCTGTTCCACGGCGCCGGATGATCTGCCACCGCTGGACGAACCGCTTGGGTCAACTGGTTCGCTGGAAACACCTCCGGATGTGGAGGTGAATGAGCTCGAGGACGGGGTTGAGATCGTCACCGAAGACACGGATCCCAGCGAGGACCTGACGCTGACCTCTTGTGGGGCGCATCTGACGTTGGATCTGATCGGGCAACCGCTGGATGGAAATCAGTCACGCTTGCCGGCCAACCACCGGGTGATTGATCCCAGTGATGTGGTCACCCAGGATTACGATGCCAGCCGCATGAATGTTTTTGTCACCTATAGCGGCCTGATCACGAAAATCGACTGCGGCTAGGACTCATCGCGGGCCAATCCCACCACGCAGCCCCGGACTTGATCCGGGGCTTCGGATCAGGCAGCGGAGGTCCCGGATCAAGTCCGGGACTGCATCGGGACTACTTGGCCCGTTTCTCTGCTTCCAACATCGCAGTCAGCGCGGCCTTGTAGGTCGGGTGCTTCAGAACGACGCCCAATTCATCCTTGATGCGATTGTTCCGCACCCGCTTGCTGTCGGAATAGAAACTGCGCGCCATGGGCGACATCTCAGCCGTTTCGAAATCCACTTCGGGTGGCAACGGGTAGCCCAGCAATTCGGCAGCAAAGCCCAATACGTCCTGCGGCGGGGCCGGGTCGTCGTCACACAGGTTATAGATCGCACCGGGATTGGGCCGATTGACCGAGGCCAGCAGTACTTGCGCGATGTCTTCGACATGGATGCGGCTGAACACCTGACCGGGTTTGATCACCCGTTTGGCCGTGCCATTGCGCACCTTTTCGAACGGCCCACGTCCTGGGCCATAGATCCCGGCCAGGCGGAAGATGTGCAGCGGCAGATCAGGAATGGCCTGCCAGGCATCTTCAGCCTCTTTGCGCCACCGGCCCCGGCGCGTGCTGGGGGTGAGCGGCGTGGTTTCATCCACCCAACCGCCATCGTGATTGCCATAAACGCCCGTGGTGGACAGGTAGCCGACCCATTCGAACTGCGCCGCCCGTTTGGCAATCTCGTCCCGGAACGCGGCCAGAACCGGATCGCCGCCTTCTCCCGGACCGGCAGAGATCAGCAAGTGGGTCACACCGTCAAAGGACACCGGATCTGTTCCGGGCCACAAAAGCACCCGTACACCGGTGGCGCGAATCACCAGCGCCTTGTCCTCGGTCCGGGTGGTGCCGGTCACGTCCCACCCCAGTGGCAGAACGAGGTCGGTAAACGCACGGGCAGAAAAGCCGTGTCCAAATGAAAGCAGTGTCTTGGCCATGCTCTCAGATGCTATCATCAGGGGAACAGTTCAAGTGTTACAAAAATCCGTTGAATTGAGATTTTTCGTAACTTATATACGAGCCACCGGAGAGGAGAGCCAAGCATGTACAGCCAGGGTCTGATTGGCGCGGACGGGCGCACCGAGGAAACACAGGAATTTCTGGACGCGTTCCAGAAACGGATCGATGCTGAAGAAAAGATCGAGCCGAATGACGCGATGCCCGAAGGGTATCGGCGCACGTTGGTGCGTCAGATCGGTCAGCACGCCCATTCCGAGATTGTTGGCATGCTGCCTGAAGGCAACTGGATCACCCGCGCGCCGTCCCTGCGCCGCAAGGCCGCGTTGCTGGCCAAGGTGCAGGACGAGGGCGGTCATGGGCTGTATCTGTATGCGGCGGCTGAAACGCTGGGCGTGAGCCGCGAGGAAATGACCGAGGAGCTGTTGTCGGGGAAGGCCAAGTATTCTTCGATCTTCAACTACCCGACCCTGACATGGGCCGACATTGGCGCGATTGGCTGGCTGGTGGATGGCGCAGCGATCATGAACCAGATCCCGCTGTGCCGCTGTTCTTATGGGCCTTATGCGCGCGCGATGATCCGGGTCTGCAAGGAAGAGAGTTTCCATCAGCGGCAAGGCTACGAGATCATGATGGAACTGGCCCGTGGTAGTGCCGAGCAGAAGGCGATGGCTCAGGATGCGCTGAACCGGTGGTGGTGGCCGTCGATCATGATGTTCGGCCCACATGACGCGGACAGTCAGCATTCCGATCAGTCCATGGCGTGGAAGATCAAGCGGTTCACCAATGATGAACTGCGCCAGAAATTCATCGACGCGACAGTGCCGCAGGCTGAATTCATTGGCCTGACCATGCCCGACCCGGATCTGGTCTGGAACGAGGACAAGGGCGGGTATGATCACGGGCCGATTGATTGGGACGAATTCTGGCGCGTGGTGAAAGGCCATGGGCCGATGGCGCGGGATCGTATTCGGGCCCGGCGCAAGGCCTGGGACGATGGAGCCTGGGTGCGCGAAGCGGCACTGGCCCACGCGGAGAAACGCAAGGCACGCAAGCTGGCTGCGGAGTGATGTCGATGCGGCGCTCGGGCTGCGCCCGTCGCCCCGCCCGCCATCCCATGAGATTGGGGGCGCTGCCCCCGACCCTTCGGGTCTCCCCCGGAGTATTTTGAGAACAATGAAGGAGCCAGGGCATGGCCAATGAAGTACCACTTTGGGAAGTGTTCATTCGACCGCGCAACGGGTTGTCCCACAAGCATGTCGGGTCGATTCATGCGGCGGACGAGGTGATGGCCCTGCAGGCCGCGCGGGATGTGTACACGCGCCGGGGGGAAGGCAATTCGATCTGGGTCGTGCCCTCAGCGGCGATCACGGCGTCGGACCCCGATCAGGCAGGCGAGAATTTTGAACCGGGTGAGAAGATTTATCGCCATCCCACGTTTTATGAAATCCCCGACGAAGTGGGGCACATGTGATGGCGTTGTTTGATGCCTTGCTGGAACTGGCCGACGATCATCTGGTGCTGGGTCATCGGCTGAGCGAATGGTGCGGTCATGCGCCGATGCTGGAGGAGGATCTGGCGCTGCCCAATATGGCACTGGATCTGATCGGGACCGCGCGAACGCTTTATGACTATGCAGGTAAGGTCGAGGGCAAAGGCCGGAGCGAGGATGATCTGGCCTATCTGCGGGGTGAGCGGGAGTATCGGAATTGCCTGTTGGTGGAACGACCAAACCGCGATTTTGCGCAAACGATGCTGCGGCAGCTGTATTTCACGGCCTTCATGCATCCCTATTGGGTTGCTGCCGCAGACAGCGATGACGAGGTGATCCGGGGTGTTGCGGGTAAGGCGGTCAAGGAGATGGCCTATCACATCCGCCATGCTGGCGAGTGGGTGATCCGGCTGGGCGACGGGACCGAGGAAAGCGCGCGGCGGATGGCTGAGGCGATTGAGGATCTGCACCTGTATGCCGACGAGCTGTTCGAGGCAGGCGCATCCGATGGCGTGGCGGCTTTGCCGGACCGGGCGGCCCTGCGCGGGACCTGGGAGGCCACGATTGACGAGGTGTTTGGTCAGGCCCTGCTGACCCGCCCGGTGATCCCGCACCCGCAGACCGGCGGGCGCAGCGGTGTACACGGCGAAGGGCTGGGCCATATGTTGGCAGAGATGCAGTCCACCCACCGAGCGCATCCGGGGGTGTCGTGGTAGCGCAGCCCATATCGCTGGACGCGCGCCGTGCCTGGGAGGCTGCGGCAACAGTGCCTGATCCGGAGGTGCCCTGCATCAACGTGGCAGAGCTGGGCATTCTTCGGGATGTGCGGATCGAGGATGGTATTGCGGTGGCTGATGTCACCCCGACCTATTCCGGCTGCCCCGCGGTGTTGGCCATCGAGCTTGCCATTGAAACCGCCTTGTTAGAGGCTGGATTTGAGGCGCGGATCAACCGGGTGATGAGCCCGGCCTGGACCACCGATTGGATCACACCAGAAGGCCGCGAGAAGTTGCGCGCTTATGGTATCGCGCCGCCAGAGGGCAGCACATCCAAACTGGCCCTGTTTGGTGAAACCAGTGTGACCTGCCCGCGTTGTGGCAGCCGCGAGACCGAAAAACTCTCTGAATTCGGGTCAACCGCATGCAAGGCACAATACCGGTGCACCGCATGCGCTGAACCTTTCGACTATTTCAAATGTATCTGAGGCCCACATGTTCCATGATCTGATCCTGTCCGACGTTCAGGCCGAAACTGCTGATAGCGTTGTGTTGAGCTTTAATGTGCCTGAGGCGCTGAGCGACGCGTTTTCCTTTGTGCCCGGGCAGTATCTGACCCTGCGGGCCGAGGTGAATGGAGAAGATGTGCGCCGCAACTACTCGATTGCGTCTTTGCCAGGAGAGACCCTGTGCGTTGGGGTGAAGCAGGTGGAAGACGGGGCATTTTCGACTTTCGCTCAAGGGCTGGTGCCCGGTGGGGTGCTGTCAGTAATGCCGCCCGAGGGCCGGTTTGTCTGCAAGGATGAACAGGACATCGTGCTCATTGCCGCCGGGTCGGGGATCACGCCGATGGTGGCGATTGCCGGGGATGCCTTGGCGCGAGGTGCTCGGGTAACGCTGGTTTATGGCAACCGGCAGACGGATACGATCATGTTCCGCGATGTTCTGGACGCGCTGAAGGACCGCTATCTGGACCGGTTCACGTTGATCCATGTGCTGAGCCGCGAGCCGCAGGATGTGGCGCTGCTGAATGGGCGGATCGACGGGGACAAGGTGACTGCGCTGGCACAGGCTGGGGCGATTGATCTGGCTGGCGCGGACGGTGTGTTCCTGTGTGGCCCCGGCGCGATGATCGACAATGTGACCGCTGCGTTGGACGCGTATGGTGTGCCTTCGGACAAGGTGCATTTCGAACGTTTCACCATAGACGGTGAAGCTCCCCGCGCGCCGAAATCGGACGCGGCAGAGGCCGCCGCTGCCAAAGGCGTTGCTGTCGCGGTTTATCTGGATGGCACGCGCCGGGACTTCCGGTTTGAATCGCAGGATGACACGGTTATAGACGCCGCCGCACGGGCCGGGTTGGAATTGCCGTTTTCCTGCAAGGGCGGCATGTGCTGTACCTGCCGCTGCAAAGTGGCCGAAGGCAGCGCGGAAATGGCGGTGAACTATTCGTTGGAACCGTGGGAGTTGGAGGCGGGCTTTACCCTTGCCTGTCAGGCCCGACCGACCAGCGACAATCTGGTACTGGATTTTGATGCGGCTTGATTTTTGAGGTCGATCCGGCCCTAATTTGGGCATGACCAAGGACAAACCCAGCCTGAATGCCGCCTATGATCTGAAATCGGCTGCCGACAACCGGCGACTTTATGCGGATTGGGCGGCGAGCTATGACGCCAGTTTTGCGGTTGATCACGACTATCAATTGCCGCTGCACACCGCGCGGGCCTTCATTGATGCCGGGGGGCAGGGGCCCGTGCTGGACGTCGGCGCAGGAACCGGGCTGGCCGGTGTCATGCTGGCGGATTTGGGGGCCGGCCCTGTGGACGCGACTGACATCAGCGGTGAAATGCTGGACATGGCGGAACGCAAGGACGTGTATCGCGATCTGTTCGAGGCGGACTTGCTGGAGGGCCTGCCCGTTCCGCGGGACAGTTACTCCGGCATCGTCAGTTCCGGTACGTTCACCCATGGTCACGTGGGGCCGGACGTATTTGACGAATTGCTGCGCGTGGCCCGGCCTGGCGCGCAATTTGCAATCTCGATCAATGCGCAGCACTTCGTGTCACAGGGGTTTGAGGCAAAATTCCAAGCGCTGGGGGATCGAATCAGCGATTTGCATCTGCCCGAGACGCGGATTTACGGGCCGAACGCGACGGATGAACACAAAGACGACCTCGCCTTTATTGCGCTGTTCCAGAAAGGGTAGCGAAATAGATGGTCACTATTCAGCACACGTTGCCCAAACCCCGGACTTGATCCGGGGTCTCTGACGTCAAAGGTGGAGGTCCCGGATCAGGTCCGGGACTGCGGTGCGAATATCGTGACCGGATCGTCCAGTCCTTTAAGCAATTGCCGGGTGACTTCGCGGCTGGTGCCGTCCAATGCCGCGGCGAACCGGTCTGAATAGAGGATTGGCTGGCCCGTTTCGCCGCACAGGCTCTCAATCCGGGCGGCCAAATTGACCGCTTGGCCAAGCACGGTGAAGTCGATCCGTTCCGCTGACCCGACATTGCCATACATGACCCGACCAAAGTGCATGCCTACACCGAAATCCACACCATCGGCATTGGATTGAGCCATGACCGCTGCGTCCAGCGCTTGCTGACAGGCACGTGCGGCGTCGTCGGGGAAGATGGCCAGCACGCCATCACCCAGAAACTTCAGGATTTCTCCGTCATAAGCATCCACCGCTGCCGCCACAGTTTCAAAGTACCGATTAGCCAGTGCAACCGTTTCCTCTGGTGGCAGGTTCTGGTTCATCCGGGTCCAACCCCGCAGGTCGCTGATCAGGATCGCCGCCTCGATGGTTTCAATATCACCGCGCGTGATCTGCCCATCCAGCACCCGCCGCCCCGTGCGCGGACCCAGATAGGCCTCTGCCACTGCTTCAGCGATCTGGTAGGCGTGAAACACCTCGACAATGGGCGACATCGCGCCAGCGATCAGGTTGATTTTCTCCAGATCATCGTCGCTGAACCCGCCCGGAGTAGCGCTGCTGATCGTCAATATCGCCGCCGGACCCGAGGAAAACAGCAGCAGACGGCCGAAATAGTCTGTCATCCCGTCCTGCCGCAGTTCGTGCAGGACGGCGGGGTCATTCGGCCCAAGGGTATCGTCCAGCCGGCGACGGTACGGTTCGCGGGTGGTTGTGATGATCTCGATGGGGCTGCCCCTATAGGACGCACTCACATCGAACCCGTGCTGCGCCTCGATCGCGGGGGTCACGCCAACCTCGGTCTCCCAGGTCGAACTGATCGCTCGCACCATCGGGTGCAACGTGCGCATGGCCACGCGGATGCGTGCAACCGGCGCGCCTTCGGCCAGCATCCGCTCGCCCAATCCCTCCAGCAGCCGGTCACGGTCCCCGAGCAACCGGCCCTCGCGCATCAGCCACTGGATGATGGCAAGGGCGCTCCAATCGTTTTTCCGCTCAATGGTCATGAGCGAACAGATAAGGCGCCACCCCGACCGTTACATCCCCTATTTGCCTTTCCAGACCGGTTCACGTTTCTCGGCAAAGGCCCGCGCGCCTTCCATCTGGTCCTCGCTGTCATAGAGCACGTCAACCGTCGCCAACTGCCGTTTGGTGATCCGGTTCATCATGTCGCGGAACTTCTCGTCCTCTGCCTCGCGCACGATTTCCTTGATCGCGGCATAAACCAGCGGCGGACCGCTCGCCAGCAGACGCGCCTGTTCCCACACGCGATCCATCAGCTTGTCTGCTGGCACGATCTCGTTGATCAGACCCCAGCGATGCGCTTCTTCGGCGTCAAACCAACGCCCGGTCAGCAAAAGCTCCATCGCGATGTGATAGGGAATGCGCTTGGGCAACTTGACACTCGCTGCATCCGCCACGGTACCCGACCGGATTTCCGGCAGCGCAAATGTCGCGTGATCGGCGGCTATGATCATGTCCGCGCTCATCGCGACTTCCAACCCGCCGCCACAGGCGATGCCGTTCACCGCCGCGATGATCGGCTTGTTCATGTCGCGCATTTCCTGCAGCCCGCCAAAGCCGCCAACGCCGTAGTCGCCATCAACCGCATCCCCGTCCGCCGCGGCTTTCAAATCCCAACCGGGGCAGAAAAACTTGTCCCCACCGCCCGTCAGGATCGCCACGCGCAGGTCAGGGTCATCACGGAAATCACGAAACACCTCACCCATCAGGCGACTGGTTTTCAGGTCAATGGCATTCGCCTTGGGCCGGTCCAAAGTCACCTCCAGAATCGCACCGTCGCGCCGCGTTTTGACGGGGCTCTCGTCGCTCATGTCTCACTCTCCTTAATCTCAAACGGATCATTCCCAGGATCCGGATTTCGTACATACTCCGCCCACATAGAGGCCTGTTCTGCCGCTTCTTCGCCGAGAAGGTCGGCGATCAGGGCCAGCGCCATGTCCATGCCCGCAGACACCCCAGACGAGGTGTAGAATTTGCCATCCCGCACCCATCTGGCACTGCGCTGCCAGTCAACTCCGCTGATTTGATCCGCAACCCAGTCAAACGCCAGCTTGTTCGTGGTCGCCCGCCGCCCGTTTAGTACACCCGCCTTGGCCAACAACAGCGAGCCTGTGCAGACTGACGTCACCCGCTCTGCCTGTTCCGTTTGCCGGGCCAGCCAGCCTAAAACCTCGGCGTCGCTGTCCACATACCGAGTACCACGGCCACCAGGGACTAATAGGATGTCATAGTCACGCCCGTCCGCCATAGCGTCCTGCGCCACTGTCGCAGGCCCGCCCGAGGCGAAAACTGGTCCAGCCGTAGACGCCACCGTGCGGATTTCGAAATCGTCTCGGAAAAAGGAAAACATCTCCAGCGGACCGTACAGGTCCAGCATCTCGAACTCAGGAAACAGGACGGCTGCGATGGTGCGGGTCACTGGTCCCCTCCTGCAATGCGGATCAACGCATCGGCCGCCACGGCACCGTCCGGCAGGCACATCAGCGGATTGACCTCGACTTCTTCAACACGGTCCGCATGGGCGACAACATAGTCCTGAATGGCCAGCACAGCCCGCGCAATGGCAGCCTTGTCAGCGGCTGGTTTCCCGCGATAGCCGTCCAGCAGTTTCGCGCATTTCAGCTTTGTTAGAGCATTTTCAACGTCCTCTGCCCGCACCGGCAACAGCATCGACACACTGTCTTTCAGCACTTCGGTCAGAACGCCGCCCGCCGCGATAGTCAACAGGAATCCATGGGCCGGATCGCGCGTCACGCCGATCAACAGTTCCGCCACCGTGCCGGTCACCATCTCTTCGACCAGGAAACCGTTGGTGCCGATTTCCTGTGCAGCACTTTCAACCTGATCCGGGGTCAGGTTCAGCCGCACGGCGCCGTGTTCGGATTTATGCGCCAACCCGGCGCCCTTCAGCACAACCTGCCCACCAATCCGTTTGGCTGCTTCTGCCGCCTCTGTTGGGGTATTCACGCTGGCCGATTCCGGAACGCAGAGGCCGGTATCAGCCAGTGCAGCCTTGGCCCGCGCTTCGGTCCAGACCTGCGCATCTCGCTCGAAACCAGGCTCTAACACGGCACTGTCTGCCTGAATCTGCCGGCCGGCCAGTGCATCCAAAGCTGACACTGCCTCGCGCAAACCCAACAGGGGCACGACCCCCGCGTCACTCAGCCGTTGTGCCACGTCCATCGGCATCAACTCCGGCAGGGTCGCCGCCACTGCATATCTGCGTTTGGTCCGCTGTGAGGCGGCAATCACCGCGTCTGTGGCACACTCCCAGTCAGAACCGTCCGTGGTCGGATAATCCGTGATCAGAATGCTTAGGTCGGTTTCAGGCCCGGACATCCCTGCAAACGTAGCGGTCATCGCGTCCGTGTCGCGCCAGATGTAGGTGTGGTAGTCAATCGGATTGTTCAGGGCGACTTTCGGCCCCAAAGCGGCGCGTAAATCGCTGAATTGTGACTCTGACAAGGGCGGAAACACCAATCTACTGCCTTCTGCCGTGTCAGCGATCAGACTCGCCTCGCCGCCTGAACAGCTGATCCCGGCGATGGTGCCATTGGGCATATCCACCTGAAAATGCGCCAGCTTTAGCGTCTCCAGAAACGTCGGAATATCCTCAACCTGCGCAGCACCCAATCGTGACAGAAGCGCAGATGCCCCAGCGTATCCACCGGCCAGCGACGCGGTGTGGGACACGGTCGCCCGCTGAGCATGGTCGCTTTTCCCGACCTTCAGCGCCACCAACGCAATCCCGCGCGCCTCGCAAACCCGCGCCAGCTCTTCCCAGGCGCGCAGGTTCGTGAACCCTTCGATATGCACACCAATCGCCGTGACCCGAGGGTCGTGCGCCAGCGACTGCGCAATCTGCGCCTGATCCGTCTGGGCCATGTTCCCGCACGTGACCATGTACGCAATCGGCAAGGCCCGTTGCTGCATGGTCAGGTTGATCGCAATGTTCGAACTTTGCGTCAGGATCGCAACGCCGCTGTCGACCGGTTGCATCCCGTGCTGGTCCGGCCAGATTGCGACCCTATCAAGGGCATTTATGAAGCCATAGCAATTCGGTCCCAGAATCGGCATGTCACCCGCCGCAGCCACCAGTTGCCCCTGCAAATCCCCGCCATCCGCCAGTTCTGCCTGCGCTTCGGAGAAGCCCGAGGCAAAGCACACCGCGCCCCCTGCGCCCAGATCACGCAAGGTTTTGACCGCCTCGATCGTGGCAGTCCGGTTGATGCCGATGAACGCCGCATCAATCGGCCCCTCCCGATCCTCCAGCCGCTGAAGGGACGGCAGCCCGGCGATCACCTTTCCACTGGGATGCACCGGGACGATGTCGCCATCATAGCCAATCCGGCGAGCGGCCCCAATAATCGACTCGCACCAGGCCCCGCCGCCGATCACCGCGATGCTGCGCGGGTTCAATAGTCTGCTCAGATCGCGCATGTTACGCTCCGTTGCCTACGAACCCGGGTCAAGCGCCTAAAGGCCGCAGCAAATCGCGGCTGATGATGTGACGCTGGATTTCAGACGTTCCGTCCCAGATCCGTTCGACCCGCGCATCGCGCCAAAACCGTTCCAGTGGATAATCGTCCATCAGACCCATGCCACCGTGAATCTGGATCGCCGCGTCGGTCACGCGCGCCAGCATTTCGGACGCATAAAGCTTGGCCGAGGCAATTTCCCGGTTGGCAGGCAGCCCCTTGTCCAGCCGATCTGCCGCCGCCAGTGTCAGCAGGTCCGCCGCATCGATTTCGGTGATCATGTCCGCCAACTGGAACGACACACCTTGGAACTTGCCAATTGGCTGACCAAACTGCTCTCGCTCTGCGGAATAGGTCAGGGCATAGTCGAACACCCGCCGCGCGCGTCCCGTGGACATGGCCGCAACCGTGATCCGCGTTGCGTAGAGCCATGTGTTCATCACCTCGAACCCGCCGTCGACCTCACCCAGCACGGCGGAATCCGGCAGGCGGCAATCGTCAAATTCCAGCACCATATTCAGATAGCCCCGGTGGCTGACCGATTTGTACCCGTGCCGAATGGTGAACCCCGGATGCCCCCGATCCACGAGGAAGCAGGAAATCCGCTTCTTTGGCCCTTTTGGAGTCTGATCCTCGCCCGTGGCCACAAACACAATCACGAAATCCGCGTGCTCTGCGCCCGATATGAAGTGCTTGGTCCCGTTGATCACCCAATCGCCGCCATCGCGCACGGCGGAACACTTCATGCCCCGAACGTCCGACCCGGCCCCGGGTTCCGTCATCGCCAATGCATCCATCTTTTCACCGCGCACCGCAGGCAACAGGTAGCGATCCACCTGCTCACCCTCACAGGCCATCAGGATATTCTGCGGACGTCCGAAGAAGTGATTGAGCGCCATCGACCCGCGACCCAGCTCCCGCTCGACCAGAGCAAAATCCATGTGGTTCAGCCCGGCACCACCCACGGATTCCGGGAAGTTACAGGCGTAAAAGCCCAACTCGATGGTCTTGCGCTTGATTTCTTGCGCGATCTCTTCGGGCACTTCACCGGTGCGTTCAACCAGTTCCTCATGCGGATAGATCTCATTCTCGACAAACGACCGCACGGTCGAGACGATCATTTCCTGTTCTTCGTTCAAACCGAATTGCATTTGCATTCTCCGTTACCGGCAAATCGCCGGGTTTGCCCTCGATTGAGACGCGACAGGATGCTGTCACGTCATTCGTTTCCCAATTTCCCTGATGTCTACGCTGGTGTTCTGCGCCGCTCCCGCAGGCGCTGCTTCATGCGCTCTTTCGCTTCGGGCGTGCCGTCATGGAACGTCCCGAACAGTTTGTCCCACGGCACCTCCAGCGTGCCATAGTTCACCTCGAAATACCGGTGGTGCATCTGATGATGAAAATTCCCCAGATGCAGCCGTTTGCGGCCCCCGGCCCAGACACCTTCGAACCCGGTATGCGTGACGATGGCATAAAGCCCGTAAAACATCAGGTGACAGACCAGATGCACAGGCGCGGTCGGCACGACAAAATGGATCATCGCGGTGCCAAAGTAGAACATGTGTTCAATGGGATGCATGCTCAGCCCGGACCAGGGCCCCACATCCGTGTTCCGGTGGTGCAGTGCATGGAACCGGTACATCACGTTTGTATGCAGCAACCGGTGAATCCAGTAGAAATAGAAGCTCTCCCAGATCGGGATGAGAAAGAAGATCGCCAGATACCAGAACCAACCGTCCGACCAACTCCACGTCGGGGCATAACCATTGGCCATGCTCCACCAGATCAACGCCTCGTAACCCGACCAGATCGTCACGCCCGACGCGACAGCCCAGAACACGTTGTCCCAATACTGGCTGCCAAAGTTGAACACGCCACCCTTCCGCGGAAACGGGCGGGGGTCATATTTGCGATCGGTTCCTTGCAGCTTTTGACCGTGAAACAGCCAATGCAGACCCTGTGCCAGCACCACGATCAGGACAAAATTCCGCAACCAGATGCCCAGTATCCACAGACCCGGGGTTGCCGCCTGCTCCAGCGTCGGGGCGGCCAGCCACAGCGACAGGAAGGCCAGCCCGACAATGCCCAGATTGATGGTGATCGGAAACCAGCTGTCCCAATACCACCGCAAAACTTCCATCGGCCTGGGTGGCCATTGCCAGAGCGGCATGGTCTTCAGCGGCAGCTGATCCGGGATATGGTTCCACTCGGCCATCAGGTATACATCTGCTTCTTGTGCGCACGCGTTCGGGTCGTCGCGTCAGCCGACCCGTCATGGTAGGTGCCGAACCATTTGTCGAACGGGATTTCCGAGGTGCCATAATTACACTCGAAGTATCGGTGATGCAGTTGGTGGAAGAAATCACCGGCCTTCACCGCGTCCTGCCCGTTGACGGCCACACGTTCGAACCCGGAATGCGAAAACACGGGGCTCAACTGCTGAAACGTGACGTGGAACATCAGGTGCAGCGGGTTTGACGGCACGACCAGGTGGATGAAGTAGGTCGTGAAATACAGCAGGTTTTCGTACCAATGGTTCGAAATCCCCGACCAGGGTCCGATATTGACGTTGCGATGATGGACCGCATGCACGTGTTTGTAGAGCTTCGGGGAATGCTGCAACCGGTGCACCCAGTAGAAGTGCATCCCCGACCACATCGGGATCAGCGCCATCCAGACGACACCCCAAACCGGCGCCTCGCCAAACGTGATCACCGGCGCATACCCATTGGCCATCGCCCAAAACAGGCCCCACTGATACACGGTCGCCACGGTCATCGCGCTGCCCAGCGTCCACCAGATGTTGTCCAGAACCTGATTGTTGAACGTGAAGGTCCCGTTGTTGCGGGTCAGGTCGCGTTTGTCGAACTTCTTGTGCATGCCCTGGCCCTTGCGCAGGTACAGCCACCAATGCAGTGTCCCGGCAACCAGCGTTTGCAGACCCATGTTCAGCAGCCAGATCTGCAGCATCCAACCGGGAGCAAAGCTCTGCATGCGGTCCAGCGGCGGCAGCAGCCACTGCCACACGACCAGCGCCAAAACAAAGCACACCACCAGCGACGTGATCTGCAACCACGCCCCGCGATACCAATTCCAGACGGCGCGCGGGTTCGGTGGCCAATTGAACAGAGGGTTCAGTGCAACAGGCCCCTGCGGATGGTAATTCCAACGCTCCGCCTCGGGATCGGTGACACGCGCCTCAGCCGTCTGATCCTTTGGCATGATGATCCTCCCCCAACGCGCAAATCACGCCAGTCAGTTGGCGTAATCCGACCCTTCACCATCCAGAATGGCCTTCAGCTCGGCCAGATGGCGTACGTCCTGACTGTCGTAGGTTTCGATTTCCTGCGCGGTCTTTTCCGCGATCTCATCCGACAGAACCCGCAGTTTCTGCCCGGTCTGCAGCGCACGAATATAGGTCTCCGCCGCACGTTCGAAGAAATACATCCGGTTGAACGTCTCGGCCACGGTATCACCGATCACCATGATGCCATGGTTGCCCATGATCATGACCTTTTTCTTCGGGTCACTGAACAACTGCGCGCACCGCTCGCCTTCTTCTTCAAAGGCCAGCCCGCCATACCCGTCGTCAATCACATAACGGTTGAAGAAAATCGCCGTGTTCTGGTCGATGGGCGGCAATCGGCTGTCCGCAAGGCTTGCCAAAACCGTTGCGTGGATCGAATGCACATGCATGGCGCAGCGCGCATGCGGGCACCGACGATGCAACGCGCCATGCAGCCCCCACGCGGTTTCATCCGGTGCATCTGGCCCTTCCAGTGAATCCGGGTTGTTTGCGTCCAACAGCAACAGATCGCTCGCCCGAATGCGGGAAAAATGCATTTGGTTCGGATTCATCAGGAATTGCGTGCCATCCTCGTTCACCGCGATCGAGAAATGGTTGGAAACGGCCTCGTGTAGGTTCAGCCGCTCGGTCCAGCGAAACGCCGCCGCCAGATCCACCCGTTCCTGCCAATGGTCCATATTTGGACGCAGTTCCGCAACGCTCATGATTCTCTCCTTTACCCTCTAAAATCTGCCCACCGCCGCGCATGTTGACCAACGAAAAAAACGCAGGCATAGCATTAGACAATCTTATAGCGGATTTATTGCCTTGAAACAGTCTCTCCCGCCGCTTGGATGGCTTCGCGCCTTCGAGGCCGCCGCGCGGCACCTGTCCTTTACCGGCGCAGCGCGCGAACTGAACATGACGCAAAGTGCGGTCAGCCAGCAAATCAAGTCGCTGGAGGGATATCTGGGTCGCCCCCTGTTTCACCGCCGCCCCCGCGCGCTGGAACTGACGGAAAGCGGGACGACCTACCTCCCGGTGGTGCGGGACGCGTTCCGCACTCTGGAACGGGGCACGCGGGCAATCACCGGGGACGACAGCAATGTCGTACAGGTTCGCTGCAACATCACATTTGCCATCCACTGGCTGGCCCCGCGCCTGAAACTGTTTCGCCAGGCCCACCCCGACGTGCTCATCAACCTGATGACCGAAATCTGGGAGCCCCGCGAACTGGCCACCGGTGCTGACGTAGAAGTCCGGTTTTCCCTGCGTCCAGCCGATACGGTGCGGGCGGAACATTTGATCACCAACGAATACTACCCCGTCTGCGCGCCAAACTACGAGGTATCGTTGGAGGATGTGCAATCTCATCCGTTGTTTGACTGCTCCAACTTGCTGTGCAACTGGCCCAGCTGGATCGAAGATCAGGGTCTAACCTGGCAGAAACCGCATGTGACCTATGCCACAACCTACTCCGTCACGCTAGCGGTCGCGGCAGCCGGTGGCGGGCTCGCAATTGCCCATGATGCGATTGCCGGGCGGCTGATCCGACAGGGGCAATTGCGCGTTCCGTTCGACCACCGCGCTCAGATGCAGGAGGCGTATTACCTGATCATGTCACCCCAGGCAGAACAGATGCCTGGCGCGCAGATCTTTGCCGATTGGCTGCGACGTATGACGCGCGACGCAAATTGATTACTATAGACACGTCAAAAAGCCGTGTGTCGCTGGGCCGTAGTGCGGCGAACCGACATCGCAGTTGCACACTTTATGTCCGCCAAGTCCGTACAAGTTGCCCGTTGCACATCTCTGCCAGCCATATCGCCGGACCGGGGGACGGCCCGGCGATGCGCGGCGCCCTTCGGGCTTGATTCCGCGCTTAATGTATTTTGATCAGCGCCTTGAGACGCACCCCTGCCTCATTCATCCTTCGACCGGCTCGGCACCCACGCATACCCGTTCTCACACAGGATATACGCCTCGCGCAGCCCATGTGGTTTGTCCGTCGCCACTTGCAGAATGGTCGCCCCTACCGCGTCCGCTCGCTGCACACACACGTCGGGATCGCTCTCGTAGAGCCTGATTTCTATCCCTGCACCCCGTGGCGGATTCTCGGGCAACATGCCCAGCAACGGGTTTGAATGATAGGTCCCGTCCGCATGCACCTGAAACACCTGATCGCCATAGGTCACGATGGCAAAATCCTGCGTCACCTGATGGGATGTCATGCCAAAAACAGTCTCTAAAAAGGCGCATTCAGCTGGAACATCCCGCACCAACAGGTTCAGCCCCAACCCCCGCAACGCACGCCCAAACGGGTCCGCCTCAACCGTATTGTAATCCATAATCCGCAACCTCCCCTGCCACCCGACGGCGCGCGGACAAAACTGTCAACCCTCCCCGTGCATCGGCAACCATATGGCAGTTTTATGAACTCTGCCTGCCCCCTCTTGCACCTCCCTGCAATCTCATGACAATTGGTTCATGGAACACACAGCATTCCCCGCATGGGCCGACGTGGCCGCCGATCTGATCGCCGTTGCCGCAGGCCGCGCACACGCCGACACCGTCATCCGTAAGGGCCAATGGGTCAACGTTCACAGCCGCGAGGTTCTGCCGGAACACGACGTTGCCATCCGCCGTGGCCGCGTCGCCTATGTCGGACCCGACGCAAGCTATTGCACCGGCCCCGACACGCAGATCATCGAGGCAGACGGGCGATTTATCCTGCCTGGCCTTTGCGACGGGCACATGCATATCGAATCCGGCATGCTGACCCCGGCGGAATTTGCCCGCGCGGTGATCCCTCATGGCACGACGACCATGTTCACTGACCCGCATGAAATCGCGAATGTTCTGGGTCTGGACGGCGTCCGCATGATGCATGACGAGGCGCTGATGCAGCCGGTCAACATCTACACCCAGATGCCCTCCTGCGCCCCTTCCGCGCCTGGGCTGGAGACAACCGGGTATGAAATCACCCCCGAGGATGTGGTCGAGGCGATGTCCTGGCCCGGTATCATTGGGCTGGGGGAAATGATGAACTTCCCCGGTGTCGCCGCAGCTGATCCCAAGATGCTGGCCGAAATCGCGGCCACGCAGCGCGCCGGGAAAACTGTTGGCGGACATTACGCATCCCCAAATTTAGGGCCTGATTTCGCGGCCTATGTCGCTGGTGGACCTGCTGACGATCACGAAGGCACCTGCGAGGCGGACGCGATTATGCGCGTACGACAGGGGATGCGGTCCATGATGCGGCTGGGATCAGCCTGGTACGATGTGGAATCCCAGATCACCGCGATCACGGAACAGGGGCTGGATTCGCGCAATTTCATCCTGTGCACCGACGATTGCCATTCCGGCACGCTGGTGAATGACGGCCACATGAACCGGGTCGTTCGCCATGCGATTGACTGCGGCTGTGATCCTTTGATCGCGCTGCAAATGGCCACGATCAACACGGCCACGCATTTCGGGCTGGAACGGGAAATCGGGTCGGTCACGCCCGGTCGTCGCGCGGACATTATCCTCAGTTCCGACCTCAAAACCCTACCTATAGAGACAGTTATTGCCCGCGGTCAGATCGTGGCGCAGGATGGCGAATGTCTGGTGGACTGCCCACACTACAACTGGCCCGACACCGCGCGACAGACCGTTCACTTGGGCCACAGCCTGACCGCCACGGATTTCGAAATCGCTGCGCCTGATGGGGCCAATTCCGTCACCGCCAACGTCATTGGTGTGGTTGAAAATCAGGCCCCGACCAAGGCAATGAAATGCGACATACCCATTGAAAACGGACTTGTAGAGCCTGATGGTGACGTCGCGCAGATCGCGCTGGTCGAACGGCATCAGGCCACCGGCGGCGTGACGAACGCCTTTGTCTCTGGCTTCGGATACACGGGCCGCATGGCCATGGCCTCCACCGTTGCACATGACAGCCACCATATGATCGTTGTTGGCACCGACCGCGCGCAGATGGCGTTGGCGGCCAACCGGCTGGCCGAGGTTGGCGGTGGCATGACCATCTGGCGCGACGATCAGGAACTGGCCTTGGTCGAACTGCCCATCGCCGGGCTGATGTCTGATCGCCCCGCGCAAGAGGTCGCGGCCAAGGCCGACAAACTGATCGCCGCGATGCAGGCCTGCGGCTGTACCCTCAACAACGCGAACATGCAGCATTCGTTGCTGGCCCTTGTGGTGATCCCCGAACTGCGGATATCGGACCTTGGCCTGATTGACGTGCGCACGTTCCAGAAAATTCGTTTGTTAGACACTGAATCATGACCGAATACCTGACCCCCGACCTGCCCCCGGCGCAGGAGTTCACGGACCCCGCAGCCGCCGTTGCCCGGCTGGAAGAACTGTACACAGCCTCCGTCCGCTTCCTGTGCGACCAATTCGTGCACACGATGGAGCATGGCACACCGCCCACACGCATCCGTGCCTACTACCCCGAAATTCGTCTGACCACGACCAGCTATGCCCAGGTCGACAGCCGCCTCAGCTTTGGCCACGTGGCCGAACCCGGCACGCACAGTACCACGGTCACCCGTCCCGACCTGTTTCGCGGTTACCTGACCCAGCAGATCCAGCTGCTGATCCGAAACCATGGCCAACCGGTCAGCATCGGACCTTCACAGACACCGATTCCGGTGCATTTTGCCGTGGCCAACGACGCCAACATCTCGGTTCCGCATGCCGGTGCGACCAGCTTCATCCTGCGGGATGTGTTCGACGTGCCGGACCTGTCCACTACCAACGATGATATCGTCAACGGCGTGCTGGACACCGCTGGCGGGGACGGCCCGCTGGCGCTGTTCACCGCACAGCGCATCGACTATTCGCTCGCCCGGCTCAGCCACTACACCGCAACTCATCCGTCCCATTTCCAGAACCACGTGCTGTTCACGAACTACCAGTTCTACGTGGACGAGTTTGAATCCTACGCTCGCGAGAAGATTTCAGACCCTAACAGCGGCTATGTCAGCTTTGTCGCGCCGGGGAATGTGGAGATTACCGACCCCAAGGCCCCTGTACCCCGCCCGGACAAAGCCCCGCAAATGCCGACCTATCACCTGAAACGGGCGGACGGTGCAGGCATTACGCTGGTCAATATCGGCGTCGGTCCGTCCAACGCAAAAACTGCAACGGACCATATCGCGGTGTTACGCCCCCATGCCTGGCTGATGGTCGGGCACTGCGCCGGGCTGCGCAATACGCAGGAAATGGGCGACTACGTGTTGGCCCATGCCTATCTGCGCGAAGACAAGGTGCTGGATGACGACCTGCCCGTCTGGGTCCCTATCCCTGCGCTGGCTGAAATACAGATTGCGCTGGAACAGGCCGTGGCGCGGGAAACCGAACTGGACGGTTATGACCTGAAACGTGTCATGCGCACGGGTACGGTTGCCTCGGTCGACAACCGCAATTGGGAATTGCGCGACCAATCCGGCCCGGTGCAACGGCTCAGCCAATCCCGCGCCATCGCGCTGGACATGGAAAGCGCAACCATCGCCGCCAACGGATACCGGTTCCGCGTCCCCTACGGCACCTTGCTTTGCGTGTCAGACAAGCCGTTGCATGGCGAATTGAAGCTACCCGGCATGGCCTCGGACTTCTACAACACCCAGGTCCGCCGCCATCTGGCCATCGGCATCCACGCGATGGAGGCCATCCGGGAAATGCCGCTGGAACGGCTCCACAGCCGGAAATTGCGATCTTTCGACGAAACGGCCTTCTTATAGGGCCAAAAACACCGAAAATAGGCGGATTTGCTCTTGCTATCTGCCACTATTCGTTGTGTTCATCATCTACATAGCGTTATCATGCTTGAATGAGGCCCAAGACATCGGGCGACAAAGGAGACCATGAAATGGCAAAACCACTGACCAAAACCCAGCTCGTTGCTGCTCTGGCTGAGGAATTGGACACTGACAAGAAATCCGCAGGTGCGGCGCTCGAAGCTGTTTCAGCGATCATCACGCGCGAAGTGTCCGGCGGCGGTGCCGTGACCCTGCCCGGCGTGGGTAAGATCTACTGCCGCGAACGCCCCGAGCGTCAGGTGCGCAACCCGGCCACTGGCGAAACCTTCACCAAGGAAGCCGACAAGGTGGTCAAGATGACCATCGCCAAGGCCCTGAAGGACAGCGTCAACGGCTAAGCTTGCGCCGTTCAGAGAATTACGAAAGGGTCGCCTTAGGGCGGCCCTTTTGAGTTTTGTGGAGGTGACGATGGCACAGGCAACCGGAATTGGCGGCGTTTTCTTGCGGGCGGATGACCCTCAGGCGCTGGGCGAATGGTATAACAAGCATCTGGGCATCGACATGTCCGCCGGGGCCTGGATGCAGGCGGCGGGCCCCACGGTTTTTGCCCCCTTCCCGCGCGACAGCGACTATTTCCCGCCAGATCGGCAAGTCATGCTGAATTTCCGTGTGGACGACCTGAGTGCGCTTATCACAGAACTCGAAGGTGCAGGCATCGCGGTGGAAACCCGCGCCGAATGGGACAGCGAAATCGGTCGCTTTGCCCGCATCCACGATCCCGAAGGCAACCCGGTCGAATTGTGGCAACCCATGGGGCCAGCGGCGGGGTAACCACTCCCAACTTCATGGGCCGGTGTATTTGTTCATGTCGCGATGGACAGCGGGACTCATGCGACCTCGCAGCCGAACACCATCCATCACAAAGTTGCGCGAAGCGCTCACAGTTCTGTGGAGCCAGTGTCCACAGACCTATCCTGGTGCCAAAGCTTGGTCATGTTGACTTTGTCCAACAGGGACCCGTTCCCAGGCACCAAGATGGAGGAGTAATCTATGAGATCCCTACTGACCGCAGGCTTCGCCCTTGCCATGCTGACACCGCAGGCCTTCGCCGAAGGCGATGCCGCCAAGGGTGAAAAGGCATTCAACAAATGCAAGGCCTGCCACATGATCAAGACCGCAGATGGTGATACCATCGTCAAAGGCGGAAAAACCGGGCCGAACCTGTGGGGTGTCGTGGGTCGAACGGCAGGGACCGAGGATTTCAAGTATTCGAAATACGTGATCGCTGCGGGTGAGGCCGGGTTGGTCTGGGACGAAGAACAGTTCATCGCCTATGTCGCTGATCCGTCCAAGTATCTGAAAACCTACCTGGACGACAGCAAGGCCCGGGCCAAGATGACCTTTCGGCTGAAGAAAGCTGAAGAGGCCGCTGATGTTTGGGCTTATCTGGAATCGGTTTCCCCTGCGGTCGAAGGGGATGACAGCGGGTCCTGATCCGGTACAGACAGCGGCGCGGGTTTTCCCGTGCCGTGTGTCACCATGACATTCTGCTGACCCGTCTTCCTCAGGCGATCGTCGCGGCGTGCCAGACGTTTTTGACGGTCATGTAATTGTCCAATCCCTCTGTTCCGCCCTCGCGGCCATAACCACTGGATTTGACCCCACCAAAGGGGGTTTCGGGCATGGAGGCCTCTAACGTGTTGATGGACAGGTTGCCAACCTCGACCTCGTCTACCAGCCGGTCGATGTAGTCCGCACGATTGGTGAACGCATATCCGGCCAGGCCGTAGGGCACGGAATTGGCCTGCTCGATGGCGTGATCAAGCGACGTGACCGGGTTGATCACCGCCACGGGGCCAAAGGGTTCCTCCTGCATGATCCGCGCGGTTTCGGGCACGTTCAACAATACAGTCGGCTGAAAGAAATACCCCGTGTTTCCGTGACGCGCGCCACCCGTGGCCAATGTCGCGCCATGGGCCACGGCGTCTTCGACCAGTTCGGTCAGGGTAGGTACCCGGCGTTCGTTTGCCGTCGGCCCCATTTCCACTCCATCATCCATTCCGTTCCCCACCACGGTAGCCTTTGCTCGCTCAACAAAAGTCGCGGCGTAGGCGTCAAAGATGCTTTCATGCGCAAAGAACCGGGTGGGCGAGGTACAGACCTGCCCGGCATTGCGCATCTTGCGCACGGCGCTGGAAACGCCTGCGGCCTGCACATCCGTGTCCTCGCAAACGATTACCGGCGCATGACCGCCCAGTTCCATCAACACCCGCGTGTCATGTTGCGCGGCGAGCGTGGTCAGGTGGCGACCGACAGTGGTGGAGCCGGTGAACGCCACCAGCCGCACAGGGTCTTGCGGGATCAGATAGCCGGATATCTCTGCTGGGTTGCCGAAGACAAGATTCAGAACACCGGGCGGCAAACCCGCGTCCTGAAACGCCTTTGCGATATGCAGTGCCCCCGCCGGTGTTTCCTCCGCCGCTTTCAGGATCACAGAGCAGCCCGAGGCCAGCGCGCCAGCGATCTTGCGCGCCGGTTGGCTCATCGGGAAATTCCACGGGCTGAAGGCCGCAACCACGCCCACGGGCTGATGATGCACCGCAAATTTGTGCCCCCGCGCGGCGGGGATAATCCGGCCATAGGTGCGCATGGCTTCGCCTGCGTCCCATTCAAAGAACTCTGCCCCCCGGATGACCTCCAGCCGCGCCTGTTTCAGCGGTTTGCCATGTTCCAGCGTCATGGAGGTTGCAATCTCTTCCTGCCGGGCCCGCATCAATGCGGCAGCGCGCAGGATGGTGTCGGACCGGTCACGTGGCGAGGTGCGCCGCCAGATCTCAAACCCTTTGACTGCAGCGGCCAAAGCGTCATCCAGATCGCTTTGCTCTGCCACGGGCAGGCGCCCGATCTCGTCCTCGGTGGCCGGATTGATGACGGGCCGGTCGGTGCGGGTTTTGCGCCACGCGCCGTCGATAAACAGATGTAGATCGGGATACATGACGTTACACCTCCGGTCGTCCTGAGCCCAGTTCACCCGTCCCCTTTGGTCGCTTCAAGTGAATTGGCGGAATACTGGTATCAGATTGAGGAATATCAGGCGGGTCTGGATTGCGCCGCCGCGTGTAACGCTGCCTTGAACGCGCGGCCCGCAGGCGACAGGTCGTCATCGGCCCGCAGGGACACGCCAATCGGTCCATGTCCAAACGGCACCTCCCAATTGATCTGCACAAGGTGACCGTTCTGAATGTCATGCGACACGACCTCGGCAGGCAGCAACCCGATCAGGTCGCGCGATTGCAACAGCGCCCGGTTGGTCAGGTAAGACACGCTTTCGATAGACACAGGCGGCACATATTGCTGCTGCCCGACAAAAAACTGGTCGACCTGCCGCCGCAGCGTCGTTTCCAAAGGCGGTAAGATCCAGCCAAAGGGCTTTGTCTGGGCAAAACTCACACCCGCCTTGCCCGCCAGCGGGTGATCCGGACCGGCAATGGCCAGAATGCGGTCTTCGAACAGTTTTTCCTGACGGATCTTGTTGCGGTGCCTGTGCGAGGGCAGGCGGCCCACCACCATGTCGATTTCACCCGACAAAAGGCCCGGCATCAAAACCTCGTTTGTGCCTTCGCTGATCTTGATCGCCACATTGGGCCGCTCAGCCAATAGGATTTCAATGGCGGTTGGCAACAGGCTGGTCGACGCGGCCAACAATGTGCCCACCACAACCCGGCCCGCATTCCCTTCGCTCAGATCGTCCAGCTCCTGCGCCGCGTTGGAAATCTGGGCAAAGATCAGCTTTCCATGCCGGATCAGCGTTTCACCGAACACCGTCGGCACCACACCGCGATTGGTGCGATCAAACAGCTTGACCTCGAAATCCAGTTCCAGATCCTGAATCATCTTGGTTGCTGCTGGCTGGGACACGCCCATTGACCGCGCCGCATTCTGGATGTTGCCATGTGTGCCCACAGCGACCAGCAACCGCAACTGCCGCAGCTTCAGCCGGGTCAGTGCCCGGTCGACGATGCGTTCATGGCGCGCAATCACAACGTGACGCTCCGGTTCAACTGGTCCAGCTTGCTGACCACGCTCATCGCCGCCAAGGCGGAGGAGCGCGGGTTATCGGGCAGGGCGTTCCCGGCAATCTGGAAATGGAACTGGCCAAAGTCACCCTCTGCCGTGACCTCGTGAATGTTCTGTCCGATTGTCGCATCCGCGATCAGCCGCACCTGCGTGTCATCAAACCCCAACCCGGCCAGCGCCACCGCTGCCGCGACATTGGCGTTTTTGGGATATTCCAAGGCCGCCGCGCGCGCTGTGCCTTCGAAATGCACCGCCGACCCGTCGGTCAACCCGTCCAGGTCCAGCTTTGCATCGACAGGTGATCCTTTCCACCCATGCGGCGGCTTCCGACCCGTATAGGTGACCGACGATAACTGACCCGCCCGTGCCGCACTCAGACAGTCCAGCGCGCCAATGGCCCCGCTCGCCAGATGCAGCCGCGCGCCTCCGGCCTCAGCTGCGCGGGTCAACGCGCGCTCTGTCTCTGCATCCGCCAGCGCCCCGATGGACACGGTGATCATGTCCACGCCTCGCGCTAGAATCTCTGGCCCATAAGACCGCAGTGCATCATGCCCGGCGCAATCTATCATCAGGTCCAGATCCGGCAACGCCTGCACCGACCCCACCTGAAGCGCTGCGTCCGGGTCCACCCGGTCTGGGCGCAACAGGATGGCCCCAACCCGATGCCCCCGCTGATCCAGCGCCTCGCTCACATAGCGCGCAATCGCGCCGCGTCCGATCAATCCGATAATCATGGCTGCAACCCTAGGCCGGTTCTCGGCCCACCGGAATTGGAAACTGCTGGATATTCCTTTTTTGAATATCCAATTGCGGGTTTCACCTTGGACGACTCCGCCGCGATGCGGTTTCCTTGGCGCAAGCGATCAAAGGGGCCCCTGTCCATGAAATACACAAAACACGACGCCAAGGCATATGCGCGCGAGCATATGACAGGCATCTGGGCCGCCGCCCTGAACCCGTTTGCCGAGGATCTGTCGCTGGACGAAACCGGCCTGCGCGCCAACATCCGTCACTGGATCGACGATCTGGACATTCAGGGCCTGTTCATCGCAGGCAAGCAGGGCGAGTTCTGGGCAATGAGCCTGGAAGAGCGGAAACGCAACATGTCCATCGCGGTCGAGGAATGCGCGGGCAAGGCCGGGACGATCATGTCGATCTCGGATCAGAACATGAATACGGCGCTGGAACTGGGCCATCACGCGCAGAACTGCGGCGCCGACTACGTCGTCGTGCATGCCCCGATGCTCAGCTTTTGTCAGGACCGGGGCGAAGTGCTTTACCAATATTACAAACGCTTCTGTGACGAACTGGACATTGGCATCGCGATGTGGAGCCATCCGGACAGCGGCTACCTCATGCAGCCTGAGGAATGCGCGCGCATTGCCGAATTGCCCAATATCGTGGCCATCAAGTATTCGGTCCCGCGCGACATGTATGTCCGTCTGACCCACATGGTCGGTGACAAGATTCACGTGTCGACCTCGGCTGAACATGAATGGCTCGACAATATTCTGGAACTTGACTGGAAACTCTACCTCTGCTCCTCGCCGCCCTATCAGTTGCAGACGAAAAACGATCAGCGGATGAACGAATACACGCGGCTGGCCTTTGCAGGAAAAGCCGACGAAGCGCGTCGTGTCTTCGACAGCCTGAACCCCGTTCGCGACGCGATGAAACGCACGAAACCGGCAGGCAAACCCACGGCATTCGGCAAATACTGGCAGGAGCTTCTGGGTCAGACCGGTGGGCGCGTGCGCGCGCCGATGCTGGAACTGACCGATGCCGAGAAAACGATCATTCAAGCCGGGTTTCAGGAATGCGGGCTGCAAATCTGATATAAGGAATTCGGATACCTACATGCTGACAATTTCTTTGCCGCAGTGGGAATTGTCACACAGACTTTGTGGAAAGGGAGTGCACCATGTCCAGACTTTCGGCATTCAACTTCAAGGCTTGGATCGACGAACATCGCCACCTGCTGAAACCCCCGGTTGGCAACAAAATGGTGTTCGAGGACGCGGACCTGATGGTCACCGTGGTTGGTGGCCCGAACAAGCGCACCGATTACCACGACGACCCGGTCGAAGAATTCTTCTACCAGCTTGAAGGGGACATGCTGTTGAAGCTGTTCGATGGCACCGAGTTCTACGACGTCCCCATTCGCGAGGGTGAGATTTTCCTGCTGCCACCCCATGTGCGCCATTCGCCGCAACGTCCCCAGGAAGGATCAGTTGGTCTGGTGATCGAACCCAAACGGCAGACGGGCGAACTGGACGCAATCGAATGGTACTGTTTTGAATGCGGATCGCTGGTCCACCGGGCCGAGATGCAGTTGAAATCCATCGTCGATGACCTGCCGCCCGTCTACCAGAAATTCTATGCCTCGGAAGAGGATCGCACGTGCCCCGCCTGCAACGCGTTGCATCCGGGCAAAGAGCCGCCCGAGGGCTGGGTGCAGCTTTGATCTGAGGGGAGCGTCGCCGCGATGCACAGACCCGAAACCGACATCGACCTGTTTTCTGACGCGTTGATCCGCACGCCTTATGACGCGTGGAGAGAGATACGCGATTTGGGTCCGGCGGTATGGATGTCACGTTATGACATGTGGGTCGTCGCACGTTATGCCGAGGTGAAAGAGGTTCTGGGCAACTGGCAGGCGTTCACCACGGCCAAAGGCGTTGCAATGGACCCCAAGGTGAACGAGGCGACCTCCGGTCCCGGACGGGCAAACTCCCTGACCAGCGACCCGCCGCTGCATGACGAAATCCGCAACGTGACTGGCGTCCCCTTGCGCCCCCGTGGTCTGCGCGAGATCGAAGATCAGGTGAAAGAGGCCGCGCGCGTGCTGGTCGACGACATCTGCGCGCGCGGCACGGTCGATGCCATGGCGGATGTGGCCCATGTCCTGCCGATGAACCTGGTGCGTGAATTCGTGGGGCTACCGGACACGGGCAAGGAAAACATGCTGAAATGGGCCGCCGCGACCTTCAACGCGATGGGGCCCATGAATGACCTGGGCAAGGCGGCAATCCCCCAGATTCAGGAATTGCATCAGTATTGTATAGCCGAGGCGATCCCGCCCAACCTGAAACCGGACGGCTGGGCCGACAGGCTGTATCAGGCCGCTGACGCGGGAAAGGTCGAGCGCAGCCAATGCCCTGGCATGTTTCGCGAATCTATTGGCCCGGCGCCGGATACGACAATCTTCGTCATCGGTTACAGGTTTCGCTACCTGGCATTCGACCGAGGCCAGTGGGACATTCTCACGGCCGATCCGACGCTGGTACCGGCTGCGACAAACGAAGCCGTTC
>JBFOMB010000029.1:0-18805 GCA_040830545.1 Paracoccaceae bacterium | reverse complement strand
GGCATCATCCAGAAATTCGACCGCGCGAACATCGAGGCCTACCTCGGCTGGCGGTAATATGCGCTGGCGGAACCGACCACCAGCTACCTTGACGCATCGTCGCTTTATTTCGGTGCACGCTGGAAGTTCTGAATGCCTCTTGCACCCACGGGCCGGGACCAATAGAAGGCCCCAAATCCGGTGGCGCGCAGAGCCTGCGCGCCTTGTTTCTATGGGGAATGACGAATGCAGGTCACCGAGACGCTGAACGAAGGTCTGAAACGCGGCTACCAGATCGTGGTCACCGCGACCGAGCTGGACGACAAGGTCAATGAAAAACTGGCCGAGGCGCAGCCCGAGATTGAAATGAAGGGCTTTCGCAAAGGCAAGGTGCCGATGCCGCTGCTGAAAAAGCAGTTTGGTCAGCGTCTGCTGGGCGAAGCGATGCAGGAAAGCATCGACGGCGCGATGAACCAGCATTTCGAGGATTCGGGCGACCGCCCTGCCCTCCAGCCCGAGGTCAAGATGACCAACGAGGACTGGAAAGAAGGCGACGACGTCCATATCGACATGTCCTACGAGGCGCTGCCGGAAATCCCCGAGGTCGCCCTGGGCGACATCGCGCTGGAGCGTCTGGTTGTGAAGGCCGATGATGCGGCTGTTGAAGAGGCGCTGAACAATCTGGCAGAAACCGCCAAAGATTTCGAAGCTCGCGACGAAGGCGCGGCTGCCGAAGATGGCGATCAGGTTGTGATCGACTTTGTTGGCACGATCGACGGCGAAGCGTTTGATGGGGGTTCCGCCGAGGATTATCCGCTGGCTCTGGGCTCCGGCAGCTTCATCCCCGGGTTCGAGGAACAGCTGGTTGGCACCAAGGCGGGCGAAGCCAAAGATGTGACCGTCAACTTCCCCGAAGACTATCAGGCTGAAAACCTGGCCGGGAAAGAAGCCGTGTTTGCCTGCACCATCAAAGAGGTGAAAGCCCCGGTTGCTGCTGCCATCGACGACGAGTTGGCAAAGAAATTCGGTGCCGAGGATCTGGACGGCCTGAAGGGTCAGATTTCCGAACGTCTGGAAGCGGAATACGCGGGCGCGGCCCGTTCCGTTCTGAAGCGCGGCCTGCTGGACAAGCTGGACGAAGTTGTGTCCTTTGACCTGCCCCCGTCGCTGGTCAAGGCCGAGGCGGACCAGATTGCCCACCACCTGTGGCACGAGGAAAACCCGGACGTCGAAGGCCACGACCACCCGGAAATCGAACCAACCGACGAACACAACAGCCTGGCCGAACGTCGCGTGCGTCTGGGACTGCTGCTGGCTGAACTGGGTCAGAAGGCTGAAATCGAAGTCACCGATGCCGAGATGAGCCAAGCGGGCATGAACCAGGCGCGTCAGTACCCCGGTCAGGAACGCCAGTTCTTTGAATTCGTGCAACAGAACGCCCAGATGCAGCAGCAGCTGCGCGCCCCGCTGTTTGAAGACAAGGTCGTCGACTACATCTTCGAACTGGCCCAGATCGCGGACAAGGATGTGTCCAAGGAAGATCTGGAAAAGGCTCTGGAAGAGCTCGAAGACGAATAACTCGAATTGGCAGGTTTGCCTTGAGGCCGTCGGGTATCCCGGCGGCCTTTTTCATTTACGGATGAGTGATATGTTTGGCCTGCCTTTGATGATGGACCAACCCGTTTGCACAACCCAAACCTGATCCCCCTGTCCCGCCGGTCTTTCGGCCAATGGTCCACCCTGACCCTGCGCGTTGTGGTGATCTCAACCCTGATCGGCGGCCTGATCGGATTGCTGCGTGCGGAAGACGCCCCGTTGACCTCGCTAATCATTGGCGGGCTCAGCGGGACATTGATCGGCTTTGGTTGCACCGTTTGCGAGTTGGCCCTGTTTTCAAATCCCGACCTGCGGATTGCTCGGAAGCTGCCGGCACTTGCGCTCATGGGGCTGCGGGCGGTCGGCTATGCCGTAGTGATAACCGTTGGCCTGGCCCTGCCCGCCTGGCTGCTCAACGGTGTCTTGCCTTGGCAGGACGGGGATTTTCTCGGCGGATTTGCGGTGTCAGCACTGGTAGCGATGGGCATCTCCACCGCGATCGAGATCATGCGCCTGCTGGGGACCGAGGCGACCGCCGCCCTGCTGTCAGGCCGCTACTACCGTGCGAGGTTGGAAAACCGGGTGATCCTGGTTGCAGATGTGGTGGGATCGACACGGCTGGGCGAAGAGCTGGGAGAGTTGCGCTTTCACGCCTTCCTGCGCGACGTGGCGCAGGATCTGGCCCTGCCCGTGGATCGCACACGCGGTGATGTGCATCGCTATGTCGGGGACGCGGTCATCGTGACCTGGCCACAGGAACGGGGTCTGCGAGATGGTGCCTGCCTGAGCTGTGCACTGGGGATGCATCAGATTTTGGCGCAGCAGACAGACATGTACCGAAACCGCTACGGCCACGCCCCTACCGTGCGCGTTGCGCTGCATTGCGGGCAGGTCGCGGCGGGTGAGATTGGTGACTGGAAGAAAGAAATCGCGCTGCTGGGGGACACGATGAACACCACGGCCCGGATCGAAAACGCGGCGCGGGACCTGGGGGTGACCACAATTCTGTCCGATGCGGTTCGCAAGGGCCTGCCACCACAGTTGTCAGAGGGTCTAAGTTCGCTCCCCGCCTATGTGGCGGCAGGGAAAAGCGCGGCGTTGAAGCTCTGGACACCCGACCCTAAGAGCAAGCACTAATCCAAAACGACACTGATTATTGGCTTCAGCGAAGAACCCGGTGGGCCAACCCCCGCCGTTTAGCCGTAAACAGACCTTTGGTTTGTCTCAGCGGTCGAGGGCTGGCTGGATGAGACACAGGTTGCCGGTTCGCTGGAGAGCAATCAGGCCGCGCATCACTGTGTCCACAGCTGCGTTCCCGGATGAAACTGCGACCAAGCGAACCAGAACGCCTGATGGCTGCCCAGATCGGCTCCATCAGCCCCAACCGCCTTCACCCCGCCAGCGTCGAGTTGCAGACGTACATTCTCCACGGCGATGTCTTCACCACGCAGCAGGGCCGCGATGGCCGTGCTGCGCTGGAACGCGACGGGCTGGCCCGATGCGGTGACAACACCAATCACGTCCTCATGCACCGGCAATCGCGGATCAACATCGCCAACCGGGAAGATCGGCCCGTCCGCATCCCGCCCATTGCGGAAATCTGGGTCGCGGCCCAGGGCGTAGCGTTCCAGCAGCACGGTTGTTGTCGGGTGCTGCGCCTTCCACGTGCCCCAATCCGTCGTGATCACCGTGGCCTGTTTCAACTGCACGCCTTTATCTGCCAGCGGCCCCGTCACCGCATGCCCAAGGAACGTATCAAATACGGAGTATGTGTTGAGGTCATACATGACCTTGTTCGACCGGCTCAGCAGGCCCGAGGTGCGCAAGATGGGTCGCTTTACCCCGGCAGGCACCGCGTCCGTGAAATAGGCCTGCGCCGCCCCGCATAGCGTGCAATAGGGAATACCCAGATCGCGCCCGCCCAGCGTGTCATTCACCATTTCACGCACTTCCATGATGCGGCGGGGATAGGCGCGGTATTGGCCGTTCACCTCGATACCAAAGACGACATCGCTGTCCTTCAGCCAGGTGGCAGCCTCGGCAGAACTGACCTGTGGATTGTCTGCTGCCGGAATGCAATTGCAGGCCTCATCAGTCGTGTCATACGCCCGGTCATCAATCAGCACGCCGCCCCAGGACACCAGTCGCCAGTCAATGTCCCCCTCGACAAAAATCTTGTCCCAACCCGGCACGATTCCGGTGAAGATCGCGCGCTTGGTCTGCAGATAATTGGGCGGCTCGGGAATGTCCCAGGCAATCAGGTGGTCGGTAACCGGCCCCCAGTTATTGGCCCCTGGGAATCGTTTACCCAACAAATCACCCGCCACATCCGACAAAGTCCGGCTGAGCCGGCGTGAAGACACAAATCGCATCATGTCGCTGATCAACCACGCGAGCCTCGGGTCACCGGATTTGGCGATCTCGGCCAAAGCCTGTTCCTGATTGTCGTCCCAGACCGAGAGCGTAACGCTATCGACAAAGGCTACTCGGACAGCGAATTGCATGGCATTGGACAATGGTCCGGTTGGGATTTCCGGAGGTTGGCCAAACTCCTTCACCACATAATCGGGCAAGGGCGTGGCCTCTTGTGCATGTATCGGCACGGACCAGAGAAGGGAAACAGCAAGCAATGACGCCGCAACACGACGCAAGGAAACGGGAACCATAATCGGACCTTTCCAAGGGTTGGATCAACAGAGTGGTGCATTGCACCGGGTTGTCCGAACCCTGCCCCGGATCAGCCGTCCGGCCCAATCACGATTGCATAACAGTCAGTGAGGAAGTGTGTTGCCTACGCAATGACGTAGCTTGGGGACAAAGGCGAACAAACCTTATCGTGGCGGATTCCGCGTGATCTTCGCCCCCAAAGCGTTCAGCCGCTCGTCAATCCGCTCGTACCCACGCTCGATCTGCTGGGCGTTGTTGATGATCGACGTCCCTTCGGCCCCCATCGCCGCGATCAGCATCGCCATGCCCGCGCGAATATCCGGGCTCTCCAGCCGCGAAGCCCGCAGTCGCGTCGGCCCTGAAATCACCGCCCGATGCGGGTCACACAACACGATCCGCGCGCCCATCGCGATCAGCTTGTCCACGAAGAACATCCGCGATTCATACATTTTCTCGAACATCAGAACCATGCCCTCACATTGCGTTGCCGTCACAATCGCAATGGACATCGTATCCGCCGGGAACGCGGGCCAGGGCTGATCCTCGATCTTGGGCACGTGACCGCCAAAATCCGGCACAACAGTCTTTTCCTGATCCTGCGGCACGATCAGGTCGTCCCCCTCAATCACACAGCGCACGCCCAGTTTGTCAAATCCCATGAGGGTTGACCGCAAATGCTCCACCCCGGCATTCGCAATCCGCAATTCCGAACCAGTAACCGCCGCTAGCCCGATCAGCGAACCAACTTCAACAAAATCGGTCCCAATCCGATGTTCCACACCGCCCAATGGCTGCCCGCCATGCACTGTCATGCAGTTTGTGCCGATCCCTTCAATCCGCGCGCCCATCGCATTCAGGAAATGCGCCAGGTCCTGCACATGCGGCTCGGATGCACAATTACGCAGGGTCGTTTCGCCTTCAGCCGCGACTGCCGCACTCAACGCATTTTCCGTCGCGGTTACCGAAGGTTCATCCATGAACACATCCGCGCCCACCATGCCTTTGGTGCGGAACTGATAGGACCCGTTGACCGAAATCTCGACCCCCAGTTGCTGCAAGGCCAGAAAATGTGTGTCCAGCCGCCGCCGCCCGATCACGTCACCCCCCGGTGGCGGCAAGGTCACCTCGCCACAGCGCGCCAGCATCGGCCCCGCCAGCAGAATCGACGCCCGGATCCGCCCGCACAAATCCGGGTCCAGATCCGCAGGCCGCACATCCCGCGCCTGAATGCGCAGCTCGTTCTGCCCCAGCCACTCGGTCTCCGCCCCGACCGAGGCAATCAGTTCCACCAACGCCTCCACATCCCGGATGCGCGGCACATTGGTCAGGACCACTGGATCGGCACTCAACAGCGACGCCGCAATAATCGGCAGCGCCGCGTTCTTGTTGCCCGACGGCGTGATGCTCCCGGACAGGCGATGCCCGCCTTCCACGATGTACTCGATCCGCTCGCTTGCGATAGGTGCCGCCATGCCCCCTCCTGCTCCTTGCTCCATGCGTCTTTTGATCGAAACAAACGCTGCACTCAACCGGGATACGCGCTCCTTCCCTTCATCTTTGCCCAAATACTCCCGGGGGAATCGCGCCTCGCGCGATGGGGGCAGAGCCCCCGCCTACCCCGCCAGTCGCGCAGGCAGCGCCGCATAGCCCCGAAACCGCATCCGCCCGCCCGGCACCCGCCCTGCCAAAACCTCAGACTCCGGATACCGTTCCAAAAACCGCGAAATCGCAATCCGCCCTTCCATCCGCGCCAGGCTCAACCCCACGCAAACATGCGGTCCACCCGCAAAAGCCAGATGCCGGTTCGGCTTGCGCCCAATGTCCAGCCGACCGGGGTCCTCGAACACCTCCGGATCCCGGTTCGCGGCCCCAATCACCAGATGCAAGTTCGTGCCTGCGGCAATCTGCAACTCGCCAATTTCCACCGCTTCGGTCGTCTCGCGATTCCCCAACTGATTGGGAGAACGCATGCGCAAAAACTCCTCCACCGCCAACGTGATCAACCCCGGGTCCTGCATCAACCGCGCCTTCTGATCCGGATGATCGTTCAGCAACGCGATCCCATTCCCGATCAGGTTTGTCGTTGTCTCATGCCCCGCGTTCAGAATGAAAATGCAGTTCTGGATCAACTCCACTTCGCTCAACTGCGCGTCCGCCCCTTCCCCGCGGATCAAGCGGGTCAGCACATCCGTCTCGGGATCGCCCGGATTGGCCCGCCGCCGCCCGATCAGATCGCGCAGATAGGCTGAAAAATCTTCCACCGCCTTGTTTCCAACAGTCAGCAACGCCGCACTCGGCGCTGGCTCCAGCGCGCTCAGGATCGCCAGCGACCAGTCCCGCAGCGGCCCCCGCTCTTCCATTGGCACATCCAGCAGGTTGCCGATCACCTGAATTGGAATGGCGCTGGCATAATCCTCGATCACATCCACCTTATCGCGCCCAGCCAGCCCATCCAGCAACGCATCAACCGTCTCGATCAGCCCCGGTTCCATCTTCGCAATCGCCCGCGGCGTCAACGCAGATGTCATGATCTTGCGCACCCGCGTGTGCAGCGGTGGATCGGAAAACACCAACGACGTTGTGTGATGTTCATAAAGGGGTGAACCCTCCCCGAAAACCGGCGCAAACACCCGCGTCTTGTCCGAAGAAAACCGCGTTGTGTCCCGATAGATCATGTCCAGATCACGGTAGCCGCAGATCAGCACCGAACCGTCCGGCTGCCGCAACACCGGCGCATGGGCCAGCAACGCATCGTAAAACGGAAACGGGTCATCCACGAACCCCTCCGGCGGGTTTTGCAACTCAAACCCACGCGCAATCTCTGCCCAATCCGTCATCCGCCCCTCCCTCGATAGCGCCACCGTGACAAGCGCCGCGCAGATTGTCTAGATTGCGCCTATGACCGCAATCAGCACCATCCGCAACCTCGGCCCCGCCTTCGAATCCGCCTGCAAGGCTGCCGGAATTCACACGGCAGAAGAGCTGCGCGAGATCGGCCCGGACGCCGCATATGCCCGCTTGCTGGCCAATGGCACACGACCCCATTTCATCGGCTATTACGTCATGGTCATGGGGCTACAGGGCCGCCCCTGGAACGACTGCCAGGGTGAAGAGAAAAAGCAGCTCCGCCAACGTTTTGACGCGATCAAGGCCGCCAACAAACCTGCCCCCAAGTCTGATATCGAACGCGAACTCGACGCGCTTGGCGTCATCCCCGCCAAACCCTGACCTTCATTGTTCCCAAGTACTCCGGGGGAATCGCGCGCCCCGCGCGATGGGGGCAGCGCCCCCTGTCACCCATACCAAATCAAAAACCCGCCCTCGAAGCCGAGAGCGGGTTTTGAATGGCGCGGTTGACGGGGCTCGAACCCGCGACCCCCGGCGTGACAGGCCGGTACTCTAACCAACTGAGCTACAACCGCGTGAGGTGACGAATTAGGGGAAACCTCCGCCAGCGTCAATGACCAAAATCCGCGATTGATCCCTTTGCCCCATCCCGTCAGGATGGCTGCCAGGGAGTTGTGCATGAAAGAGGCCGATCAAGCCCTGAAAGAAGCCCGCCTGCGTATTGCGAAGGTGCGGGCTCATGACGAAACAGATCTTGATCTGAGCAACCTTCAGCTTGTCCGCTTGCCGCCAGAAATCAAAGGATTGATCCACCTTCAGAAGATTAACCTACGCAACACACCCATCGACAGCATTGAATTGCTGGAGTTTCTGACCGCGCTGAAGTCAGTTTCGCTTTCAAACACGGCGGTGTCCGACATTTCCCCGCTGCAATATCTGAACACTTTGGAACGTGTGACATTGTCGGGAACGCAGGTCATCAACATTGAACCGCTGCAATTCCTGCCTCGGCTGACCTTCTTGAACCTGAGCGAAACGCCGCTTCGGAACATTGATCCACTCAAGGATCTGGCCTCATTGCAACAATTGGACCTCGACGACACCCCGGTTCAGGACTTCTCACCGTTGGCCAAGCTCCCGAACCTGCGACGCGTGTTTCTGAAGAACACCGGACTGTCCCAACTCGAGCCGATCCTCGGCAGTCAAAACCTGCAAACCTTGGACATCGATGGGACACAGATTTCCGAATTTCAGCCGCTTCAGGACCTGCACCATCTGCAACGCCTGTTTCTCGACAACACCCAGATTGAGTCCGTCGAAGCGTTGCGAAAGCTTGCTGCGCTTCAACGCCTGTCCCTGACCAACACGCCTTTGCGCAGCATTGCCCCACTCAGCAAACTTGCACGCCTGCAAAGCCTGTATCTCGACAACACACAGGTGCTTGACCTGAGGCCGATCAAAGACCTGCCGTTCAATGCGATGAGCATTGGCGGGCTGACTTTCCTCAATACACCTGCCACACGGGCAGACCCGGAATTGTTCAGACTGTCCCAGATCGAGGAACCGGGCCAACGCACGCAGGACACGCTGGCTTACCTGAAGTCCCTTCCTTCCCAGCAATCATCGACCACCGCAAAAGACCATGACAGAGGCCCCGAAACCGATCAGGACGCGCCGAACAGGTCAAAAGTCAAAACGGCCCAGGCTACCATCGCGTTCCTGCTCGACCACGCATCGGTGTCACAAGTGACCGCCTCACACGTGGCCTCTCAAATCCGGTTCGCACTGCGCGACGTTCCGGCAACCGAAGGCAACAGGTTGCCCGAAGCATTGCAATCCATGCTGGCCGTCGCGGACATACTTGAAAACATGTCTTCCGCATTTGGCAATGAGGACCGGACAAGCCGGGAATCGGAACTGCTGCAAAGGATAGCGGAACTAGAAGCGGAAATCGCAACACTCACCGCCAAATTGGAAGACAGCGAAGCGGCCCTTAGCGCGGCCAAGGCTTTGGCGGACCAGAAAACGCCCTGGGCAACGTTCAAAAGCAAAGCCGCTGAAAGCGCCGGAAAGACTGCTGGCACCGGTGCCATCGTCACTGCCAGCGCCAGCGCGCTGACAGCAACGAACTACTTTCTTGGAACAGGCAATCCTTTGCTTCAAACCCTAGTTGCGGCACTCAGCAAACTCTAGCGCGGTTCAGTCCAAGCACCTTGTGAGCTCCGGGTTTCTCCAAGTCTTCAACGTGCTGGCAGCGGGATGAACTCCGCATTGTCCGTCGGCGGCAGTTGAAACCGACCATTTTGCCAATCCCCTTCGCGCCAGGCTTCTTTTGCCGCCTCAATCTTCTCCTTCGACGAGGCCACGAAGTTCCACCAGATATGCCGTGGTCCGTTTAACGTCTCACCACCCAACAGCAGCACTCGCGCACCCTGCTCGCCCGCCGTCATCGACACGCGGTCACCGGGACGGAACACCATCATCTGCCCTGGCTCATACACCTGCCCGGCCACATCCACCGCCCCCGACACAACATAGGCCCCGCGATCCTCGTGATCATCCGGCAGCGGTAGCTTCGCGCCCGCCTCAAGCACCGCGTCGAGGTAGAACATGTCCGACGGCGTCTCCACCGGTGCACGCTCACCATAGGCATGTCCCAGGATCAGGCGCAGTTCCTTGCCCTCCCCCTCCAGCATCGGCAGGTCCCCCTTGGGCACATGCACAAACGCGGCCTCCTGTTCCTCTTTCTCTTCAGGCAGGGCCAGCCAGGTCTGAATGCCAAACAGCGAATAGGGGTTTTTCAACATCTCCCCATCTGTCCGCTCGGAATGGGTCACGCCCCGCCCGGCCGTCATAAGGTTCACCGCACCCGGTTCGATCCATTGATCCACGCCCAGCGAATCCCGGTGATGCATTCGACCCTTGTAAAGATACGTCACCGTCGCCAGACCGATATGCGGATGCGGGCGAATATCAATCGCTTGACCCGTCACGAACTCTGCCGGGCCCATCTGGTCGAAAAAGATAAACGGTCCCACCATTTGCCGCTTGGGCGCGGGCAAGGCGCGGCGCACCTCGAAATCACCCAAATCCCGCGCACGCGGCACAATCACAGTTTCAATAGCGTCTACGGCATCGCCGGTTGGGCAATCGGGGTCCAGTGCGGGGTTCCAACTCATCTGCTGTCTCCATGTTTGCTGAGACAGAAGATAGCGTACTCGCGCCGCGCGCCAATTGGCACGCAAATACAGATTCTGTGCGCAGATGCGCAGAAAACTTGCCAAGGGGAAGAATGGTGGGTCGTGAGAGGCTCGAACTCCCGACATCTTCGGTGTAAACGAAGCGCTCTACCAACTGAGCTAACGACCCGATGCCGCGCCTTTTAGCGGGGAAGCGCAGGGATACGCAAGGGCGTTTTGCGTTAACTTCGCATGACTTTCAACGGTTGGTTCTGCGGCACCTCAAGACAGCGTGTTTCCCCGTTTTCAACATGGTGAACGACCCCCTGCCCACCTTCTAGCAGGCCGAAATCCTCCACAGGGCGTCCCAGCACCAGACAGCGAATGATCCTGCTTGTGATTCCGTGCGTGACAATCACCGAAGGCCCGGTCAACTCAGCCAGAAACGCCGCCACGCGGATAGCGACAGCAGTAGTACCTTCGCCGCCCGGTGCATGATCATACCAGGCCAGATGTGCGCCGCCAAACAGCTCGGGCGATTCCTCGGCCAAGTCCGCCCGGTATCGCCCGGACCATTCTCCCATCTCGATCTCGCGCAATCGAGCATCCCGCGTCACATCCACCCCCCCCGCCAGGCGCGCTGTTTCTGCCGCGCGCCCTTGTGGGCTGCTGTACCAGTTCCAGTCCATGGCCCCCAGCGAAGCCAGGATCGCTCCTTGTTGCTGCGCCTGTTTCTGCCCCTTCTCGGTCAACGGCGAATCCAGCGCGCCCTGCAACTTTCCGGCAAGATTCCACTCGGTTTCGCCGTGCCGCAGTACCAACAACGCCGGCACCCGAATACCTGCCAAGTCCGGTTGTCCTGGTTCCATGATTTCGAGCTCCGCATCTATACCAGCCGGCCTTGCCAGATTTGATCAGCCAAGACCAGCCCAAGGCCCGAGTGGAAAACTCGCCTCTGCCTCTGTCCTTATCCAGAGCCTTCACCACAGGTCAGTCTAGCTGCTGACATTTGTGTCATGTTCCACAAGTTTGCTTGATTCGCAGGCAATCTGGCCTATTTGATAAATTTGGTGGCGAACAAAAAAGTTAACGGCAGCCCCACGCGTATGATTGACTGGGACACATTGCGGATCGTGCTGTCCGTCCACCGGATGGGTGGGCTGAGTGGAGCATCCCGCGAACTCAAAATCAGCCAACCCACCGTTTCCCGTCACCTTGCCAAGGCCGAAGCAGACCTCAACTGCAAGCTTTTCGACCGCCGACAAGGCCGATTGGTTGCGACCGAGGCGGGATTGATCGTCATCCGCGAAGCTGAGCAGGTCGACTTGCAGTTACAGCGTATGCAGGATTCGGTGCGCTCCATAGACAACGAAATGTCAGGGCCCATTCGGCTCAATTGCCCGCAAAGCCTGCTGCCCTATTGCCTGACACAAGAAATACTGGATTTTCAGGCGCTGTACCCGGACGTTTCGTTCGAGCTTTCGGTCACCGACACTGTGACGGACATGACCTCCGGCCAGTTCGACGTGGTCATTCGTGCGGAACAGAACCCGAAACCAAGCCTCTGGGGTTACCGTATTGCGCTGCTGGGAAACTCCTATTGCGCACACCAATCGTTGATCGAAACCTATTCGCAGCCGGGCATTCCGCTGACCCAGGTCAAGGACCTGCCGCTGATCTCGCATCAGGGCATCACGTCGTCCTCGCTCGACGAGGTGCAGGAATTGTTCCCGCTGGGCCGCGTGGTGTTTTCCACCGACAATCTGGAAGCCGTTTCAGTTTTGGTCTCTCGCGGTGCTGGGGTCTCACGCGTGCCGCATCTGTTGTTGCCCGAGCTGAAGGACGTGCACGTGATCGCACAATCCCAAGCAACGCAGAACAGAGGTCTGTGGATTCTGACGCACAAAGACCTGCGCGGTGTTCGAAGGATCGAACGGTTCATCGAGTTTGTGCGTGAAAAGATGAAGGGGCGCGAACATATCTTTCAGCAGTCGGATACCTGATCCCAGTCTTTCTTCCGCACCAGTCCAATTCACGAAATTTGCAGATATCTTACTGAAATCAAAATTTTACGCTGCAACCCTCAAGTAGATCGCTGGAATGGTCGTTCGGCGCCAACATTCTACGACCACGCGCGCCACGGGGGAAAGGATGACGCCACTCTTTATGTCGAGCCCTCGTAAACCTCAGACGTCACTATCGCAAAGATCGCACCTTCCGTGTGACCCGAAAACACAAATTACTGAAAACGTCGCTTTCAATTTCGTGGCAATGTCAATGGACGGGACTTCTCTCGATCTCGCAAATGGCTGGGAGTTGCCTTGACCAAGAAAGCAAGATGGTGGGTGATAAGAGATTTGAACTCCTGACATCTTCGATGTGAACGAAGCGCTCTACCACTGAGCTAATCACCCATGCGACGCACGTCTTAGCGTTACTCTGCAGCGTCCGCAAGCGGATCTTCACCATCCGGAGTCTTTCCGGGAGGGGTCATTTGCTGGCGCAGCTTGCATACCACGATGCGGTACCCGGCATGCTCTTCAGAACGATTGATCCGCAGCTTGCCCAGAGGTTGCAGGTTCAGTTCCCTTCCGTCTGCCAGCGCCTCGCCCAGAATGCCCAGCATCGCTTCGACGACCGGCTTGGCGTCTTTCTTCTTGATACCGGACCGCGCGACCACGTCCTCGATCAATTCTTTCTTCTTCAGATCCGCTTGTGCTGCCACCGGTTCCGTGACTTTCACAACCTTTGGAATCGGCGCGGTGTCCGGGTTTGATGCCGCCTCGACCTTGGGGGCGGGCTCCTTCGGCTTCACCGCAGCGGCGGTCGCCGCGGGCTTCGCTGCCGCCTTTGCGGCAGCGCGTGTGCCGGTGGCCGGTTTCGCCTTGGTGGCGGTGGACGCACGGGCAGTTCGCGCGCCGGTTTTCCGGGTCGTGCTGGTTTTTCGTGTGGTGCCTGTGGCCATGTGAACGGGCCTTTCCTGATAACTGCTCTCCCCAAAGGTTAACGCAACACGACACAAAATAAAAGGAGCCCGCCAAGGCGGGCCCCCATATTTTGTCCAAAACACCATATGAGGCGTGCGGTAGGACGCCACCGCGCCTGATTTTAGTGCGCTGTCGCGCCGGCCTCGCCGCCGTGCTTCGCCAGCGCCGCCTCGGCAGCTGCGGCCTCTTCTGCCGCCTCGTCCCAGTCAATCGGCTCGGGTGTCTCAACCAGCGCGTGCTTCAGGACTTCGGTCACATGGCTGACCGGAATGATCTCCAGCCCGTCTTTGACGTTGTCCGGGATCTCCGGTAGGTCCTTTTCGTTCTCTTCCGGGATCAGCACGGTCTTGATGCCGCCCCGCAGCGCTGCCAGCAGCTTCTCTTTCAGCCCGCCAATCGCCAGAGCGTTGCCGCGCAGCGTGACCTCGCCCGTCATCGCGATGTCCTTTTTGACCGGAATCCCGGTCAGAACCGACACGATGGATGTGACCATCGCGAGACCCGCGCTCGGACCATCCTTCGGCGTTGCACCTTCGGGTACGTGCACGTGGATGTCCCACTTCTCGAACTGCGGCGGTTTCACGCCCAGCTTGGGTGAGACCGACCGAACATAGGACGAGGCCGCGTCGATGGATTCCTTCATCACATCACCCAGCTTGCCGGTGGTCTTCATCCGACCCTTGCCCGGCAGGCGCAACGCCTCGATGCTCAGCAACTCACCACCCACGCTGGTATAGGCCAGCCCGGTCACCACGCCGACCTGATCTTCCAGCTCGGCCAGACCATAACGGAACTTGGGCACACCCAGGTAATCCGACAGGTTTTCCGGTGTGACTTCAACCGTTTCCGCCTCTTTCTTCACAATCGAGGTCAGCGATTTCCGCGCCACCTTGGCGATCTCACGCTCCAGGTTCCGCACACCGGCTTCCCGCGTATAGGTCCGCACAATGCTGGTCAGTGCCCCATCGGTCAGCGTGAATTCCTTGTCCTTCAGGCCGTGGTTCTTCACTTGCTTGGGGATCAGGTGCTGTTTGGCGATCTCCACCTTCTCGTCTTCGGTGTAGCCCGCCAGCGGAATGATCTCCATCCGGTCCAGAAGCGGCCCAGGCATGTTGTAGGAATTCGCCGTGGTCAGGAACATCACGTTCGAGAGGTCATATTCCACCTCAAGATAGTGATCGACAAAGGTCGAATTCTGCTCCGGGTCCAGCACCTCCAACATGGCCGAGGCAGGGTCGCCCCGGAAATCCTGCCCCATCTTGTCGATCTCATCCAGCAGGATCAGCGGGTTGGTGGTCTTGGCCTTTTTCAATGCCTGAATGATCTTGCCAGGCATGGAGCCGATATACGTCCGGCGGTGACCGCGAATCTCGCTTTCGTCGCGCACGCCACCCAACGAAATGCGGATAAATTCGCGACCGGTCGCTTTGGCCACGGATTTGCCCAGGCTGGTCTTACCGACACCCGGAGGGCCGACCAGGCACATGATCGGGCCTTTCATCTTCTTCGCGCGTTGCTGCACGGCCAGGTATTCGACAATGCGCTCCTTGACCTTCTCCAGCCCGTGATGATCCGCATCCAGAATCTTTTGCGCCCGGCCCAGGTCCTTTTTCACGCGGGATTTGGTGCCCCAGGGCAGTGACAGGATCCAGTCCAGGTAGTTGCGCACAACGGTCGCCTCAGCGCTCATCGGGCTCATCGACTTCAGCTTTTTCAGCTCTGCGTCAGCCTTTTCGCGCGCTTCCTTGGACAGCTTGGTTTCGGCGATTTTCTCTTCCAGCTCGGCCACTTCGCCCGCGCCTTCTTCGCCATCCCCCAGCTCGCGCTGGATCGCCTTCATCTGTTCGTTCAAGTAGTATTCACGCTGGGTCTTCTCCATCTGGGATTTGACCCGCGTCTTGATCTTTTTCTCGACCTGCAAGACGCTCAGTTCGCCCTGCATCAGGCCATAAACCTTTTCCAGCCGCTCGCTCACGGTCAGCGTTTCCAGAAGCTCCTGCTTCTGGTCCACTTCGATGCCCAGATGCCCGGCCACCAGATCGGCCAGCTTCGCCGGTTCCTCGCTTTCAGCCACCGCCGACAGCGCCTCTTCGGGGATATTCTTGCGCACCTTGGCATAACGCGCGAACTCATCCGCAACGGTGCCGACCAGCGCCTCAATCGTCGCGGTGTCACCTTCGGATTCGTCCAGGTACTCAGCCCGGGCTTCAAAGAATGTGTCATTCTCCAGGAATTCGGTGATCTGCACGCGGCTTTGCCCTTCCACCAGCACCTTCACGGTGCCATCGGGCAGTTTCAGCAGCTGCAGCACGTTAGCCAGCACGCCAGCGGTATAGATGCCATCGGTATCCGGGTCGTCATCGCTCGGGTCGATCTGGCTCGACAACAAAATCTGCTTGTCGTCGGCCATCACCTCCTCCAGCGCGCGCACGGATTTTTCCCGACCCACGAAGAGCGGGACAATCATGTGCGGAAACACCACGATGTCGCGCAAAGGCAGTACGGGATAGGAGGAATTCAGAGGCTCTTGCATGCTCAGTCCTTATCGTTGGCAAGACGGCAAAGGTCCCTGTCTAGGCAACCTGGGGCCGTCTCCGGTCATGAAAAGGTTAATTGGGGCGTTTGGCCGCCCGTTTCAACCAACTGCTTCGATGTTGCCGCGCAGCATGACGTTTGCACCGGGCACGTGCAAGGGTCAGATTGCCCATAAGGTTGTCAAATTCCTGATGGGACGGCGGGCGGGCGATGTGCACCGCACGAGCGCCGCATCGTCGTCAAACCCGCTCAAATCATTGAGTGTCGCCCTCCTGTCAGGTTAATGTCGTGGCCTGTCCGCGCGGATCTCCTATGTCGGAGCCAGGAAAAAGGACACGCAATGCACGTCAGAACACTCAGGCAAACCCACGGCTGGTCACAGGAACAACTCGCCTCCATGGCGGGGATTTCCACACGCACGCTGCAACGCATCGAACGCGGCGGCCGCGCCAGCCCGGAATCCCTGAAATGCCTCGCAGCCGTGCTGGATGTCGATTTTTCCGATCTCATCGTGAAGGAGACCGACATGACCCCATCCACCCAGATCAGCGACGCGGAACGCGACGCCATCGAATACGTCCGCGAGGTCAAAGGATTTTACTCTCACCTCGCCATTTTCGGCGCCGTGATGATCTTCCTCATCGGCATCAACATATTCGTAACACCCGGCTATTTCTGGGTCCTGTGGGCCGCTTCGGGTTGGCTCGTCGGCATCACCGCACACGGGCTGATGGTGTTCGAAGTCTTCGATCTCCTCGGCCCAGACTGGGAACGCAGACAGGTCGAAAAACGCCTGAACAAACAATAGCGGACCCCGTGGGACGGCGGGCGGGGCGACGTGCACAGCACGAGCATCGCATCGACGTCACAGCGGCTCGATATCGCCCTCGGCCCGCGCCGCATGAAACCCGGCCTCCCATGCGGCAAAGCGGTTTTCAGCAATGGCTGCGCGCATCTCCGCCATCAGATCCTGATAATAATGCAGGTTGTGCCAGGTCAGCAGCATGGACGAGATAATCTCCTGACTGCGGAACACGTGGTGCAGATAAGCCCGGCTATAGCCGCGACAGGCGGGGCAAGTGCAATCTTCGTCCAGTGGCCGCGGGTCATCCTGATGGCGTGCGTTCTTGATGTTGACCACCCCACGCCGCGTGAACACCTGCCCCGTCCGGCCAGACCGCGAAGGCAACACGCAGTCCATCATGTCGATCCCGCGTTTGACCGCGCCAACAATATCGTCGGGCTTGCCCACACCCATCAGGTAACGCGGGCGATCCTCGGGCAGCATGTCCGGCGCATAGTCCAGCACGCCAAACATGGCTTCCTGTCCTTCACCTACGGCCAGCCCGCCAACCGCGTAGCCGTCAAACCCGATTTCCTTAAGTTTCTCAGCGCTTTCCGCGCGCAAATCTCGTGTGACGCCACCTTGCTGAATGCCAAACAGCGCATGTCCGGGCCGATCCCCAAACGCCTGTTTGGACCGCGTCGCCCACCGCATCGACAGGCGCATGCTGTCTGCCACCTGCGAGTCCTCGGCTGGCAAGGCCGGGCATTCGTCAAAACACATCACGATGTCTGATCCCAGCAACGCCTGAATTTCCATCGACCGTTCCGGTGTCAACATGTGTCTGGACCCGTCGATATGGGATTTGAACGCCACGCCCTCCTCGGTCAGCTTGCGCAGGCCCGCCAGCGACATGACCTGAAACCCGCCGCTGTCCGTCAGGATCGGCTTGTCCCAATTCATGAACCTGTGCAGCCCACCCAGCCGCGCCACCCGTTCAGCCCCCGGCCTCAGCATCAGGTGGTACGTATTGCCCAGCAGAATATCCGCCCCGGTCGCCGCCACGCTTTCGGGCATCATCGCCTTTACCGTGGCCGCCGTCCCCACAGGCATGAACGCCGGTGTCGCAATAGCCCCCCGCGTGGTCTGAATTTTTCCGGTGCGCGCCGCACCGTCCGTGTTATGCAGATCAAACGAAAATGCGCGCGTCATGTCCGGGCCTCCTGGTTCGGGCGGGTTGTGCGCCAAAACAGGCAAAATGCCAAGACACGGACAGGGATCACAACATGACACAGCCAGAACCATTGACGTTTGGATGGGAAGAATGGGTCGCCTTGCCGGATCTCGGCCTGCCCGCGATCAAGGCCAAGGTCGACACCGGCGCACGCACCTCCGCCCTCCACGCGTCCGAGATCGAGGTGTTCGGGTCGTCCTCTGCCCCCAAGGTCCGGTTCTACGTGCATCCGGTGCCAAACCGGCACGATCTGGCAATACCCTGTTCAGCCACCATCCTCGACCGGCGCGAGGTCACATCGTCCAACGGCGAATCCGAACAGCGCTATGTCATCGGCTCCACGCTGGAGGTGGCTGGCCAGTCCTGGCCGATTGAAATCACGCTGACCAATCGCGGCTCCATGACCAGCCGCATGTTGCTGGGACGACAAGCGCTGGCCGATCACATCAACATCGTTGCGACCGAACGGCAATTGCAGCCCGAGCTCAGCTTTGACGTCTACCATTCCACCCGCATGCGCACCGCTGCCCCCAATCGCGCCCTGCGCATCGCAGTGCTGAGCCGCGAAAACAACTATTCCACCCGCCGCCTTGTGTCCGCAGGCGAAGAACGCGGTCACACGGTCGAGGTCATCGACACCACCCGCGCCTATATCGCGATCAACGCGCTTGCGCCCGAGGTGCATTATGACGGCAAACGCTTGCCCCGCTATGACGCCGTGATCCCGCGCATCGGCGCGTCAATCACCCCGTACGGCACCGCTGTGATCCGCCAGTTCGAAACCATCGGTACCTCTTGCGTGAACGGCTCGGCCGGGATCACTGCAAGCCGGGATAAACTGCACGCGCATCCGGCGCTGGCGAACCACAAGATCGGCATGCCCGTCACCGTCTTTGCGGCCTCTCCCCTTGCAACCGGCCACCTGATTGGTCTGGTTGGCACCTCTCCGCTGCTCGTGAAACTGCTGGTTTTCACCCAACGAAAAGACGTCGTGCTG
>JBFOMB010000028.1:0-10151 GCA_040830545.1 Paracoccaceae bacterium | reverse complement strand
GTTGGCATCCCAGCTTCCTGTTCTTTGATCATCCCAATGATCTGGGCTTCCGTGAAACGGCTCTTTCGCATTCGTTTGCTCCTTCAAAAGGTTGAGCAAACTCTACATCAGAACGAGGGAAGTTTCGGGGGGCAGGTCAGTTAGTGGGTGCGACTCTCACATTTTGCAGGCAGTTTGCAGGCGTTTGGCAATGTTGAAGGTGCACCAAAATTTATAGCCCTTCTCCTCCATCCCAGTAGTCTTCCGGTTCGAAAACGTCAACTTCGCCAAGCTCAAGTTCGTGAAAACGATCTTCGATCTCTCCTTCATCGAACTCGATCTCCTGATCTTCAGTTCCAAACTTGTAGACATTCAAGGTTAAGGAAGCGCGCACATAAATTTCTTCTTCAACGTCAACTGCACGACCGCCCATACCGATGGACTCCTTGTCCACGCTATCCCAGAAGGAAAAGCTAAGCTCTACAAGCACACTGACACGTAGGTCTACAGGTAGGCTAACCACTACACTTAGAGTTTCACCCTCGTCCAGTTCATCAACCTCGATAATGTCGATGTCCGCCTCATTGGGCCATTCAATGCTCTTGAGTTCACCAGCCCAAGTGGAGATTTCTACTTCCCCATGCGTAGGGTGAGCATTGGCAGTAAACTCTAGGTGCTCAACGTCAGTTGAGAGGCTGTGCTGCACCTGTTCTCGGCCTTCCCCTTCATTTGCTAGCCATGCATGAATTGTTTCTCGCAGGCCAATCGGCGCGTTTGTGATAAGGTCGAGCGCTCGCTCCACCTGAGACACAATATAGAGTCTTTGTGATTGTTCGCAGAACGCTCGCCAATCACCATCTTTTGAAACTACAAGAATTCCTATGCCGCGAAGTGCTGCTGCTCTTTCTAAGGCATGGAGGGCGAGTGCGTCAGGGAACTCATCCTTTTTTCGGCCAGTGCCAAACGGCGGCTCACCCGCAAAGTAACCGTTGTAGACTGTGGAAATGTCAACAAGTTCGGTATCATCCAGCACTTCACAACCAGTATCATCTACGTACTTTTCCCAGCGTTCATACGCAGCTTCCGCAGCAGTTCTTCCGCCTGAAATCTGTTGCAGGATTTCTGCTCTGCTTGGTTCTTCTGTTTCGAAAGAGAAAAGAGCCTGCCCGATGCTCTTCTTAGCTGCACGAAGCGCTTCTTCAGCCGCTTTTTCTAGGTGTGCGAATACTTCTTTCGCAACCGTTCCCGACAGCAAGAAGTTGAAAGGTTTTTCTTTCAAACTTGCTAGTGCCTGCATCGGAGCAGAATTCAACTGCAATTGTTTCTGATCGAAGATGCTAGTGTCTAGTGTAACGGCGCTGATGCGGCCTTCAGCCAGTAGGGATTTGATTTCTACTTCGGTGACAATCGGCAAATCACAGACCTCGCGGCAGGTAGCAATGACTGCGCATGTAGATGGAGCGGGTGAAGGGAATCGAACCCTCGTCGTCAGCTTGGGAAGCTGCTGCTCTACCATTGAGCTACACCCGCCTGTGCGGACCAGTTACCATTGCAATGGAACCGGCTTCAAGGGAATTCGGCGTTGTGCCTCAGACCAGTGGTGCGGCCTTGGTCATGCGCCAGTCCAACAGGTCCGCGCGCATCGCTGCCACCCGTTCCGGCATGGACGGGGCATGGTTCTGCGTGCAACCCGCATCCGCCGCAATGTCAAACAGCATCGGCGGCTGTCCCCCGGCGAAATGCACCAACCGCCAGCCGTCCCGTTCAAACGCAACAGCACGGCAGGCCTCGCTGGCGCTGTCCCAAGTCGTTTCAAACCGGCCCGACCCGCTGGGATGGCCCAGTTCAACCTCGACCATCACTGCGCCCTGCGCCGGAGCGTCGTTCAAAAGCGACTGGCCTTGCATCTGACGCGGGACCTCACCGCCAAGGGCCGATAGGATCGTGGGGGTCACGTCAACCGACTGGGTTGGCGTATCAACCGTCCCGCCGGCCACACCCGGTGCGCGGATCATCAACGGCACCTGGCTGGCGGTTCGGAACGGCGCGGTTTTGCCCCATATCCCCAGATCACCCAGCATTTCACCATGGTCCGCAGTCAGCACCAGCATCGTGTCGTCCGCCTGCCCGGTGGCATCCAACCAATCCAGCACCCGCCCGATATGATAGTCTACCTCTGCCGCCAACCCCAGATAGGTCGCCCGGCAGCGCGCAATCTGATCCGCGCTCATCGCGTTTTGACGACCGTCAAAGTCCCAGAACAGGTCCCGCCCGGAGGGGCTGGAATGAAATGCCTCGAAAAACGGGTGATCGTAGTCGGGCAAGGTCGGCGCAGGCATTGCGGCGGGATCAAACATCGCATGCCACGGGTCGGGCGCGACAAAAGGCGGATGCGGGCGGATATAGGTCAGCAGCGCAGACCAGGGGCGCGATTTGCGGATGTCCAGTTGCTCCAGCGTGCGGTCGGTGAGGTATGCGGTATCGCTATCCTCGGCCCTGTACAGCGCGCGCGATCCAAGTTTGCCGTCTACGGGTTTGTAAAGACGCGCAAAATCGGCGGCATCCGTGTCAGGCACATCATACCCCTTGCCGCGCAGATGGGCCAGCCAGGCCCAGGCCTCTTCCCGCATCTCGACCACCTCGGTCGCGCCGGGGATCGGGCCGGTATAGGACAAATGCGCTGGGTCACAGTCGGGCAGACCAGTCGGATCGGGTTGCGTGTCGGTATAACCGAACAGCAGCAACTCGCGCCCCAGCTTTCGCAGTTCCGTGGCGAGGTTCGGGGTCCGCGCCGACAAGGGCGTGCCGTTGTAGACCGAGCGGTGCGACATCGCGTATTGCCCGGTCAGCAGGCTGGCCCGCGCAGGGCCGCAAGGCACGGTGACGGTGTGATGGTCAGTGAAATGCAGGGACTGCCCGGCCAGTCGGCGCAGGTTGGGCAGGTCCGCCACAGCGGCCAATGGTCCGGTCAGCAGATCCGCCCGAAACTGATCAATCACGATGACCAGCAGGTTGTGCGGGCTTTGATGGGTCATCGCCTATGTCCCTGATCTAGCAAGGTCTTATGCCGCCGCCATCTGCCGTTCTGCCAGGTCCCCGTCGGACGGCGCAGCCGAGGGCACACCCATTTCTTCCAGTGCCGCCGCCGCGTTGTCTACAACGGCCTGCATGACGTGGCCGTCTACCTGCCCGATATGGCCAACCCGGAAGCTTTCGGCGCGGGTCAGCTTGCCTGGATAGAGGATGAACCCCCGCGCCTTCATCCGGTCATAGAAGTCCGGGAAGGAGAAGTTCGGGTGTGACGGACAGAAGAAGGTTGTGATGATCGGCGACAGCCATTCATCCTGCAACAGCGTGACAAATCCCAGATCGCGCAGACCCGCGACCAGCACCTGCCGGTTGTTCAGATACCGCGCGCCGCGTGCGGAAACTCCACCCTCAGCCTCATGCGCCTTCAACGCCTCGATAAACGCGGCAACCACGTGGGTCGGGGGTGTGAACCGCCACTGCCCGGTTTTCTCCATCGCGGCCCATTGCGCGTAAAGGTCCAGGCTCAGCGAATGGGAATTGCCCTTGGACGCCTCCAAAGCGTCGGTTTTTCCGATGACGAAACCAAAGCCCGGCACGCCTTCGATGCATTTGTTGGCTGAACTGACCATTGCCTCGAACGGGGTCACATGCGGTTCCAGCGGCACCGCGCCAAAGGCGGACATGCTGTCTACCAACAGCTTGCGCCCGGCCTGTGCCGTGGCATCCGCGATTTCCTGCACCGGATTCAATATGCCCGAGGAGGTTTCGCAATGCACGACCAGCACATGGGTGATTGCCGGGTCGGCGGCCAGCGCCTCGGCCACCTGGGACCCGCGCGGCGGCAGGTAGTCACCCATGTCGATCACGGTGTGATCGCGACCCAGATAGGTCAGCGTCTCAACCGCGCGTTTGCCATAAGCCCCGTTGCACAGCGCCAGAACCTTGCCATCACGCGGCACGAAAGAGGCCAGCATCGCCTCGACCACAAATGTCCCGCTGCCCTGAACCGGAACACAGTCATAGTCGCCCTGCCCCGGCCCCAGCAGTGCCAGCAGAAGTTGGCGCAGCTCTGCGGTCATAGCGCGGAAATCGCCGTCCCAGCTGCCCCAATCGCGCATCATTGCCTCTTTCACGGCGCGCGACGTGGTCAGGGGACCGGGGGTCAGCAGATAGGGTTCCCCCAGATGCGGGGCGGGAAGCGGTGCAGAGGACGTCATTTTAGACCTATAAATTTTCGCGATACTTTGGCCACCATGATAGGTATGGCGTATTGATCACATACACTTTGCGCGGCTTTCACGCAACGTATGTTTCCACGCGGCGCAGGGAATTGCGCGTCAGGCGGGCTCTTGCTGAGTGATGCAGTGAATGCCCCCACCGCCAATCGCAATCTCTGTTATGTCAACGCCCACGATCTCGCGCTTCGGGAAGCGGTCCTGCAGCAGATCCCTAACGATCTCATCTTCCTGCAGGCCATAGTTCGGCATGATCACGGCATCGTTGCAGATGTAGAAATTCACAAAGCTGTCACAGAAATTGGCATGTTCCGGGGTGCTGATGGACGCTGCGGGAACCCTGGTCAGGTGCAACGGGCGTCCCTTGGCATCGGTCTGATCTTCCAACGCAGCGATGTTCGCACGGTGAATGTTGTGCCAGGGATGGTCTGATGACATGTCGCTTTGCACGATCACCTCACCCGGTGACGCAAACACTGCGATCCCGTCCACATGTCCGTCAGTTTCGGTTTCCAGCACATTGCCCGGTAGCCAGATGACCTTGTCCGCGCCCAACATGGCCTTCAGTTCCGCCTCGATGGCGTCGCGAGTCCAACCCGGATTGCGGTTCGCGTTCGGGAAACAGGTTTCGGTCGTAAGGACAGTGCCTTCGCCATCAACAGACACCCCACCCCCTTCAGCTACTAAGGTGGAGGTATAGGCACGCAGGCCGGTCAGGTCAGCGACAGTCTCAGCGACCGAGTTGTCGCCGTCATAGGGGTGGTATTTCTGTCCCCAGGCGTTGAACTCGAAACACGCGGTTGCTCTGCGCCCTTGCCCGTCGGTCAGAAAACAGGGCCCTGCGTCCCGCGCCCAACTGTCGTCGATGGGATGCTCCATCAGGTCGATGTCGGTTCCCAGCAAATCACGGGCCCCAGCCCGGTCGCGGGGATGCACAACCATCGTGACCGGTTCGAACCGGCGGATTGCGTGCGCCACATCGGCATAGTTCTGGCGTGTCCGGCCAAGGCTGTCCCAAACCTCGGTCCGACAGGGCCACATCATCCATGTTCGGGTGTGGCGGGCCCATTCGGCTGGCATAAAGAACCCGTCGGCAGCTGGTGTACTTCTTACCCCGGCGCTCATCACGGTTCCCCGCGGGGAACCACGCGATCATGGCGCATTGGGTCATCCGGATCGGGTGCATCTTCCAGCTCTCGCGCGTAGCGATGCCCGGCGTAAACTGCCGCCGCGATAAACGCCGGAGCCTCGCAATCCCCGATCCGTGTGACGGAAAACGGCGGCATCAGATCGGTAAGTTCACGATAGAGCCCATCCGTCGGTCTGCGCCCGCTGACGACCACCACATCGGAAAACGGCAGGCGGTATACCGTCTCGTTATAGGGGCAGGTCATATGCGCCGTGGTGCCGTCGAAGTTTTCCAACACGCGCGCAGGTTCGATCCGCACAGACATGTCCTCCAACCTTGTGCGGATGCGCCAGCGCTCTACCGTGTGTTCGGCCCAGGGGGCCACGCTGTCTGATGGCGTGGCGAGCGTCACGTCCCGGCCTTCTGCGGCCAACCGCTCGGCAATGAGGCTGCCCATGTAGTAGCCATCGGTGTCATAGACCAGCGTTGAACCGGTGGTCAGGTGCCCGTCCATGATGTAATCCGGCGTGAACACGCGCTCCAATGCGTCGCGGATCGCAATGGGCCGGAATTGCTCACCGGTGAACGCTTCCTTACGCCAGCGTGCGCCGGTGGCGATTGCAACATGATCGGGGTTCACGTCCAGCACGTCCTGGATGCCCATCTCGCTTTCGCGGAAAATCTGCACATTGGGCAGATCGCTGAGTTGCTGTTCACGGTAATCGCGCACGCGCAGGTATTCATTCATCCCCGGTAGCCGCGCCTCGCGCGTGACCCTGCCCCCCAGATCGCGAGACGCCTCGGCCAACAGCACCTCGTGGCCTTGCGCCCCCAACACGCGCGCGGCCTCCAACCCCGCAGGGCCAGCGCCGACGACCAGCACGCGGGCGCGTGTGCGCGTTGCGGGTATGATTTCGGGATGCCAACCCTTGCGCCATTCCTCGCCCATTGTGGGGTTCTGCGTGCAGCGGATCGGTACGCCCTGGCTGTCCCCAGAATAACAGACATTACAACCGATGCATTCGCGGATCGTCCCCAACGCGCCGGTGTCGATCTTCTTTGGCAGGAACGGATCGGCGATCGAGGGCCGCGCCGCGCCGATGAAATCGGTGATACCCTGCTTCACCTGCAGCGCCATCGTATCCGGGGAGGTGAAGCGGCCCACCGTCACCACTGGCTTGGTCGTCGCGGATTTGATCCAACCCATGTAGGGTTCCAGCACGCCCTCCTTGGCAAAGCGTGACGTCCCCATTTCCAGCGAATAATCCGCGATGTTGATGTCCCAGAGGTCGGGCAATTCGGCCAGCAAGGCAAACATGTCCTTCCGCTCGCCCGTGATGGCCCATCCGTCCTCTGCCGCCTTTTCATCCGCCGCGAAACGCACGGCCACGGCGCAGGTATCACCAACGGCGTCCTTAGTTTCCTCGATCAATTCGCGTATCAGCCGCACGCGGTTTTCCAGTGATCCACCATATTCGTCACCGCGCGTATTGATGCGCGGGTTCAGGAAATTTGACAGCAGATAGCCATGGGTCGCGTAGACATAGACGATATCGAACCCGGCCTCTTTCGCGCGCAACGCGGCCTGCCGATGCCAATGGCGCAGGTTGCGGATGTCTGTCTTGTCCATAGCGCGGGTCTGATAGGGGTTGCCCGCCATGTTCGGTAGACTATCCACATCCATCGAGGGCATTCGTGTCATCAGGTTCGCAGTACGCGCGCCGCCATGCCCCAGCTCCACCCCCGCCAGTGCGCCATGGGCATGCACGCCCTCAACCATCTGCGCATGGGCCCGCACATCAGCGTCGTCCCAGAGCGAGGCATAAGGGTAAGGCAGATCGTCCGAGGATGGATGGATCGAGCAATATTCGGTGCAGACAACGCCCCACCCCCCTTCGGCCTTCACCCGCCGCATCGCGGCCAGCGCGTTTGGGCGCAACCATCCCATGCCAGTGCAGTGCGGTACCTGGTAGAACCGGTTCGGCGCAGTCACCGGGCCGATCTGCACGGGTTCGAACAGGATGTCGTGGCGGGGGTCTCGGGTCATTCTGCGGCCTTCTTGGCTGGTGTCATCGTATCAACACCGAAAAAATTAGTGTTTTATGACAATCGGCTAAACGTTGATCCACCTAAACAGGCCGGTTGACGACTCGTCAAACAAAGCTTGGTCCGTTGCCTGGCCAATCTGAGCCTCTGCCCCCAGCAGAGACATTCCAAACTGCAGCGAACTGTGCGACGCTGGAGCGGGCTTTGATGGCAGATGAACATCCAGCGATCTGATCACCAGCAGGAGGTTACCCGTGTTCCACAACAGGCGTACGATTCTGGCAGGTCTGGCAGCCACCGCGGCAAGCCCATTGTTCGCCACGACACCAACAAACCCAGATGTTGTCATTGTCGGGGCTGGTGCGGCGGGCTTGTCCGCCGGGCAGGAGTTGCGTCGGCGTGGCATTTCTTTTGTCATCGTCGAAGCCGCAGACAGGGTTGGTGGACGCGCATGGACCGAAAGCGTCTCATTCGGTCAGCCGGTTGATCATGGCTGTAGCTGGATCAACAGATCCAACAGGAACCCGGTCACGGACCTGGCCCGGAATGGCGGGTTTACTCTGGTCAACCACACGCATGCTGATACGGATTTGTTCGACATCAACGGGCGGCGCGCAGGCCAGCAGGATCAGGATCAAATCAGGTCGGCATGGGATGCGGTCGCGAATTCCGTCAGTGAGGCGGGCCAATCCGGGTATGACATCCCAGCGTCACACGTGGTGTCAGACATCCCATATGCGGCCACCGTTCGAACTTGGCTTGGTGCCATGGACTACGGCATGGATTTCGACCAGATATCCACGCGGGACTATTGGGACAGCGACGACGATCAACCCTCACACTTTGTCAGGGAGGGATTGGGCACGGTCATCGCAAGGCAGGCAGAGGGCCTGCCGATACGATTGGGAACACAAGTAACTGCTGTCGATTGGTCAGGTTCCGGGGTGTCCGTGGAAACCAGCGCGGGCACAATCAGGGCACGGGCCTGCGTCCTGACCGTGTCTGTTGGCGTTTTGGCGTCCGGCGCTATCCGGTTTACCCCCGCCCTGCCCCCTGATCAGCAGCAGGCCGTTTCGGATATCCCGATGGGACTGCTGGTCAAGATACCGCTGTTGTTTGATGGCGCGCGGCTGGGACTGGGCGAAAACAACTGGGTCACCTACCGCGTGCCAGAGGATCAACCGGGGCGCGCCTGTTACGCGGTCGCGTGGCCATGCGGGTGGGACTATCTGATGGGTTTTGTAGGCGGGCGGTTTACCTGGGAGTTGTGGCGCGATGGCCAAGGGGCGGTTGTCGATTTCGCATTGGAACAGTTGGTGCGCCTTCTTGGCAGTGATGTGAAGCGGCATTTCGTCAAAGGATTTGCCACCGACTGGGCCGACAACCCGCTGACGCGGGGCGCTTACGGTGCGGTGCGCCCCGGTGCCTATGGCGCTCGCGAAATACTTGGCCGCCCGGTGGGTCGTCGTGTGTTCATCGCTGGTGAGGCAGTGGCAGGTTCGCGATCCGCGCTGGTCAACGGAGCCTGGATCAGCGGGCGCAAAACGGCCCAAAAAGTCGCGAAAATGCTGCGTTGACGGGTGCGGGATTCGTAAATTGCGTCGGGCCAACACTGTGGCCAGACCGAGCGGAGGTGGATAAGGTCAACATGTGAACCAACTGCCGACACGGAGATTATCATGCCCGACACGCCGCCCTTCCGCGCCGATCACGTGGGCAGCCTGCTGCGCCCGGACAGTATCGTAGCCGCTCGCAAGGCCCATTTCGAGGATCAGTCCCTGTCCGCCGAGGAACTGGCGGAAGTTGAGGATGAGGCGATCCCGGCGCTGATCCGCATGCAGCAGGATGCAGGGTTGCGGGTGGTGACAGATGGCGAGGCACGGCGGTCCTTCTGGCACTATGATTTCATGGGGATGCTGAATGGCCTTGAACTGGTGGAACGGGATCAGGGGGTTCAGTTCGCTGGAATGAAACTGCGCCCGATCTTTCCGACGATCACGGACAAGCTCAGTTTTCCTTCTGATCACCCGATGCTGGATCACTTCAGGTTTGTGGCGGAACATACGGAAGTCATGCCGAAAATCTCAATCCCCGGCCCGTCCTGCTGCCATTTCCGCACCGCAGCCAGTGACATTCAACTGGCAGAGTATCAGGAAGACCCACAGGCGATTTTCGATGACCTTGTGACGACTTACCGCGACGCCGTGTCCGCATTTTATGAGGCCGGATGTCGGTATTTGCAGATGGACGACATTTTCTTCGCCTATCTTTGCGACCCGAAACATCGCCAGACGAAAACGGATGAAGGGCTGGACCCCGATTGGCTGATCGACCGATATGCGTGGATGATGCGCGAGGCGATCAAGGACCGGCCCGAGGATATGGTGATTGGAATGCACATGTGCCGGGGCAATTTCCGGTCGACCCATGCCGCTGAGGGGGCCTATGATCAGGCGGCAGAGGCGATTTTCTCGACGGGTGTCGACATTTTCTTCATGGAATATGACACGGAGCGTGCCGGTGGGCTGGAGCCATTGTCGCTGCTGCCCAAGGGCAAACAGCGCGTGATGCCCGGGTTCATCACCACCAAGACGCCTGATCTGGAGGACATGGACTGGCTGAAGCGCAAGTTCGACGAAGCCAGCCAGTTTGCCGACATGGACCAACTGGGCATCGCGCCACAATGCGGCTTTGCCTCGACCGAGGAAGGCAACGCGGTCACCTATGATGAC
>JBFOMB010000027.1:0-42478 GCA_040830545.1 Paracoccaceae bacterium | reverse complement strand
AGGGCATGTGTCGGGCCTGCATGTCCACGCCCCCAATGGGGGCCGTTTGAAACGCAGGTTATGCGCCCCAGGTACCCCCACTCCCCGCCCCCGACACCTTCCTGCGCATCCTGCCCCCGCTCCCCATCACCGAGGCTGACATGGACGAGGCCGTCGCCCGCCTCGACACCGCCGCCACCAACGTGAAACCGGCTTGACCTTCATTGTTCCGAAAATAATCCGGGGGTGAATTGGCCAAAGGCCAAGAGGGGGCAGCGCCCCCTCCCTCCGCCCAACAAAACCTGAACCGATATGAACCACTTCCTTGATATTCACAAAACCGACGCCGCCGACCTGCGGTCCATGATCGACCACGCCGGGCAGATGAAATCCGCGCGTCAGGGCCGTCCCAAGGCCGCCCCGGACGATGAAACCCCGCTGGCCGGGCACATGGTTGCGCTGATCTTCGAAAAACCGTCGACCCGCACACGCGTGTCCTTTGACGTGGGCGTGCGGCAGATGGGCGGGCAGAGCATGGTGCTGTCCGGCAGCGACATGCAGCTGGGCCATGGTGAAACCATCGCCGACACGGCCCGCGTCCTGTCACGCTATGTCGACCTGATCATGATCCGGACGTTTGACGAAAGTGTCCTGACCGAAATGGCCGAAGCGGCGGATGTGCCGGTGATCAACGGTCTGACGGATCGCACCCATCCCTGCCAGATCATGGCGGACATCATGACCTACGAAGAACATCGTGGGCCGATCACGGGGAAGAAAGTGGTCTGGACCGGCGACGGCAACAATGTCTGTGCCTCCTTCCTCCATGCTGCAGGGCAGTTTGGTTTCGACCTGACCTTCAGTGGTCCACCACAACTGGACCCGGAGCAAGAGTTCATGGACCTTGCCCGCTCGAAAGGCAGCAAGGTTGAGATTGAGCGGGACGCCTACAAGGCCGTTGAGGGTGCCGACCTGATCGTTGCGGACACATGGGTGTCCATGCACGATGCCCAATCCGCTCGCGAGCGCCGCCACAACATGTTGCGCCCCTATCAGGTGAACGCAGACCTGATGTCCCATGCCAAACCGGATGCGCTGTTCATGCACTGCCTGCCCGCCCATCGCGGCGAAGAGGTGACGTCCGAGGTCATGGATGGCCCGCAATCGGTGATCTTTGACGAGGCGGAAAACCGGCTGCACGCGCAAAAGGCCATCCTGCGCTGGTGTCTCGGGGTCTGACGTTGCCAAATTGAGCGCTTCCGCGCGCTCTTTTTCTGTGTGTGTCGCCGCGATGTTCTTCCTGTGGAGCTTGCGTTTGTCGCGCGGGCGGAATTGAGTATTTGCACCAAGAAGAAGCAGGGGGGCTTATGACACGGATCGTGGTGGCCGGGGCCGGAAGCATTGGCTGTTTTGTCGGTGGGCTTTTGGCCTTGGCCGGGCGAGACGTGACCCTTTTGGGGCGCGCGCGTGTGTTGGACGGTATTCGCGACAACGGGCTACAGCTGACAGATTTTACCGGTCTGGATGCCTGTGTTGATGCCGCGCGGCTTTCCTTGTCAGATGACCCTGCGGTGTTGGCCGGCGCTGACCTGGTGCTGGTGACAGTAAAGACGGACGCCACGCCGGAGATGGCCGCGCTGATTGCGCAGCACGCGCCTCAGGGGGCAACCGTGGTCAGCCTGCAAAACGGTCACGCGGCGGCGCAGATGCTGCGCGCAGGGCTGCCGGGGCGCGATGTGCGCGCCGGAATGGTTCCGTTCAACGTGGTGCCAAAGGGACCCGGTGCGTATCACCGCGCGACGAGCGGAGATATTGTTGTCGGGTCGGGTATGGGGGATGTGGCGCGGGTTTTGTCGGTGCCGCGTTTGGCCGTGTCCGAAGCGGATGACATGGACGCCATCCAATGGGGCAAGCTGTTGATCAACATCAACAATGCGCTGAATGCCCTGTCCGGTTTGACCTTGCAGGCGCAGTTGTTGGATCGTGACTGGCGGCGATTGATGGCGGATCAGATGGCGGAAACTTTGGCCGTTTTGCGCGCAGCTGGCATTGCCGAACAATCAACCGCGCCAGTGCCCAGCCGGATGATACCGTTCATCCTGCGCCTGCCGACCCCTTTGTTTCGGCGGGTGGCCGCGCAGATGATTGCGATTGATGCTGAGGCACGGACCTCCATGGCCTATGATCTGGATGCGGGGCGCGGGACCGAGATTGATGCCCTGCAGGGCGAGATCATTCGGCTGGGACAACAGTACGATGTGCCGACGCCGATTTGTGCTCATGTGGCCGCGTGCGTGGCAAGGGCGGAGCCGGGTCTGGCGATGTCGGTTGCCTTGCTCAGGCCCTGAAAATGCACAACTCAGTTGCGTCGCTTGGCACGCAGAGTCGGATCGGCCTGGGTCGGGTCCTCGGGCCAGGGGTGTTTGGGATAACGCGCGCGCATATCCTTGCGCACATCTGCGTATGACCCGGCCCAGAACCCCGGCAGGTCACGGGTCACCTGAACGGGCCGTTGCGCGGGGCTCAGTAGCGTGATTTTCAGCGGCACGCCTGCCGCTTCGGGGTGGCGGGTGACGCCGAAGAGTTCCTGCAGACGCAGCGCGATTTCCGGGCCTTCATCGACGTAGTCAATCGGCACCTTACGCCCCAGCGGCGTTTCAAAGGCGGGCGGGGCGACGCGGTCCAGCGCTTGCGTCTGATCCCAGCTCAACATCGCGCGCAGGGCGGGCAGCAGGTCGAACCGTTTCCAGTTGTCCGCCGTTTTCACCCCTGTCAGCATCGGCAGCAACCAGTCTTCCAGCGTTTCGGTCAAACCTTCCACCGACATATCCGGCAGGCTGCGATCCCTGGCGCGCACCATCTCCACCCGTCGTGCCAGCCGCGCCGCCGCGCCGTCCAGCCGCAGGCCAAGGTCGCGCACGCCGTCGAGCATTGCGCGCGCAACCGCGTCCTCCGGCACATCCTTCCAGATGCGGTCGTCCAGAACAATCGCGCCCAGCTGTTCCTGTTGGCGGGCAATCACGCGACGCTCGCGACGGGACCAATCGCAGACATTCGCCCAGGCGATCTGGTCCGCAAACAGCGACCGCAACTCACCCAATGAAATGTCAGCCCCCATCCGCACCGTCGCCTCGCGCCGGTTGCCGTCGGTGTCGAGCGCCACGAGGAATGGCGTGCGCGCCAGCGGGTCGCCTTCGGGCAGCACGGCCCCCTTGCCACCGGACAGGACATAGCGCGGGGACTCGCCCTTGCGCCGTTGGCCGATGCGGTCGGGATAGGCCAGCGCGACCATGGCGGCGGGGGATAGCGGCTCCGAATCCGCTTCTGCATTCCGGCGCAGGCGCTTCGCCTCGGCCCGGATGCGTTCCACGATGGCGCGGTGCAGGTCAAAGGGCCGCCGGTCACGGAAGCCACGCGGGTCGCGCACCGCTTCCAGCCGTAGGGACAGGTCCACCGGCGCGCCGCGCAGCGGGTCGCGTTCGGCACAAAGTGCGGCCAGGTCTGCCGCCTCGGCCCCTGCCACGGTCAGCATATGGGCCAGCCGGGGGTGCAGGGGCAGGGCGGCCAAGGTCTGCCCATGCGCCGTGATCCGGCCATCCTTGATCGCGCCCAGCATCTGCAACAAGGAACGCGCCTCGGCCAATGCCCCGGCAGGTGGGTCGGTCACAAACCGCAGATCCGCCTCGGACGTGCCCCAGGCCGCCAGTTCCAGCGCCAGACCGGTCAGGTCTGCCGCCTCGATCTCTGCTGGGGGAAAGGCGGCCAGTGCGCCTTCTTCGCCCTTGGTCCACAACCGATAACAGACCCCGGCGGCCACCCGTCCGGCGCGTCCCGCGCGCTGGGTCGCCTCGGCACGCGTGACCTTTTCCGTAACCAGCCGTGACATGCCCGAGCCCGGATCAAACCGCGCCCGCCGTGCCTGCCCCGCATCCACAACCACGCGAATGTCGGGAATGGTCAGCGAGGTTTCGGCAATCGCCGTGGCCAGCACCACCTTGCGGCCCTCACATGGGGCCAGCGCCTTGCGCTGTTCAGCAAAGGGCAGGGCCCCATAAAGGGGGCGTATCTCGCATTCCGCAGGCAAGCGGTCCGACAGCAGGCCGGTCACGCGCCGGATTTCGCCTTCGCCCGGCAGGAACACCAGGATACCGCCTGACGTCTCAGCCTCTGCCCGGACCACCAGATCGGCCAGCGCGTTGATGCGACGGGCCTTGGGGCCCAGCGGACGGTCCAGCCATCGCGTTTCCACCGGATAGGCGCGCCCTTCGGAGGTGACAATCGGGGCCTCCATCAGCCGGGCAATTGGCGCAGCATCCAGCGTGGCGGACATGACCAGCACTTGCAGATCGTCGCGCAGCGCCTCGCAAACCTCCAGACACAGGGCCAGCCCCAGATCCGCGTTCAACGAGCGTTCGTGGAATTCGTCAAACACCACCATCCCGACGCGTGGCAGTTCCGGATCGGATTGCAGCATCCGGGTCAGGATGCCTTCGGTCACAACCTCGATCCGGGTTGTGCCGGATACCTTTGATTCGCCTCGGATGCGGTAGCCCACTGTCTGGCCGACCGGTTCGCCCAAGGTTTGCGCCATCCGCTCGGCTGCCGCACGCGCGGCCACGCGGCGTGGCTCCAGCATGACGATGCGCTGATGTGTGTCCACCAACCCCGCCTCCAGCACGGCCAGCGGCACGCGGGTTGTCTTGCCCGCACCGGGCGGGGCTTGCAACACGGCACGCCCCGCATTGCGCAACGCGTCCAGCAGGGCAGGCAGGGCATCATCAATAGGCAGGCGATCCGACATGAGTTGCGTTATGATCCAACCCCGTGCGTGGGTCCAGAACCACCTGTTGTTCTGCGTCCTGACACTGATTTAACCCCGAATTCACATAATCTGAGCGAAAATTTACTCAGCGAGAATTTGCGGTGAATTTGCGGTTGTTCCGGCAGCCCTCGGCTGATTTTGGCCCCATTTGTGACCGACGATTGAACGCGACGCAGGCAACGCGTTTGGTCGCCGCCGTGACACTGAGGTCAGGAAAGGAAGTCCTATGTCAATTGCGAGTACTGTCGAAAGGCAGATGTTGGACCTGATCAACCAGGAAAGGGCCAATGCAGGGTTGAACCCGCTAAGACTGAATACATTGCTGAATGATTCCAGCGAAGATCACTCACAATGGATGCTCAACACCAATACGTTTTCCCATCAGGGCGTTGGGGGGTCTTCTGCCACCGACCGGATGCGGTCAGCGAATTATCCATTGGAAGGCAGTTGGTCCACGGGTGAAAACATCGCCTGGCAAAGCGTGCGTGGCGCGCCGGGGATTGCGGACGACGTACGCCAGTTGCATCAGGGGCTGATGAACAGCCCGGGACACCGGGCGAATATCCTCAACCCGAACTTCACGGAAATCGGGATCGGGATCGTTCAGGGGACCTTTGATGGGTTCAATGCTGTCATGGTAACGCAGAACTTTGCGTCCACAGGCGCGGATACCAGCGCCTTCCTGGAGCCGGTCAATGCACCTGCGCCAACACCGACACCCACACCGCAGCCGGATCCGACTCCGCAACCGGATCCCGCGCCGACACCCGATCCGGCTCCTACGCCTGATCCGGCCCCCACACCCGATCCGGCTCCGACACCCAACCCGACGCCTGATCCTGCGCCGACGCCAACCCCAACACCAACGCCTGATCCGGCACCAACGCCGACGCCGACACCAGCGCCTGATCCGGCTCCCACACCCGATCCTGCGCCAACTCCAACGCCGACCCCAACCCCGCAACCGGGCGACACTCCGGCAATTGGCGTGACGGGGCCTGGCTTGCAAATGGGCACGACCGGCGATGACACCATCACCACGACCGGTGAATGGGGTATGGTCTATGGGCTCGAAGGCAACGACACCATCACCGGGACCAGTCACTACGACTATCTGGACGGCGGCGCGGGCAATGACTCCATCTCTGGCGGAGACGGACATGACGCCCTGTTTGGTGACGCAGGCAACGACACGCTGGATGGCGGCAACGGCTGGGATTACCTCTCGGGCGGGGCAGGTGACGACGTCATGACCGGCGGGGCCGGGGCGGACACGTTCGAATTCGTGTCCGGCAAGGACCGGATCACCGATTTCGCCGTGGCCGAAGACAGCCTGACGCTCGATCCGTCGCTCGTCAGCGACAAGACCACAGCGCAGACCGTGTTCCGCGAAGCGGCCAAAGTGGTGGACGGCAATATCGTCGCAGACTTTGGAAACGGCAATGTCCTGACCATCGAGGGTGTCACGGACATCAACCAGATCGACGTACTGACATACCTCTGCTGACGATCAGCCTCCTGCGGTGCCTTCGGGCACCGCAGACCCCGTTATTTTCGTTGAATACGGGCCTTGCCATAGATCGTGTCTGCCTCGACCCGGATTGCGCGCAGCAACTCGCCCGCAGGCTCATAGGTGACGGTCAGCCCAAACTGCCCCCGTTCGCGCAGGTCCTCGGGTGAATATCCCGCGACACGCCGGAATGTGCCCGAACAAATCACCCGCCCGCCCTGATCGCGGCGGTTTGTCAGCGTGATCTGCGTCAGCCGCTCCCCGTCATAAATCTTCTGCTGCAACTTGCAGACCTCTGCCGGGCTTTGATCCCGGATCGCCATGAACATTGCGGTCAGCGGATCAACCGCCCCGCGCTGTTGCGCAGCCGTCACCGCATAAGGCCCCGGATCACCGATCTCCGAACCCGATGCCTTGGCCACACCGCCGCTCCAACGCAGCTTCACCCGCGATTGGCGGCGGCCCGTGTCCATGTCCTCTTCATACCGGCGCGGCGAAAACACCGCGCCCTTGCGCGCACCCGAGGATGACAGCAGGAACCGCACTCCCGCCACCGTTGCCACCAGCCCGCTGGTCACAAACTGCGAACTGACCGCGTATTTGTTGGGTGTGACCGACCCGACCAGTGCCATGTCGCCCACCTTCACCCCCAGTGCGTGCACCGAATACTGACCGTTGGTCTCCTGCGCCTGCGTCGTGACGCTGCCGTAACACAGCAGGCTGGCCGCAAGGCCAATGGTGGCAATGGCATGTTTCAAATGATCTACTCCGCTGGCTCTGGACAACCGGTCCGGCAAAAAGGCATTTAGGCCCCCGAACGGCAGGCCGCAACAATTGGACGTGACGATGCAGCTAGACGCGCTGAGTGACAAGATCATGACCGGCGATCGGCGGGCTTTGGCCCGTGCCATCACACTGGTCGAAAGCAGCCGCGCCGATCACCGGGCCGAGGCGGAGGCGCTGTTGCAACGGTTGGCCGGGTCCGGGCGGCAGGCGTTGCGCATCGGGTTGTCAGGGACGCCGGGCGTGGGCAAGTCCAGTTTCATCGAGGCCTTTGGCATGATGCTGATCCAGCAGGGGCTGAAGGTTGCGGTGCTGGCGGTGGACCCGTCTTCGGCCCGGTCAGGGGGTTCGATCTTGGGGGACAAGACCCGGATGGAACACCTGTCGCGTGAGAAAAATGCCTTTATCCGCCCCTCACCCAGCCAGACCCATCTGGGCGGCGTCGCCCGCCACACCCGCGAGGCGGTGGCATTGTGCGAGGCGGCGGGGTTCGATGTGGTGCTGATCGAAACCGTGGGCGTCGGGCAATCCGAAACCGTGGTGGCACAGATGTCCGACCTGTTCCTGTTGCTGCTGGCCCCGGCGGGCGGCGACGAATTGCAGGGCGTGAAACGCGGGATCATGGAGATTGCCGACATGATCCTGGTGAACAAGGCAGACGGAGAGCTGCGCCCGGTCGCCACCCGCACCTGTGCCGACTATGCCGGGGCACTGCACCTGATGCGAAAACGCCCACAGGACCCGCCGGGTTTCCCGAAGGCGCTGATGGTGTCAGCGGTTGAGGGCACGGGGCTGGAAGATGCCTGGGCCGATATGCAGGCGCTGGCTGACTGGCGGCGCGACAACGGTGTTTGGGTGCAAACACGGGCAGCGCAAGCGCGGCTGTGGTTCGAAGACGAGGTGCGACAGGCCCTGTTGGCGCGGCTCAACAGTGCGGAGGCGCGGGACATCCTGGACAACCTGGGCGCAGAAGTCGCCGCAGGCCAACGCAACGCCGCCGCTGCCGCACGCGCGGTGGTCGAGGCTTTGCCGCAAAGCTGACCGGCAGACAAAATTTCAGCATGAAATCTTGTCCGCGCCAGCCTCAAACGCCGCGCCGCGTCTTACCCCCACATCGACAGAAACAACCCATCCTTCGGGTCAACGCGCCCCTGCAACGTGTCCAGATACTTCTGCTGCACCGTTTCGGCCCCGCGTTCCTCGACCACATGGACCCAGGCGGCCCCGCGCGCTGCAAACCCGGCCCAGGCGGCCCCGGCGCGGGCCAGGAATTCGCCCTGCCCCCACTCCGCAATCCGCTGCTGCGCATAGGCAGGGGCAAAGAAGAATTCAGGCTTCGGCCCCGGCAACGGCGTGTCACCTTCTCCCAATGCCTGCCAATGGGTCAGTCCCACACGGCAGGAATTCTTCAACGCATCGTCAAAATGCGCGTGCACCCGGCGCAGCAAATCCGCATTCCCTGCCATGTCCACGTAACAGGCAGCCGAGCGCTCCAGCGTCTCCACATCCTCATAGGCCAGCACTTTGTCATAGCACCCCAGCCCCTCGACAAACTCCACATTCCCCGCGCTGGTCAGACCCACCACCTGCACATCACCCCCCTGCGACAGCAGATGCGCCAGTGCCATTGCCGTTTTGCTGGATGCGCTCGACAGGATCACCTGCGCCGCGCCGAAACAGCCATTCGACCGATGCAGATCGTCCAGCAGGAAGGCCGTGGTGAACAAGGGCCGGAACAGGCTGATCAGACCCTCTGCCTCGGGACGCCACGCCGGGTCTGCGTCAGTGAACGTATACTGGTTGTAGATCGGCGACATCGGTCGACGATGTGCTGCCCCATCCATCATGGACGATTTGCTCACATTCGCCGGTTCAATCACCAGATGCGTGGACATCGGCAGATAACCATAGACCCGCGCGCCCACGGCCACATCCGGATGGGTGGTGGCCACAACCTCGGCAAAGCCCCAGACCGGCACGCGGCCCCAGCCGTCGCGGTCCGTCGGGAAAAACGCCCAGTATTGCAGGACGTCGGGCGCCACCGCGTAGGTGATGTTGTTGGCCGTCAGCGCAAAGCGGTCGATCTGCAACAGGCACTGCCCATCGGCCAGCTCTTCCGGCACGGGTGCGTCGATGATTTCGGCCTCGGCCAGATTGGCCCGGTTGACGATCAGGTCCAGTGCTTGCATGACATCCCTCCCATGATTTTGCCGGGCAGCATTCCCTGTTCTCCACCCCCGATCAACCGAGGAAACCGGGTGACGTTGGGGCCGCCAGACCCGGCAAATGCCCTCGCAATCCCTGCAATGCCCTTGACGGGACGCAGATTCGCTTCTAAAGACGCGCGACGGAATTCAGGGCGCTGTAGCACGCGGCGCCCGTTTGTTTTGGCACCGGCCCGCAAGGGTACATGCCAGCTGGACCGGGCGGGACCGAGACCTGCCAATGAACACGAGGATAACGCAATGTCGCGCCGCTGCGAACTGACCGGAAAAGGCCCGATGACTGGCAACAATGTCAGCCACGCCAACAACAAGACCAAGCGCCGGTTCCTTCCGAACCTGAACGACGTCACGCTTCAGTCCGAAGTGCTGGGTCGTGGCGTCAAACTGCGGATTTCCGCAGCCGCCTTGCGCAGCGTCGATCACCGTGGTGGTCTGGACGCGTTCCTGGCAAAGGCCAAGGATGAAGAGCTGTCGCCGAACGCTCTGAAAGTGAAGAAAGAGATCGCGCGCGCCCTGCAGGCGGCCTGATCCCGGTTTTCGGATCGGGTGGCTGGTTCGCCCGCTCTGAACACGCTTCCTGAAAACACTGCGACACAGCCCCGCTGCCATGCGGGGCTTTTTGCGCTTGCAGATCGGGATGGAGTGACAAATATCGGTCCATGATGATGCACCGTTTGCGCACATTGCTTGGCTTTGGCCTGATTGCCGCTCTGCTGCTGACCGCGCAGGGCATGGCGGTCGCGCGTGGAGCAGGGACAATCGCCGGGCAGGTGGAGCTTTGCGCTGGCGGTGTCACGCGTACCGTCTATGTGGACGACACCGGCAGCCCGGTTGATCCGCCGCATATCTGTCCCGATTGCCTGCTGCATCTTCTGGGTTCGGTTCCGCCGGGCGATTTCGATCTTGCAGCGCCCATCAGCTTCACCCGCGCAACACCCTTTGTGCAGATCGTTCATGCGGTTCGCACTCGTCCACTCTTCCAACAGGCCCGCGCCCCTCCGACACGTGCCTGATCCCCCAATCAGACACATACTATTCGGAGACCAACATGTCCTTTGCATCCAAATCCCTGGCGTCCCTGGCCGCCGCCCTGCTTGCCGTTCCCGCACTGGCCGGGGACATCATGATCCACGACAGCTATGCCCGCTCCTCCGGCCCAAATGCCAAGGCCGGGGCCGCGTTCATGACGCTGATGAACCACGGCGATACCGATGATCGCCTGATCGCGGTCCGCACCGACGCCGCCGCCCGCGCCGAACTGCACACCCACAAGGAAAACGACCAGGGTGTCATGCAGATGCGTCATGTCGAAGACGGTTTTGCCATTCCCGCAGGCGGCGAACACGCCCTGTCCCGCGGTGGTGATCACGTCATGCTCATGGGCCTGACCGGCCCGCTGGAACAGGGCGGGACCGTCACGCTGACATTGGTGTTCGAAACGGCTGGCGAGATGACGGTCGAAGTGCCGGTTGATCTGAAACGCAAGGCCAAAGGTCATGGCCACGGACACAGCCATTCGGACTGACGCGAGCCAGTAGAGACCACACGCACCCGCAGCCCCGGACTTGATCCGGGGCCTCGGAAAACGCAGCCAGCGATCCCGGCGCAAGGCCGGGATTGTGTGGTGTTTCCCCCAGCCAGATCACTCTGATCGGCTGACGACCCATGAGGTCCCGGATCAGGTCCGGGACTGCGCCGCACTCAGTTCGCGACCTTGCTCAACATGTCATCCACCCATGCCGGAACCGTCTCGGTCGCCTTGCCAATCAGGTGTTCCGTGAACAGCGGAGATGTCTCGGACGGGTCCAGGTTCATCTCGATCCTCGGAATGCCGCGCCCGGCTGCCTCCTGCACGAAACCTGCGGCTGGATAAACCTGCCCCGACGTGCCGATGGCCACAAACAGGTCGGCCTCGTCCAGATGCTGCAGGATCGTGTCCATGTGATAGGGGATCTCCCCGAACCACACCACATCAGGCCGTCCACCCGGACCACCGCAGGACGGGCAGGGTTCGTTCACCTGCATCTCCAACGGGGCCGTCCAGCGATGGTCACAGATCGAACACAGCGCACCAGCCAGTTCCCCATGCATGTGGATCACCCCTGTGGACCCGCCCGCCTCATGCAGCCCGTCCACATTCTGTGTCACGATCACCACCTCGCCCGGCCAGGCCGCCTGCAGCCGCGCCAGTGCCGCATGTGCCGCATTGTGCTGCGCCTCAGCCGCGCCTTTCCGCCGCGCGTTGTAAAACGACTGCACCAGTGCGGGGTCGCGCGCGAACCCTTCGGGCGTCGCGACATCCTCCAGCGGGTACTTTGTCCAGAGCCCGTCCGCGTCGCGAAACGTGCCCAACCCGCTTTCCGCAGAAATCCCGGCTCCGGTCAGGATGACAATTTTGTCCATCACTCCCCCTCGATCACCCGCAACTGCCCGGCCAGCCACGGCAACTGCGCCACCGCCGGGTCGATCATGTGGCTCTGCACCAGCCGCCGCATTGTCGCCGCTACATCGCGCGGCACACGGTCCGCCCAATCCGCCCCGGCGAATAGCGAAATCGTGCGCGAAAACGCAGGCCAGGGCAGCGGGAAGGCCTCAATTTCCGAATGAAACCGCGCCGCCCGCATATAGCCCAATGGCGTTGTCACCGCCCATCCCACACGCCGCGCCACCATCGCGATCAGCGCCAGATGGCTGCCAATCTCGAACCGCTCTTCCAGTTCCAGCTTCTGCCGCGCCAGGTGTGATTCAATCTGTCGGCTGATCAACTGCTCGCGCGAATAGCGCAGCAGGGGCAGGTCCCCCAGTTCCTTCAACGCCGTCTCCGGCCCCGACACGATCCCCTTTGGCACCACCAGCAGAAACGGATCGCGGACCAGCGGATACTCCACAACCGACGGCAGCACCTCGCCCGAGGTCGCCGCCACCGCGATATGCAACCGCCGCGCCTGCATCGCCTCGCTGATTTCGTGGCTTGGCGCCGTGATCAGCTTGAACCGGCATTTGGTCAGGCTGTCGGCCAGAATGGTCACCAATCGCGGCGTCAGGTCATTGTCGAAATCGTCAATCAGCCCGATGGACAGCGTGCTCAGATGCGTCAGGTCCATCACCGTCAGCTCGCTCTGGGCCAGCCGCAGCTCGCTCAGCACCGCTTCGGTCCGCGTGAGGAAGCTGCGCCCGGCTGGCGTCAGCCGCATGGGTCGCTTGCCATGATCCACCAGATTCGTGCCCAATGCATTTTCCAGATTGCGCAATTGCTGGCTGACGGCAGGCTGGCTCAACCCCGTTGCTTCCGCCGCCTGCGCGACCGAGCCCGAGGCCGCCAGCGCTTCGAACACCTCCAGACCCCGCAGGGTCACGCCTTTCATCAACATGTAAGTATGCCTTGGACAGTTTCACCTTTTGTGAAACTCGCACGGGACAAGGTCAACCCGTCGGATCAGAGAAAGTCACGCCCACGCGCACGCATTGCCCTGTGTTTTAGCGCGTATCGGGCGTGTGCGGCAAAGCTTCAGCTACAGGTCTTGCTCGCTTTGGCGCTGAAAGCCTTGTAGTTTTTCCAAAGGTTCTCGTCGCTCTTGCGGTCCGACTGGCGCACTTCCTGCGCCTTGTGCGGGTCACTGAAGAACTTCGCTGCTTTCTTGCGCTGCGACCGGGTCATCTCTTTCTTGGCAACTTTGTCGATGCAGGTGCACAGCGCGCGGCTCGCCGCAGGGCGGTTGGCCTTCATGCAGGCATTGCCGATAAACCCGGCCTCTGCCGGAGGGCTGCCCACAGCCATCACAAACGCCAATCCACAGATTCCAGCCCGCAAGGTCATCCGTCCACTCCTTCCACCCGCGCCCCGATTACGATGCCGGGGCAAAATTTGACGCAGTATGTCGTATCCCGCGCGCGGGTTCAATTGAAACGGAAGGGCAGGGGAATCACGTTTGTGCCAGAGAGGGGGGCGTGCGCGTGCGCGTAGGGTGGGTGCCAACCCACCGCTTTCGTACCGAAGCTCTCAGAACTCAGCTCTCTTCTTCACATCGCGCATAAAGCTGATCCAGAAACGGGGCTTTCCCCTCCAGATACTCCGCGATGCCCGTCTTGTTTTCCTTCTCAAGCCACAGTTTCAACGCCGCATAGGCGTGACGATCCTCGGCATTGTCCCGCAACCGATCCCGGATACGCAACATCCTGTGTGCCTGCGCATGGCCGTCCTCACAAACGTGCAGCTTGTGCGTGCGCACGACCCCTTCATCCCGTTTGAAAAAATGATGCCCTGGCACAAGATTCCGCCCGCGACGGTAACCAAGGTCCCTCAACCGCACTTGCCAATCCGCCAAGGCAGCCGCATCGGACACAATGACCAGAACATCGATCTCCGGCTTCGCCACCAGCCCCTCGACCGCCGTGCTGCCCACATGGTAAATAGCGACGCAGGCAGGACCAAAGACAGGGCGAAGTCGTTTTGCCTCCGTTGCGAACATATCCGTCCACCGGCTGTCATAGGTGGTCAACACGCTGGTCAGCTTCATGAGCCCTCATCCGGCAATCTTGTTTGCATGGACAATTAGTATTCCCGAGAGAGGCGTAGGGTGGGTGCCAACCCACCGCATCTCATGACCGGTACCAATGGTGGGTTTCACCCACCCTACGCCAACCGAAGGCCATTTCCGGGCACCAACCCTGGCGAAAAACGGGTTCAAAGGCCCGCGACAAACCATCCATGCCGGTCCCCCATTGACCCCCCACAAAATCCCTTCCATATCCCCACCATGACTGACCTCGCCCATATCCGCAATTTCTCCATCGTCGCCCATATCGACCACGGGAAATCCACGCTTGCCGACCGCCTCATCCAGGAGACGCACACCGTTGCTGACCGGGACATGAAGGCACAGCTTCTGGACAGTATGGACATCGAACGCGAGCGGGGCATCACGATCAAGGCCAACACCGTCCGCATCGACTACACCGCGGACAATGGCGAGGCCTATGTGCTCAACCTCATCGACACGCCTGGCCACGTGGATTTCGCCTACGAGGTCTCCCGTTCCATGCGCGCGGTCGAAGGGTCGCTGCTGGTCGTGGACAGCACGCAAGGGGTCGAGGCGCAGACGCTGGCCAATGTCTATCAGGCCATCGACGCGGATCATGAAATCGTCCCCGTCCTGAACAAGATCGACCTGCCGGCCTCCGACTGTGACCGCGTGGCCGAGCAGATCGAGGATGTGATCGGCATCGACGCCACTGGCGCGATCCAGGTCTCCGCCAAAACCGGCGTCGGCATTCACGAGGTGCTGGAATCCATCGTCACCGACCTCCCCGCGCCCGAGGGCAACCGCGACGCGCCGCTGAAGGCCATGCTGGTGGACAGCTGGTATGACGCCTATCTCGGCGTCATCGTCCTCATCCGTGTCATGGACGGCGTCCTGAAAAAGGGCGAGCGGGTCAAGTTCCTGTCCAACCACACCACGCACCACGTGGACCGCATCGGCGTCTTCCGCCCGGATATGGAGGCCATCGACGAACTCGGCCCCGGTGAAATCGGCTTCCTCACCGCCTCCAACAAGCAGGTCCGCGACACCCGCGTTGGCGACACCATCACGCACGAGAAAAAGGGCACCGAAGACCCGCTGCCGGGCTTCAAACCCTCGGTCCCGGTGGTCTTCTGCGGCCTCTTCCCGGTGGACTCCGCCGAATTCGAAGACCTCCGCGACGCGATCGAGAAGCTGGCCCTGAACGACGCCTCCTTCTCCTACGAAATGGAAACCTCCGCCGCGCTGGGCTTCGGCTTCCGCTGCGGCTTCCTCGGCCTTCTCCACCTCGAAGTCATCCGCGACCGCCTCGAACGCGAATTCGACATCGAACTCATCACCACCGCACCCTCTGTTGTCTACCATGTCTACATGAAGGACGGCACAATGCGCGAACTCCACAACCCCGCCGACATGCCCGACCTCACCCATGTGGACCATATCGAGGAACCGCGCATCAAGGCCACGATCCTTGTCCCCGACGACTATCTGGGGGACGTGCTGAAACTCTGCCAGGACCGGCGGGGGATACAGGAGGATCTGACCTATGCCGGCACCCGCGCCATGGTGGTCTATGACCTGCCTCTGAACGAGGTTGTGTTCGATTTCTACGACCGCCTGAAATCCGTGACCAAGGGCTATGCCAGCTTTGACTACCAGCTGACCGGGTATCGCGAGGACAACCTGGTCAAAATGCAGGTGCTGGTGAATGACGAACCCGTGGACGCGCTGTCGATGATGGTGCACCGCGACCGGGCCGAAATGCGCGGCCGCGCCATGTGTGAAAAGCTCAAGGACCTTATCCCGCGCCACATGTTCAAAATCCCGATCCAGGCGGCCATCGGAGGCAAGGTCATCGCCCGCGAAACCCTGTCGGCCCTGCGCAAGGACGTGACCGCCAAATGTTACGGCGGCGACGCCACCCGGAAACGCAAGCTGCTGGACAAGCAGAAGGGGGGCAAAAAGAAGATGCGCCAGTTCGGGAAGGTGGACATCCCTACGGAGGCATTTATTTCCGCCCTGAAAATGGACAGCTAAAGCTGGCTATTTTCAGGGCGAGTGCGCGGCAGCGGTTTTCAAAGAAAACCGCGTGCGCACCCGGTGAAGGTGAAATGCCCACTACAGCGAAAGGCTATTGGAAAGTGTTACCTGTGAAACTACTACAATGGCCAGAGAAGCTCCTCTTAAATTCCTAGTTCGGGGATACGTTCTTTACCACTTGCTCGGCTTTGTCCAAAATGGTTGATGCTAAGTCGATAGTTTTTCCAACCTCCTTTGAAGACACCGACCTTAATCGATCTGGCGTGATTTCACTAGAGAAGAAAACCGATGCCATTTCTGCCTTGATTCCTCGACGCTGTTCTTCCTCCATGTTGACAAGGTAAGCGTCGAATGTGGCAACTCGAATTCCTAGCGATCTAAGTGCAACTGCTACTCTGCGATGTCTTTGGGAATTCGTGCCAAAAAAGGCCGCTGGAACGAAAAAGGCTAACGCCGCTGTCAACTTTGCTCCGATAGTAACGATATCGCTTTCTGGAAGATCAATTCTGCTCCACTGGACAAGAAACGCTATTGGCGCAGCGATGACGAAGATTCCGGCCAACAATGAGAATATGTTTGCCAAGCGGGCTTCGTCTTTGGCGGCCTTTTCAAAGTCGCCGGCCAAAGCGGTTTGCCCGGCAACGTGATAAATATTCTTAATATTCGCCAACGTTTTATTGGCGGTGGTCTCGGCCTGCTCCTTCCAAGATGCAACCTCCGCCGAGGATACTTCTAGCTTGGAGGAGAAGGTCTCAGATAACTCCCTGAGAGTTTCACGAGCGCCTTCCAGATTTTGATTTAGCTTGTTTAGCGTTGTCTCGCTCTCTTCACGCCTTAAGGACTGTGACTCAGAAAATTCGTTGTTTATCTGAGTCAGGCGCTCGCTAATTTGGCTCTTCTGCTCTGATTCCCATTCCAACAACTGTGAATCAACTCGAATGTTTAGCGTTTCTAGACCTTTCGAAGTGTCGCTCAGGCGGCCACTTACGTCGTTGAGTAACGCGTTTAATTTGTCGAGTTTGCTATTGAATTGTTCCACGTCAGAAGATAATTTTGAACGAATGCTATCTGTTTCTGCTCTAAAGTCAGATGCAACTTCGGTTACTTCGGAGCGAAAGTACTTTTTTACTCTGGGGCAGGGATACTTAGTAACGATATTTCTAAAGTGGTCTTCAATTCCACTTAGCCTGCCCGGCGCAGATGCTGATTGATTGATGTTGTTTACGATGTGCTGAAGCTCGGGTTGGACATTTTGATCAAGTTCACGTTGGGAGAACAGGCTGGGGTCGGATTGCTCGAATATCCACTGCAAAAACAGTACTTTCGATTTTGATTCGGTTAGTAGTGCCTGCGAGCCGTGCTTTTCAAGTATGACGCTCAAACCTTGTTTCGCCTGAGTTAGAAGGTCCCAGATCGCATGACCCTGATAGTGTCGTTTGTCCATCTGGTATCCATCTACGTTACTACAGTCACTTGGACATTAATTTCGATGCTTGTTGTGTTCAAGTTTGGGTTGTTAGAGCTAATTCGTTTTGGTTTTTAGTTTAGTAAACGTGCCCATCAAAGGCTCCAACCACCCCCAAAACCCCCTCCGCGTCTCCACAACCTCCTCTTCCTCCTCCACAACCGCCGGGTCCACATCCGTCATCAATTCTCCCCCCGGCAGCGGGTCCATTCCGAAGCGGGCCAGCAGGTCGCGTTCTTTCTTGCGGTCCATCTGAACCTTCAGCACCTTTTCGGCCTCTTCCCTCAGGGACAGTGGCATGCCGTCTTTGCCCGTGGTCCAGGGCAGGCGGATTTTGCCGTTGCGCACCTCTTCCACGTCGTGCAGCGCCCAGATGCGTTCCAGTTCCGTCATGCTGACCAGCGCCGCCACCGGTTGCCCGTGCCGCGTCAGCACGACCGAGGTGCGCGGGTCCTGCACGTGGCGGATCAGGCGGGACAGTTGTTCGCGCGCGTAGGTGGTCGAGATGTATTGTGAGGGATTGAGCGTCATGATTTGGCCTCCGGGCTCTGTACGTTTTGGGGTAACGGGCCTTGGAAACCTGCTGCGTTTTGTACAATTTCGGGTGTGCGGGGCGTGCGGCTGTCGTGCAACGGGTTGAGCCCGGAGGCCCCGCAGGTTACCTCTGGGACATATTCAAAAAGGAGAGTTTGATGCCCCTGACAGTCAAGGACATGATGGCCGAGGCCAACGCAGCCGTGGAACGGATCGACGGGGCGCGGGCCCAAGATCTTGTGGCCAATGGGGCGCTGCTCCTCGATATACGGGACGGGACCGAGCTTGCAGCGTCCGGCAAGGCGGCGGGCGCGCTGCACGTGTCGCGCGGGATGCTGGAATTCAAGGCCGATCCGGCCATGCCGACCCACGACGCGGCCTTTCAGTTCGACCGCCCCATCGTGCTGCACTGCGCCTCTGGCGGGCGCGCGGCATTGGCAGGTAAGTTGCTGAAAGATATGGGATATTTCGAGGTCTATAACCTCGGCGGGTTCAAGGATTGGGTCGAATCCGGCGGCGCAACCGAGTAACCTAGGCGTCCAAAAACGCCCTCACCGCCGCCTCAAACCCGCGGGGCTGATCCGCATGCAGCCAATGCCCCGCGTCCTTGAGTTTCACGAACCGCGCGGCGGGGAACAGCTCCCTGATCCGGGGGCGGTCCTTGGGTTGCACATAGTCCGACTCCGCTCCGGTCAGGAACAGGGTGCGGTTCGGGAAAGATGTTGAAATATCAGGGAAATCCATGATCTTCGGCATCTCCTCGGCCAGCGTGTCGAGGTTCAGAAGCCATTTAGCGTTCTTTATGTCGAGCGACTGAGTGAAGAAACTCTGAAGTGCTGGTTCCACCCCCAACGCCCCCAATTGCTCCGCCGCATCCGACCGTTTGCGCACCACGCTCAGGTCCACACCCCGCATCGCCTCCAGCATCGGCATCTGGCTATGCGTGTAAGCCACCGGCGCAATATCGCCTACAATCAAGCGGTTAACCCGCTCCGGCGCGGTCAGCGCCAACATCATCGCCGCCTTGCCACCCATCGAATGCCCCAACACATCGGCCTGGCCATAGGGCGCGATGACCTCCGCCAGATCCTCGGCCAAGTCATTGTAACTGTGTGTCTTTGTCCAATCCGACGCCCCATGATTGCGCATGTCCACCGCAATCACATACCGCGTGTCCGACAACCGTTTGGAAATCACCCCCCAATTCCGTGCAGAGCCATAAAGCCCATGCGCAATGATCAAAGGTGTAGGAGATGGGGTACCATGATGGATCGTATTCAGCATAAAGCCTAGATACGCAGCCCCACGTTGCAGCGCCAGAGGCTTGTGATGTACCGCCCCGAACAGTAGGGTCCGCGGCCATGACCGACACAATCGACATATCCGATCACAGCGCCGAACTGGTCAAGCTGATGCGAGACAAACTGCGCGTGCGGGGGCGGACCTTGCGGACCGTTTTGGCGCGCGGGAAGTACCGTTTGCCCAAACGCATCGTGCGTGCGGTTCACCAGATGATCGAGGCAGAGGACCTGGCGCAGAACCCCAAGCTGCGGATGATGATCGACGGCGACGCGGTAACGGCGGCGCGGCGGGAGGTGGAGACGTTTCTGGCCGACATCGATCCGTCGGACGAACGCAAAGGGCGATTCCTGGGAATCCTGGCCAGCCTTGCAGTTAACCTGCTGTCGCTGGTCATTCTCCTGATCGCGGTATTGATGTGGCGCGGGTTCCTTTGAGGGACGTCGGGCTAAGCGCGTCGCGATAGACCAGCGTCACGGTGACGAAGCTGACATAGAGCAGCAGGTACCACGATCCCATCTTGGCAAAACTGACCCAGTCGAGTTGCGTAGTTCCGGAATAGATCCATGTGCCGGTTCCGGTGCCCACGTTCTCCGCGATCCAGAGGAAGAAGCTGGACAGGAACGCCGCGACGGGCAGGGGCATCCAGTAATCGGACTCTCCGATGCGGAACCAGATGCGGGTGCGCCAGAACAACAGGATGGTGGCCACGAATAGGAACAAGCGGATGTCGGGCAGGTAGTGATGGGCGAAGAAGTTCACGTAGATCGCAACTGCCAGACAGATGGTCAGCCAGAACGGTGGGTAAGGAGCAAAGCGCATTTCGAAGATGCGGATCACACGCGCCATGTAGGACCCCACGGCCGCATACATGAAGCCGGAAAACAATGGCACGCCCCAGAGTTTCAGCAGGGCAGGTTCGGGATAGGCCCAACTGCCCGCGTTGACCTTGAACAATTCCATGGCCGTGCCGGTCAGGTGAAACAGGGCGATGACCCGCACCTCGCGCCAGGTCTCCAGCCGGCAGGCGAGGAAGGCCGCCTGAATGCCTATGGCATAGGCAAACATGGCGTCATAACGTGTGATAGTCCAATCGGGCGACCAGATTGCGTCCGTCAGGATCAAGCCCAATAGCAAGAGTGCTCCAAACAGGCAGGCCCAGCCCTGTTTGAGCACGAACATGATGAATTCAGCCAGGGCATGTGGCACCCGCGCGCGGACGCGATCCCCCAACGCCCGTTCAAGGCCCCGGGTGGAATTGGGTGGGGTGCCAGTGAGGTCAGCCGCCATCCGTGTCCGTGACAATCAACTCTACATCCCAACCGGTGACCAAACGGTTGAACGTGTCGTTGAGCGGTTTGTCCGTCACCAACACGTCAACATGGGTCGGATCGCAGGCCACAATGGGTGCGCTGACGCCGAATTTGGCCTGATCGGCGACCACCATGACGCGCCGGGTTTTGGCAGCAACGGCGCGGGCAAGCCCGGCCTCTGCGCTGCCTTCCAACAAGAAGCCGCCACGTTCGTCGATGCCGTCCACAGACAAGACCGCGATATCGATGTTGAATTGAGAGACAAATGCAGAAGTTTCCGGGCCGAACGCGCCGCCTTCGACGTCATGCAACTCTCCCCCTGCCAGAAAGACACGATTGCCATTGCGTCCGACCAGAGACTGCGCGGCCAAAAGCCCGTTGGTGACCACCGTCAGGTTGTTATGGCGACGCAGGGATTGGGCAACGTGGGCCGTGGTCGAACCGACGTCGAGGAACACACACACCTGGTTGGGAATCAGCGCGGCGGCAGCTTCTGCGATTCGTGTCTTTTCGACGGCGCGATTTTCCAGCCGCGAGGCGACCGGCTTGGTTGCCTCGGAGTTCACGAGGTAGACGCCGCCATGCACCCGACGTACCGCACCGGTTTTTGCAAGCGATTTGATTGTGCGACGAACGGTTTCTTCGCTCACTTTCAGGGTCTCGGCCAGACTGGTCGTGCGGGCCGTACCACCGAAACTGCGAAGGGTTTCAAGCAGCTCGACCTCGCGATGGGTCGCGTATTCCCCCGGTTCGTGCATCACGATAATTCCTTGTTCCTTGCACAGCGACTAACAGGTTTTACCCCGAATTGTCAGGTCGATTCACCAGAAGCGGGCCACTCATGTGATGTTGGAACACGGTTTTGCTGAACCCGTGAGCGAACAAAAAACGTCCAAAAGAAAATAAAAACGCATAATTTGTCACAGGCCCTGTCCGCCGAATCGGAGGAGCGGGTGAAATTTGCGGCTTGCCGAATGCTGTCTGATAGGCTGAAACTGGTTAGGTGAGCTGCAGTGTTGAAGGACGAGGGGGGAATAAAGTCAAAGAAATGCAAGGCGTTGCGAATTTGTGTGTTCTGTGAAGGCAGCACCGCGGACGCAAGGCATATGACGGAACTGAAACGATAACCAAGTGGCATGCCGTGGTTGGGCGTGCGAGGGTTCACCATCCGGCACCGTTCGGGTGTCATAAAACCGTCACCCAACCCCGGCAAACGACGACCGTCCGTCGTATCTGTTCACGACCGGCCACCCAGAAGGAGGCGTTTGGAACACCATGGGAAACGCATGTTTCGGTCCACGAGTTTTGGCCGTACTGCGCAATCCAAAGGGTCCCGAAGGTATGTTCATGGGAAACACACGGTCATGCACAGACATAAAAACCACTCACCAACAGGAGACGTAATGAAACGCGTTCTACTTCTTGGCGTTGCTGCCATCGCCCTTCCGGGCGCGGCCTTCGCGAATTGCCCGGCGATCACGGTCGCTGATATGAAGGGTGTCGCACCCGGCGCTTACCCGCAGCAATTTGAACTGGACGAATTCCAGGCTGCTGCAGGTTGCGAAATGACATTTTCCGCAAACCCGGATATGGCCGCACTGAACGGCAAGATCAAAGGCAACCCGGAGCTGCCGCCGCTGGCCGAGCGTCTGCCGTCCGAACCGCTGGTCATGGTGCCTTATGAGCAGGTCGGCAAATACGGCGGAACACTGGACGTTCTGTCGAACGCGACCGAAGCGGGCACATCGGACTTTCTGTCCGTGCGTCACGTAAACCTGGTCCGTTATTCCGATGACCTGCAGACCGTTGTTCCGAATATCGCAAAGTCGTGGACGTGGAACGACGATTTCACGCAGCTGACCTTTGAACTGCGTGAAGGCCACAAGTGGTCCGATGGCGCGCCGTTCACCAGCGCGGATGTAAAGTTCTGGCATGACAACCTGATGCTGGACAAAAACATCTTTGAAACCGCGAAGGACTATGTCCTGGTCGGTGGCGAAGCGATGACCGTGGACACGCCGGATGCGACCACAGTCGTGTTCAACCTGCCCGCGCCCAAGCCGGGCCTGCTGGCCCACTTTGCGACGTCTTACGCGCAGGGCTTCCAGCCGATGCACTTCCTGGGTCAGTTCCACCCGGACATCAACGCAGACGCGGACGCCTATGCACAGTCGCTGGGCTTTGAAAACGGCTATGACGCGATCAAGGCTTACTACGGCAACTCGGACTGGACCGACACGCCGTCGCCGATGCTGTCCAAGCCCGAGCTGATCGACGGTCTGCCCAAGGCGGCTGTTCCGACGCTGGAAAGCCATTTCTACGTTACGGACACCACCGAAGGCCGTCATCTGGTCGCCAACCCGTATTTCCACCAGGTGGACACCACGGGTCAGCAGCTGCCCTATATCTCTGAGCAGGACGAAGTCTATATCAACGACAACGAAGTCCGCCTGCTCAAGATCGTGAACGGCGAAGTCGACTACAAGGCGCAGTCGCTGCAGTTGGCTGGCGCACCGATCCTGCTGGAAGGTCAGGAAAAGGGTGGCTACACCGTACACCTGAAGCCTGAGATCACGATTGGTGCGTTTGGGTTCAACGTTACGCACGAAGACGAAGCCAAACGCGCGGTCTTTTCTGACCTGTCGTTCCGCGAAGCGATGTCAATTGCGATCAACCGCGACGAGCTGAACGAAATCGCGTTCTTCGGTCAGGGCACGCCCAAGGCATATAACGGCTTCTCGCCGTTGCCTGACTTTGCTGATCCTTCTGCGGCCAGCTACATGACCGGTTTCGACCCGGACGGCGCCAAGGCGAAGTTGGACGCGCTGGGCGTGGTCGACAAGGATGGCGACGGCATGCGTGATCTGCCCAACGGCGACAAGCTGGTGCTGAACCTGAACTTCTCGACTCAGGGCATCGCCGGTCAGACCGTTGAACTGGTGTCGCAGTACTGGCGTGACGTGGGCATCGACTCGGTTGTGAAGGAAGTGACCCCGGACGAGTATCGTTCGGCTCAGTCCTCCAACAAGCTGGACGTGTCCATGTGGCGCAAGAGCCAGCCGCTGGCCATCGTGCTGGGCAACAACGAGCTGTGGGTGCCGCCGTATGAAAACTACTTCGGCAACCGCAACGCGATGCTGTGGGCCGAATGGGTTGATACCAACGGGACCGCAGGTGTTGAGCCGCCAGCATGGGCACAGCGCATGATGGACGACATCAACACGCTGCAATCCGCTGCTGCGGGATCGGCCGAGTTCAACGAAGTTGGCGCACGCCTGGTCAAGAACATGACCGAGCAACTGATGTTCATCGGGACGGTGCAGGCACCGGCGCCGATGATCCATCGCAACAACTTGATCAACTTCACCGAGACCAAGACACACTCTTACGAGTACTATCGGACCTATCCGTACCGCGCCACGCAGTGGTGGCTGGACGAATAAGCCGGATTGGTATCTAACATGCTAACTGACGTCGGGCGGGGTGCCCGCCCGGCGTCGCAAGAATTCAAAGCGGGGCCAACCCGCAACGGGACTACGGGATAGCTCCATGCTGCAATTCGCTCGCTTCGTTGCGACCCGCGCCATCATGGCGCTGTTTACGCTGATCCTGGTTTCCTTGATCGTGTTTTCCTTGATGGAACTGGTGCCGGGCGATTGCGCGGAACGGTACCTGGCCTTCAAGAACACCCAAGGGTCCGGCATCTCGGTCGAAGATATCGAGGTCGAGAGGCAGCGGCTGGGACTGGACAAACCTTTCCTGCAACGCTGGGGCAACTGGATCGTCGGGGCCTTCCAGGGAGATTTCGGCGACAGCTGTATCCTGCGGGTGAATATCGCGCAGCTTTTGGGGGACAAGTTCCTGCTGTCGCTGGCGATCTGCCTGTCGGCTCTGGCGCTGGCCTATCTGATCGCCATCCCAGTCGGAATTTTTGCCGCCGCATCGAACAACGCTTTTGTCAACAACATGCTGCGCCTGCTGTCCTATCTGGGGCTGGCAATGCCGAACTTTCTGCTGGCGCTGATGATTATGCTGGCCTCGACTGTGTGGTTCGGGGAAACGCTGACCGGGCTGTTTTCAGCGGAATACAGGGATGCGCCATGGAGTTGGGGCAAATTCCTGGATTTGCTGAGCCATGCGTGGCTGCCGATCTTCATCCTTGGCTGGTCGGCCACGGCCTTTGCGCTGCAAACCGTACGTGCGTTGATGTCGGATGAGATTGGCAAGCTTTACGTGACCGCCGCCGCCGCGCGCGGCGTACATGGTCGCAAGCTGCTGTGGAACTACCCGGCACGGCACGCGCTGGGGCCCATCGTGAACTCGCTGGGGTTCGACCTGAACCGTATCTTCAACGAATTGCCGATTGTCGCGCTGATCCTGATCCTGACGGACGCGGGCGCGCTGTTGATCGAGGCATTGGCCCGATCAAACGACCAGCAATTGGCAGGCGCGATCATCTTCCTTCTGACCGCTTCCATCGTTGCCCTGAACTTTGCAACAGATGTGTTGCTGGCCGTCGTAGACCCGCGCGTCCGCAAAAGCATTGTCCGGTGATCCCATGAGCATGACAGACACACAGGATACAAAAGTCGACCTTCAGGCCCAAAAGGCGAAGGAAGCGTATTTCACCGCCTCCCAACGGCAGCTGATCTGGGCGCGGTTCAAGAAACAGAAAGCAGCGATGGTCGCGGCGTTTCTGCTGATCTTCATGGTTTTTGCTGGGATTTTTGCGCCATTTCTGTCGCCCTACGATCCGACGATTGCGGGCCGGGACAAGGATTACACCAACGGCGCGCCGCAAATCCCGCAATTCTGTGACAAGAACGGCTGTTCCATGCGCCCGTTTATCCATGGCGTGACACGCGAACGGTCGCTGGCAACGAATTTCCGTTGGGTGACCAAAGTGGACGAGGATACGCGCCACTACGTCCGGTGGTTCGTGAAGGGCGACAGCTACAAGCTGCTGGGTTTCATCCCGGGTACGGTGCACCTGTTTGGCGTGGACGACACCAAGATACACCTGTTTGGCACGGATGAGGACGGGCAGGATATCTTCTCGCGCACGCTGCACGCCGTCTGGACCTCGCTCAAGGTCGGGTCGATTGGGGTTTTCATTGCCTTTGTGCTGGCGCTGATCATCGGGGGTGTGGCCGGGTATTATGGTGGCTGGATCGACAGCGTGATCCAGATGATCACGGACGCGGTGCGAACGGTGCCAGCGATCCCGCTGTTCATGGCCATTGCAGCGTTCATGCCGCCCGAGTTAACGGCCGAGGCCAGATTCTTTTACATATCCATGATCCTTGGCCTGATCGGCTGGCCGACCCTCGCGCGACGTGTGCGGACCCATCTGCTGACCGAACGCAACCAGGAATACGTGCTGGCCGCACAACTCAGCGGGGCGGGGCCGGGCCACATCATCCGGCGGCACCTGCTGCCCAGCTTCACCAGCTATATCATCGTCGATCTGGTGATCTCCTTCCCTTACATGGTTCTCAGCGAAACCGCGCTGTCCTTTATCGGTCTTGGCCTGAAGGACCCGGTCAGTTCGCTGGGCGTGATGCTGCAAAAGGCGACCAGCGCAGACGTGCTGTTGAACTATCAGTGGTATTTCATCCCGGTCCTCTTCTTCATCGTTCTGGTGATGTCCTTCGTCTTTGTCGGCGATGGATTGCGGGATGCGGCGGACCCCTATTCGGACAAGAACAAATGAGTGCGCTGATCGAGGTCGAAAACCTGACCCTGCAATTCCGGACTGACGAAGGTCTGGTGACGGCGGTCGATAATGTCAGCTTCTCGCTGGACAAGGGCGAGGTGCTGGGGCTGGTGGGCGAAAGCGGCTCGGGCAAATCCGTGACCGCGAAATCGCTGATGCATTTGAATGCGTCAAATGCGGTTTATGCGCCGGAGTCCAAGATCACGCTGCACACGGACACAGGGCCGGTGGACGTGCTGTCCCTGCGCCGCCCGTCCGAGTTGAAGGTGGTGCGTGGCGGCGCAATCTCGATGATCTTCCAGGAGCCAATGGCCAGCTTCGCGCCCGCGATGACCATCGGCAAACAGATGATCGAGCAATTGCAGCTGCATTCCGACATGACCAAGAAGCAGGCGCGCGAGCTGTCGATCGAGATGCTGGATCGTGTCGGTATTCTGGAACCCTCCAGCCGGATCGACCAGTATGCTTTCGAATTGTCCGGCGGGATGCGGCAGCGGGCGATGATCGCCATGGCGCTGTCCACAAAGCCCAAGCTGTTGATCGCAGACGAACCCACCACGGCGCTGGACGTGACCATACAGGCGCAGGTGATCGACCTGATGAAGGATCTGGTGGCTGAATTCGGCATGGGCATCCTGTTCATCACCCACGATCTGGGTGTGATCGCGCAAACGGCCGACCGGGTTGCGGTGATGTATCTGGGCCGGATTCTGGAAAGCGGCCCGGTGCGCGACGTGATTCACCATCCGGCTCACGCTTATACCCGTGGCCTGATCAACGCGCTGCCCAAGCTCGACGATCTGGACGCACCGCTGACCCCGATCCCGGGCGACATCCCGTCGCCACTGGAACGGCCTTCGGGCTGTGTGTTCCATCCGCGCAACCCTGAACTGGAGCCCGGATCGCGCTATGAACGCGAAGTGCCGCCACTGAGCGAGGTTGCACCGGGCCATTTCGCAGCCCTCTTCCCCGAAGACATCCCGAGGCGCGCATGACTGAGCCGATGATCAAGGTTGACAACCTGTCGATCCACTTCCCGCTGGGCCGCAAGCTGTTGGGACCGCCGCCGATGCTGAAGGCGGTGGATCAGGTGAGTTTCGAAATTCCCAAGGGGTCGTTTTTTGGCCTTGTGGGGGAAAGTGGCTCGGGCAAAACCACCATTGGCCGGTCGATCCTGCGGGCTGCGCCGATCTCCGGTGGGTCGATTACGTATGCGGATGGTGAGGTCAACTATGATGTCGGTTCGCTGTCGCGCAGCGAGATGAAGGATTACCGCAGCCGCGCACAGCTGATCTTTCAGGACCCTTACGCCGCGCTCAGCCCGCGCATGACCGTGCGGGACATCATTGCGGAACCGCTGGAGGTCATGGGTCTGACCAAAAGCCGTGCGGAAACCGACGAACGCGTGCGCGAGATTGCGGCAAAGTGCCGGTTGAACCTGGAGCACCTGCGCCGGTTCCCACATGCGTTTTCGGGCGGCCAACGACAACGGATTTCCATCGCGCGCGCTTTGGTCTGCGGACCGAAGTTTGTCGTCGCGGACGAGGCGATCGCCGCGCTGGACGTGTCCATTCAGGCCGACATTCTGAACCTGATGAAATCGCTGCAAGAGGAACTGGATCTGACGATCCTGTTCATCAGCCACGACTTGTCTGTGGTGGCGCATGTCTGTGACATGGTCGCCGTGCTGTATCATGGAAAGATCATGGAGATGGCCCCAACGCGGCAGCTGTTCGCCAATCCCGGGCACGACTATACGAAATCGCTGCTGTCGGCGATTCCGTCCATCGACCCGGACATCCCGCTGAAAGCCAAGCCTTACGTGCCAAGTTGACCGTTTAGAGCCCCGGCATTTGTCGGGGTAAGTTCCGGGGCGTTTTGCGCAACAGATGGTGCCAATGCACCAGAATCTTGCGTGCGCGTCCCTTGGGATAGGGACCAGGCAGCGCCACCAGCGCCTGTAAAGCACTGATCCAAAGGCGAAGGCGACCTGTGATCGTCTGCCCGTCAATTAGCCGTCCCCGCCCGTCTATGGCGGCATAAGGCAGGCAAGGCAGCCAAGGAAGATCAAATTGGCGCAGCAACGCGTATATATCGTCCTCGTATCGCCGTCCGTCCTTGAACCCGTTCAAGGCCTTGGCCCGCCCAACTGAACGGGTGTGGTGCACTGGGCAGGCATCCAGCACGGCAAAACTGCGTTCGGGCGCATCCAGAAGGTTGCACCAGATGAGGTCAATCCCGCTTTCGAACCCCATTTCGAATAGCGGCAGTGAGGTTTCCAGTGCGTCAGACCGGAACACAGGGCACATCATCTCGATATAGTTCACGTAGCGCAGGGTCAGAGAGGGCTGCGCCAGAAGGGCGGCGAAGGTGAAATGACTGTTCCGGGTCAAGGCAGGTTGCGCGATCTTCAAATCGTACTGTTCCGCCAGTTGGAACATGCGATTCAGCGTGTCCACGTCTGTAGCAATGTCATCATCGATGAGGGCGATACGATCATAGTGTTGCAGTAACTCTGGCCGATCCCGGAACAAGGCGGCGTAGCCAGCAACCTTTGAACCTGGCCGATACTCCATGTCGACATGCGAGGTCTGCGACCTGAAAACGGGTTTGTCATAGGCCGAAATCAACAGGTCGAACTTGGGCGAGGTGTGCCCAATCAGCCAGCCATCGTGCAAGCTGCTGGCTCCGGCGCGGGTGACAATCAGCCAACGTCGGTTGTATGGCATCGTTCCGCACTTGTGTTGATTTTGGGTAGGCAAAGTCACTCAAGTCGTTCTTTTTTCGAAGGGTGGAACGAGGGTTCTAATGCACGCTCAATGAACATGGTATTGCCTCCTGAACGCGTTGAGGCCAAGTCTTGTGGTCCTTTTCACACCGTTTGTTCGGTCTGAGTGAACATCCTGCAGGAGATCCAAGGATTTTCCGGGCAGAAGAAACAATGATGCAAGGGGGTGCACCGCTGGACCGGCGTCCATCAGCCAGCCGTTGATCGAATTTCAAACAAATACAAAGAAAAAAACCAAGACATGTTTCGATAAAATAACCAAGCTGAAACTTGGGGCCGTCAATAAGAGGGCAACGATGAGTGAGGTGCATCATGCTGGGACTTGTTATTTTGGGCGTAGTTGCCGTCGCCGGTTTTGGCGTTTTGATGGATTCCAGTTCTGAAACAATTGATGACTCGGATAACCACGATTCCGATGGTGCCGGTGGAATTAGCTCTGACTCAAGCTCGGGTGGCGATGCTGAAATAAATGATGAATTTGACCTCCTGACGTCGGACTATGCGGAATGGGAAGATGACGAGTTTTCCACAATTTCGGACATAAATGTAAGTGAGGATACCGACCGCAGTGAAAAATTGGTTGTCACCAATACTGACGCCGCGGTATCGCTGGAGCTCGGCGCAAACGACAGCGTGATTTCGTTCAACGGTCAGGGCGATACGGTCACCGTGGCAGAGGACCCAGATGGGTCCGGGCGGTTTGTGTCCATCTCTGATGGCGGGGCAAGTGTGACCGGTGGCGCGGGCGACGATTTCCTGCTGGCCAACAAAGCTGGAAACACACTGGATGGCGGCGGCGGGGATGACTTCCTTTATTCTGACAAGGCGGCGGCGAACTTGTCTGGCGGGGAAGGGGACGACACCCTGATCGGACACGATGCGGGGCTATTTGTTCATACGGCATCTGACGCATTCGAAAATTTCGTTGATGGACAACAGGATACCTTGAGTGGTGGTGAAGGAAATGACCGGTTGATCGGTGATGGTGCCGATATTTTCAGCACCGGGGATGGGCAGGATCAGGTGGGGATTTACGGGTCAGGGGCACAAGTCACGGATTTTGACCCGTTAAATGACCGTCTGGAACTGATGCTACCCGAGGACATGTCGGAAGGTGCCGTGCCTGTAACAGCGGACTCGTTTTCCTTCATGGCGACCAATGGTGTACTGCAGGTTTTCCACGATGGTGAGCTGATCCTGAGCGTTCCGGACTCTTCGGATACAACCGTGGCGCTTCGAGATGATACGGCTGAAGGCGGCCAGACAATTTTGTACTCCAATTCGTCTACAAGCGCTTCAATTTTTATAAAAATCGGAAATTAATTGAAATTTATTTGAAAATGATTTTGTTGGAAATCGTAAATTGATTAGGGAAGTGTATTACCGGAAATAAACGATTTGTATACCCCTCTTAACCCAATGTGCAAGCGGGTGAGTTTGTAACAGTTTTGGGGGCGGGGTTGTGTATAACATCGACTCGGCAACGGTTTCCGGTGACTCTTTAAACCAGTCACTATTTGGTGGAAATTTTTTATTTACGCGGGATAATGTCGATAACGACTTTCCTACGGCCGCTAATACTCTGGGAATTGAACACGTTCGATATCCCGGTGGATCCATAACGGAGCGATTATTCGACATAACCGATCCGGATCGCGACATGGCGTTTGATCCGCAGAAGGGAACTGAAGTTCCGGTCCTGCCTTTGTCCGATTTCATGGCCTACGCGGAAACCGCTGGCCTGTCCGTCACGATTGTGGTTCCGACCAAGGATTTCCTGTCCGAGGCCACGGATGCCAACGGCGACCGAACGCCCGAATTTGATGAAGCGGCACTCAGCAAATTCGTGACAGACGTGTCCACGGGCGTTTACGGCGATGTCACAATTGATGCGTTTGAACTGGGCAACGAGTATTGGGGCTCGGGTGAGATGTCGTCGGTCGAATATGGCCGCCTGTCCAGCAAGATGGCGACTGTCATCAACGAGACGCTGACATCGTTGGAAACCAGCCACCCGGCCACCAGCGAGATCGACATCGTGGTTCAGGCCGGGACGAACTTCAACTTTGCAGGACTCAGCGACAGGTACGATCACCTGGACAGCAATGAGGCCAAGCTGGCGGCGCTGACCGCGGACTATGGGTTGGAGGCTAAGGACGATCACACGTTTGTTTCGGGCGCCGTGAACTGGACCGGGGTCGCCAACACGCTGATCAGTCGGGAATTCGACACCAGCGAGGAGCAAGAGGCGCTGGATGGGGTGGTGAACCACGTCTATTCGCGCGAACCGGCGGTTCCGGGGACGCGGGATTTCTCGCTCAACGCGATCGAAAACAGCTGGATCAGCCAGTTCCCGGAACTGGACATCTACATTACCGAGTGGAACCAGAAATCCGCAACCGGCGCATTTGGTGAAAACGACTATGGCCTGAAACAGGCGCATGAAATGCTGAACATCGTTGAGGCGTTCATGGAGGCGGGCGTGGACAACGCCTATGTCTGGCCGGTTTTGCAGAACACCAAGAACGCTCTGGCCTATGGCAAGGAATTCGAGGACCTGACGCCCGGCGGGGAAATGTTCGGCATGATGGAGCGTGAGCTGGTCGGTCAGCAGATGCTGGATTTCTCGCAGAATTATGATCAAACGGAACTGTCGTTTCCCGATCTGGACGTGCACGGGTTCGGGTCCGAGAACAAATTGGTGCTGTACCTGGCGTCGACCTCGAACGCCGCGCAGTCTTCGCAAGTAGATTTGTCCGGGTTGTTTTCGACCGGCGCTACGATGGATGTGACCTATCTGGGTGTGGCCCCCGGGGAAAATCCGGGCGCGGTGAATGCGACGGCAGATGTTGAGAAGGTGAACGGGCTGGATGCGTCCACCGGGACCTTCACAAACGGGGTTTTGAACGTTGATCTGGCACCCTATGAGATCATGCAGGTGGTGGTGAACGACCCGACATGGACGCCGGATATGGCCAATTTGTGGTCCGGCGAGGCCGGTGCGATTTCCAATGAGGCCGAAAGCGAAGTGGTTCTGCCCACGATCGACCCGCCGCCCGAAACCGATTTTCCAATGGACGACGAGTCAGACGTCGCTGCCGACGATGGCGGGATGGATGCAGGCGGCGGCATGGAATGGTTGATCGCGCTGCTGCCGCTGCTGCTGGTCGTTGGGTTGGTCTGAGGTCCGGCCCGACTAGAAAATCTTGCCGGGGTTCATGATCCCTTGCGGGTCGATGGCGGCTTTGATTGCGCGCATCACGTCAACCGTCGCAACGCCCAGCTCATCTTCCAGATAGGCCTTCTTGCCCTGGCCGATCCCATGTTCACCGGTGCAGGTGCCGTCCATGGAAATCGCAAGTTCAGCCAGCCAACTGACAAATTCCTTCGATGCGGCCACCTCGCGTTCGTTGTCCATGTCCACCAGAGGTGAGACGTGGAAGTTCCCGTCCCCCACATGTCCGACCAATGGTGCGATCAAGCCCAGGTCTTCAGCTTTGGCAGCGGCGGCACCAGTGCATTCGGCAAGACGGGAAATCGGCACGCAGACATCGGTTGCCAGGGACTGCGCGCCGGGGCGCAATTGCAGCACGGCGAAGTAGAGTTCGTGGCGGGCTTTCCAAAGGCGGTTTCGCTCTTCAGCGGAGCTGGTCCATTCGAACCCGTCGCCGTCGAATTCTTCTGCGATCTGACCGAACATTTCCGCCTGTTCTGCCACACCGGCGTCAGAACCGTGGAATTCCAGCAGCAAAAGGGGCGTTTCGGGCAGGTCGAGCTTGGAATACTTGTTCACCGCGCGCACCGCCATCACGTCCAGCAATTCCATTCGCGCGACGGGGATGCCGTATTGGATGGTCGCCATCACTGCCCGGCTGGCCGCGTCGATACTGGGGAAGGAACAGCGCGCGGAACTCATCGCTTCGGGGATGCCGTAGAGGCGCACGGTCAGTTCGGTTAACAGGCCCAGTGTGCCTTCAGAGCCGATCAGCAGGCGGGTCAGGTCATAGCCGGCCGAAGTCTTCTTGGCTCGGCGGGCGGTGCGCACAACCTCGCCATTGGGCATGACGGCCTGCAGGGAGAGCACGTTGTCTTTCATTGTGCCGTAGCGCACAGCGTTTGTGCCGCTGGCCCGGGTCGAGGCCATGCCTCCGAGCGAGGCATTTGCACCGGGGTCGATGGGAAAGAACAGACCTTGGTCGCGCAGGTCTGAGTTGAGCTGTTCGCGTGTGACGCCGGGTTGGATCACTGCGGTCAAATCCTCGGCATGTACCTCAAGGATCTGATTCATGTCGCTGAAATCGACCGAGATGCCACCGGCCGGGGCGTTCAAGTGTCCTTCGAGCGAGGTGCCGGTGCCGTAGCCGATGATCGGGACACGGTGGTTGGCGCAGATTTTGACGATTTCCGCGACCTCGTCGGTGTCCTGCGGCCAGACGACGGCGTCGGGGGGCTGGTTTTCGATCCAGGTGGTTGTGTGCCCGTGTTGTTCGCGGATGGATTGACCGGTTTGCAGTTTTTCACCGAACCGCTGTTTCAGGATGCCGATGGCGGCCTCGATACCGGTTTCGTTGCGGGGCAATGTCTGGGCCTGGATCATGGCATTTCTCTCCCTTTGGCGGTGGAGCTATAGCGCAGGTGGCCGGGGGTTTCACCCCCGGTTTGTTCGATTGGCATTGTGGTAAAAGCTGGGGGTTTCACACCCCCAGACCCCCGTGGAGTACTTTCAGAACAATGAAGGATCATTCGCCGAGCGCGATTCCTTCCCGTCGTGGATCAGCCGCACCGCGAAGCGTGTCGCCGATTTCGATGGCGTGGAGGCCTGAGTTCAGGTCGCGGATGTTGACCTCGTATCCCATGGCTTCGAGGGCGGGTTGCAGGTCGGCGGCGGAAGTGTCTGCTTCCAGATCATAGGCGCCAAAGCGGTTGACCGCGTGGGGGTGGCTGATCGCCTCTTGCACGTTCAGGCCCCAATCTGCCCAGGCGATGATCGCGTTGGCAACATACGGAATGATCCGGCTGCCGCCGGGGGAACCGATGGCCAGCACGGGTTGCCCGTCTTTCAGCACGATGGTTGGGGCCATTGAAGAGCGGGGGCGTTTGCCGGGGGCGATGCGGTTGGCGATGGGCACACCGTCGCGGTGCGAGCGGAAGGAGAAGTCGGTGAGCTCGTTGTTCAGCAGGAAGCCGTGGGTCATCAGGCGCGAGCCAAAGGCGTTTTCGATGGTGGTCGTCATCGACAGTACGTTGCCTGCTGCGTCCACGATGGAGATGTGGGAGGTGGAAGGCAGCTCGAGGCTTTCGTCGCCTGCCCAAAGCGTTGCGTGATCCCATTCGGGTGCGCCGGGGGCGGCGGTTTCAAGGGCGCTGTCACCAGAGAGTTGGTCGGCGCGGGTTTTCAGGTAGGTGGGGTCAACGAGGCCAGCGGCGGGGACCGGCACGTGGTCCATGTCGGCGATGTAGCGGCCCCGGTCAGCGAAGGCGAGGCGGCTGGCGTCACCAATCAGCCGCCACGTGTCGGGGTTGCCGGGTGTGCCAGGGGGCAGGTGATCCAGCGTGCCGAGGATTTGCCCGACGCTAAGCGCGCCAGAGGAGGGCGGGCCCATGCCGCAGACCTCGTGCGCGCGGAAACTGGCACAGACGGGCGCACGTTCTTTGACCTCGTAGAGGGCGAGGTCGACGCCTGTCAGCACGCCAGGTGTCGGGGCGGATTGCACGGTCTGCACGATGCCGGCAGCGATGGCGCCAGTGTAGAAAGGCGCCGCGCCTTTGGCCGACATGGTGCGGAGCGTTTCGGCATAAGCCGGGTTTTGCAGGGTTGCCCCGACGCTAAGGGGGACACCATCTGGCAGGAAGTAGGCGGCGGTGGTTGGGTGAACCGACAGCCGTTCCGCATCGCGTTCGACCAATCCAGCGAGGCGGGGGGATACGGCGAACCCGTCTTCGGCCAATGTGATGGCATCTGTGAACAGCGATGGCCACGGGCTTTGGCCCCAACGGCGGTGAGCTTCTTCCATCAGGGCAGGGGTGCCGGGGGTGCCGACGGACAACCCGCCGACGACAGCATCAAAGAAGCCGAGCGGTTCGCCATTTTCGTCCTGGAACAGGCGCGGCGTGACGGCGAACGGGGCAGGTTCGCGCCCCGCGAGCGGGGTCCGGGTGGCGGGGGCGGCCTCGTACCAGAAAAGGAACGCCCCGCCGCCAAGGCCGGAGGATTGCGGTTCGACAAGACCCAGCACCGCCTGCACCGTGACCATGGCATCGGCAGCGCTGCCACCTTTACGCAGCACGTCGGCCCCGGCCTGCACCGCCAGCGGGTTGGCAGCGGCGATCATCCAGTTCTGTGCCTCCACGGTTCGGTTTTCCGCCTTGGCCTGTAAGGCGACGGCGATGGCCGGGTTGTCGGCGACAATGGTCGTGGCGGTCGCGCCTTCTGGCGCGACACTGTCAGCGGTTTCCTGCGCCACCAGCGGCGCAGCGACAAGGAACAGGCAGGCAGCAAGGGGGCGCATGGGCAATCTCCGGTGGGTTACGTTTTACAACATTGCAGGGACGACCTGATCCGGGGGGCGGTGGCCGTCTTCGAAGGTCTTGATATTGATGATGACTTTTTCGCCCATCTCTTGCCGTCCTTCGACGGTGGCAGAGCCCATGTGCGGCAGCAGCACCACGTTGTCGAGTTCGCGCAGGCGCGGATTGATGTCCGTGCCGTGTTCATAAACGTCGAGGCCCGCGCCTGCGATTTCACCCGCGCGCAGCATCCGGGTCAGAGCGTTTTCGTCGATCACCTCACCCCGCGACGTATTCACGATCACGGCCGTAGGTTTCAGCAGTTTCAGTCGGCGCGCATTCATCAGGTGGAAGGTGGACGGCGTGGAGGGGCAGTTGATGCTGATCACATCCATGCGCGCAACCATCTGGTCGAGGCTGTCCCAATAGGTTGCCTCCATCGTCGATTCGACCTCGGGACGCAGGCGTTTGCGGTTGTGGTAGTGGATCTGCATGCCAAAGGCCGCCGCGCGTTTTGCGACCGCCTGACCAATACGGCCCATGCCGAGAATGCCCAGACGCCGACCAGCCACACGACCGCCAAGGAACGCGGTGGGGGCCCAGCCGCCCCATTCGCCGCGCTGCATGACGTTCAACCCCTCGGGGATGCGGCGGGTGACAGCCAGAATCAGGGCCATGGTCATGTCGGCCGTGTCGTCGGTCAGAACGCCCTGGGTGTTGCTGACCAGAATGCCCCGTTGCCGCGCTGTCGACACGTCAATGTGATCCACACCCGCGCCGTAGTTCGCGATCAGTTTCAGCCGCTCACCGGCCTGGGCCAATAGTGTGGAATCAATTGTGTCCGTGACCGTGGGCACCAGAACATCAGCTGTGCGCACTGCTTCGGTCAGTTCTGACCGCGTCATCGGCTGGTCGTCGTCGCGAAGGCGGACATCGAACAATTCGCTCAGACGGGTTTCGACCGTTTCCGGCAACCGTCGCGTCACAACAACACTCAGCCTCTCTCTTGGCACCCGGGCCTCCGTTCACTTTTCAAATTTGTCTGTCTCATGGCATGGTGGCGCAGGACGAGGCGGGGCACAAGAACTCCGATGCGCCAAAATGCGCGCACCGTACCAGAGGAACAAGACGCCGCAGGGTGTCACAGCAAGAGCGGGCAGGCAGGTCGTGATCACGTTGAATTTTTTGCCGAGTCGTCGGGTTTTGGCCGGTTTGGTGCTGGGGGCATTTGCCGCGTGCAGTAGTGCGCTGGCGCAAAGCGCGCCACAGGTGGGGCCGGTCACCAATCTGCCGATGCCTCGGTTTGTGTCGCTCAAAGCCAGTGAAGGCAATGTGCGACGCGGCCCGTCATTGACACATCGAATCGACTGGGTGTTCAAGCGGCGCGATATGCCGTTGCAGGTGACCGGGGAACACGGGCATTGGCGGCGTGTTATGGATCGCGACGGGGCAGGCGGCTGGGTGCACTATGCGCTGCTGTCTGGGGTGCGCACTGTGTTGGTGGAAAAGGACATGTTGACCTTGCACACACGGCCTGATCAGCAAACTCCCGTCGTTGCGGCGCTGGAACTGGGTGTCGTGGCGAGGCTGGGGGATTGCAGCGTGGAGTGGTGTCAGCTTTCAGCAGGGGGCTATCGCGGCTGGGCGCGCAAGGAAGCCATCTGGGGCGTGCGCCCGGACGAAATCAGGGACTGAATGTCCGAGCTCTTGAGCGTTAGCTCGTCTTGTCGATAAACGCATTTGTCAGTCGGGCAAGCTCCGGGCCGACATCCTCTTGCAGGAAGTGGCCTGCATCGGGCAGCAAAGTGTGGTCCTGTCCCTGCGCGCCAGGCAGCAGTTTCTGGAACACCTTGTCCACGCCTGCCATGATCTTGTCCTCTGCGCCAAAGGCCGTCAGCACAGGTGTGTTGAGCCCGCGCAGAACTTTCCAGGCGGCCCGATTGGCGTCGCTCGCGGGGTTGTCCGGCGTGATCGGCACCAGAATCGGGAAAGCCCGCGCGCCGGCTTTGTAGCTTTCATCCGGGTAGGGGGCGTCATAGGCGGCAATCTCTGCCTCGGAAATCTGTTGCGCCGTGCCGCCAAAAACGATTCGCCCGGTTGGGAATGGATCGACCGTCTGGCTGAATTCCCGCCAGGACATGAACGCGTCGCTGGCAGGCTGATCGCCCGTGGGCAGCGCGGTGTTCGCCACAACAACGCGCGCAAAGCGTTCGGGCATCTCGGCCCAAAGCCGCAGCCCAATCAGCCCACCCCAATCCTGGCAGACCAGTGTAATCCCTGTCAAATCCAGTTGCCGCAGCACAGACCCCATCCAATCAACATGGCGCTGGTAAGTGTAGTCCTCGACCTTTGTGGGCTTGTCCGAGCGTCCGAATCCAATCAGATCGGGCGCAATCACGCGATGGCCAGCCTGCGTGAACACCGGAATCATGTGGCGATACAGGAAGCTCCAGCTGGGTTCCCCGTGCATCAGCAGGACCGGGGCCGCGTCGCGCGGGCCTTCATCCACATGGTTAACCCGCAGCATTCCACCTTCGGTGTCATCCACCTGCAGATAGTTGGGCTGGAACGGATAGTCGGGCAGTGCGTCGAACCGGTCATCCGGTGTGCGCAGAAACTCCATTGGCGTTGTCCTTATTTGATCGCCGGTCCACCCTAGCGGCCCTGCTGCCAAGGCAAACCCCGAACGTGAGGGAATTCTGTTAAGGTTAGTTCACAAAAGTGCAGGTCAGCCCTTGAACCCGGATCGCAAGCGCAGTAATCAGCGCTCCACGTTGGGGTGTAGCCAAGCGGTAAGGCAGCGGTTTTTGGTACCGTGTACCGTAGGTTCGAATCCTACCACCCCAGCCACTTCCTTCTGATCGTTGGACCTAAGCTCCCCGGATGGAACCTTCCCCCGGAAATGCCCCCGTTTATGCCCCACCCATAGGGTCCCTCCTCCAGGGTGATCTCCCTCACTTAATAGGTATACGTAATGGATAAGAAGGAAGAGAGAGACCACAATAGGAGAGAACCCTAAGGTGAGACCCCCCTGCCTGTGGTCCCTAGGAGAAAGCCCCAAGCATGACCCAGATAGAGAACCCCCGGCACTCCAGACCAATAGACGTTCATAGGTGGTCAGATCATCCCGAGGTGAAGGACCTTGTGGAGTGTGTCTGGAAGTGGGCGATTGAGGGGGAGGTCTCTGAGGGGGGTAAGGGACCAAAGCCCAAGACCCCCTTTCGTAAGCAGCTAAGGGTGGTGATCCTCGATCTCTATGTGGCCTGGAAGGACGATCCTGAGCTGTGCATTGGGGTCTCGATGTCAGTCAATTCCTACAACACGGGGTCTCGCTACAACGCTCTCCATATCTCGAAGAAGATCATTCCGATCATCGAGGCGCTGCACAAGAAGGGCCTGATCGATCTGGCCAAGGGCAGTTATGGGGGTGCAGGGGCCAAGGGGAACCGGACCACCCGGATCAGGGCGAGCAGGACGCTGCAGGGGTGGTTCGAGAAAGCAAAGTTCAAGAGGGAGGATATCGGTCGGGCCGAAGGTGAAGAAGTCATTGTTCTGAAGGATAGTGACAACAGACAGATCGAGTACGAGGACACACCTCAGACCCACCGCTGGCGGGAAGAGCTACGGGCCTACAACGACCTGATCAAGAGAACGTTCGTCGATGTTCCGTCGCTCCAGGACCCGGTTCTAATCTTCGAGGACCTGATAGACAGCCGATATGTCTTCCTAAACCACAACAGAACGCACCGGGTCTTCAGCCGGGGCAGCTGGGACCTGCACGGGCGGTTCTACGGGGGCTGGTGGCAACAGATCGGCAGCGACTGGCGGGCCAAGATCACCATAGACGCCGAACCCGTCCTAGAAGCTGACTTCGAGGGCATGCACGTGGCGATGCTGTTTGCGAGGGAGGGGTTAGCCTTAACCTATGACCCCTATGCTATCTCTGACGAGAGTTATCAAAATCTACCGCCGAAACTTGTGCGAACCCTGGCCAAGCGTTTGGTGCTTACGGCCATCAACGCAAAGGAAAAATCAGCAGCCTACAAGGCCTTTCGGGAGAGCTTTCCCAGCGGGCATCCAGGCAAGACACGGAAGGACAAAGACCTCGACGGGTTACTGGAACAGGTGCTCAAGCGGAGCCCGATCCTGGGGGATTACCTGTTTGCGGATCAGGGCATTCACCTCATGCGGCAGGACAGCGAGATCACGTCGCTCATCCACAAGAGGTTCACAGAGAAGGGCATCCCGGTTCTGTCTGTTCACGATAGCTACCTCGTGGATTGCAGGTTGGTCGGAGAGCTCAGACAGGCCATGCAGGAAGCCTCGGAAGAGGTGGTCGGACGACCCCTTCGGATGTCCTACAACGTTCCAGGCTACGAGGAGTTCATGCCGGTCGAGGAAGATGCGCTCCAGGCCCACGTCCACCACCTGCGCTGGGCAGTCTACGAGGGCGAGCAAACCGCCTGCGAGGGCTACGTGGAACGCCTAAGGGCGTTCGAGGAGAAGACCCGGAAGAGTATAGGTCCGTTCGGGTCAGGCGAGGGTTGAGGGGAGAAGCGGCCCATTCCCAACGTTGGCTATCTAACGCGCCCGCTGCATTGCGGCCCGTAAAACCGGACCTCCATTGAGCCTGCAATATTTCTGGGCGGGTAGAAGTTCGGATCGCAGACAAGCCGACGACCATCTCGCAATTTCCAACCAGCGTTTTTCGGTCCAAAGAAGTCACTAGCGCGTTGTGAAGCTTGTGGGCTGTTAGTGACTAAACGCAACATTCCGTCGCCTCAGTTTCTCCGGAGAGTTAAATCAGCGATGACAGGCACGCACAATAGAGCTAGCATTATTGAACCCGAGACCAAGTCCGATTTGAGCGACGACCCTATACTACAAATCAGCGAGATTCTGTGTTGCGCAATTAACTCGTTCCGATCCGTTTGTTCCGTGACTGTCAAGTTCACTCTAGAATGTTTTTGGGTGAAATCCGACGAAGGCGTTTGGGTCGTCCCATCTTTACTTCCGGGATTTTTCTTCAGCGGCGCTGAAACCACAATCGCTCTATACTAGAATTTTCTGGACTTAGGTTGCGTTTGCATCATTTCCCACGAGGACGGTGTTCAAGCTGATATCGCCTCGATTGCGGCGAATTCCGTCAAGATACTGGACAGAACACTCTACGTGGGCCAACCTGCGTAGGTCGATAGGTCGACAATAAGGGAGACGACATTATGAAACGTAGTTTACCTGTAGCAGCCGTGGCACTTGCGATTTCTGCATTTTCCGCTTCGGCTGATGAGTACTCGAAGTATGGTGAGGTTGACGGTTGGACCGTCTACCGTAACGAGACTGTTCAGACCTGTTTAATCGAACGCGTTCGCGAAGATCACATCTTGCAGATGGGGTGGTCCCAGGAGAAAGAAGGCCAAGTTTATCTGGGTGTGTATGTTCCCGAGGACATTGGTCGGCGTGACAACCAAAGGCTCGATCTTGTCATCGACCTCGATGGTAAACGGTACACAACCGAAGCCCGTACTGAAACCAAGCGGATAACCGAAGGGTACGAAGGCGGCTACTTCGTTGGCGACAATGTCGATTTCTGGGAAGATGTCGCGCGCAAGTACGTGATGACGATCTTCCCAGACGATGAGAACGCGCTGACCATCGACCTCGATGGCACATTCAACGCCATGACAATGGCGATGAAATGCGGGGAAGAAAGCGGCAGCTAAACCACGCAAATAAGCGGCACCCGACGCCATCACTAGTGTGTCGGGTGTAGCTATCCAGTCTTAACGATTTGTTGGACTTCGAGCGGCAACCAATGTTGCACCAAAACTGACGTTTTACTCAAATCGCTTCTGCTGGTGCTGGGGTTTGGCCATTTTTCAGCGGATGAGCGCACCTTTGTGATTTCTCAAGTTCGAAGTTTTCAGTTCAAGCAGGTCACGTTTTTTCCCCGATCGCAAACAAGACGCACGGGAATAGGTATTCCGATGGAGTGAAATTGACCGAACAAGAAGTGAGGGTCTCTGATGAAGTGCAAAGCTATAGTTCTATTTCTGGTTTTTGCTTGGTCTCCAGCAAACGCACAAAGTGTCGTGAAATGGGGTGAAGAAGGTGACTGGAAAATCTTCGTGAACCCAGATATCGGCAATGGTTGTTATGCGGAGAAGCAGTTCCCGGACGGGGTTCTCGTGCAAATTGGCGCTGAACCCTTGCGCGCCGGCGGCTTCTTCGCGGCATATCACGCGGATTGGACCGATATCGAGCAAGGTGCGTCGGGAACCCTTTTCTTTGATTTCGGGTCCGAGAAATTCGCGGGCGACGGTGAGGGCAGAATGCTTGGTGAGTTGCGGGGCGGCCACGCGTTCTTTGACAATCCGAACTTTGTAACAGAATTCGCAGGCCGAAATTCAGTCAAGATCAGCGGCGACTCAAATCGCGAGTTTGAGATCGACTTGGGCGGCACCAGTCGTGCAATCAAGGCGGTCCAGTCTTGTCAGAGTGAGCAACCGAAACCGGATCAAGGTTAGTCCCGCTATTCTACTTGGGTGATGTCAGGAACGCAGGGTTTTCTGTCGGCTCTAACCGTCGCTTGGCCGTTCGTGTTTCTGGGACGAGAACCGCCCACATCGAGCTTGAATTTGGGGTCTGACAGTCGCCCAGACACATCAAAGGGCCACGCGCTCCGCGACAGGGGTTTGCCAACACGCCGAGGCTCTGCGCGCAGGGCGATTGTATCTTTCTTCCAATCGACCTGGCCACGCGCGACGAGTTGGACATTTCTTGTCTCGGCCACTATCGAGTCAAAGGCAACTTTGCCCGCGTTAACACGAACGGGGGTGACCTGCCCCCCGATGCTCCCTCATTCATAACGAGAGTTTGCGGGTCTGATTTTCATATTCTTCGTCGTCGTTTTGGGCAAGCGCGCCGGGCGCGGAGCCCTCAAATTGCTCAAGCGTCCGGCGCGCTTCGGCGGGCGT
>JBFOMB010000026.1:0-8441 GCA_040830545.1 Paracoccaceae bacterium | reverse complement strand
TGAGGGCACCGAGATGGTGATGCCGGGCGACAACCTGAAGTTCAACGTTGAGCTGATCGCACCGATCGCGATGGAAAACGGCCTGCGTTTCGCCATCCGCGAAGGCGGCCGCACCGTCGGCGCCGGCGTCGTGTCCAAAATTATTGAGTAAGGTCGAGTTTTCTTACGGAAAACTCCGACCGGTGGGCGGCAGTCACTCTGTAAGAGCGACGAGAGCCCACACCTCACAGATCATCGCGCACCGGCCACAAGGGCCGGTGCCACACCAAAAACAAAGCGTTCGACTTGGGTTGACATGCATCACCCGTTTAACGCCTCATAAACTCCCCCATTTCAGCAACGTTGATCCGTTTCTACGGGTTTGCTAGGTCTTTGCCTAACAACAACAACCGTAGCGTACGGGCGCTGAGGCATGACCGACCCCAAATCAGAGGCGCAAACCGCGCCTGCGCACCCATATGAGGACCTGCCCGAAACCGCCTATTGGCGTCCGGCAGTGGCGGATGCGGGGCCGCATCGGGTGACCGGTTTGTGGACACCGAAATTCCGGATCAAACCATCGGACAAGGTGGTGACCGCAGGGTCCTGTTTCGCCCAGCATATCGGGCGGGCGCTAACTGCACATGATTACAACTGGACCGATTTCGAACCGGCCCCGCCGTTCTTTCCGGATGACGAAAAGCCGCGCTATGGCTACGGGATTTTCAGCTTTCGCACCGGAAACATCTACACACCATCCATGCTGCACCAATGGCTGCGGCTGTCCCATGGCGAAGGACCGGATGCCAGCGAATTCTGGGAGAAGGAGGGCCGGATTTATGACCCTCTGCGGCCCGCAATAGAACCGGACGGATTTACGGACCTTGCAGAGTTCACCGCCGCGCGGGAGGCGACGTATCGGGCGATCCGAAACGCGGCTGAGCATTGCGATGTGTTCGTGTTCACCCTAGGGCTGACCGAACATTGGACCAATGCTGACACGGAATTGGAATATGCGATGTGCCCCGGCACAATTGCCGGTACATTTGATGCGGACAGGCATGTGTTTGGTAACGCGAACGCGCGCAAAGTCTATCGCGACACCCGGCTGGCGGCCAAAGCCCTTCGTGCGATCAACCCGGGCATTCGCGTTCTTTTGACGGTGTCGCCTGTCCCGCTGACGGCAACCGCCTCGGGCAAACATGTTCTGACAGCGACATCTTACTCCAAATCGGTATTGCGGTCCGCTGCCGGGCAACTCAGCGACGATTTCAACTGGATCGACTATTTCCCGTCTTACGAGATCATCACGCATCCGGTGTTTCGCGGCATGTTCTTTGCGCCCAACATGCGCAATGTCGAACCGGCGGGGGTGGAGACGGTGATGTCGCATTTCTTTGCCGAACAGAACCGTGCCTTTGGCAAGCCCAAGCGAAAGAAACGCAATGCGACGCTGGATCCCGCGCCACCCGCGAAGTCAGAGGTGCAATGCGAAGAAGTGATGCTTGATGCCTTCGCCCGGTGATCGTCCCAGCCTGTGCATTGTGGGGGACAGCCATCTGGGCAGTGTGCGGCATGCGGAACGCGACGGGTTGCTGGACTTGTCGGGCTATGATGTGGAGTACTGGGGTGCACGCGGTCCAGCCTATCGCGACCTGATTTTCCGCAACGACCAGATGGAGGTGCGAAGCGACGCCGCCCGGGCCGAGTTTGCCGATATCAACCACCGGGGTCGAACCACCATCGGACCGCAGGATATGGACGAGTTTCTGTTCTATGGCGGTCGGATTCGCAGCTATGATTTTTTCGGGGCGCACCTGCAACGCCAATTGGGCGAGGGCATGTGGCAAAGCCGCGCTGCATTGGCCATATCAGCGCGCAGTTTTCTGATGTCGTCACGTACATTCAGGATTGCCGCGATTTTCGCGCGGGACTTCGGGGCGAAGGTATCGTTTGTAACAACGCCCTTTTTGACTGACGGGATCACGAGCAATCCGGGTTTGGCCTATTTTGTGGCGCAGTTCCCCGCGGCCATCGGCACCACTGCCGAAGATCGGGAATGGATATGGTGCGCGCTGGAACGCGAAGCGCTGGCGGTGAATGTCAATCTGGTCCGCCAACCCGAGGAGACCATCGTGCAGGGTGTGTTGACGAGTCCCGAGTATGCCATCGACAACGCACAGGCTGCTTCGGACGCTGATCACAAGTCTCCTGCATTTGCAGCGTTGATGTTGTCTCATTGGAATGGGCGAGCCCCCGCAGCCGTGTGAACACTGCGATGAAAAATGCCTCTTGCGACCGCGCGCGGACTGGCCTATTTCAGCGGCACTCTAGGGGTATAGCTCAGTTGGTAGAGCGACGGTCTCCAAAACCGTAGGTCGCGGGTTCGAACCCTGCTGCCCCTGCCAAAACACTTTCAGTAGCAGTTACGCAACGATTTGAGCGGTTCTCGGGTTTGAGACGTCGATCCGTTCGGAAGCAATGATCGCTACGCCAAATCCAACCCTTGCGTGTTCAGTGGCTTTGAGCTGTCGTAGACAACCGGCGGGTCAAATTCGGCGCACAGCCACAGGCGATACCGGCGAATACGGCCGGCGTCCAACGTGAAGAAACTGAACACCGTGCCAGTCAGAGGTCCGTTTCGCGCCGCGCGCCCCAGCCAGGGACGAACGTGGCGGCCCTTGAAGGTCCACCAGGCCATCACCTCGTCCTCGCTTGCGATGATCCGATTGACCGATATCGACAGGTCATCAAAAGCACGACGAAACCCTTTGACGTGGGCGACCAGGCCGTCGCGACCTGGTGGTCCGCCAAAGGCGCGGTTGGCTTCGTCCACCATATCCGCGTGGGCCAGTTCGGGGATGAGGTCGGTTTTTCCCTGTGCGCCGACGTCCAGCAGGTAGGTTTCCATGATCTGGTAGGGCGTGCGTTCCATGAAGCGACCCTAGGGGCAATCAGCACCCGTGTCGAATTGGCCCGGCCCTTGCAATGTGGGACTTCCGGGTATATGCCGCGCCAGTCGCACCCGTGCGACTCAACATACGTGGGAGGCGGTCGCCACGCGTGGCGGCACCGGACCACGGGCAAAACCTGTCCCGACATCGCGATGTGCGGGATGCTGTAAAAGGAGTGGTCTTATGGCCAAGAAGATTGCTGGCACCATGAAACTTCAGGTGCCTGCCGGTCAAGCGAACCCGTCCCCGCCGGTTGGTCCGGCGCTGGGTCAGCGCGGCATCAACATCATGGAATTCTGCAAGGCGTTCAACGCCAAGACACAGGATATGGAGCCCGGCGCGCCGTGCCCGACCGTGATCACGTATTACCAGGACAAATCCTTCTCCATGGATATCAAGACGCCGCCGGCGTCCTACTATCTGAAGAAGGCGGCCAAGGTGAAATCCGGCGCGAACAACCCGTCGCGTGAAACCGTTGGCACCGTGACGGCGGCGCAGGTGCGCGAAATCGCCGAAGCGAAGATGAAAGATCTGAGCGCCAACGACGTCGAAGCGGCGATGCAGATCATCCTGGGCTCTGCCCGGTCCATGGGCATTGAGGTGAAGTAAGATGGCAAAGCTCGGAAAACGCACCCGCGCAGCGCGCGAAGCCTTTGCTGGCAAGGAAAACCTGTCGGTCGAAGAAGCGGTGACTCTGGTCAAGGCCAATGCCAACGCCAAGTTTGACGAAACCGTCGAAATCTCGCTGAACCTCGGTGTCGACCCGCGTCACGCGGATCAGATGGTTCGTGGTGTTGTCGGCCTGCCCAACGGCACCGGCAAAACCGTGCGCGTTGCTGTGTTCGCTCGTGGCCCCAAGGCCGAAGAGGCGCAGGCTGCAGGCGCGGACATCGTTGGTGCAGAAGACCTGATGGAAACCATCCAGGGCGGTACCATCGAATTCGATCGCTGCATTGCGACCCCGGACATGATGCCGATCGTTGGTCGTCTGGGTAAGATCCTGGGCCCGCGCAACCTGATGCCGAACCCGAAGGTCGGCACCGTGACCATGGACGTGGCCGATGCGGTCAAGAACGCCAAGGGCGGTGAAGTCCAGTTCAAGGCTGAAAAAGCCGGTGTTGTGCATGCAGGCGTTGGCAAGGCGTCCTTTGACAACGACAAACTGGTCGAAAACGTCCGCGCCTTCATCGGTGCCGTGGCCCGCGCGAAGCCCGCAGGTGCCAAAGGCACCTACATGAAGAAGATTTCGCTGGCCTCCACGATGGGGCCTGGTGTCAGCATCGACGTTGCAGGTGCAACCAGCGAATAAGCTGATGTCACAAGAAGATCTTTAGGGCGCCTTCAAGGCGCCCTTTTTTGTTGTCATTCCGTTTCACAGGGAATGGGACAAAAAATGCTCTGGTTAACAGGGTGGTCAGGTTTCCGGTCAAGGGTACGCAGCGAACATGTTGCCGAAGAACTGGGCGCAGGCCCGGTTTCGGCACGTTGTGGATGGATGACAGGCGACCCTTTTGGAAACGACACTTGCTCACGAACAGGACCGGCGTCACCGCGTCGATGAAATCCGGCTGATGGCCTATGCCGCCCTGCATGGGGAGGCGACCGGGTTCACGCCACGGAAATATGCGGGTGAGTTGTCAGACTTGGAAACCCGTCCGCAAAGCCCGGCGTATCTGGAGGCCCTGATCGGGACCTGTGTTGTGGGCCGCATCCGGCCCAGCCGGACGGTGCGGGCAATGCGGAAACTGCGCAATCTGCGCGAGGCAGCGGGGGAGGGCCGGAAGTTTCAGGAATTTGAGACGCTGGTGCAGACCCATCTGGGTGATCTGGGCGTGTCCGGCCACGGCTATGGCAAGGCCAAGTTCGCCAATATGGACCATGGCAAGATGTGGAGCCGCCTGGGACAGCACATCGCCGGGCTGAACGCAGCGGGATACGAAGTATTCCTGAACTCGGGCACGTTGCTGGGTGTGGTGCGCGACGGCCGCTTCATTGATCATGACGATGACATTGATCTGGGTGTGATCCTTAAGGCGGACTGCGCTGAGGCTGCGGCGGCAGAGTGGAAGGCCTTCAAGTCAATGACGTGGAAGGAGGGGTTGTTTGACGCTGCCAGTTTCGAGCATGCGTTCATCCACAAAATGGCCTCTGACGATGGGTGCGACATCGACCTGTTCCCGGTCTGGTTCGAAGAGGGCAGGGCGTTTGTGTTTCCACATACGTTTGGCGAGCTTGCCAAAGAGGATGTGCTGCCCCTGAAACCCTGTCCGGTCAGCGGCAATCCAATCCCTGCCGTGCCGGAGAAAATGCTGGCGGTGAACTATGGTGACGGGTGGCGGGAACCCGATCCCTATTTCTCTTTCCCGTGGCCGCAGGCGCGCAAAAAATTTGCAGCGTTTCTGGAGGCGTTGGAATGAGCAGATCAGGTCGCGCGCCATACACCGTGATCACGTACGGGACGTTTGACCTGTTTCATGTTGGTCATGTGCGCCTGCTGCGTCGGTTGTCCGATCTGGGCACGCGATTGATCGTGGCCTGTTCCACGGACGAGTTCAACGCGCTCAAGGGCAAGTCCACGGCGATTCCCTATGCGCACCGGGTCGAGGTGCTGGAATCCTGCCGCTATGTCGATCAGGTGATCGCGGAAACCTGTTGGGAACAGAAGCGGGAGGATGTGGTCAAATACGGTGCAGACCTGTTTGCAATCGGGGATGATTGGGCCGGGAAATTCGATGATCTGAAGGACCTGTGCGACGTGATTTATCTGCCGCGCACCAAGAACGTGTCGACGACGGAGTTGAAGGCACTGATCCAGCGGATGTCACGAAAAAAAACTGCGCGCCCATTCCGGCGACACGCGATTGTCGATGGCCGGTTGGAAGCACGAGGCCCTGGCCAAAGCGCTTGATGACTGGCGCTGTATGTGTGGCTGGCGTTGGAGGCCCCGGATCAAGTCCGGGGCTGCGGTGGCGTCTGGTGCATATGTTGCGCCTAGATAAGCCCCCAGATGTCCGCCCGATCATACCAATCTTCACCTGACAATTCCGACAGCGCGCTGCGTTCGGTCAGGACCTGAACGGATTCGATTCCAGATGCCGTGATTCCGAGCAGGCTCAGCGCGGTCGCCTGAGTTGGTCCTTGCAAGAAGGGTGAAAGCGCGGTGGATGTGGCGGTGTCCAGGACCAGATACAGCGTGTCGAGGCCCGCACCACCGAGGAAGGTATCGTTTGTCGCGCCGTCCAGGCCGCCGATCAGGCTGGACTGTGTGAACACAAACGTGTCGTCATCTGCGCCGCCCTGCAGGACGTCACTGCCCAGCCCGTCGATCAACAGGTCGTCACCGGCCCCGCCCTGCAGCGTGTCATTGCCGCCGTCCCCATCGAGGATGTCCGCCCCGGCTGCTCCGACGATTGCGTCATTGCCCGCCCCGCCTGAAATCAGGTCGTCGCCAGCATTGCCCAGAACCGAGTCATTGCCAGTGCCGACAAACACCAGATCGTCGCCGCCCCCGGCGTCAATGGCGTCCGACCCGCCATAGGCAAGGACGAGGTCGTCATCGCCGCCCAACACGCGCGCGTCGTTTCCGTCGGTGAGGGCAGAGATTTCGCCGCCAGACAGGAAGTGCGCATTGTGAGCGCCAAGGACCCCATGTGTCGCGGTTGTCGGATGGATGCTGTCCCAGAAAGCAATCTGGTCGGCGTCAAACGTTTCCAGAACATCGCTTTCCCTTTGGGTTGCATCATAGGGCGCGATCAGACCAAAACCGGTTGGGTCCTCTGCAATCGCGCGGGCCATGGAGGCGATGTCCAGCAGGTGTACGTTCGCGCCAAGAGCGTTCAACGCGTCCACGGCGCCGGAAATCAGTCCGTTATGCGCATCCAGCGCGAGGTTTGCCCCGGCCCGTTCCAAAGGAGTGGCCGAGTAGAATGCGGGGAAGAACTCCACCGGTGGCAGGTTGGAAATCACAACGTTACCGACCCCGTCCGCCACCAGCTCTACGGCGGCTGCGATTGTGCTGCTGACGGTTCCGACAATTGTCGCGACCGCCTCGGACACGAGGTTCAGGGGGTTCGATGTGTCGATGTCCTGAAAGTCATTCGATCCGATCAGCAGAACTGCCGTGATGTCCGACAGGTCATGGCCACTGAAATCATCCTGAAACCGATCAATCTGGGCGCTCAGGTTGATATCAAAGTCCAGGCGGGCATCATCAGGCGGTGTCAGCACGATGTCTGACAGGCCAAACGAGTCGATCACGTCGCCCAACTGATAGCTGCCAATCGCCCGCCCGGCGGCCACGGCATAGTTGACCGAGGTCAGGCCAAGAAGGGCGGAAGTATAAGCTGCATGGGTGGGCCCGTCACTGGCGGCATTGGTCGGGCCCCCCAGCAGATCGCGCAAGACGTCCGGGATCACGCCCTGCGTTGCATTGAAGAGATTGCCGTTGTCCGTGAGGCTGTCGCCGAAGAAAACGAGATTGGGTGCAGAAATAGCCATAATGAATCGCTCCTGAAAATGGGCGTGGTTCGATTGTTGCCGGTTCAGGAACAGAGTCCAGAGATTTGCCACAGGGCAGGGCACTCAGGCGGGAAACCGCATTTGTCTCTTGGAAAATGGGCGTCAGAGGCGTATGGCCTGCGCTGTGCCGGGTGTGCGATTCGTTTTCACACCCGTCATTTCGTCCAAGACGGTGGGTGGAGCCATCCGGTTCCATAATTCCTGCCCGAGACGGGAAAGACCAGATTTCTCCGACGGCCTCGATCCGGGGCGGCGGCGATTTTGGCTGAGCCCCGTAAAATGGACCTGATCGCCGGCCTTCGTGTCGGCAAACGAAGCCGGGGCAGGTTCGCCTGTCCCATACTTGGAGTGAAACTGTGGATAGAGCCCAGAAAGAGAAAGTGGTCGAGGAACTCGGCCAGATCTTCGAAAGCTCTGGCGTCGTCGTGGTCTCCCACTACGTCGGTCTGACAGTTGCTGAAATGCAGGATCTGCGCGCCCGTGCCCGTGAGGCAGAAGCGTCGGTCCGCGTTGCCAAGAACAGGCTCGCCAAGATCGCCCTCAGCGGCAAACCCATCGAAGAAATGGGTGACCTGCTGACGGGTATGACCGTCCTGACCTATTCCGAGGACCCCGTGTCCGCGGCCAAGGTTGCAGAAGATTACGCCAAGGCGAACGACAAGTTCCAAATCATTGGCGGTGCAATGGACGGAAACGTGCTGGACCGTGATGGGGTCAAGGCCGTGTCGAACCTGCCGTCGCGCGAGGAGCTTATTGCTTCCATCGTCGGCTGCATCGGCGCACCTGCTTCCAACATCGCTGGCGCAATTGGCGCACCTGCAAGCAACATCGCTTCCATTCTCTCGACCATCGAAGAGAAGGCCGAAGCGGCATAAACGCACGTCAAACTGGCGCAGAGGGTTTACCCCGAAACGTTGGAACACACATCTGATACGGAAAGAGCTGATAAAATGGCTGATCTGAAGAAACTGGCAGAAGAGATCGTTGGTC
>JBFOMB010000025.1:0-10762 GCA_040830545.1 Paracoccaceae bacterium | reverse complement strand
GTCATTGGACCGCAGCCAGTGGGACATGCTCAAGGCCGATCCGTCGCTGATCCCGGCGGCGATAAACGAAGCCCTGCGGATGGATGCCCCGATCCGGTCCTTTTCGCGATACGTGCGCGAAGACGCCAATTTGGGCGAGGTCGAATTGAAGGCAGGCGACCGGCTGATCGTGCTCTATGGGTCCGCCAACCGCGACGAACGGCATTATGACGACCCCGACCGGTTCGACATCACGCGCAACAACCGCGATCAGCTGGCCTTTGGCTACGGGCTGCACACTTGTGGCGGCATGCATCTGGCCCGGCTGGAAATGACCGCCCTGCTGGAGGCGATGCTGGAGAAAATCGACCATTTCGAAACATCAGACCCGGTCATCGAAATGAACAACACACTGCGAGGGTTTGAATCTCTGCAGATGCGGGTGCATGCTGCGGCCAGTTGAACAAAACGAAGTGACCGCAAAGGTCCAAAGCAAAACAACACTAGGGAGTTACACATGAAGAATCTGAGAATAGGGGCCGCCGCCGGTCTGCTTATGTCCACGTTAGGCGTCAACACGGCATTGGCCGAAGAGCCGATTACAATCGGCATGATCACCACATTGTCTACCGGTGCAGGTTATCTGGGCGAAGGCGTGCGCGACGGGTTCATGCTGGCTGTTCAGGAAGAGGGCGGCAAACTGGGCGGGCACCCTGTCAATGTCCTCGTCGAAGATGACGGGCGCAAACCCGGCAATGGCAAACAGATCGTGGACCGCTTTCTGGAGCGCGAAGGGGCTGAAATCATCACCGGCGTCATCTTCTCCAACGTCTCGCCTGTTGTCGCCCCAGCGGCGTTGAAAGCTGGAGCGTTCTACCTGACCCCGAATTCGGCCCCGTCGACCTTTGCAGGCAAAAAGTGTCACGAAAACTACTTTGCCGTCGCCTGGCAGAACGACACCCTGTTCGAGGCTGCAGGCACATACGCCAACGATCTGGGCTACAAGAACGCGTTTATCATGGCCCCCAACTATCAGGCGGGTAAGGACGCGCTGGCCGGGTTCAAACGCTACTTTGACGGCGAGATCGTGGACGAGGTCTATACCCAGCTGGGCCAGACCGACTATGCCGCTGAAATCGCGCGCATCCGCGATGCAAAACCGGAAATGGTCAATCACTTCCTGCCGGGCGGGATGGGCATCAATTTCCTCAAGCAATATGCCGCCGCCGGTCTGGCGGATGAAATCCCGCTGGTGTTGTCACAGGCCAGCATGGACCTGAGGATTATGGGCGCTGTCGGCGACTCGGCTGTCGGGGTGCGCAACACCGCACATTGGAACCTGGATTTCGACAACGAAGCGAACAAAGCCTTTGTCGCCGGTTTTCAGGAGGCCTATGGCCGCGCGCCGACCACCTATGCCGCGCAGGGCTATGACACGGCAAAACTGATCGCAAGCGCACTGGCCGCCACAGGTGGCAAGGTCAAGGATGACCCGGACGGGTTCCGCGCCGCGCTGAAAGCTGCGAATTTTGACTCCGTCCGGGGCGAATTCGCGTTCAACACCAACCAACACCCGATCCACAACTACTATGGTCGCGTGGTGGAAAAGGATGCTGACGGAAACTTCGTGAACAAGACTGTCGGGCTGGTGTCACCGAACCACAAGGACGCGTACGCCGAAGAGTGCAAGTTGAAGTAACCAAAACTCACAGGAAAGGGGAGCGATCCCCTTTCCTCCGGCGAACGAGCGGTTTCCTACATGCTACTCTTGATCGAGCAGACACTCGGCGGCTTGCAGCTTGGTGTCTTTTTGTTTCTGGTTGCGACCGGGCTGACACTGATCTTCGGGATCATGGGTGTGATCAACCTGGCGCACGGGTCCCTTTACATGGTGGGCGCGTTTGCAGCCGCGTTCGGAACACAGGCGACCGGGTCGTTCTTTTGGGGACTTCTGTTCGCGGTCGCGGCGGCGGCCATTGCGGGCCTGCTGCTCGAAGTGTTGATCATTCGTCGCCTTTATGAACGCAACCATCTGGATCAGGTGCTGGCCACGTTTGGCGTGATCCTGTTCACCAACGAATTGGTCACCATCGTGTTTGGCCGCCAGCCGCTGTTTGCTGACATGCCCGCCGCGTTGGCCGGTTCGGTCGAAATTGTTCCGGGTCTGCAATATCCGGTTTACCGGCTGGTGATCATCCTGACCGGGATCATCGCGGCGGGTATCCTCTACTACGTCATCTCCCGCACCCGTGCCGGGATGCTGATCCGCGCCGGTGCCACAAACCGCGAAATGGTGGCCGCGCTGGGCGTCGACATCTCGCTCATGTTCACGCTGCTCTTTGCCTTTGGGGCCGCCTTTGCGGGGCTCGCCGGGGCGATGACCGCGCCGCTGGTCTCGGTCGAGGTCGGGATGGGCGAACACCTGCTGATTCTGACCTTTGTGGTGATCGTGATTGGCGGCATCGGCTCGGTCAAAGGTGCCTTTATCGGCGCCTTGCTGGTCGGACTGACCGACAGCCTTGGCCGCGCGTTCCTGCCCGACCTGATGAAACTGTTTCTGCCCCCGGCCGAGGCCAGTACCGTCGCGGGCGGCCTGTCCTCCATGTTCATCTACCTGCTGATGGCGTTTGTCCTGATCTTCAAACCCAGCGGGCTGTTCCCCGTGCAATCCGGGGGGCACTGAGATGGACAAACGGCTGATCCTGCCGGTGCTTTGCCTGATCCCGGCGCTGTTCGTGCCCCAGATACTGGAGGCGATTGGCGAAGGTTTCCTGATCGGCCTTGCCACCCGCATCGTGATCTACGGTATTGCGGCGATGAGCCTGAATTTCATCCTCGGGTATGGCGGCATGGTCAGCTTTGGTCATGCGGCCTATTTCGGGGTGGGGGCCTATATGGTTGCGATCCTGTCCCATCACGCGTTCGAGGAAACCACCATCTTTGGCCTGCCCGGCACGGATTTCGCGCCAATGTCGTTTCTGGTGGCGATTATCGTGTCAGCCTTTGCCGCGCTGGTGATTGGCGCGCTGTCGCTGCGCACGACCGGTGTCTATTTCATCATGATCACGCTGGCCTTTGCGCAGATGCTGTTCTTCCTGTTCGTGGCGCTGGAACATTATGGCGGCGACGACGGGCTGTTGATGTTTTCAGGCCGCAACATCCTGCCGGGCGTTGATCTGTCCGATGACACGACGTTCTACTATGTCAGCATCGCGGTACTTGTCGTTGTTGTGGCACTGTTTTCCCGGCTGGTCCGGTCCCGTTTCGGTATGGTGCTGGAGGCGTGCCGCCAGAACGAACCTCGCATGCGGACGCTGGGCTATCCGGTCTACCGCTACAAGCTGACCGCCTTTGTCATCGCTGGTGCAATCGCCGGGCTGGCGGGCGCGCTGCATGCCAACCAACTGGAATTCATCAGCCCGGATTCGCTGCATTGGACGCGGTCGGGGGATTTGATGATCATGGTGATCCTCGGCGGGATCGGGCGGCTTTATGGTCCGATCCTGGGCGCGGCCCTGTTCCTGCTGCTGGAGGAATTCCTGCCCGTCATCTTCCACGAACTCCACCTGCCCACACTTCAGGAACATTGGCGCATCGTCTTTGGCCCGATGCTGATCCTGTTTGTGTTCTACGCAAAGGACGGGCTGGCCGGGTTGTTCTCCACCCGCAAGGAAGGAGAGGCAACATGAGCGATCCGATCCTTCAGGTCTCCAATCTGCGCAAATCCTTCGGGGCGGTTGTGGCCAGCGACGGCGTGAACCTCGACATCCGGCAGGGGGAGATTCACGCGGTCATCGGCCCCAACGGTGCGGGCAAATCCACCCTGATCGCGCAGCTGTGCGGTCAGATGCCCTCGGACGAGGGCAGGGTGGTCTATGACGGTCAGGACATCACCCATCTGCCCGAAACCGAACGCCCCAAACGCGGCATGATCCGGTCGTTCCAGATCACTTCGGTCTTCCCGGAATTCACCGCGCTGGAAAATGTGTCGATGGCGGTGCAGTCCCTGCAAGGTCACAGTTTCCGGTTCTGGACGGATGCCCGGTCCGATCACAGCCTGACGGATCAGGCGATGACCCATCTGAAAACCGTGGGTCTGGAGGGCGAGGCCAACAAACCGGTTCAGGAACTGGCCCATGGTCAGCAGCGGCAGGTAGAATTGGCCATAGCGCTGGCCATGCAGCCCAAGCTGTTGATCCTGGACGAACCCATGGCGGGTATGGGTCGCGCAGAAAGCGCGCTGGTCGTGGATATTCTCAAATCGCTGAAATCCAAGGTCTCAAAACTGTTGGTCGAACATGACATGGACGCGGTGTTTTCGCTGGCCGACCGGATTTCCGTGCTGGTCTATGGCAAGATCATTGCTACCGGCACACCGGATGAAATCCGCGCAAATCCGGATGTGCGCGAGGCGTATCTGGGCGGTGGGGGATAGGCCATGCTGCAGTTGAAAGGCGTTCAATCCCATTATGGCCGGTCCAAAGTGTTGCACGGCATCGACCTGTCGATTGAAGAAGGGCAGGTCGCGACCCTGATCGGACGCAACGGCATGGGCAAAACCACAACCGTGCGCGCCATATTGGGGTTGAACAAGGCGTCGGGCGGGGAAATCCACTATCGCGGGCGCAAAATCTCGGGTCTGGCGCCGCATCGCGTGGCGCGTCTGGGCATCGGTCTGGTGCCCGAGGGACGACAGATCTTCCCGACACTCAGCGTGCGCGAGAATCTGATTGCCACCAGCGCCAACCGGTCCCGCAAACATGCCCATTGGGGCCTGCGCGAGGTGTTCGATTTCTTCCCGGTGCTCGAAGAGCGGCAGGATCTGTCCGGTTCGTCGCTGTCCGGTGGGGAACAGCAGATGCTGGCCATCGGACGCGCGCTGATGACCAACCCCGACCTGTTGATCTTGGACGAGGCGACCGAGGGACTCGCCCCCCTGATCCGCAAGGAAATCTATCACTGCATCGCGGGGCTGAAGGCCGCCGGTGAATCCATCCTGCTGATTGACAAGAACATCACCGAACTGACCAGCGTCGCTGACACCCATACAATCGTGGAAAAGGGCGTCACCTGCTGGACCGGCAGCAATCAGGACCTGATAGATCAGCCCGAATTGCTGGAACGCTACGTGGGGGTATAGCCGTGACGCTTTATCGGGGCATGGATGCGGACGCGTTGGAGGTTCAGTACAACGCCCGTGCCACCGTGGACGATATTCAGCCTTATCTGGAGCAATACCGCTCGCTAACGGACGCGGCCAAGGCGTCGATGACCTGCCAGACAGACGTGGCCTTCGGCCCGTCCGAAGCCGAGGTCATGGACATTTACCCCGCAGGCCCAAACGCGCCGGTTTTCGTGTTCATTCATGGCGGATACTGGCGGCTGTTGTCCAAGGATGACAGTGGATTCATGGCCCCGACATTTTCCCGCGCAGGTATCACCACGGTGGCCGTGAATTATGCGCTTGCCCCGGCGGTCACGCTCACTGAAATCACCCGACAATGCCGGGCCGCGGTTGCGCATCTGTGGCACAACGCGGACCGGTTTGGGATCGACCGTACCCGCATCTATGTCGGTGGATCATCCGCAGGTGGGCACCTGACGGGTATGCTGGCCACGCGCGGATGGGAGGCGGCGTTCGACCTGCCCGCAGGCGTCGTTGCAGGGGCGATCCCGGTCAGCGGGTTGTTTGACCTGACCCCCCTGCGCCACTGCCATCAGAACGAATGGCTGTCGCTCACCAATGACAGCGTCGCAACGCTAAGCCCCATGTTTCACATTCCGAGTGACGGATGCCCGATGCTGGCCGCGTGGGGTGAGTTCGAAACAGCGGAATTCGCACGCCAAAGCCGGGATTTTGCGGCCGATTGGGCCGACAAGGGCGGCAAAGTGGAGACACTGGAGGTCGCCGGGCGAAATCATTTCGATGTCATCCTGGACCTGACCGATCCGACCACTGCGCTGACGCAAATGTGCTTCGGATTGGCCCAAGGCAACAAGCCCTAGTGCACCACAGGAACCGGTGGCTATCTGCTACGTCGTTTCCACCGAATAGTGTCGCAAGAACATTGTGACACAATCCGCCATGACCTCGGCTGTATTGGGATTTTCACCCAGAAAGAACTCTGGCCAGAAATAGAAATTCTTCACCATTGCCAGCAATTGGCTTGCCGCCAACACCGGATCAGCCGACCGCAATGCACCCGCGTTCATCGCATCTTCGATCAGCTTGGTGATCGGGTAGTCATGGGACGCGGTTTCAGCGAAGAATTCCCTAGACCGTTCCAGATCGCGCAGCAGTTCGGACACAACCATCCGGTTCAGCCCGATGGCCTGGTCTTCGGTGATCACGGATACATACTGCCAAAGCGCCTCGGTCAGTTGTTCGGCCAAATCACGATCCGGATCGAACGGCACCGAACCCATGCTGGCGTTCCGCTCGATCATGATCTCGGAGATCGCGTTGAACAGCGCTTCCTTGCTTTCAAAGTGATTGTACAGGGTACGGCTGGACACCCCTGCCGATTTGGCAATCCTGGTGGTTTTCGCACCCAGAAACCCCTGTTCGCGAAACTCATCAATCGCCGCTTCGACGATGCTCAGCCTTTTCTTTTCCGTCAGTTTCACGCCAGTGACCTATCTGCACACAAGTTGTCTTGATCGGATGGACGACACACTTCCGCCAAAAGGTAAACAATCACATTTACTTCATCAATGCCATTCTGTGTCATGGACAAAACAGCTGGCAAAGTCGCCACACCCGTTACTATGGCCGCCCGGAAAACTCCACCACCGTTTCTTTCAATCCTCTTGGATCGAAGTTTGGCAGCCAGTTTTCAGCAGTGGCCCGCCACGCTGGCAAAAGGTGAAATAGACAATCGCACACATGCGCGATATCCACGACGCTTGGTTCGCCTGCCGGAAGACATCGCGCCACATAGCCGATCAAACTGCATCCGGGACATGTTGCCCAAAGTGATGGCGGTCAGGTCCCGGGCGCATTGACAGGCAAGGCCCGCGCGTGTCGCAACCGCAGCCCCGGGCTTGACCCGGGGCCTCGGATCAGGTCGCGTTAGTCGACCCAAGGCAGCGAATAGGTCTTCACGTTGGTGAAGAACTTCATCGCTTCGATGACGCCTTCCTTGACGCCATTGCCGCTGTCCTTGATGCCACCGAACGGGGACATTTCGATGCGGTAGCCGGGCTGTTCCCAGATGTTCACAGTACCAACGTTCAGCCCCTGAATGAACACCTGCATCCGGCGGAAGTCATTGGTGCAGACACCGGAAGACAGGCCAAACGCGGTCGAGTTGGAAATGTGCATCACCTCGGCATCGTCATCGGGCACGCGCACGATGGGCACGATCGGGCCAAAGGTTTCTTCCATCACCAACTCGCTGTCATGGGGCACGCGGTCCACCACAATCGGCGGCAGCAATGCGCCCTGACGGCCCGGATCATACAGCACCTCGGCCCCCTGATCAGCGGCCATATAGACCCGCTTTTCAAACAGCTCCGCCGCCTGCGCGTGGATCACACAGCCCAGCTCGGTCTCGGGGTCCTGCGGGTCGCCGAACTTGATCGCTTTGGCCTTGTCCAGCACTTTCGCGACAAAGGCATCCGCAACGCTTTCCTGCACCAGGATACGCTTCACCGCCGTGCAACGCTGGCCGGAATTGCCGGTGGCCCCGGCCACAGCGATGGTCGCGGCCTTTTCCAGATCAGCATCGTCCAGATCGTTCAGGATGATCAGCGGATCATTTCCGCCCAGCTCCAGCGCGGTGCGTTTGTAACCTGCCTTGTCCGCGATCATTTTGCCGACCGGCACACCCCCGGTGAAGGTGATGATGTCGATGTTGTCATTGGTGATCATCTCGTCCCCAATGTCCTGCGGCCAGCCGGTCACGATCTGGAACATCTCGTGCGGCAGACCTGCATCATAGAGGATGTCGGCCAGTGTGATCGCCGTCAGCGGGGTCAGCTCGGTGGGTTTGCAGACCATGCAGTTGTTGGTCGCAATCGCCGGCGCAATCTTGTGGCTGACCATGTTCAAAGGGTGGTTGAACGGCGTGATCGCGGAAATCGTACGAACCGGCTCGCGTTTGGTGAAAATCTTGCGCGCCTTGCCATTGTGGGTCAGGTCACAGCTGAAAATCTCGCCATCATCCTTCAACGCCTCAGCGGCTGCGAACTGGAACACGTCCTGCGCGCGCTTGGTTTCGTAAATGGCGTGCTGTTGGCATATGCCCAGTTCCAGCGTCAGCCATTTCGCCAGGTACTCCCGACGTTCGCCAATCAGCTCTCCTGCACGTTTCAGGATCTGGCTGCGCTCATAGCGCGACAGCTTCGCCTGATAGTTCGCCGCGATCTCAAAGGCGCGTTTGGCGTGGCTCGCATCACCCGCCGGGACATAACCCACAACCTCTTCGGTATAGGGATAGGTGACCGGCACGGTGGCCTCGGTGAACACCACCTCGCCGCCAATGCGCATACCTTCGTTGCGCACGTCCAGATTGCTCATCTCGTTCATGCCGGGACCTCCTCCAGTGCGGCCGCTGCCGTGGCGTAGAAAAACGCATCAAAGTTGCGCAGAACCGGGGCGTTTGGCACGTCGATGACGCGATTGACGATGAACGGCACTTCCTGCTCGGTCAGGCCGCCATGGCTGCGCAGGGGTTCACCCAGTGCCGCCAGATCGTGCCTGTCTTCGCTGGTGCCGATGGTCATGTTTTCGGTCGACACCATGGTCAGATCACCAATCCGGTCGGCGGGCAGTTCGTATTTGGCAACCGCCTCTTCCTTGGTCAGCACTTCCAGCATTTCGGGCAGCGCGCGGCACTTGGCAACGATGTCCGCCCGGTCCGCATCAGCGGGCAGGTAGACGGTCGCAAACGACCCCAGCGCACCGTGATGCACCACATACGGGTCGGTGATCGGCAGGATCACACGGGCCGCCGCAGCGCCCAGTTCCGCATCGAACCAGTCCTGCATGTAGATCACCGACGGTTCCTTGGTGTCGGTGTCATGCTTGGCCTTCATGCCATGGTCTGCCGTGGTCACGATGGCCGCGCCCAGCGCGTCCAGTTCGCCCAGATAGCGGTCGAACATGGCATAAAAATCCTTGGCACCCTGTTCGTGCGGGGCAAACTTGTGCTGGATATAGTCCGTGGTGGACAGGTACATGACGTCCGGCTTCCACTCTTTCAGCAGCTTCACACCAGCGGCAAACACGAACTCGGACAGGTCAGCGGAATAAACCTCGGGCACCGGCATGCCCAGCCACTCGGACGCGTTGTCGATCCCATGCTCGGCCTTCGTGGTCTCACCCGACCGCTCGGACGAAAACGCCACTGCGCGATCTTCATCAAACTTCAGCCCCGACCCTAACAGCGCGCGCAGCTTATCCTTGGCCGTGACCATCGCAACCCGCGCACCGGCTTCGTAGAACTTGGAGAAGATGGTCGGCGCCCGCAGGAAGCGCACGTCATTCATCATCACCTCTTCGCCCGTGTCCGGGTCAAACAGGAAGTTGCCGCAAATCCCGTGGACCGAGGGCGGACGGCCCGTGGCAATCGACAGGTTGTTCGGATTGGTGAACGACGGGATCACCGAATGCGCCAGCCGGTCGGTGCCAGTTTCGCGAATGCGCTTCAGGTTCGGCATCAGCCCTTCGGCAATGGCCACATCCAGATACTCGGGCTCACACCCGTCCAGACAGATGGCAATGGCGCAGGTTTTCGGCACCTCATAGGTGCGGTCATTTGCGGTGACAGGGGCTTGGATGGTCATGGGCTGTACATTGCCTTTCTGATTGGACCCGTGCGGGTAGAGTTCTGGTTTCGCCTCAGGCGGCGGATAGGGTTGCTATGTTCTGGTCGCGGGCGGCGGTCAGGAAATCCGCCTTGGTCCCGATGAAATTCTTGCCGCGCTCCCCGGCAAAGGCGTCGTCGACGATGCGTGTGACGTCGCGGTCAGGTACACCATGATCCCGGAACCGCGTGCCGATCCCCAGATTGGCCAGCACCTCGGTCAGATGCGCGGCACCGGCGTCCAGATCGTCGCCAAAGATGTCCTTTAGCGCAGCCTCGCGGAATCCGCCGATGCCAATGACGGAGCGCAAAATGGTCGGCAGGGTGAAGGAACAGGCGATCCCGTGCTGCACACCCCAGCCCAGCGTGATGGGATAAGACAAGTTATGCGCAATCGCGGTTTTGGTGTTGGAAAACGCCATGCCTGCATGCAGGGACGCTTCGGCCTGTGCCGCGCGCAGTTCCAGGTTCCCCAGATCGCGCGCCAGTTTCGGCAACGTGTCGATGGTCAGTAGTGCCGCAGTTACGGCAAACCGAGCCGATATCGGGTTCGCGTTGACGTTCCAGACGCTTTCCAGCGCGTGGGACAGCGCGTCCAACCCCGTCGCAATGGTCAGCGCCAGCGGTTTCGCCAGCATCAGCGCCGGGTCGATGATCGCGCATTCGGGATACAGCCCCGGACGTGCCAGCGAGTATTTCTTGCCGTTCTCTTCGTCCCAGACCGTCGCCCAGCACGTGACTTCACTGCCCGTACCTGCCGTGGTTGGAACCGCAATGATCGGGGTCGCGGACAGCGTGTCCTCGCCCGTTTTGTTGATCAGATAGGTCAGCACCCGGTCGAAATCGCCATCTGCCGCTGCAAACACCTTGGCCGAATCGATGACCGATCCACCGCCCAGCGCGACATAAACCTCAGGCGCAGCCTCCAGCGCGCCGATCCGCACGCATTGATCACGCAGCAACACGCAATCCGG
>JBFOMB010000024.1:0-10422 GCA_040830545.1 Paracoccaceae bacterium | reverse complement strand
GGCGATCTCACCCATGCGCGGGTCAAACGCGTTGTAGGCGGTCATCACGGTTTCTTTGGCTTCGGCCCAACCGACGATACGCGTGTCTTCCATTGGCAGCGGCGCATTGCGGTCCCAGACCTGCATCTTGTCGAGCCCCAGCCATTTGCGCTTCAGCTCATAGTAGCGATGGCTCAGTTTCGGATCCGCAGCCACAACCGCCTCGCGCAGCGCTTCGACCACCTCGGGCTCCACATCATTGGACAGGTGCCGACCGGCCTGCGCGCTGGGCATGTCGCGCCAGCGGTCGATGATTTCCTTTTCCTTCGCCTGTGTGTTGTGCACGCGAGCAAATATTTTGATGTTCTCTCCAAAAACCCGCGCCAGTTCTTTGGCAGCCGCTTCGCGTGTCGGGCGGTCCTGTTCGGTCAGCAGGTTCAGCGTGCCTTCGATCCCGCGCGTCTCGCCATCGACAGTGAATTCCAGCCCGGCGATGGTTTCATCAAAGAGCTTTTCCCAAGCGTCCCCAACCACGCCGAGGTCGTGCAGGAATTTCTCCATCTCGTCGCTCAGCTGGTGCGGTTTCATCGCGCGGATGCGGCGGAACACGCTGCGGTAACGGCCGAGATCCGCGTTGCCGTCCAGATGCGCCTCCAGCGCGGCATCGTCGATCCGGTTCAGTTCCAGCGTGAAGAAGACCAGCGGCGTGGTGTAGTTCGTGATCTTTTCCTGACAGTCGGACAGGAACTTGGCCCGGCCCGCATCTGTGGTCTGCTGGTAATACCGCAGCCCGGCAAAGGACATGACGCGGCCCGCGATTTCGCTGATCTTTTCGTTGCGCTGGACGCAGGTCAGCAGCCCAGCCGCGTCCAGCTCGGCCAGTTTGCCCTCGTAGTCAGACGCAAACGCGGCACATTCCCCTTCCAGCCACTCCAAATCGCGGGCCAGTTCCGGGGCATCTTCGCCTGCATACAGATCACTTAGATCCCATTCAGGCAGGTCACCCAGCGGGGCAGCCCCGGCATCGGTTGTGGCATCGCGTACAGGGAAGGGCAGGTCACGCATTACGGGTCCTCAGCGGCTAGTTTCGTCAAACACTTAGTGCGGGCATGGCCGGATCACAAGCGGGCGGCGCACCCTTCACGATGGTGGGAGCGGGCTGGTACTGGGTGGATATTGAATTACCTTTTACCCGTAGCAGTTTGGCCTGAGCCGAACGCGTCAGGAGGTGTCATGAAACATGTAATGGTGATCGCAGCCTTGGTGACGGTCTCTTCGGTTCAAGTGGTCCGCGCCGATGTCGCGCCGTCACAAGAGGCGGTGCAATCTGCGGTGCAAGGGGATCAGGTGGTGACGTCCCGCGCGCGGAAATATCAGGGGTCGCGGGCCGGGTCGCGCTGATCGCGTGATGCGGGGCCAAGGCCTTTCGAAAGGCCTTGAAAACGCGATTTTGAAAATCGCGTGAAAAGCGCGTTTAACGCGCTTGTTTCAAGCCGTTTCGAAACGGCTTGTCCCTATCCTCCCCGCAGGCTCATCCAAAAATGCGAAGCATTTCCTCTAGGTCGGCCAGTGTGTTGGCCTCCTGCACCGGTTTATCCTTTCGCCAACGCGCCATGCGTGGGAATCGCAAAGCAACGCCGGATTTGTGGCGGGGGCTGGCGTGAATACCCTCAAATGCAATCTCGAACACATGTTCCGGCGTCACTTGGCGCACCGGGCCAAATCGCTGTTGCGTGTTCTTGCGCACCCAAGCTGTGATTTCGCGAAATTCTGCATCGGTCAGACCGGAATAGGCCTTGGTAAACGGCACCAAATCGTTCCCGGACCAAACCGCAAAAGTGAAATCGGTGAACAAGTTTGCACGTCGGCCATGGCCCGATTGTGCATAGATCATCACCGCATCAATGGTCAGCGGGTCCAGCTTCCATTTCCACCAATCCCCCTTTTTCCGCCCGATCCGATAAGGGCTGTCCGCGCGTTTCAGCATCAGCCCCTCAGCCCGCTGGTCCCGCGCGGATGAGCGGGCCTCGACAAGCACGCTCCAATCATCAAATTCAATTTGTGGGGACAGTCGGACGGGGCAATCCTCTGGTTGATCCGTCAACAACGTCTCCAACAGTGCCCGCCGTTCTGCAAAGGGCATTTCGCGCAAATCCGACCCATCCTGTTCCAACAGGTCATAGGCCAGCATCAGCACCGGCGCGGATTTCAGCAGCGTTTTCGGCACCGTCTTGCGCCCGATTCTTTTCTGCAGCGCGTTGAATGACATGGGTGCGGTTCCGTCCCAGGCTACAATCTCCCCATCAATCACCGTGCCATCCGGCAGGAAGTCCAGCGCCCGCGCCAGTTCCGGGAAGCGGTCGGTCATCAGCTCTTCACCCCGCGACCAGATGAAATGCTGCCCGGATCGCAGCACCAATTGCCCGCGGATGCCGTCCCACTTCCACTCTGCCCGCCACTCGGCCGGATCGCCCAATGTTTCGGGGGCGTCTTCCAGCGCATAAGCCAGGTAGAAAGGATAAGGACGTGAGGCATCCGCTTCGGGATTCTCAGCCTCCACCAGCGCCTGCCACGTTGTTGAATCCGGCGTCCAATCTCCCATCAGGCGATGCGCCAGATCGGCCTCGTCCCGACCCGTTGCTTGCGCCAGGGCGCGCGTCATCAGTTTCTGGCTGACCCCAATCCGGAACCCGCCGGTCAGCAGTTTGTTGAACAGGAACCGTTCCGCCGCAGTCAACTGGTCCCACGCGTCCAACACGATGCTTTGCCGTGCTGGCTCGTCCTGTGCGCTGGCCGCGCGTAACACGCCGATCCAATGGGACAGGCTGTGATCTGACACCCGTCTGGCGGGCGGCAGGATCAGGGCGATTGTCTCGGCCAGATCGCCCACGATGGGATAGCTTTCCTCGAACAGCCACAGGGGTACACCTGCCGCCTCTGCCGCCCATTCCCGCAGGCGGGTGGTTGTAATCACCCGGCGCGGACGTCGCCCGGAAAACAGCGCGACGGTCCACAGGCGGTCCTGATCTTCGGCCTCGAAAAAATATTTGGCAAGGGCGGTAACCTTGGCCTTGGTGCTGGTGGTCTGGTCCAGCGCAGCAAAGAGCGTGGCGAACTGTTTCACGACTCCGCCTCGTCTGTATCCAGCGTTTCGCCCGAAAACTCCGTCTCCAGCACGCCCGCGTCATAACCCTGTTCCCGCAGCCAGCGCACGAAAATTTCGGAATAGCCGTGAGTGACCAAAACCCGCTCGGCCCCGGTTTCACGGATCGCGGTGTTGAGCCCGTCCCAATCTGCATGATCCGATAGGACAAACCCCCGGTCCGCGGCACGCCGCCTACGGATACCGCGCAACTGCATCCAGCCACTGGCGAACCCGGTGGATACGGGACCGAACCGGCGCGCCCAGGTGCTGCCGAGCGCAGAAGGCGGGGCCAGCACAATCGCGTTCGGGTGCTCGGTGAGGGCCGTATCCGGTGTCACTGGCACAGTGTCCGGCAGGCCGTAGCCTTGTTGGCGCAGCACCTCGGTTGTGCCTTCGACCGCGCCATGGGTCAGGATCGGCCCGATGCCTTGATCCAGCATCGCCAGCAGCCGCTGCGCCTTGCCCAGCGAATAGGCACCCAGCATTGGTGTCTTGCCTGCCCCTACACTGGTGCGCCACCAGGCGTTCAGATCAGCAGCGACGTCGCCTTGCGGTCGCCAACGGAACACCGGCAGGCCAAAGGTGCTTTCAGTGATGAAGCAGTGGCAGCGCACTGGTTCAAACGGTTCGCACAGCCCGTCTGGTTCGGTTTTGTAATCACCGGAAAAAACCCAGACCTCACCCTTTACCTCCACCCGGATTTGCGCCGATCCCGGCACATGTCCTGCGGGGTGAAACGAAACTCGTGCTCCGCCAATGGTCTGCGCCTCGCCAAACTCCATGGTTTCGACCGTGATGTCGCCCAAACGGTGCTTCAAAACCGGAGCGGTCGGACCGGCGCACAGATACCGCGCATGACCGGGGCGGGCGTGATCGGCATGGGCGTGTGTGATCAAAGCCCGGTCCACCGGCCGCCAGGGGTCGATGTAAAACGGCCCGGCGGGACAAAACAGCCCTTGTGGCGTGACGGTCAGAACCGGAGATGTTCCCATAGTCCGAGCATAGCGCGCTCACGACCGCCTGCCAGTCGGAACACGCGCAGAAGGCCTCCCGCTCGAAAAATGCCAAGACGTCAGACCAGTGCCAAAAAGTTCGGAATTAAGCCGTCTGCGCCATTTCGCGCGGTGCAGCCGCGCGGTCAAACAGCGCCATCATCTTGTCCAGAATGCGCGCACGCACCTCGGGGGTTTCCATCAGCACCTCGTGCTCGGCCCCTTCAATCACGTCCAACTCGCCATCCGGCCAGGCTGCCATGCGGTCATGCACACGCTGGGTTTCGATGATCTTTTCCTCTGCCCCAAGTATCGCCAGTGCGGGCAGGTTGGGTGAGGGACGGCGTGACAATGTCAGCGCCTCGGTCAAGGCCTCGCGCAGCCAGACCAGGCTGGGTCCGCCAAGCGCCAGATCGGGATAGGCCAGGACTTGATCCTGCATGAGTTTGTACATTTCCGGGTCAGAGGTGAGGATGTTCCCCTCAAACCCATTGGCCTGCACATAATTGTCGATCTTCGTGGTCGGGGGCAGCATCTGCCCCAACCCCACGCAGGGCGCAGCATAGGCCAGCGCCCATCCAACTGGCCGCAGAACCGGTGAAATGCGGATGCCGAACATCGGCCCGGTGAAAATGGCGGATTGTACGTCCAGCCCGTCCATCACGGCGCGCAATACAATGGCCCCGCCCATGGAATGTCCCAGAATGTGCCATGGCCGCGGCAGGTCCAGCTGTTCAGCCAGTGCCAGCGCCGCCTTCAGGTCGCGCTGGAAATCGGTGAACCGGTCCACATGTCCGATCCGTCTGTCATCGAGCAGGCGGTCGGCCATCCCCTGACCGCGCCAGTCGATTACGAGCGAGGCATAACCCCGCTCGTAAAGGGCCCCTGCAAAGAGACCATACTTTTCAACGAATTCCGTACGCCCCGGACACAGGATCACCGTGCCCTTGGCCGCGTCTGGTCGCCAGTGCCCGGCCCGAATCCTTACCCCGTCATCCGCGCGCAGCCAATGGGCGGCGCCGCCCTCGGGCGCGCGCGCGATGTCGGTGAGAAGAGGGGCCGGTTCCAGCATGATCAGGCCAGGACCGATGCCAGCTTCATGGCGATACCCATATCGCCATCAACTGTCAGTTTGCCGGTCATGAACGCGCTTGTCGGATTCATATCGCCCGTGAGAATGGCTTCGAATGTTTCAGCATCCGCAGAAAGGGTCACATCCGTTTCGTCATCCGCAATGCGCGCGCCGGATCCGTCCAGCACGATCGCGCCCAGATCGGCAATCGCGAATTTGGCAGAGCCATCGAAACCGCCCGACGACAGTTTGTCATTCAGTTCGGCTGCTGCCTTTTCCAACATATCACTCATAGATAGTTCCCCTTTAGGTCGGTCATTAACGGGCTCGTGTCTGGTAATTCGACTGAGCCGGGTTAAAATCAGTTCCGTTATGATCAAATTTCCGACCTCGTTCAAACATATCGCAGCGGCAACCAGCGTCGTAGTCATGTTTTCCTTACCTGCATTTTCGCAAGAAGCGGATTTGCGGGACGAATCGGCCCTGCTGGAACGGCTGGCCCGTGCCGATGCGCGCGAGGCGATTCACCTGGACCGACAGTTGCGTCGCCTTTGGTCACAAAGCGGATCGCCCGCCATGGACCTTTTGCTGGAACGGGGTCGCGAGGCGATGGAAGAGGATGATACGCGCACCGCGATTGAGCATCTGACGGCCCTCACCGATCATGCGCCCGAGTTTGCCGAAGGCTGGCATGCGCGGGCCTCCGCCTATTTTTCCGCTGAACTCTACGGCCCGGCCCTGCTCGATTTGGAACGCGCGCTGGCGCTCAACCCGAACAACTACAATGCCATCTATGGCCTTGGCGCGATGCTGGAGACATTCGGCGACAAGAAGCGTGCATACGAGGCCTATTCCCGCGTTCTGGCTATACATCCCCATCACGAGGAAGTAACCAAGGCGATGGAACGGCTGCAGCCTGACGTCGAGGGTGAGGCGCTCTGATCCGTTCCGGTTGAGGAGCAGAGCAGGTGACAGTGTCATCCAGGGTTGCGGCCGTGCTCGGCCCGACCAACACGGGCAAAACGCATTACGCAATTGAACGCATGCTGGGCTATCGGACCGGCATCATCGGCCTGCCGCTGCGGCTGCTGGCGCGCGAGGTCTATGACAAGATCGTTGCGGCACGGGGCCCGTCTGTCGTGGCACTGGTCACGGGCGAAGAACGCATTCTGCCGCCCCGCGCGCAATATTGGGTCTGCACGGTCGAAGCGATGCCAACGGGCATGGGCACTGATTTCCTGGCCATTGACGAAATTCAGCTTTGCGCTGATCCGGAACGCGGCCACGTTTTCACGGAACGCCTGCTTCATGCGCGCGGGCAGCACGAAACGCTGTTCCTTGGCTCTGACACCATGCGCGGCCCGATTGCAGAACTTGTGCCCGAGGCGCAGTTCATTCGACGCGAACGCATGTCTCAGCTGGTTTATGCGGGCACGAAAAAAGTCAGCCGCATGCCTCCGCGCAGCGCCATTGTCGGGTTTTCGGTCGACAACGTCTATGCCATTGCCGAACTGATCCGGCGGCAAAAGGGCGGCGCGGCGGTGGTCATGGGTGCACTCAGCCCGCGTACCCGTAACGCGCAGGTGGCGCTCTATCAGGAAGGTGAGGTTGATTACCTCGTCGCAACAGACGCCATTGGCATGGGTCTGAACCTGGACATCAACCACGTGGCCTTTTCCGCACTCAGCAAGTTTGACGGGCGGCGAATGCGCCCGCTGGCCCCAAACGAACTGGCACAGATCGCCGGACGGGCCGGGCGGGGTATGTCCAACGGCACGTTTGGTGTGACGGGTGAGGCTCCGCCGCTGGACGAGGGCGTTGCGCAGGCGATCATGGACCACCGCTTCGCCCCGCTGAAGAAGTTGAACTGGCGCAACTCCGACCTGCGCTATGGGTCCATCGACGCGCTGATTGCCTCGCTGGAACTCCCCCCGAGCGACGAAGGCCTCGTGCGTGCCCGCGAGGCCGATGACCTCATCGCGCTGCGGACCCTGTCGCAGGACGCGGCCATTGTGGCCCGCGCCACGGATGGTCCATCTGTCCGGCTGTTGTGGGACGTATGCCGCATCCCGGATTTCCGCGGCATCAGCAACGCCGAACATGCCGGTTTGCTGGAAGCGATCTATGGCCATCTTCATGACGGCGGCACCATTCCAGAAGACTGGTTTGCCCGCCAGATCCGGCGTATCGACCGGACAGAGGGCGATATCGACACACTCAGTTCACGATTGGCATATATCCGCACATGGACATATGTCGCACAACGTAACGGGTGGTTGCGCGATGAAAGCCATTGGCGCAGCGAAACGCGCGCTGTAGAAGACAGGCTGTCGGATGCACTTCACACGCGTCTGACCCAGAGATTTGTGGACCGGCGCACATCCGTGTTGCTGCGCCGGCTCAAGCAGAAGGAGGCCCTCTTGGCCGAAGTGAACGACAAAGGTGAAGTGACCGTCGAGGGCGAATTCGTCGGGCGGTTGGAAGGGTTCCGGTTCATTCAGGACAAGACCGCAGAAGGCGCGGACGCCAAAACGCTGAAAGCCGCGTCATTGCAGGCGCTGGCCCCTCATTTTCACCTGCAAGCGGACAGGTTCTATAACGCGCCGGACACCGAGATCGACTTTACCGATCAGGGCGGTCTGATGTGGGGTGAACAGGCGGTGGGCAAACTGACCGCCGGACCAGAGGCGTTGAAACCACAGATCCAGGTGTTCGTGGACGATGCCGCCGGGGCGGATGTGGCGCAAAAGGTGCAGCGCCGACTGCAGCACTTCATGGACCGCAAGATTGCCGCGCTGTTTGAACCGCTGCTGAACATGCAGCGCGATGAAACGCTGACCGGGCTCGCGCGGGGCTTTGCCTTCCGCATGGTTGAGGCTCTGGGCATTGTTATGCGCAGCGACGTTGCGCAGGACGTGAAGGATCTGGATCAGGACGCGCGTGGTGCATTGCGCAAGCATGGCATTCGGTTCGGGCAATACACGATCTTCATGCCGCTTTTGCTGAAACCCGCACCGACGCGGTTGCGTCTGCTGCTGTGGTCGCTGGCGGGCGGGTTGGATGAATTCCCCTCGGCTCCGCCACCGGGACTGGTTACCGTGCCGTCCACGCCGGATGCGCCAAACGGTTATGACACCATGTCCGGATACCGGCAGGCCGGTGAACGGGCCATCCGTATCGATATGCTGGAACGACTTGCCGACATGCTGCGCGGTCAGGACAGCCGCGCGGGATTCGAGGCGACGGCAGACATGCTGTCGATCACCGGAATGACGCTGGAACAATTTGCCGACCTGATGGGTGGCTTGGGGTATTCCGGCGAACGGGGCGAACGGGTCAAGGAACGCGCAGCGCCCGCACCCGTCGCAGAGGAAACACCTGCGGAGGCCGAGGCCGCGCCATCCGAGACAACAGAAGCGGAGTCCCCTGCGGCAGACGCGCACGTACCAGAAGCTGAGGCAGCCGAAGCCGTTGCCGAGGTTGCAGTTGAGGATGCTCCGGCAGAACCAGCAGAAACCTCGACAGCGGATAAAGAGGCGGTAGAACCGGCCGAGCCCGAGATCGAGGTCTTCTATACCTTTACCTGGGGTCGCCAACGCCGCGATCGTCCGCAGCGCGAACGCGGCGGGCAGGGGCGTGGCAAACCGCGTCAGGGTGAAGGGCGTGGAGATAACAAATCTCAACGCCGTCCGAAAAACGCCAAGGGCAAAGGTGGCAAGCCGCCGCGCCGCGACGACGGACCCAAAACCTACAAATCCGGCCCGCAGAAAAAGGACCGGATCGACCCGGATAACCCGTTTGCCGCCGCGCTAATGGGGTTGAAGGACGACTCGTCCGCGAAATGAGTGACGCACCCGAAAAGCTGCGTATCGACAAATGGCTTTGGCATGCGCGGTTTTTCAAGACCCGCAGCCTTGCTGCGCGGCAGGTGTCCGATGGCCATGTGCGGTTGAACGGAAACCGGGTGCAGAAAACCTCGCAAGCGGTGATGGCAGACGATGTGCTGACCTTTCCACAGGCCCGCGCGATCCGCGTGGTGCGGGTGGTAGCGCTGGGCACACGTCGCGGCCCGGCGGAAGAGGCGCAGGCGCTTTATGAGGATCTGGCACCGCCCGAGGCATCCGAACCGGTGGAGCGTGTTGGCCCGCGCCCGACCAAGAAAGACCGCCGCCAGATCAACAAGCTGACGGATGGGGAATGATCACACGCTTGTGAGTGTGTTGAGGGGGGCTCACAAGGCAATCCTGTTCTGCCGGTAAGCCCATTTGCAAACAGAACGCCCCGCAAACACGTCGAATAAGAACGCGTGTTTTGCCGCGCCGCAGAACCGCGGTCCTGCAGTTTCTTTCGTCAACTCCGGCTTGAACCCGGCGCGCGGCTGATCTAGCTAGGCGTCTGAGATCAGTCGAGGGCCTCCATGACCTATATCGTGAACGACAATTGCATCGCCTGTAAATACACCGACTGTGTCGAAGTGTGTCCGGTGGACTGCTTCTATGAAGGCGAAAACATGTTGGTCATCCACCCGGATGAATGCATCGACTGTGGTGTGTGCGAACCGGAATGCCCGGCGGACGCCATCCGCCCGGATACCGAACCCGGCACCGAAAGCTGGGTGGAGTTCAATCGCAAGTATTCCGAGCTCTGGCCAGTGATCATCACCAAGAAAGACCCGCTGCCCGAAGCGGAAGAACGCGATGGCGAATCCGGCAAGCTGGAAAAATACTTCTCCGAAGCGCCGGGCGAAGGCGGATAAACCCGCAAAACCCGTCAAATCAGCTGCACAAACCCACCTAACGCCACGTCCGCTGGCGAATCCCCTGATTCTGTGGTAAGGTGTCTTTTACAAATGATGTCTATCACCGGTTTTGCATCCCACGCTCTGCCACTGGGACGCAGCTAGCACACGTCGAAACACAGCATGCGGGACATGATGATATGCCCCGGTGTTGTTTTTTTGTCTGAACGCAAGCCGGAAAAAAGAGGAAGACCTGTATGACAAAGTCGAAGAAGCTCGAGTTCCGCCCGAATGAATTCGTGGTCTACCCGGCGCATGGCGTGGGCAAGATCGTGTCGATCGAAGAACAGGAAGTGGCCGGGATCAACCTGGAACTGTTCGTGATCTCGTTTGAAAAGGACAAGATGACTCTTCGCGTGCCCACCAACAAGGCGACTGAAATCGGCATGCGCTCGCTCAGCTCGCCCGATGTGGTGTCCAAGGCGATGACCACGCT
>JBFOMB010000023.1:0-31749 GCA_040830545.1 Paracoccaceae bacterium | reverse complement strand
CCCACGATCAGCGGCATTTCGCTGAACTTCAACCGGGTTCATTTCGAATGGAAGCGCGGGTCGAATGGCTATGCCGTGTCGATGGACGCAAGGTCCGAAGGGTATCGTCCCGACGTGGCCATCGCGAAAATGCGTGTCATTAACCGACAGCTGCCCGTCTACACCTATGAGGACAAGGGCGGCGTTGACAACTGGACCGTGGCCAGCGCGGCATTGGGCAATGGTGGGTCACGCTGGTTGCCCGTGCGCAAACCGGCCGCTTATGCGGGCGACGTGTTCCGCACGTTGGCACGGGTGAACGGGATCGTTCTGAAAGCGGCCAAGGTGACAGGCACGCTGCCCGGCAACGCAACCGTCCTCGTTAAACATGACAGCGCCCCGCTGCGCGTGATCCTGCGGGATATGATGAAGTATTCCAACAACCTGACCGCTGAAATGGTCGGGCTGACCGCCACGGTGGCACGTGGCAAGCGACCGAGCAGCCTCAAGGCCTCGGCCAACGAAATGAACCGCTGGGCGGCGCAGGCCTATGGCGTGAATGGCATCCGGTTGGTGGATCACTCGGGTCTCGGGGATGCGTCGCGCATGACCCCGCAGGATCTGGTTGCCGTATTGGTCAAGGCGCATCAGCGCGGGTCCTTGCGTCCACTGATGAAGCCGATTGCCATGAAGGATTCCAAGGGCCGGGTGGTTAAGGGGCATCCGATCAAGGTGGACGCCAAAACCGGCACGCTGAATTTTGTTTCGGGCCTTGGCGGCTACATGACCGCAGCGGACGGTACGCAGATGGCGTTCGCCATTTTCACAGCAGACACAGACATCCGTTCACGGATCAAGAAATCCGACCGCGAGGTTCCGCAGGGTGCGCGGGAATGGAACAGGAAATCCAAGCGTATGCAGCAGGTGCTGATTGAACGTTGGGGTGCATTGTACGGCAGTTGAGGTCGAACGCGGGATACGGTCCACAGCCCCGGACTTGATCCGGGGCCTCCACCTCAAGCCAGGAGGCCCCGGATCAAGTCCGGGGCTACGTCACCTTTGCGAAAGCCAGGGCGTTCAGACCATATGCCGTGCGCGGGCGCCGCGTTCGATCCCTGCGGCATGCAGACGATCGATGTTCAGTTCGTAACGAATTTCTTCCAGCAGTCGCAGCTCTGCCTCGCCCAACGTGCCATCTGCTGCCGCAACGTCACAGGACAGTGCATAGGCGGTTTCAAACAACCGCTCGGGCAGGTTGTCCCGGATCAGGCCGAACAGCGCATCCAGCCCTTCCTCCTGATCGAACAGGTCAAACACAGTTTGGGCCATCTGGGTGATCCGGTCGATGTCGTAGTCTGCAAACACAGGCAGCATGTTCACTGCGCTCTGGATTTTCACCAATTCCGCCGTGCGAATGTCTTCGTCCGAGGCCGACACGGCAATCATGATTGCCACAAGGCAATCCTGCGGGGTCATCGGGTGGGGGATCTGTTCGCTCATCTTTTGCCTGTGCCTTTGCCTGACCCGGACAGGATAATGACCGGGGCAGGCGTGTTCAACACCTTGTCCCTGCGGCGAAATAGGAGGCAAGGGAAGTTGCCGGCCTGATAGGTCAGGCCGTTGCGGAAAATACGTACGAAATTCCATCAAAGCTGCCAGAGGCAAAGCCATAGGCAAATCGAAGCCCGTTTGCACCGGCGACGGTGCCATGCTCTGCATTGCCGGGCACATAGATCGCAACGCCAGGGCCAATCGCGTGCGGTTCCCCGTCAATGGTTACAACCCCGTCGCCATCCAGACCCAGGTAGAATTCTGCTGGGGCATGCCGGTGGGGAAACAGCCTGTCGCCCGGCCCGAATTCTGCGATGCCCAGTACCAGATCGCGGAGGGAAGCGTCGGTGCCGTCTATCAATGTCCGCCAGCGCACTTCTCCAAAGGCCGGGTCGGTGCCGCCAGACAGAGGAACATCATCTATGTGCGATGCCAGTGGTGCGTTGGGCAGGTTGCCGGCCTGCTGCAGGGGCGCGACATCAGACAAATCGGTGGCAAAACTATCGTGGAACTGGGTCATATCGGGCTCCTTTCACTGAGGGCAGATTGCGCATGGGTTGGGGATGTGGCAATGCGCAAAGAGTGAATGGTGTCATACGCTGAGGTTATGATTCATGGATCGACTTCCGGCCTTCTCCGGGCTCACGGCTTTTTACGCGGCGGCGCGGGCCGGATCACTGACCGCAGCTGCGGCGGAACTGAACGTATCGCAGCCTGCCGTGTCCCGTCGGATCGCCGCTTTGGAGAGCGATTTGGGCTGCGCCCTGTTTGACCGCAGTCACAAGCCCGTGAAAATGACGCAACAAGGCAGGGACTTACTGCGTGCCTTGCGGGGTGGGTTCGGTCAAATCGAAAGCGCTATAGCGCAGATTCGACAAAGCGCATTGGGTCAGGTTGTAACCGTAACGGCCCCGGTCGGGTTCGTGGCCTTTTGGCTTATTCCGCGATTGGGTGAGTTGGAGGATGCCTTCCCGGATGTCACGATCCGTATCATAAGTCAGGAGTATGGTGAAGCCAGCCGCCCCGGTGACGTGGCGATCCGGTTCGGCCTGCTGGAAGAGGCCGCAGAACAACGCCTTCTAGGTGATATGGTCTATCCCGTGGCCAGTCCGCTGTATCTGGATCGTTTGGACATGACGGGACAAAGCTATGACTTCGCGCGCCTGACCCTGCTGACGATGGAGCGCGCGCGTAGCCACTGGCACGATTGGCCCAGCTGGTTCGAATCCGTCGGTTACAAGGTGCCCACGCGCAGCCGGGTGGTCGACTTCAGCTCCTACGCCATGCTGGTCAACGCAGCACTGGCCGGGCGCGGCGTCTGCCTGTGCTGGGATGGCGTGCTGGATGACTTCCTGGCCACTGGCGCGCTGGTGCGTCTGGAAGGGCCCTCTGCCGTTTCGCAACGCGGATACTTCATGTCTGCCCGCGATGGTCATGCCGCCAGCCGGGCGGTGCAGGGGATCGTCGATTGGATCGCTGCCCAGGGTCAGAAGTGAGTCATGGCCAGAAATGACGCCAGATTTGCCCTGCCTTTGTTGACTCATGCTGCACGAGCAACATAGGACAGCCGGACACCGCGCATCGCCTGCGCGGCCCGTCCGAATGGAGACAGAAATGCCCGATTTGCGCGAAGCAGCGATGACGTCCAAGGCCTGGCCTTTCGAAGAGGCACGCCGCCTGCTCAAACGCTATGAAAAGGCTCCGCCGGACAAGGGCTATGTCCTGTTTGAAACCGGCTATGGACCGTCGGGCCTGCCCCATATCGGCACCTTCGGCGAAGTTCTGCGCACCACGATGATCCGCCGTGCGTTCGAGGTGATTTCGGACATCCCGACCAAGCTGATCTGCTTTTCCGACGATCTGGATGGCATGCGAAAAGTGCCCGGCAACGTGCCCAATCAGGACGAGTTGCAGCAATACCTGCAAATGCCGCTGACATCGGTCCCTGATCCGTTTGGCACCCATGACAGCTTTGGCGATCACAACAACGCCATGCTGCAGCGGTTCCTGGATACGTTCGGGTTCGAGTATGAATTCTACTCGGCCAGGGAGTTCTACAAGTCCGGCCAGTTTGACGAAATCCTGCGCCGCTGCGCCGAACGCTATGACGATCTGATGAAGATCATGCTGAAAAGCCTGCGCGAGGAACGGGCGCAGACCTATTCGATCTTCCTGCCGATCCACCCGGAAACCGGGCGGGTGCTGTATGTCCCGATGAAGCACGTGGATGCTGCCGAGGCGACCGTGACCTTTGACGACGAAGAGGGTCGTGAATGGACGCTGCCCGTGACCGGCGGCAACGTGAAACTACAGTGGAAACCTGATTTCGGCGCGCGCTGGGCGGCGCTGGGCGTGGATTTCGAGATGTATGGCAAGGAACACGCCACCAACGAAAAAATCTACGACGCGATCTGCCGGACCCTGGGCCAGCGCCCGCCAGAGCATTTCTCGTATGAACTGTTTCTGGACGATCAGGGGCAGAAGATCTCGAAATCCTCGGGCAACGGAATCTCGATCGACGAATGGCTGACCTATGCCTCGACCGAGAGCCTGAGCTATTTCATGTATCAGAAGCCGAAAACGGCCAAACGGCTCTATTTCGACGTGATCCCGAAGGCGATGGATGAATACCATCAGCAATTGCGCGCCTATGCCGATCAGGATGCCAAGGGCCGCGCGGCCAACCCGGTGTTCCACATCCACGGCCACAATGTACCTGCGTCAAATCTGGTGGTGCCGTTTGCGATGCTCCTGAACCTCGCTTCTGTTTCAGGGGCCGAGGACAAGGAACAGCTATGGGGTTTCATCCGCCGCTATGCGCCGGAGGCCACGCCCGAGGCCAACCCGGACCTCGACAACGCCGCTGGCTTTGCGGTGCGCTACTTCAACGATTTCGTGAAACCCCAGCGCACATTCCGCGCACCGACCGATCAGGAACGCGAAGCATTGGAAGCGCTGCGAGGCGCGCTGGCGGATTATGATGGAGAGATTGCGGACGAAGACCTGCAATCGGTTGTCTATTCCATCGGTCGCGAGCGTTTCGACCCGATGCGCGGCTGGTTCACAGCACTTTATGAGGTGCTGCTGGGCGCCAGCCAGGGGCCGCGTTTTGGTGGGTTCATTGCGCTATATGGTGTCGACGAAACCATCGCCTTGATCGACAAAGCGCTGGCAGGCGATCTGGCGTAAACGCGATCCCGGACGTGATCCGGGATCTCTTGCGGTAAGGGTAGAGGCCCCGGATCAGGTTCGGGGCTGCGTCGCTTTGCTTGGATACGGAATCGCGTTAGCCTGCGACCAGCGCAATTCCGGAGGATCGCATGCCACCGTCTGACGAGGACAAGTTTCAGGGCCGAATGCATGGCGAGCAGTTCGAGCCGGAAGAAACCGAAAGCATCTGGGCGCGGCTGCTGTACATGATCCTGATCGCGATCATGATCAATCTGGCGCAGACCATTCTTGTGGTCGTCACCGTGGTGCAGTTCATCATCATGCTCGTCAGCAACAAGCAGCCGAACGAGCGGCTCGCCGATTTTGGCACCGATCTGGGCATCTGGATTGCCAAGGCCGCCCGGTTTCAGACCGCCGCCAGCGAGGTGAAGCCGTGGCCGTGGACCGAGCTTGACTGATCCACCTGCCCGCCGGGCGCGTATCCTCTGAAATGCAGGAGAGACCATAATGCGCCAATTTCTTATCGCCATAGTCGTGTTTTTCGGGCTGATTACCCCGTCCCACGCCCAGAATGCCGACATCGAAGCGACCATTGGCGCGCAGATCGAAGCGTTCAAGGCGGACGATTTCGATCAGGCTTTCACCTATGCCAGCCCCAATATACAGGGCATCTTCGGCACGCCCGACAATTTCGGCGTCATGGTACGGCGCGGCTACCCGATGGTCTGGCGTCCGGCCGAGGTCCGGTTTCTGGAACTGGGCGAGGTTGGCGGCGCGTTGTGGCAGAAAGTCATGATCGTGGACGGCGAGGGCAGCGTGCACCTGCTGGCCTACGAGATGATCCAGCTGGAAAACGGGTGGAAGATCAATGGTGTGCAGCTGTTGAAGGACGAAGCGCAAAGCGCATGAAACTGGAATTGTGCGCCTTTCGCTACATCTCTACCAGCTCGCGCGGCACGACAAAGTCGCGCACCTTTCCCATACCCCAGCGCAGGCTGGGCCAGCCCGGAATGTCGAACTGCGCCACCAGCGTCGCACCGGTAGGGTAGTCCATGAACCGCTCATGTGTGGGCGGGTCCGCCACCAGCGCCTGCGCAAACGCGGCGATCCCGGGATTGTGCCCGATCATCAACACCACATCCCCGCGTGCGCCGTGTAGCACGGACAGCATCCGCTGCGCTTCGGCATGATAGAGCGTCACAAGGAACGTCGCCGGTTTCGACAAACCAAGCCCGGCAAAAGTCTGCCGCGTCCGGACCGAGGATGAACTCAGCGTCTCGTCCGGTTCCAACCGGTGTTCACGCAGCCAATCACCCAGAGCCTTCGCCGACTTCTCACCCCGGCGGTTCAGCGGTCGCGCATGGTCATCCAACGCCGGATCACCCCAACTGGATTTGGCGTGACGCATCAGGATCAGGGTCTTGGTCATGCGTGCTCTGCCTTTTTGGGATGAAACGAGGCCATGTGATGCGCCGATTGTGCCGGATCACGGCCAAACTGATGTGACACCGGGCAGGCCCGTCGCGCGACGCAGCCCTGTGTCAGGCAAGAGGTTCCGTCAGGTGTGTCCAGATAGGCATGGCAAGCGGCAACGTCATAGCCGCTTTCCTTGCTCAACGCGTCAACGGGACAAGCACCAAGGCAGGGTTGCCCGGCGCAGATGGTGCAGGGCATCGACGGCAGCGTGCCAGCAGGCTCCAACACCTCCTGAAACCGCAGCGCCCCGCGATAGGAAATCATCAACCCCGCCGTGTCGTGGATCAACATGCCCACCGGGCTTTGCCACGCGCGCCCGGACTCCTGCGCCCAGCGGATGAAGGGCGCATAGGGCGGTCCGCCAAAGGGAAAAATCGCTTCCGCACCCAAACGACCCGCCATGTCATTGACGATCCGGGTTGAATAGAGATCCACAGGATCCGCCCCGGCAAATTCCGGCGCTGCCTGCAACAGCGGCCAGAACCCCGCACCAGCGGCCAGCAGGACCACCGTTCCACCATCCTCGGCCACCTCGCCCGCGATGAACAGCCCGGCGGCTTCGGCCAGCGCTTCGATCTGGTCTCTCATTTCCGTGAAAACGGCAGCCACAAAGCCCATCCCAGGCGTCCCGGTCGCGTATCCTGCCATTCCAAGCCGATTGTCATGCCGTCATGCCCCTCCATCGGCTGCGCCCGGTACGTGCCCATCATGCGGTCCCAGATCGAAAGAGCAAAGCCATAATTGCTGTCATGTTCGACGCGATTTACCGAATGATGAACGCGGTGCATGTCAGGCGTCACCAGCACCAGCCGCAGAGCCCTATCCACGCTTGCCGGAAGCTTCCAGTTTGCGTGGTTGAACATGGCTGTGCCGTTCAGCAGAACCTCGAAAATCACGACGGCCACCGGGGCCACGCCCAACGGATACACCAGCCCGATTTTGACCAACATCGAAAACGCAATCTCGACGGGATGAAACCGGATCGCGGTGGTCACGTCGATGTCCCGGTCCGCGTGATGAACCCGGTGGAATCGCCACAACAGCGGGACCTTGTGTGTCATCAGATGCTGCGCCCAGATCGCCAGGTCCAGCAGCATCACGGCCAGTATGATTTCCAGCCAGACCGGCCAACTTCGGTGGTTGAAGAACCCCCATCCACGCGCCTCTGCATCCAGCGCAGCGCCAACGGCGAGCAGTGGCAATCCGAACGCCAGCAAGCGCAGGGTGACGACGTTGAGCACGCTCATCACAAAATTGGTCAGCCACCGTTGCTGGCGCGTTTGAACTCTTGCCCGACGCGGGGCCAACCCCTCGGCCACTGCAAACACCGCAAACAGGCCTAGGAATACGCCGAGGCGCAGGATCGTTTCTTGGTCCATGGCCGAACCGTCTATCACGACCCAGCGTATTGCAAGCCCGCTACGTCCCCGGACGGATCAGCGACCCGGCCCCATGTTCGGTGAACAGTTCCAGCAGCACGGCATTCGGCGCGCGCCCGTCCAGAATCGTGACACCGCGCACGCCCTGCGACAGGGCGTCCAAAGCGGTTTCCGTCTTGGGGATCATCCCGCCTGCAATCACGCCGTCCTGGATCAGTTCGCGGATCTGGTTCGCGTTGATCTCGGTCAGCACCTGACCATCTTTGCCTTTCACCCCTGACACATCCGTCAGCAGCAACAGGCGATCCGCCTTGAGCGCGCCCGCTATGGCTCCCGCCGCCGTGTCACCGTTGATGTTCAGCGTCTCGCCATTCGGACCCACACCCAAAGGCGCGATCACCGGGATCATTGTGTTCTCAAACAACGCGCTTAGCACCGTTGTGTCCAATTCCGCGGGCGTACCAACCAGCCCCAGTGCCGGGTCGGTCACATCGCAGGTGATCAGGTTCGCGTCCTTCCCGCTGAGGCCAACGCCACGCCCGCCCTGCGCATTGATCGCTTGCACGATCCGCTTGTTCACAACGCCGGACAGAACCATTTCCACCACTTCGATGGTGGCCGGATCTGTCACGCGCTTGCCGTTCACAAACTCGGACTGGATCGCCAGTCGCTCCAACATCGCGTTGATCATCGGCCCCCCGCCATGCACCACGACCGGGTTCACCCCGACATGACGCAGCAGCACGACATCGCGCGCGAACTCCTCCATCGCGTCGTCCGAGCCCATGGCGTGCCCGCCCAGCTTTACCACGACGGTTGCCCCTTCGTAGCGCTGCAAATAAGGCAGTGCCTGGCTCAACGTGCCCGCTGTCGCAATCCAATCGCGGTTCATATCCTGCGTTCTCATCTGTAAATCCTTTGGCTTGCCGCTTATCGGCAAAGCAGCCTCTTGGTTCAAGGGCTGCGCATTTGTGTGGCTGGCCAGGTGCGCGGTGGGTTAGGTCAAACCCGCCACGATGCTGCGCAGAACCGGGATGCCGTCACCCTTTTCCGAAGAGGTCAGCACAATCTCGGGGTAGGCCGCCGGGTGTTTGCTGAGTGCCCCACGCACCTGCGCCAAAACCTTGTCCCGGTCATTTGCCTTCACCTTGTCCGCCTTGGTCAGCACGCATTGAAACGTCACGGCGCTTTTGTCGAGCAGGGTCAGGATCTCCTGATCCACTGGCTTCACCCCATGACGCGCATCAATCAGAACAAAGGCCCGTCGCAATGTGGACCGCCCGGCCAGGTACTGTTTCAGCAACCGCTGCCATTTTTCGACCACCGGCAGCGGCGCATTGGCATAACCATATCCCGGCAGGTCCACCAGATACCGGCTGTCTCCCAGGGTGAAGTAGTTGATTTCCTGCGTGCGTCCCGGCGTGTTCGACGCCCGTGCCAGACCCTTGCGACCGGTCAGCGCGTTGATCAAAGAGGATTTGCCAACATTTGACCGCCCGGCAAAACAGGCCTCGATCCGGTCAGCCGGGGGCAGACCGGACATGGCCACCACACCCTTGAGGAAATCCGTATTCCCCGCAAACAGCTTGCGCCCCTGTTCCAGCGACGCGGCATCCGGCTCCTCGGCCAGCGGGAAAGGCAGGGCGGTCATGCCAGACCCGCCATGTCGCCCAGCCGGATGTCGCCACCTTCGATCACCTCGGCATTCATGCCGAAATCCTGATGGCCCCAGCCTTCGTCCAACAGCCGCAGCGTATCTGTGTCCCGTTTGCCTGTGGTTGTGGACGCGGTTGTATGGGCACAGCGCACGATCCGCTCGCGCACCCGCAGCACTGCGCCGCCGATCCGCACATCACAATCCAGCCAGTCGAATTCTTCCCATGGGGCCAGCCCGTCCAGCCAGATATTCCCGCGCCAGCGTTCGGGCTCCAAAGGACGCCCCAATCGACCCTCAACCGCCCGGTGCGACGATGCATTCATGATCGACACCGACGCGATGGGGCTGTCCGTAAACCCGCGCGTTGCGCTGCGGACAACGCGCGCCGATTGCGCCCGGTTTTCCGGGATCAACGGCCCGGCCCAGGCCAGCAGCGCGGCGGGGTCTTCGTCCGGGTTCACCACAAGGTCCGTCAGGTCCGGGTGCATCAACCGCACCTCGCCCGTGGCCTCGTTCAACTCGGCCGAGATACCCGCCAGCCGGGGCGCCTTGGACCCGCGCGAAAAATGCACGCAGGGGGCCCAATCCGACCCGTCCACATCCGTTTCCGTATGCGCCACGGCCCAGACACGATCCCATGGAAAGGTCTGCCCGGCGACCAGCGTCACGGACTCCAGCGCTTCGCGACCATGGCTTTTGATCGGATAGCGCCACAGCCCTGACACATGGCCGGTCATTTCTTTTCAGCCTCTGGTTTCTTCTTTTTGAAGCTCGACTTGATGTTGCCGAACACGTCAGGCGTATAGCCCTGACTGCGCATGATCGCATATTGCTGGATGAAGGTGATCACGTTGTTCGCAATCCAGTACACCACCAGCCCGCTGGCAAACCCACCCAGCATGAACATGAACACCCATGGCATCCAGGCAAAGATCATCTGCTGTGTCGGGTCGGTTGGGGCCGGGTTCAGCTTCTGCTGCAGCCACATCGAAATGCCCAGCAGTAGTGGCAGAATGCCGAGGAAAATCGTCGCCATGATCGTGGCAGGCTCCGGTCCAGCCCATGGGAACAATCCGAAGAAGTTCATGATCGAGGTTGGGTCAGGCGCGCTGAGGTCCTGGAACGGGCCAAACCACGCCGCGTGTCGCAATTCGATGGTGACGAAAATCACCTTGTAGAGCGAGAAGAAGATCGGGATCTGCAACAGGATCGGCAAACAGCCTGCGGCCGGGTTTACCTTTTCCTTCTTGTAGAGCTCCATCATGCCCTTTTGCAGCTTCTGACGGTCGTCGCCCGCCTGCTCCTTCAGCTTCTCCATCTCGGGCTGAAGCTCTTTCATCTTCGCCATGGAGACATAGGATTTGAACGCCAGCGGCAGCAGCAGCGCCTTCAGGAACAGGGTCAGCACAATAATCGACCAGCCCATATTGCCAATCACGCTCTGGATGTTGTGCAGAACCCAGAAAATCGGCTTTGTCAGGAAATAGAACCAGCCCCAGTCAATCGAATCGATAAACTGCGACACACCGTCGAACCGCTGATAGTTGCGGATGGCTTCCCATTCCTTTGCACCTGCGAACAGCCGCGTGGACACTTCGACCGTTTCACCCGGCGCGACGTCGACCGTATCCAGACGAGCAATGGCACGGTAGATCTCGCGCGAACTGTCATATTGCAGCACGCTGGTGAAAGCCTGATCGCTCGCCGGGATCAGCGTGGTCATCCAGAAATGGTCGGTGAAACCAATCCAGCCATCGGCATCGACCTTTTGCACATCCGCCACCACGGACCCGCCCGCCCAGGCACCGCCCGCGTCCAGATCCTCCATGTTGGAGTATTTGATCTCTTCGCGTTCCTCGTTCAGCTTGCGGATCGCGCCCTCGTGCAAGATGAAAAATCCTTTGAGGTCGTCGGGCAGGCCAAACCGTTCGATCCGACCTTCGGGTGCCAGCCGCTGCGCGGTGTCTCCATTGTTGGTCACGGATTGGGTGACCGTGATCATGAACTTGTCGTCGATTTCCAGAACTCGGTTAAAAACCAGACCTTTACCGTTGTCCCACGCCAGAGTGATCGGGCTGTCGGGGGTCAGTTCATCACCTTCGGCCACGGACCAAAGCGTGTTCGGACCGGGCACATCTGCAAAGTCCAGCCCGCCGCCCGGGGCCCAGCCATAGAGGATCTGGTAAGCGTTCCGCTCGCCAACGGGGTTCAGCAGATGAACGATGTCGCTATCCGGGTCCAGCGTTTCGCGGTAGTTTTTCAGCGACAGCGTGTCGATGCGCCCGCCCTTTAGCGACAGCGACCCCTCGACGCTGGGGGAATCGATGTCCACGCGCGGGGCGTCTGCGGCCAGTTGCTCGGTCTCGCCCGCGTTGCCCGATCCGGCGGCGGCTGGTGTGCCGCCTGATGCGGCAGGGGCGGCTGCGGATGGCGTCGCGCTGGGGCTTGCCGTGTCCGACACCTCGGTCGGTGCCTCGTTGACCGGCGGCTCCGGTGGAGGGAACAGGACGAACCAGATCAGGATCACGCCAAAGCTCAGCGCGGTGGCAAGGATGAGGTTCTTGTTCTGATCGTCCATAGGGGACAGGCCTCGTTCGTTTTGTGACGCGCCCGGTTCAACGCTGTGCGCCGGCAAAGGTCAAGCAGAAAGCGGTTTTCGCGCGGTATCGTGCGGCCTGAAAAGGATGTGAGCAGAGCCGGACGTGGCGACATGGCGCATGGCTAGCTGACATTTGGTGAGGTCCAACGAGGTGCGGGAGGGTCGACGTGGCCCCGGAGGCTCTTGAACCAACTCTCACACCACCCTGCCGCGAAGACACGTGGCCTCATATTCGGGTGCGCGTTCCTGCTTCAACAGGTCCCTGTGCGTTCGGCCTTGTACTGATTGTCGCTAGGCGGACGCGCCCGATCATCATCCGGCCTAGCGCTGGCGCTATCCCGCGTCCCGCCCGAATTGCGGCGGCATATGCAGGCTGGCTTCGTGTGTGCGGATCCAGTCGAGCGTTGCGTCAAATGGCATCGGCCGTCCGATTCCGAACCCCTGCACATGGTCGCACCCCAGTTGTGCCAGCAACGCGTGTTCGCCCGGTGTCTCCACCCCTTCGGCCAGTGTTTCCAGGCCCAGCCGCTCGGCCATCGTCAGGATCGCCGCAATCATTTGCTGTTGTTGCTGGTCCCGATCTGCCTTCATCACGAATCCCCGGTCAATCTTCAGCCGCGAGACCGAGAAACGTTTGACCGAGGCCAGCGAGGCATTCCCCGTGCCAAAATCATCCAGATCAATCCGGCAGCCCATGGCCGCAAGCCCTGCGATGTTGCGAGCAATCCGATCACCAGGCGAGTCGCAGACCACGGTTTCCAGAATCTCCACCGACAGTCGGTCCGCTGACAGGTCCAGCCGGTCCAGTTCCCACCGAATACGATCCGTCAGGCGCGGGTTGTTCAACTCATCCCCGGCAAAGTTCACACCGACCCGGGGCACAGACACCTCGGCCTTGTCCCAATTGCACACAGCCTCCAGCGACAGGCGCAGAACCACCTCGCCCAGTCGCTCCAGCAGCCCGGCTTCCTGCAGGATCGGCAGGAACGTGTCGGGCGGGATCATCCCGTGCATCGGGTGCACCCAGCGCGCCAGAGCCTCAAACCCTGTGACCTTGCCGGTATCCGTGGACACTTGCGGCTGAAACCACGGGCGAATCTGGCCATTATCCAGTGCCGCCGCCGCCTCTGCCCGCAAATCCGCGCGCATTCTTGTGCGTTGCTGCAATTCCTGGGAATAGGCGTGGATCGCTGACGGCCCAGCGCGCCGTGCCTCCGACAGCGCCTCCTGTGCGGCTGCCATCCAATCCAGCGGCTGATCGCCCATGACCTGCGAGCGCAGGCAGAACCCAATGGCGCAAGCAGGGTAGTGGGTTGCCCCGTTGACCGTGATCGGCATTTCGACCGCCGTGTGCAATGTGCCCGCCAGTTGGATCGCCAGTTCCAGGTCCATGGCCGCACCGGGTTCCAGACAAATTGCGAATCGTCCATCGCCGATCCGCGCCAACGTGCCGTCCTTCTGCAAAGCTCCGGTCAGACGTTCCGCTGTCTGCGTCACAATCGCGTCCGCGACAGCCTGCCCATGTGCTTCGGTCGTACTGGGCAAATCCGGCAAATCGACAAGGAAACAGGCCGACCGCCCGCCGGTTGCGCCGGTATCGGCAAACACACGCGCCAGCTTCGTTTCAAAGCCCGCCCGTTGCACCAGCCCGGTCAATCCGTCCCGCGGCGGCCCGGAAAACGCAGGCCATCGCGTATGCAGCCCCGACAGCGCATAAACCAGCGGCAGACCCAGGGCGGTTCCGATCAACGCGGCCTCGCCTCCCAGCCACCAGGCCGCCAGTGTCATCGCTGGCAGAAACGCCAGAATCGACGGTCCGGCCAGTACCGGCAATAGGTGTCCCCGTGCGCGCTCCAAGAAGCCAGATGGCGCTGCCATGTCCGACCGTCTCCTGTTTTGACGGGACAGGTGTGACAGCAAGAAGTGTGGGAATCTTTAACGCAGAAGTGGAATCTCGGACGATGGCTCGCCTTCGCGCAGCGCGAGGCCCGTGAAGTCGAACAGTTTCGGGTCCAGCAGGTGTGACGGACGCGCATTCATCAGCGCGCGGAACATTACCTGACGGCGACCGGGATTGTTGCGTTCCCAGCCATCCAGAATCTGTTTAACCTGTTGACGTTGCAGGCCATCCTGGGACCCACACAGGTCACAGGGGATGATGGGATAGTTCATCGCCTGCGCGAATTTCTCGCAATCGGCCTCGGCCACATGGGCCAGCGGGCGGTAGACAAACAAATCCCCCTCTTCGTTCACCAGTTTCGGCGGCATCGTGGCCAGACGCCCGCCATGGAACAGATTCATGAAAAAGGTTTCCAGAATGTCGTCGCGGTGGTGGCCCAGTACAACGGCGCTGCACCCTTCTTCGCGTGCGATGCGATAGAGGTTGCCGCGTCGCAGCCGCGAACACAGCGCGCAAAAGGTCCGGCCCTCGGGCACCTTGTCGACCACCACACTGTATGTGGCCTGATACTCGATCCGGTGCGTCACACCCATGCGTTCCAGAAACTCGGGCACAACCGTGGTCGGAAACCCCGGCCCGCCCTGATCCAGGTTGCAGGCCAGCAATTCCACCGGCAGCAGCCCACGCCATTGCAGCTCGTGCAGGACCGCCAGCAGGGTATAGCTGTCCTTGCCGCCAGACAGGCAGACCAGCCATTTCGCGCCCCGCTCGACCATGCCGTATTGCTCCACGGCCTCGCGCGTGTACCGCACGATCCGCTTGCGCAGCTTCTTGAACTCGGTGGTCGAGGGCGCCCCGGCGAAAAGCGGGTGAATATCGTTGTCACTGTCCAGCATGCGCGTCCTCTACCCGAGCCTCTGCCATCGGGCAAGCGGTCAGGCCTGATCCCCGCGCCCCAAGCCTTCGATCGCATGCACCAGCCGCGACAGGTCCGCCGCATAGAACCCCGCCGCATTCAGGCAGTTGGTTTCGAGCAGTCGCAACCCGTCATCGGTGCGACACACATCCATGACATAGGCGGTTGCGTAATTTGGATTGGCTGCAATCATCTGCTCGGCAAAGGCCAGCGCGTCCTCGTCGATTTCGTGCCGGTAGACCACGCGCCGCCCTTCGACATAAAGCGACCAGGTCACTACGCGCTCGGACACGACCCAGATGCGCCATTCCTTCTGGATACGGGCAGGGGGGCACAGCATCATCTGGGTTTCGGGGCGCAAGGCACCGCCGGGAATATCCTCTTCGGGCATGGCCAGGACCTTGGACACAATGTCGTGGATGTCGCCGGTGGACAGCACTTTGCCCGCGATTTCCTTGCTGTCGGACACGGGCCGCAGGAACCATGCGCGCCGATCATCCTCCAGCTGCGCCGGTATGTCCCGCACCGTCAGAAACCGCGCGCCGGGACCGTTCAGCAGGTAAGGCTGCCAGGCCTTCTCCTCCACATAAGGGCGCAGGCGGAACACACCGGGAAACAGCCCCTTCTTCTCGGCAAAACGCCACAGGGTGTAAGACCCGAACAGGACAACGGCAGAGGGGTCCGCGATCTCTGGCTCTGGCTGCAACTCGCCCACAAAGGGCACAACCTTGTGAAAGCTATAGGGCACCCCGGCCCGGTCCAATGCCCGCGCCAGCTTGGCCGTGTCCTCAAATTCCTGCAAAACCCATTGCATACCCACGTTCCTTTCCCTCGGACAGGGGATGTGCCACACCCTTACCCATGAAGAAGTATGGCCGCACCTATCACCTGCCCTTGTCGCCCGGTGCAACCAGCGATGACAAGCGGATGCGCAGTCTGGACGGGCTGATGACCAGCCCGCTGGTGGTGACCGAGAAGATGGATGGCGAAAACACGACGCTACATCGCAACGGCACCTATGCGCGCAGCCCCGACAGCCGATCGCACCCGTCGCGCGATTGGCTGAAAGGGTTTGCCGCCGGGATTTGCCATCAGCTTGCGGACGATGAACGCATCGTCGGTGAAAACCTGTTTGCCCGCCATTCCATCGCGTATGACGCGTTGCCCACGTATTTCATGGGGTTTGCGTGGATCGTGGGGGATGTTGTGCAGGACTGGGATGCCACGCTGGACCGCTTTGCAGGGCTGGGCATTCAACCGGTCACAACGCTTTATCGCGGACCATACGAGGCCGGGCTGTTCGAACGCATCGCGGACGGGCTAGACACGGACCGGCAGGAGGGGTTCGTGGTGCGCACTGTCGCCGGCTTTGCCGAGGCAGAAATGCCCGAACGCATGGGCAAATACGTCCGCAGCGATCATGTTCATAGCGACACGCATTGGATGTCCGCGCCTCTGGTGCCGAATCGTTTGGCGTGATCCGGCAAACGACGGCTCCACCGGCAATTGCACCTGTCCGTGGCAGACGACCCATGTTACGCTTGGCCATCCCCCAACCGATTTCGAGGTTTCCCATGCGTTTCACTTTGCCTGTTTTGACTGCCCTCGGCCTGACCGCTCTGTCCTCCACAGCCCACGCCTGCGCCTGGGCCGGAGGTGACTATTCCTTCAAGGAAAACGGCATCTACGGCGAATTGCGCGTCAATGCGGATTGTACCGAAATCTGGTGGAAACGCCTGGAAGAGCCGGAAACCGTTCCGCTGGCGCGCACTGACGATGGCTGGCGCGGCGAATTGGAACGTGTGGACGTGGAGCTACTGGAAAACGGCCACAGCTTGCGGATTTTCGACGGCGGTGTCATGCGCTCTGCCCGGGCAGAACCCAAGGGATAAATGGTCCTTTTCGAGGTTCGCGGCGAGTCCCAGGCCCTTTGTTCTACGCAAGGGGCCCTTTCACAGCAGTTGCTTAAGGCCCCAGCCCCAAACACCCAAACGGAGCACTTGGCATGATCGCCTACATCACAATCGGCGCGGATGACATGGCCCTCGCGGAACGGTTCTACTCCGCTTTGCTGTTCCCCTTGGGCTACGAGTTGGAATACTACCACGGCGACCTCAGCTATGCCTTGCCCGTGGCCCCTGGCCAATCCCCGGTTCATCCCGAATTCTACGTGAAATCGCCTTTTGATGGCCAACCTGCCACTACCGGAAATGGCGTGATGGTGGCGTTCGAGGCGGGCAATCAACAGCAGGTCCGCGACCTCCACGCCGCCGCACTTGCCGCAGGTGGCACGGACGACGGTCAACCGGGGTTTCGCGCCTCTTATGGTGCCAATTTCTTCGTCAGCTACCTGCGTGATCCTCAGGGCAACAAGATCGCCCTGTTCTCCAGCAACCCGGACGACCCGGGCCGCGACGATTGAGCACCCGGCAAGGTGGTTACTCCACCACCGTCCCCTGATGGAACACAATCATCCAACCATGCGCTTCCCTACGCCAGATCGTGGACCGGCGGGTGACCCGGTCAGGTTCCCTCAATGTGTAGTTCAGCAGGAACAGGTTCGGCCCAATGCACCGCAGCGTGAAGTCCGAACAGGGCCAGTCATGCGGTTCCGGCCCGGCAGCATAGCGTGCCAGGCAGGTTTCGATCACCTCTAACCGGGAATAAATGCGCCCGCTGGCCCCGATGTCATGGAAGGCCGGGTCGGTCATGGCCTCCAGCGCGGCGCGACTGGTCCCGAACTCGCGCCGGTGGAAAATCGGTTCCCGCTGAGATAACTCAGCGAGAACCTGTTCGTTTTGTTCATCGACCATGCATTACTCCGGCACTTCCAAAGCGTCCCAGGTCATGCCGATCAGCGGGCGCAGCGCTTCGATCTTGGACGAGGAAGCGGCGGACCGCCTCAACAGCTCGGTCAACGTGACCCGGGGCGGGGTCCCATCCAACGCCCGAAAGGCCGCTGCCCGCAGCCGGGGATCGAACGACGTTTGGACCCGCTGCGCGAACTCTTTCCGGGGCAGGGCGCCGTGTTCCTGAACCACCGCCTGCACTGTGTCCGACAACCGCGCGAGGCCGAGCAGAACCTGATCGCGATACGCCTTGACCTGATCTGCAGCGTCCGAGTTCAGCAACGGCAACACGTCGTCCACCGCATCCGCTGCCACCCAGGCCAGCACGTTTTTCTCATGCGCCAACCCGCTCAGCGCCTTGTGCCGCAGAACAAAGGCGTCTGTCTTGATCTTCAACCGGTGCCCATCGTCAAACGCGATGACATAGCCTTCGATGTCCGGCAGGGCCCGCGTGCCTTTCCAGAACGTGTTCGCATCCGCGACACTGCCATGGCTGCCGATAAGGGCAACGCCATGCCGCGCAGCCACTGCTGCCACCTCGTCATGAGGCATATAGGCCCCGGTCCGCATGTGCCGGATGGCCAGCAGAGTCAGCCGCGCCTGATCATAGGCAACAACGATCCGATTGTCCGGCGCCGTGAACTCGAACACAGGGGTGTACCCGGCTGCCATCATGTCCACACACAACGCCCGTTCGGCGTGACCCGCCATGGCCAACGCCTGCCGGGATTGCGCCGACACGCCCATCCGCGTCATTAAGGTCAATTCGCCGCCCACCATGGCCGGATGCACCATCGACCCGTCCAGTTTATCCAGGATCAGGTGGGGCCTGTCCCACGGTTCCTCCTGCGCCGCCTGCCGCTCGCCCAGGTTGAAGAACTTGTGAAACGGCCGTGCAATCAATCGCCCCTCGGCATCAAACTTCAGCCCCCGACATTCGCGCGCAAAAGCGCTGTCGAAGGTATGGTCCAGCGTGTAGACATAGTTGATCACCGAATAGGCACCGTGATCCGAATGGATGATGCCCGTGTCAGGTTCGATATGGGGCAACACGTCCCCAAGCGTTTCGATCACAATCTCCATGATACTCTCCAAAAACGAAAAAAACCGCCTCAGGGGTGAGACGGCTTGCAGCTAGGCGGGATGTCAGAAAAGGTCAGTTCGTCCTGTCATCCTCAGAGCGGCCGTCACAGCGCAATGCGTCCCGGTTGTCCGGGCGCAGCTTTGGCTGGTGATATGCAAAATGCGATAACATGACAGGTCCTCTCTGGGGGGCGAGTATACCGGGTGCAACAGCACGTCAACGTTCGGTTGAACTTGTCAGAGATCAAGCGTTCGGATCGGTTTCCCGCCATTGGTCCAGGGATTGGTAGCCCAAGCAACCGCTGAAACACCCAAGTGCTTTCGCCATTTGGACTCGGTTGGCGGAAAGATGATGTGATGGGGTTTTGTTGATTTGCCAGATCCGTATTCGGGGCGGTCCTGATCGCTTCAGCGATCTTTGCCTTTTTGGCAATACTCATTTGAGCACGCTGCCAATTCTCAATTCCCTCTGACTGCCCATATCCATGTCACGTCGAAACGAATGGCACCAATCAGAGGACAAGCCTATGAAAAACGTTAGTAAAACCCTCCTTCTCGTTGCAGCCCTGGCCGTCACCAGCGTTGCCGCTCTGCCCGCATTTGCCTACGATGAAAACTCGACCTCCGCTGTGAACGTGGACGCATCGGGCGTTGGCATCAAAGGCTTTGACCCGGTGTCCTACCACAGCCTGGGCGTTCCTCTGGAAGGGTCCGCTGAATACACCGCCAGCTACGAAGGCGTGACCTACCAGTTCGCTTCGGCCGCCAACCGTGACCGTTTCAACGCCAATCCGGGTGCATACGCTCCGGCCTATGGAGGCTTCTGCCAGACCGGCGCGGCCATCACTAAGAAGCTGGATATCGACCCGAATGCATGGCGCATCGCGGACGGCGTTCTGTACCTTTACATCAGCGAAGCGGCCAAAGAGACCTTCATGAAGGATCACGACAACATGACCGAAGCGGCCAATTCGATTTGGCCGACCATTCGCGACGCAAAGCCTGCGGACCTGTAAGACCTCTGCGGGTCGGTCCACGCAGGACCGGGGGCGGTGCAACAGCACCGCCCCTTTTTTGTTGCGCAAGGCAACGCGGGATTGATGTGGGTCAACCCGCGCCCTTGGACACCTTGTCGTACTGGATTTCCGGTGTCCCCCGCAGGCGGCTGACCAAGTCGTCGATAAAGGTGCGCACCCGTTGCGGTGGTTTCCGGCCATATGGGTGAACCAAATGGATCGGGATCGACAGCGGTTCGTAGGGTGTCAGCAGGCGCACCAGCTTGCCCTCGGCCAACAACGACGCAACCGCATAGGAATGCGCCCTCGTCACGCCCCAGCCCTGCACGGCAGCCTCGATTGCGCTGGCATTGTCCGTCACCGCCAGATCGGGCTGAAAGCTCAGCCGCCCTTGCGTGCCGTGATCAAACGCCCATTCCAGACGTCCGTGGCGCGAGGTGCTGGCCACGATACGATGATGTTTCAGGTCGAAGGGATCGCGGATCTCGGGCCGCCCCTTCAGATAGGACGGCGCCGCGCAGATCACCCGGCAGATCCAGCCCAGCCGCACCGCCGTCAGCGGCGTGTCGGACAATTCCCCAACCCTTATGGCCAAATCCAGATGTTCGCCCATCACGTCCTGGATCAGGTCCGAATACTGCGCATGCAACCGGATTCCCGGATGCCGATCCATGAATTCCAGAATGAAGGGCTGTAGGAAGGTTTTGCCAAAGTGGCGTGGCGCGGTCAGGCGAATTTGGCCTTTGATCTCTGATGCGGCTTCGGAAAATTCCTCGTGGATCGAATCCACTTCGCGCAGCAGATAGGCGCAACTGTCCCGGTACCGTTCCCCGGCTGTGGTCAATCGTACCTGTCGAGTCGAGCGAATCAGCAGAACAACGGCCAGATGCTCCTCCAGCGCGTTGATCGTGCGCGTGACCACTGACGTGGCCAGCCCCAATTTGCGTCCCGCTGCCGAGAAACTGCTTTCCTCGGCAACGGCCCGAAACACCCGCATTGCTCGTAACATATCCATCGGTGAACCTAGATCCGGGTTCTGGAACGGGACGGACGATCACGCCTGGATCTCAGCAGGGCGGTGCTCAGATTCCCGAGGTATGGCATATGGGATCGGGGAATGGTGTGTCCTGTCACGTTGGATGATGCTCCGGTTGCAAGTGGTAGAAACCTAGCGAAATTCCAACCGGTCCACGATCAAATTGTCGCCATCTGCTGGTTGTACTTTGCTTTTGGAGTGTTGCGTGCGGGCGTGGCGACTGCCAACGTTCGGCCATGACACGACATATCATTCAAAATGCAAGCGAGGACAGCGAAGGGCGACGGACTGCGCCTGCCGCCTTGCGCAACACCGGGCCTTTGATTGCAACGTTGGGACAACGTTTGCCGACAGAAGGGCGCGTTCTGGAAATAGCGAGCGGCACGGGACAGCACGCTGCCGCTTTTGCCGAGGCATTTCGGACGCTGGATTGGGTTCCGTCGGACGTGGACGCGGAGCAGCGCGATAGCATCGCGGCATGGCGGCGGGAAAGCGGATTGGCAAACCTGTTCGAACCTTTGGCCTTGGATGTCGCGGCTCCCTGGCCTGTCACGCGGGGTTTTGCAGGGGCCGTTCTGGCGATAAATTTGCTGCACCTGATCCCGGTGTCGTTTGTGACGTTGCTGTTTGAGCAGGCCATTGCGACGCTTAGCGGACAGGGGCGTTTGATCATCTATGGTCCGTTCAAGCGAGGGACTGATTTTGCTTCGGACGGAGATCGAAACTTTGACGCCTCTTTGCGCGAACGCGATCCCGCAATTGGTTATAAATCTGTCGAGGACGTGAGCGGCATTGCAACTGATGTGGGGTTCACTTTGGTCGCGAAGGACGAGATGCCTGCGAACAACCTGCTGCTGACATTCGCGTCGCCTTAAAGGCAATTCGGTCAAGCCTTGGGGATCCTCAGCCGCGCAATTGTGCCACGGCGACCGGGCAGAAACGTCAGGTCGCCGTTATGTTCCAGTGCGATGGACGACACGATCGTCAACCCCATGCCAAACCCCTTGGCGGATTTGGCATTTGTGCCCCGTTGAAACGGCTGCGTCAGGTTTTCCAGCTCTGCCGTTTCCATCTGCCCGCCCTCATCTTCGATCAGCACGATCAGGTCACCGGGTTCGGACTCGATCCGGACGGTGGCACGGCGCCCGTATTTCAGTGCGTTGTCGATCAGGTTGGTGACCGCGCGTTTCAGCGCCAACGGGCGACCCGTGACCAGCAACGGGCCGCTGTCCGCGATCTGGTTCCGGCCGCGTTTTGACATGAAAACGGATTGCCCGCCTTCGACGACAATCGCATCGGACTGTTCGAACCGCACGGGTCGACCAATATCTTCGTAATCGGCAACAATGGCCTCGATCAGCGAGGTCAGTGACAGCTTGCGCGGTTCCTCTGTGCTGAGCTCGGCCCGTGTATAGGTCAGAACGCTTTCGATGATTCCGGTCATCTGATCCACGTCATCTTCCAGCTTCTGGCGCAGATCTTCGTCCTGAATCAGCGCCGCGCGCAATTTGATGCGGGTTGCGGGCGTGCCGAGGTCATGGCTGACCCCGGACAGGATTGTTGCACGTTCGGCCAGATGTTGCCGTTCCAGATCGCGGTAGCCATTCACCGCCTCCACAATCGCGCGCAGTTCGGTGGGGCCGGTCAGTTGCAGCGGTTTGGTTCGCCCGTTTGCCTGCCGGTCGGTCAACACCCGGGCAAATTCGCTGAATTTTGCGCTGGTCCCGATCACCGCGCTGCCCAATCCGGCGAGGGCCGCAACCGCGATCAAAATCGACCACAGACGCAAATCCGTCGGGGCCACTTGGCATTCCCACAGGCCTTCGCCCTCGATCCGCTGCCAATCGTCGCCGCCTGTATTCACCAACAGAACCGCGTCGCTGCAATAGCGTGCCATCAGCTGCACCACGGCGCCCAGCGTCCGTTGCGCCGAGGCCCCTTCACTGAGATCCAGTTCCGAAAGCGGATAGACCAGTTTCGGCGAGATCGCAGCGATCTTCAGGCGTGTTGGGTCGCGGGGCCCGAACGTACTGTCGCCCACGGACACAAAGGTGGTGAAGGCAGGGCGCGGAATGTCCGGAAGCAGTTCGAAGTCCCCGGCATGTGCCAGCACGGCCTGATCGAGCGACAGCGCCGCGACGCGCGTGCCCGGTGGGTTCGGCGCGCCGTAGATCAGGTGATCATACAATGCCTCGCCCCGCAGTTTTGCGGATAACAGATGCTGCTCCCATCCCATCGTGGACCGCATCCACAGTGCTACCGGGATGCCCCCGGCCAGCATGGCGCACAGGATCAGCAGGAAACCGACGTTTTTGAGGCTGATCATGTTTTGGACGAGGTCACGTCGACCGCAAAGACATAGCCGACCCCGCGCTGCGTTTTCAGCATCTGGGGGTGTTTCGGGTTGTCTTCGATCTTGGACCGCAGGCGTCCGACCAGCATATCAATGGCGCGCCCGCTCACCTCGTTCACACCGGTCGTGCCTTCGTTGGTTTCCAGAAGGGACGCGATTTCCTCGCGGGTCAGGGGAATGCGGGCATTGGCCAGAAACGCCTGCAACAGGGCCAGTTCGCGTTGCGACAGGGACACCTGGTAGCCTTGCGGTGACTCCAGTTCACCGGTGCGGGCGTTGTAAGTCCAACCACCAAAAGCAAAATCCGTCAGTTTTCTGCGGTGGGACAGGGATGCAGCACGCTGGGTGCGGGCCAGCACCGCCTTGATCCGCGCCATCAACAGATTGGCATTGAACGGTTTGGAAATGTAGTCATCCGCCCCGGCCTCGTACCCGGCCATGCGTTGCTGATCGGTCGATAGAGCCGACACCATGATGATCGGAACGTTATGGTCCTGGCGCAGCTTAATACAGATTTCGATCCCGCTCTCTTCGCCCAGCATCACGTCCAGCAGGATCAGATCGACCCGGCCCGTTTCAAAGTGTTTGAGGATGTCCGCCTGCCCCGTCGCAGGGAGCGCGATGGTGCCATTCTGTTGCAGGTATTGCGTCAGCATCTGACGCATATCTGCATCGTCCTCTACAACCAGAATGCGAGGAATCGCCACGTGTCCGTGTCCTTGTTGCCTTTTGCGGGAACGCGCGCGTTTCCCTCCCTTTGTAACAGTGTGCAACAAAATCCGAGCGAATGTAACACCGCGTAACGAAACGCCCGAAAATCCGACCGTCGGCGTTGCAAACCGGGCAAGTCAGCGTTGAAACCACTGCATAGCTCCCGGCAGATTAGCGGCCATCCAAAGATCGGATGAATATTTTTTCGGGAGGAAAACTCTGATGAACAAACTCTTCAAATCGGCCTCTATCGTCGCGATGCTGGTCGCAGGTTCGGCGCAGGCTGAACCGACGGCTGAGGTGCTGCACTGGTGGACATCCGGCGGTGAAGCCAAGTCCGTTGCCGTGCTGCAGCAGGAATTCGCCGATAAGGGTGGCACATGGACCGACATGCCGGTTGCCGGTGGTGGCGGTGACGCGGCCATGCAGGCGCTGCGGGCCCGGGTTCTGGCCGGAAACGCGCCGACCGCAGTTCAGCTGAAGGGCCCTGCGATTCAGGAATGGTACGAAGAAGGCGTTTTGGCCGACATCTCCAAGGTTGCTGAAGCCGAAGGCTGGGCCGATGTTCTGCCTGCCTCGATCGCGGGCCACATGAAGTGTGACGACATCTGGTGCGCGGCACCGGTAAACGTACACCGTGTCGACTGGATCTGGGCAAACGCTGACGTTCTGGAATCCAACGGCATCGCGATGCCGACCTCGTGGGACGAATTCAACGCCGCCGCAGAAAAGCTGCAGGCAGCTGGCATCATCCCGCTGGCCCATGGCGGTCAGGCCTGGCAGGACGCCACCGTGTTCGAAGCCGTGGCTCTGGGCATTCTGGGCGCGGACGGGTTCCGCAAAGCCTTTGTCGACCTGGACGAAGCCACGTTGACTTCGCCCGAAATGGTTGCCGTATTCGACCAGATGCGCACGATGCGTGGTTTTGTTGACCCGAACTTCCCCGGTCGTGACTGGAACCTGGCGACAGCCATGGTCATGAACGGCGAAGCGGCGTTCCAGATCATGGGTGACTGGGCCAAGGGCGAATTCCTGGCAGCGGGCAAGGCACCGGGCGAAGATTTCCTGTGCGCCTCTACCCCGGGTGAAGGGTTCCTCTACAACGTTGACAGCTTTGCGATGTTCGAAGTCGGCGGCGACGACAAGCAGGCCGGTCAAGCGCTGCTGGCGGAACTGATCGTGGGCAAGAACTTCCAGAAAGTGTTCAACCTGAACAAGGGTTCGATCCCAGCCCGGACCGACGTTGCGCTGGACGAATTCGACAGCTGCGCGATCCTGTCCTCGGACGATATGGCCGCGTCGAACGAAGGTGGTTCGCTGCTGCCCAGCTATGCCCACGGCATGGCGCTGCGGGGCGCGCAATCTGGTGCAATCACCGATGTTGTGACCCAGCACTTCAACTCTGACATGTCGTCCGAAGACGCCGTCAAGGCGCTCTGGTCGGCTGTCGCCAACAGCCTGTAATCTTCTCCCTGTCTACTGGCTGATATTCCCCGCCGCGCCTCCCTGCGGCGGGGACCTTTCCAAACATACGTGGGGGACAACATGAAATTCCTTGAAGATCACCTGCCCAAGATCATGCTGGCGCCCTCATTTGTGGCTGTTCTGGTATTTGTCTACGGCTTTATCGCCTGGACGGCTTGGGTGTCGCTGACCAAGTCCAAGCTGCTGCCGAAGTACGACATTGTCGGCTTTATCCAGTATGAACGCCTGTTTGCGTCCCTGCGTTGGGACACCGCGTTCAGCAATCTGTTCCTGTTTGGGGCCCTGTTCATCGGCATTTCGATGGTGCTGGGTCTGGTTCTGGCGATTTTCCTGGATCAGAACATCCGGACCGAGGGCGCAATCCGCACCATCTACCTGTATCCCATGGCGCTTTCCATGATCGTGACGGGTACGGCATGGAAGTGGATTTTGAACCCGGGTTTGGGTCTGGAAGCCATGGTCAAGGGGTGGTGTTTCGAGGACTTCACGTTTGCCTGGCTGGGTAACCCGGATATGGCGATCTACACGGTTGTGATCGCAGCGATCTGGCAAAGCTCGGGCTTTGTGATGGCGCTGTTCTTGGCCGGTCTGCGGTCGGTAGATGGCGAGATCATCAAGGCCGCGCAGATTGACGGTATCCCCACATGGCGCATCTATTCCGCGATCATCATCCCGGCGATGGCCCCGATTTTCCTTTCCGCCTTCATCGTTCTGGCGCATCTGGCGATCAAGAGTTTTGACCTGGTGATTGCACTGACCGGCGGCGGCCCCGGCTTCGCCACTGACCTGCCCGCGACTTACATGTTCGCAATGGCGTTTTCCCGCGGCGATATCGGCCAGGCGGCCAGCTCGGCCATGGTGATGATGATAGTCGTCTTCGCAATCGTGGTTCCGTACCTCTATTCCGAATTGAGGTCCAAAAATGACTGATGCAGCAATGACATATACCAACAACAGTACCGAAGCCCGGACTCAGAGCCAGGTGTTCAAAATCGCGCTCCGCTGGTCGCTTTACGCTTTGCTCGGTGCCTTTGCCCTGTTCTACCTCGCGCCTCTGTTCGTGATGGTGACAACCTCGCTCAAAAGCCTGGAAGAGATCCGCACAGGCGATCTGCTGTCCCTGCCGCGCGAAGTCACCTTTGACGCGTGGTCCACGGCCTGGTCCAGCGCCTGTACCGGCATCCAGTGCGAAGGGGTCCGGCCCTATTTCTGGAACTCGGTCCTGATCGCGGTGCCTGCGGTTCTGTTGTCGACCCTGATCGGCGCGGTGAATGGCTATGTGGTGGCGCAGTGGCGGTTTCCCGGTGCGAACCTGTTCTTTGCGCTGATGCTGTTTGGCTGCTTCATCCCGTTTCAGGTGGTGCTGCTGCCGATGGCGCGGATGCTGGGCATCATGGGGATCGCGGGCACCATTCCCGGGCTGATCTTTGTCCACGTGATTTACGGTCTGGGGTTCACCACGCTGTTCTTCCGCAACTACTATGTAACGATCCCGGCAGAGCTGACCAAGGCGGCCAAGGTCGATGGCGCAGGATTCTTCCGCATCTTCTGGTCAATTTTCCTGCCGCTCAGCCTGCCCATAGTGGTGGTGACAATCATCTGGCAGTTCACCCAAATCTGGAATGATTTCCTGTTCGGCGTGTCCTTCAGCCAGGCGGGCACGCAGCCTGTGACCGTCGCGCTGAACAACATCGTCAACTCAACAACCGGCGTCAAAGAATACAACGTAGACATGGCCGCGGCGATTATCGCCGGTCTGCCGACCCTGCTCGTCTATGTTGTCGCTGGCAAATACTTCATCCGCGGTCTGACCGCCGGTTCCGTGAAAGGGTAATCCAATGGCTCCTATTCTCGACATCAAAGGGCTGTACAAGAACTACGGCACGACCGAAATCCTCAAGGACATCAACGTCTCGATCGACCCCGGTGACTTCCTTGTTCTGGTTGGCCCCTCGGGCTGCGGCAAGTCCACGCTGCTGAACTGCATCGCCGGGCTGGAACCGATCACCGGCGGCACGCTGGCCATCGGCGGACAGGACATGACCCATGTCAGCCCCAAGGACCGCGACATCGCCATGGTGTTCCAGTCCTACGCCCTGTATCCGACCATGTCGGTCGCCAAGAACATCACCTTCGGCATGAAGGTGCGTGGCGTCGACAAGGCCGAGCAGGAAAAGCAACTGCAGAAGGTCGCCAAGCAATTGCAGATCGAGCAGTTGCTGAACCGCCGCCCGGGCCAATTGTCCGGCGGTCAGCGTCAGCGTGTGGCCATGGGCCGGGCGTTGGTGCGCGATCCCAAGCTGTTCCTGTTTGACGAACCCCTGTCGAACCTCGACGCCAAGCTGCGGGTCGAGATGCGGACCGAAATCAAGGCCCTGCATCAGCGCCTGGGCGCGTCCATGGTTTACGTGACCCATGATCAGATCGAGGCGATGACGCTCGCAACCAAAATCGTGGTGATGAAGGGCGGCGTGATCCAGCAGATCGGATCACCGGCGGAAATCTACAGCACGCCCGCCAACATGTTTGTCGCGGATTTCATGGGCAGCCCGGCGATGAACCTGATCCCGGCCAAGACGCGCGCCAATGGTGTCGGCACGCATATCGAAATCGAGCGCAAAAACGCTGCGCCGCTCGTGCTGACCGAAACGCGCAAGCTGTCGCTGCCGCAGGACGTGATGCTGGGCATTCGACCCGAGGATATTGTCGAGCCGCGGCTTTACAACGGGGCCAGCAACCAGTTGCAGGATGCCGATTGCATGATTGACATTGTCGAACCTGCGGGCGCGGATACCTTCGTGGTGACCGAACTGGGCGGCAAGCAGGTGACGGCGCGTCTGCACGCGGAAACTCACGCACGGGCGGGTGAAGTGCAGCAGCTGGCGTTTGATCTGGGGAAAGTGTCCTACTTTGCCCCAGATTCCGGCCTGCGTCTGAACTGATCCAATGCGATTGGTTGCGGATATCGGTGGGACGAACGCCAGACTGGCGTTCGCCCATCCGGACACGTCGCGGGTCGAAGACCCAAAAAGCTATCGCAATGCGAACTTTTCCAGTTTCGACGATGTGATTGCCGACTTCCTGTCCACGGGTGCGGCGCGTCCTGAACAGCTGGTTGTTGCGATGGCAGGCCCGGTTGCCGGAAACACCGGGCGCCTGACCAATCTGGATTGGGTGATTGACGGCGCGACCCTGTCTTCGCGGTTTTCGGGGACACCTGTGCGGGTGATCAACGATCTGACCGCGCTGGGATACGCGGCACTGCAACTGGCCCCGGAACAGCTGGTTCCGGTTGTGGCTGAACCAACGGCCCCCGCGGCGCAGCGGCAGGCTCTGGTCGTTGGGATTGGCACGGGTTTCAATGTCAGCCCGGTCGTTGCCTATGGGGATCGGACCATCTGTCCAGCGGTCGAGGCGGGCCATACCAGCCTGTTCGCGTCGCTGGCCAGTGCGCTGGATCGGCTGAAACCCGGTCTGTCCGAACACTTCCCAACGGTGGAGAGCCTGTTTTCCGGCCGTGGTCGTCGCAAGTTCCTGTCACTGATGACAGGTGAAACGGTCGAAAGCGCAACGCCCTACATCGCCAAACATGGAACGTCCGAAAACGCAGTGTATGACTCTGCACTGGACGACTATGCGATGCTGATCGGGATGCTGCTGGCTGAACTGAAGATCGCGTATATGCCCACAGACGGGATTTTTCTGGCCGGGGGCGTGGCGCGCAGTTCGCTGATTGCGGACCGGGCGGACATCTGCGCCCAGGCTGCGACAGTTCCCAATCGGTTCGTGCAGCTCGCGCCGTCCATCTGGATCATCGACGATGACAGTGCCGCCCTCACTGGGTGTGCGTCCGTTGATGTCAGGGCAAACGCGTAATTGCCCTTTACTCAATTTACCTGCTATGTTAGCGCTAACATATCTCTAAGGACTCCCGAATGCTGACCAATCACAACACCAGAACCGCCCGGACCGGGTTGGCGGTCGTTGTTGCCAACGTGCTGCGGCCCGGATGGCCGATGCGCGCTGTGAAGAGGGGCTAGGCCATGGTGTCGCGAGTCATACCTGTCGATCCTTTCGATCTGGTCCTGTTCGGGGTCACCGGGGACCTGGCGAAACGGAAAATCCTGCCGGGGTTGTTTCATCGCTTTGTCGTCGGGCAGGTGCCAGCGGACAGCCAGATCATCGGTGCCGCGCGGTCCAAAATCGAACCGGACGCGTTCATCGACATGGTGCGCACCGCCATTCTTGAATTTGCGCCCTCGGCCAAGGACAAGACATCCGAGCTTGAGGCGTTCCTGAGCATGCTCAGCTATGTCACGGTGGACGCAGATGGTGAAAACGGTTGGTCAGAGCTGGGTGATCAGCTCAATCCCAACGCGGTACGCGCGTTTTACCTGTCAGTTTCGCCCTCGCTGTTCGGCACGATTTCAGGACAGTTGAAACGCCGGGGGCTGGCGACGCCGGACAGCCGGATCGTTGTCGAAAAACCGTTTGGCCGCGATCTGGCGTCGGCCAAGGCGCTGAACGACGATCTGCGGCAGAATTTCCAGGAACATCAGATTTACCGGATCGACCACTATCTGGGGAAGGAAACCGTCCAGAACCTGATGGCGCTCCGGTTTGCCAATTCGCTGTGGGAACCGCTGTGGAACGCGACCCATATCGACCATGTACAGATTACCGTAGCTGAAAGCCTGGGCGTCGATGGGCGTGGCGGGTATTACGACACATCCGGCGCGATGCGGGACATGGTGCAGAACCATTTGATGCAGCTTCTGTGTCTGACCGCGATGGAGCCGCCTTCGCGGCTGAGCGCAGGCGCTGTCCGGGACGAAAAGGTGAAGGTGATCGAGGCGCTGGAACCTGTGCCGCAGTCCGATCTGGTGCGCGGACAATATCGCGCGGGTCAGGGCGAGGGCAGCTATGTCGATCACGCGGGCAACGCGGACTCGCTGACCGAAAGCTACATCGCGATGAAGGTGAAGGTGGCCAACTGGCGGTGGGCCGGAACGCCCTTTTACCTGCGCACCGGGAAAAAGCTGCGCGCGCGCTGTTCGGAAATCGCCGTGCAGTTCCGCGATCCGCCACATACGATTTTCCCCAGTCAGGAAGGGTTGAACGGCAACGCGCTGATCATCCGACTGCAACCGGACGAAGGCATCACGCTGCGCACAACGATCAAGGAACCGGGCCCTGGTGGCATGCGGCTGGCCGAGGTTGCGCTGGACATGACATTTGCCGACGCACTGGGGCCAGAGGTGGAAAGCCAGGATGCCTATGAACGCCTGATCATGGACGTGATCCGGGGCGATCAGACCCTGTTCATGCGCGGTGACGAGGTCGAGGCCGCCTGGACCTGGGCCGACCCGATCATCGCGGGATGGACGGATGCACGCACGAAACCCGCGCGCTATGATCCGGGTAGTTCGGGGCCGGAAGACTCGCTGATGCTGATGCACCGCGATGGCCGCCGCTGGCGCGAAATCGAAGCCTGAGCCGACGCGAAAGGAAACCGATATGACCCCTTTGAATGACACCGTTCAACGCGTGACCGACCGCGTGATCGCCCGCAGCGAAAAACCGCGCGGCGACTATCTGGATCAGATGGCGGCGGCCCTGCAAAAAGGCACCGCGCGGGCGCATCTGTCCTGCAGCGGGCAGGCCCATGCCTATGCTGCGTCCGGTGTGGACAAGCACGCACTTGCCGGTGGAACGGCGGGCAATCTGGGCGTCGTCACCGCCTATAATGACATGCTGTCGGCTCACCAGCCGTTTGAAACCTATCCCGCACTGATCCGGGATGCGGTGCGCGCGGTTGGCGGAACGGCGCAGGTTGCTGGCGGGGTGCCCGCCATGTGTGACGGTGTCACGCAGGGCGAAGCGGGCATGGAACTGTCGCTGTTTTCGCGCGACGTGATCGCGCTGGCCACGTCCGTTGCGCTCAGCCACAACACGTTTGACGCTGCGGTGTTCCTGGGCGTGTGTGACAAGATCGTGCCGGGATTGATCATCGGGGCACAGGCCTTTGGTCACCTACCTGCCGTGTTCCTGCCTGCTGGCCCCATGGCCAGCGGTCTGGCCAATGATGAAAAGGCCAAGGTCCGCCAGCAGTTTGCAGCGGGCGAGGTTGGGCGCGACGCGTTGATGGCGGCGGAAATGGCGGCCTACCACGGCCCCGGCACCTGTACGTTCTACGGCACGGCCAACACAAACCAGATGCTGATGGAATTCATGGGGTTACACCTGCCCGGTGCCAGCTTTGTACCGCCCAACACCGACCTGCGGACTGCGCTGACGGCTGAGGGCGCGAAACGCGCGCTGAGCCTCAGTGCCCTGGGCAATGATTACACGCCAGTCTGCCGCATTCTGGACGAAAAGGCCTTTGTCAACGGGATCGTTGGCCTGAATGCGACAGGCGGGTCCCACAACCCGCTGGTCCACCTTGTGGCCATGGCGCGCGCCGGGGGGGTCCTTTCTGGACTGGGGGACCTTTCTGACCTGTCCCAGGGCACGCCCCTGATGGCGCGGGGTTTTCCCAAACGCTTTGCCGAGCTGGACCCCTTTTCTGCCCCCCGGGGGCTGGGGTTT
>JBFOMB010000022.1:0-10069 GCA_040830545.1 Paracoccaceae bacterium | reverse complement strand
GGCCCTTGGTGGCGCAGCAACGGGCCGGGAATACAGCCACGAGGCCGCCGTGGTCATGCAGGTCGCCGCCTATATCCGCAACCTCGGATACGAGGCGGTGCCATCCATGAACGACACGGGCCTCGTCATCCCTTACGCGGTCAAGGCCGGGCTAGGTGAATATGCCCGTAACCAGATGGTGATCACGCCAGATTTCGGCCCCCGCCTGCGGTTTTCCAAGATCTTCACAAACCTGCCACTGGAGTTCGACACGCCCCAACCGCTGGGCGTGCGCGCCTTCTGCGACATCTGCACCAAATGCGCTGATGCCTGCCCGGTCAAGGCGCTGCCCTACGGCCCGCCCTCAACCGACACGGCCAACGTTTCCGCCATCAAAGGCGTGAAGAAATGGACCTCGGACGCGGAAAAATGCTTCGGCTTCTGGGCCAAGCTCGCCTCTGACTGCGCCATCTGCATGCGCGTCTGCCCGTTCAACCGCGACTTCTCCAAACGGCGCAACCGGCTCTGGCTGCGCCTCGCCCTGTCCCCGCTGCGCAAACTCGCCCTGCGCCTAGACCGTGCAAGGCCCCGCCTCAAACCCTCAGACTGGTGGCGCGGCGCAAATGCAGACACACCCAAACCCTGACTTTCATCTTTGTCCAAATACTCCCGCCGGAGGCGCGTGAGGCCCACCGGGCCGAACACCCGAGGACAAACGCCAAAGGCGTTTTTCCGAGACACCCAGTGTGAGCGGCACGCGCACTCAATCAGGCAACAAACACCTCCGGCATCCCCGACAGCCCTTTCAACCGCTGCGGACCAAGGGACCGCCCTGTCCCACCGGTCAAAGCCTGAAACGCCTCAGACAGGATCAACGGCGCCTCGAGCGCCCCACACAGGCCCGCCACCCGAGCCGCCAAATTCACGTCCCGTCCGATCACGGTGTAGTCCAACCGCGCGCCCGATCCGACATTCCCGTAAGCCGCCTCGCCGTAGTGCAAACCAATTCCAACCGAAAACCGAGGCGCGCCTTCATAGGCATCAACAGCCTCCAATGCCGCCCGCGCGGCTTCCAATGCCCGCGCACAGGTCTCTGCTGCGTCGCCTGTATCCCGAAACACGGCCAGAATACCGTCACCGATGAATTTCAGCACCTCACCACCTGCCGCCTCCACATGAGGCACCACGCAATCGTAATATGCGTTCAACAACGCTGTTGCCGCCTCTGCTTCCATATCCGAGGTCAGCTGCGTGAACCCGCGCATATCCGCAAACAGGATCGCCGCCTGCGTACGCATGACCTCGCCCCGATGCACGTCGCCCTTCAGGATATGCTCCCCCGGTTCGGTCCCCACATACATCCGGATCGCCTCGCTCAGCATCCGGTGGGTGGCCAAAATCTCTTGCGTCGCGGCAATTGCCGGGAAAATCGCCCGGAAGAACGCGAAATCCGCGTCCGTGAACCCTTCTGCTGCGCGGGTGGCAAAGCTGAACGTGTTCGCCATGCCGCTGCGCATGAACACAGGCATCATGACGTAATGCGTGTACCCGTCCTGCTTCAGCTCCGGCACGATGGAATACGCATCCTCCGGCGTGTCCGGCAGCCACAGGATCAGCCACTCCCCCGTGCTGTGCACCACGGCAGCAGGCGAACGATCATACTCTGTTCCACTGGCCACATACGGAAACGCGTAGCTGCGCGCGCCTGATCCGTGTTCCCAGAACCGCGCGCTCGCCGCGGCCTCTGCATGCAACAGCGGCACAATGGACGACGCACGTTCCAGCGGCAGCCCAGCGCCCCGGATGCGGTCGCACATGCCGCACAGCACTGTATCCGCATCCTCGGCCTTTGTGCCTTCGACCAGCATGTAGTTGATCAGGTCCAGCGCTGCCGCCTGCCGTTCGGGCGTCAGTGTCACAAGAAGGTCAGAGGCGGGATCGGCTAAAGACTGCATCCATTAACCTTAACTGATCCGTTAACAAAGGGCGAGATGCATTGCCACGCACTCCGTCTGCCGCCACTCTGTGGGGCAAACAGTGACAAAGCAGGGACACATCATGAACGATCTTCAAGGACGGCTGGCGCTGGTCACCGGCTCCGCCACGGGGCTGGGCCGATCCATGGCGGTGAAACTGGCCGAACGTGGCGCGGATGTCATCATCAACTACAGCCGCTCCGTCACCGAAGCTGAAGACGCCGCCGACCTTTGCCGCACACATGGCGCGCAGGTGCAGGTCGTTCAGGCGGACGTGTCTGAGGCAGAGGGCTGCCGTACATTGGCCGAGGCCGCCAGCACCCATGGCCGCCTCGACATCCTGATCAACAATGCGGGCATCACTCGCCATGCCCGCGATCACGGCGATCTGGACGCGCTGGACAAAGGCGACTTCATGGACATCTACGCCGTGAACGTGGTTGGCCCCTGGTTGATGCTGCAGGCCGCAAAACCGCTCTTGCTGGCCGCGCATGAACAGTCTGGCCGGGCCTCCGCCGTGCTCAACACGTCCTCCATCGCTGGTGTCAAGGGCGTGGGATCGTCCGTCGCTTACGCCTGCTCCAAAGGCGCGCTCAACACGATGACCCAGTCCCTCGCCCGTGCCCTTGGTCCGCAGATCCGTGTGAACGCCATCTGCCCCGGCTTCATCGGCACACGCTGGTTCCGCGACACGATGGATGAAGACAGCTACGCCAAAACCGTCGCCTCCGTTGAGGCCATGACCCCGCTTGCCGTTGCCTCCGGTCCCGATGACATCGCTGATGCCGCGCTGTTTTTCGTCTCCGACGCGGCGCGTCATGTCACGGGCGAAACCCTGTTGGCGGATGCCGGGATGCACTTGGGCAAGGCTCGATAACCCACTCCGTGCGCGGGCGCACAGACCCGGTGAGCCAGCGCGCTTTGTTGCCGCGCTATCCCGGCCTATCTGAGGGGCAACGTTAGATCAAAGGAGGCAGCCATGTCCCTCAGACCGACACTCGAAACCCGCCGGGCGCAACCCACGATGGAAGGCGCGGGCGTCCACCTGCACCGGGCGTTCGGCTTTCAGGACCCGTCCGAACTGGACCCATTCCTGCTGTTTGACGACTTCCGCAACGAGGTGCCCGAACACTACCTCAAAGGTTTCCCCTGGCACCCGCATCGCGGCATTGAAACGATCACCTATGTGCTGTCCGGCACGGTTGAACATGGCGACAGCCTCGGCAACGCCGGCACGCTGGGTGCGGGTGATGTGCAATGGATGACCGCAGGGTCAGGCATCCTGCATCAGGAGATGCCTAAGGGCAACGACAGCGGCCAGATGCACGGGTTCCAGCTGTGGGGCAACCTGCCCGCCAGCCAGAAGATGACGGCGCCACGCTATCAGGATGTGGAGTCCAAAGAAATTCCCGAGATCATCGACGACGACGGCACAGTGGTGCGCGTTGTGGTGGGGGAATTCTGGGGCAAGACCGGCCCGGTCGATGGGATCGCCGCTGACCCGCAATACCTGGACATCTCGCTGCCCGCAGGCGTGCGCAAGACGTTCAAAATCGACACCTACCGCCGGGCCTTTGCCTATGTATTCGAAGGCGAGGCCGCGTTTGCCGACGCCTCTGCTCCGCAAGGTGTGTTGTTGGAGAAAGAGGTCGCAGGCGAAGAGGTCCATATCCGCGACTTCTCCGGCGACCGGACGCTGATCCGGTTCGGCACGGGGGACGAGATCACGGTGCAGGCAGGCGAACAGGGCGCGCGGTTCCTCTTGGTCTCGGGCGCACCGATTCAGGAACCGGTGGCGTGGCACGGCCCCATCGTGATGAACACGCAGGAAGAGTTGATGCAGGCCATGCGCGATCTACGCAACGGCACGTTCATCCGCGAAAATGGGCAGGTGTCGTAACGCCAAACAACGGTGTTGCGTTCAAAGAGGCGGTCAGTTGGCCGCCTCTTTTTTTCTAGCCTATTCCCAGATTCACAAGTGTTCGCCACCCCGTCTCCCAACAGATCGGTAGGAAGCACGTAATCGTCTGCCTTGCGGCACGGCGCGGCTTTCGATTTTGCAAATCCGCCCGGTTCAAAAACAATGTCAACGTCGTCGCATATCCGCATTCTGTCGTCGCGCAAGGCCCTTGTATGCAGGTGAACGCTGCGCGGGTCGGCTGGGCGTGGCCTCAACCTCTGGTCGGACTTTGCAGCGCCGCGCGATATCCAGGCATGCCTACCTCAGTCCTCCTGAAAGGACACTCTGCCCAGCTTGGCCGCAGCGTCTTTCAAAACATCCTTGCGCTCAATGGCCGTGGCCAGGGACATTCGCTGGGTGGGTCCATGATAGGCCACGGCAGCGATGAAACGTCCATGCGGGTCGACAACCGGAACAGCGATGGCGACCATTCCTTCCAGGAACTCTTCCTGATCCAGCGCAAATCCCTGTTTCCGCACCTTGCTCAATTCGTCGAGCAGGGTTTGGTGATCGTCCAGCGTATTCGGCGTCATCTTTTCAAGGTTGAGCGACGCGACCAAGGCTTCCCGCTTTTTTGGTGCAAGACTGGCCAGAAAGGTCTTGCCGCTTGCCGTGCAATGAAACGGAACGCTGGTCCCGATAGGAAGCTGAATGCGGAATGGCCAGTCGGTTTCAACCCGGTCCAGATAGTTCATTCCTGAGCTTCCGGGTGCTGCATAGTTGACCGTTTCGCCAACATTCTGCGCGACCCCTCTCAGGATCTGATGCCGGGCAATGTGATCGCGCGAGTTGTGGAGCAACCCTGACCCAAGAATGCGCAATCGGCGTGCGACCTGATACCTCTTGGAATTTCCGGGTCGGGTCAGAAAACCGTTTTCCTCCAGCGTCACGCACAGCCGGTGAATCGTCTGTTTCGGAAGACCCAGTTGGTCGTTGATCTGGGTCGCCGACATCGCCCTGTCGCTGTTGCCCAGAATTTCCAGGATCAAGAGCGTTCTCAGATTGGTCGGAATACGGTCAGAGTCCGCCATGGAACACCCCGATTGAAAAAGATGGTGCAAATCTCCCGAATCACTGTAGCGTCCAAATTTGCAGAATACGAGATAAAAAGTCTCATTTTTTGAACTTTTGGGAGATCAATGGAGTTTGACTTCGTCATAGTGGGGGCTGGGTCAGCGGGATGTGCGTTGGCAAATCGTCTTTCTGCGGACGACAGGTACTCTGTTGCACTGGTCGAAGCGGGGCCCGCAGACCGGAACCCTTGGATTCACATTCCGGTCGGCTACTTCCGAACAATGGGAAACCCGAAATCCGATTGGATGTATGTGACCGAGGCCGATGACGGGCTGGCTGGTCGGTCTATTTCCTGGCCGCGTGGCCGGGTTCTGGGCGGGTCCAGTTCCATCAACGGGCTGCTGTACGTGCGTGGTCAGGCCCGGGACTATGATCACTGGGCACAACTGGGCTGCACAGGCTGGTCCTGGGACAGCGTGCTGCCGCTCTTCAAGCGGTCCGAAACCTGGCACGGGGAACATATCGACGAGGCGCGCGGGGCGGACGGACCGCTGTCCGTACAGAATTCGCGGCTGACGCGGAAGGTTGTGGATTGCTGGCTGGACGCCGCCGAAGCGGCTGGGTTCAAACGGACGCGTGACTACAACGGTGCTGACCAGGAGGGGGTCGGGTATTTCCAGCTAACCATGAAGGGCGGGCGTCGCTGTTCGTCTGCGGTGGCCTACCTGAACCCGGTCAAAAGCCGGAAAAACCTGACCATCATCACCGATGCACAGACCGAAAAGGTGCTGATCGAAGCCAACCGGGCCGTTGGCATTTGCGTCAAGCATCACGGTGAAATGACCCCCATCCGCGCCCGCAAGGAGGTCATCCTGAGCGCGGGCGCAATCGGGTCGCCGCAAATCCTGATGCTGTCAGGGATTGGCGACCCCGATGAGCTGCGGCCACATGGCATCGAAGTGCACACCGCGTTGTCCGGAGTGGGCAAGAACCTGCAGGACCATCTGCAGGCGCGCCCGGTCTACAAAACCAATCTGAGCACCATCAACACCGAAGCCAACAGCATTTTCAAACAGGGCCTGATGGCCATGCAATACGCCCTGACGCAACGCGGTCCGATGGCGATGGCGGCGAGCCTGGGCACAGGTTTTCTGAAAACCGAAGACCACCTTGAAACGCCGGATATTCAGTTTCACATCCAGCCATGGAGCGCGGACAAACCGTCCGACGGACCACACAAGTTTTCCGCATTCACCGCGTCCGTCCTGCAATTGCGCCCGGAAAGCGCAGGCCATCTGTCCCTGAAGTCGGCCAGGATGGAAGATCACCCAGCCATTCACCCGAACTATCTGGCCACCGATCTGGATTGCAGAACACTGGTCAAAGGCATTCAGATCGCGCGAAAAATTTCGCTGACCGAACCGCTCAAGGCGCATATCACAGAGGAACACGCGCCGGGTGCAGGGGTCGCGTTTGATGACGAAGAGGCGACGCTGGACTGGGCGCGTCGCACGTCGGTGACAATCTATCACCCCACCGGCACCTGCAAAATGGGGATTGATGACAAGGCCGTCGTCGATCCCCGGCTCAGGGTCAAAGGGATCGACGGTCTGCGCGTGGCGGATGCCTCGATCATGCCCCAGATCGTCAGCGGGAACACAAACGCACCCTGTATCATGATCGGTGAAAAGGCCGCTGATCTGGTTTTGGAGGATACCAGATCATGAGGCTTGGACACCCCATTGCGCCGTCAAACGGCACAGAACCCGGGTCCCTGACCGGACCCCCAGACATTCCTGGGCGATGCCTTCAGCCCGGAGGAGAACAATAAGAATTCAGAGGGCTTCAACACTAGGGAGGAAAGTTAATGTTGAAAATGAAACATCTAGCGGCCGGCGCGGCGGCTCTGACGCTGATGGCGTCGGCTGCGATGGCAGAAAAGGTTCTGCGCATTCAGTCCGTGCTGCCGAACACCGCTGACGAAGTGTTCATGCTGAACGAGTTTGGCAAGGACGTTGCCGCACTGACCGGCGGATCACTGACAATCGAAGTGCTGCCTGCTGGCGCCATTGTTGGTCCACGCGACATCATGGATGCGGTGGACGCCGGTCTGGTCGAAGGTGGCTTTGCGTGGACCCACTATTGGGGCGGCAAGCATGTCGCGGCGAACCTGTTTGGTGCACCGGTTGCCGGTGCAGGCGTTGGTCTGGACAACATCGCATTCCTCAGCTGGTTCCAGTATGGCGGCGGGCGTGAGCTGTTTGACCGCCTATGGGAAGAGATGGGCGTGAACGTCAAAGGCTTCATGCTGCAGCCCGTAGGCCCAGAAGCGCTGGGATGGTTCCCCAAGCCGATCGAGTCCATGGACGACTTCCGCCAGATGCGGTTCCGCGCGCCTCCGGGCATGGTGGGTGCGGCCTATGCTGACATCGGTGTTCCTGCGGTGGCCATGGGTGGCGGTGACATCCTGCCAGCACTGGAAAAGGGCACCATCGACGCGGCGGAATGGTGCTGCCCGAAACCTGACAGCGTGTTCGGTTTCCAGAAGGTGTTGAAGCACTACTACCTGCAGGGTCTGCACCAGGTGACGGTGAACGCGGACATGTACGTGAACCTCGACTTCTACAACAGCCTGACCGAGATCGAGCAGAAGGCGCTGGAAGTTGCGGCGAACGCATCCCTGTCCAAGTCGCTGTCTTATCGGATCTATGAAAACGGCAAGGCGCTGAAGGATCTGACGGAAAACCACGGTGTTATCCTCGAAGACACACCTGCCGACTACTTCACCGAGTACATGGCAGCGGCGCGCAACGCGCTCCAGGCTGCGGCGGACGAGAACGAGTTCTTCGCCGAAGTGTGGCAGTCGCAGAAGGACTTTGCCGACATCGCGGTTCCGTTCTGGGCTGGCGCGCAGACGTCAAATGCCGGACTGGGCCGCGCTCATGCGGCAACCCTGAAGTAACCTGAACCACAAGCGCGGCGCCTGATAGGTGCCGCGCATCACACAACAAAACACGCAGATTTTTCGGAACGGGTACAAAAGCTGCCCCGTTCACGAACAGCGCGGGACACAAGGGGAACGGGTATGGCCGCAGATGAGGTGAACCCAGAAGAGCTCGAAATCGCGGACGAGCTGATCGCGGAACGTCGCGCCGAAAAACCCGGCGAGACACCTGATGACATGACCCCCTGGCAGCGTCCGATCACCGCGGCCATTGACGTCCTGAACTATCGTGCCGGTCAGATCATTGCACTGATGATGGTCCCGCTGGTCGCGGTTGTGGTTTACGAGGTGTTTTCCCGCAACCTGTTTGCCATTCTCCAGGATGCGGGAATGGAAGACCTTGCGCGGTCTCTGGGCCTTGGGCCGACGCTCTGGGTCTATGACATGAGCCGGATGATCGCCGGTGTCCTGTTCATGGCCGCTGCCGGCTATGGATTGATGCGCGGCGTGCATATCCGCGCGGACTTTCTGTACCGCAACTGGTCGGACAAAACGCAGGCGACGGTCGATGCGTTGTTGTACCTGTTGTTCTTCATGCCCTCGATGATCATGTTCACCATCGTGTCTGCGCAATATTGGCAGTTGGCGTTCGTGACGAAGGAAACGCTGGCGCTGGACAGTGCCTGGCAGCCGCTGCTGTGGCCCGCACGTCTTGCGATGCCGATTGGCGGGCTGTTGCTGGCGTTGCAGGGCATACCCGAGATTTTCCGCGCCTTTCACAAGATGGGCAAGGAACGCGAGCGTTGGTTCGTCCGCTTTCTGCCGGTCTATGTGATCGCGCTGGTCTGGCTGATGCTGGCCGTGTTCCAGCCCGGACTGGTGCCCGGTGGCGAATGGTTCACCGAATTGATGAGGGCGCGACCGAACCTCGACAAGCCCACCATCGGCCTGATCATGCTGGCGGCGATGCTGTTTGTCATTTTCGTCGGTTTCCCGATCTCATTCACGCTGATCTTCCTTGGCTTCGTGTTCGGCATTTGGGGGGCGAATTTCAAACTGACCACGCTGCTCATGACCCTGAACACTAACTCTACGATGCTGAACGATCAGCTGATGGCGGTGCCGTTGTTCGTGTTGATGGGGATCGTGATGGAGGCTGCGGGCCTGATGGAGCGCCTGTTTGCCTCGATCCAGATGATCATGGCCCGTGTGCGCGGCGCGCTATTCATTGCCGTTCTGATCGTGTCCACGATTTTCGCGGCAGCCACCGGCATTGTGGGTGCGTCCGTCACGTTGCTGGGGATCATGGCCGGGGCGACAATGACCCGGTCCGGCTACAACGTACAACTTGCAGCTGGCACCATCACGGCGGGCGGCACGCTGGGCCTCCTGATCCCGCCGTCGATCATGCTGATCGGGATGGGGCCGGTTCTGGAGGTTTCGACACTTGACCTGTTCCGCGGGGCCTTCATCCCCGGCGCTTTGCTGGCATCGCTCTATCTGTTCTACACCCTTGGCCGGTGCTGGCTGAACCCTGATCTGGGCCCGATCCTGGCCGAAGAGGATCAACCCGACACGTCCAATTTCTATGGCGCAGAAGTCGCCCTGATCTGCCTTGGCATTTTGACGGTATGCCGGGTGTTCGGCCTGGGTCTTGGCGGTGCGTTTGGTCAACTGATTCCGTTCGGTGGCCTGATCGCGCTGGCCGTGACGCTGGCGCTCGCCTATCTGGCCTATCGCAACCTGAGCATCCTTCGGATCGTGGTGCCGATTGCGCTGGTGTTCCACCTGTACATGATCGTGGCGAATATGGGGGACGATGGCAGTCTGCCGATCTGGTCTGTCATCTTTGGCGCGTTCACCGGCCTGCTGACGGTCCTTGCCCGCCCGATCTATGGCTATGATGCGGATGGTAACTTCTACTTCTCCGCGCTGTGGGACGAATTCTTTGCCGGGCTGATGCCGCCCACGATCCTGATTTCCTTTGCGCTGGGTTCAATCCTGCTGGGCCTTGCCACGCCTGCTGAAGCGGCGGCAATGGGTGCGTTTGGCGCGATCCTGTTGTCCATCGCCTATCGCAAGTTCACGATCCCCATCTTCTTTGACAGCCTTATCAAGGCGCTGGAAATCGTCGTACTGATCAGGTTCCTGGTGTCTGACTCGAACTTCTTTGGCGCGCAGTACAGAGAAGTGGGC
>JBFOMB010000021.1:0-8802 GCA_040830545.1 Paracoccaceae bacterium | reverse complement strand
TTCGGGCACAAACCAATCGCTGAGCGATGCTCGAATGCTCTCTGCGTCGGGTTTCGTTGCAACAAGCAGCAAGGCCGACACAACCCGCACACCCGGCGCTTGATCCAGCCAATCCGACGGGAAAACGTCAAACAGGCTTGGGTCAAACGCGGCCTCGCCATTCCCGGGGCAGAACATTGTGTAGGTCACGAATTCGGAATGCTGCTCCCATTTCAAGGTGTTCCGCCCCACGACACCAGAGTAATGCGTCGCGCCGGGTGGCGGATGGGGCACGCCGAACCGGTCCAGCAATGCACACAAATGGGCGCGGTCAGCATCCTGGTTCCTCCCTGCCGCACCGCTTTCCTGCTTCAGCGCCAGGAAGACCACATCGCTGGGGGCACGCACCGAGGGAAAGGGGCGCGCGTGAAGTTCGTTCACCAAAGTATAGCGTTGCGGATGATCCGACATAGGCGGCATGGGTGATCCTTTCTGGTTCCGCACCTAGATCAGGATCACGGGAAAGTCAATATAACTGTTATATTTCAACACGTTATCTGAATACCGCGGTATACCGAATGGCCCCTGGCGCAGCAAAAAGGCCCGAACATCAAGGATGCCGGGCCCTTTCAAAGGTAGAGGTCCCGGATCAGGTCCGGGACTGCGCTGCGTTTGGTTCAGGGGTCAGTGACCTGACAGCACCAGCACCTCGATCGGCAGGCGCACGGTTTTCGACCGGATCAGGATCGCAGGGACCAAGGCCACCGTGTCGATCACATGCAGACCGATGCGTTGCAGCGTGGTCAGCTCCTCGTCACTGTGCAGTCGCTCATGGTTGTCGGTGTAGAGCGTCGCCCGGCATTTCGATCCACGCGGAATACCGTCTGTGCCGCCCTCAAACAGCGGCTCCATCACCACGCCAACCGTGCCGGGACGCGCACGGTCCTGCACGTCCAGCAACTGATCGCTGGGCCGGAACTGACCCGCGGGGATGTAGTCAGTCACCGTCACCACTCGCATCGGCACAATAGTGAAGGCCTTGGTCGAGCAGGACAATTCGCCAACCATGCCTTCCTTGATCACGGGCGCGGCCAACTGGTTGAAGCCTGCCTCGAAGCGACCCGCACCAACGCTTGCAGGCACCAGAATACCCGCAGGACGCAGCACCGGGTTGGCAATGTCACCGGGTTGCAGGGCGAATTGCTGGATGATCCCATCGGTCCCCGCGTAGACAACGGTCTTTGCCAGTTCCGCCTCGGCCTGAGCCAAAGCCGCCGCCGCTGTGTCCCGCTGTGCCGGCAGCAAGGTGTTCAGGTTGGCCTCTACCGCGCTTTGATTGGCCAGCGCCGCCTCCAAAGCACCTTCGCGCTGTGCCACGTTGTTTTCCGCGCGCTCGACCTCACGCTTGTTGGCGGCGGGAGAGTTTGACTGCAGCAGAGCATTGCGCGTCTCGAATTCTTCAACCGCCTGCTCCAGTGCACCCTCAGCCTGATGCACCTGACCAACAGCCGCCTCCAACTGCGCCTCGGCCACGACAAAGCTGGCCTCGACCTGATCCACCTGCTCGCGCGCGGTATCGACCGCCGCCTGCTGAACCGAGTCATCCAGTTTGAAGATCTTGTCGCCCGCCTTCACCTCCTGGCCATTGCGTACATAGACCTCGTCCACGCGCCCGCCCTTTTCGGACAGGATCGTCACTGTGCGGAAGAAAGAGGTTACGTCCGTTGTGGTCGGGTGGAAAAAGAAGACAACAGTGATCAAGGAAATTGTCAGGATCGCACAGCCGGTGATGCCCCAGCGCAATTCGTACCAGACGGTGAACAGGTCCAGTTCCTGCCCGAACCGTTTTCCCTGCGCGTACCGGCGGTACAAGTAATCCGGCAGCAGCGTGAACATCGAACAGATCAGCAGTTCCAGCATCTTAACGCTCCGCCTTCTCGTCTTCGAGTTCGCTCAGTTCCTGACCGCCCGGATAGGTTGGCCTGACGCCTTCAACATTGGCCGCCAACCGATCCAGTGAGTTGGAAATGGACCCCAACATGCCCGAGTAATCCGGCATCTTGAACGCAGCGAGCAACAGCGCTGCAATCCAGAAAATGTTGTTATGCGTGAACAGGGCAATCAGCGCGAGTATCGCGACCAACTGCATCTGTGTGTGGTTGGAATGGTGTGCCATTTTTTCCGGCAGCGAGTGCAGCTTGAGGTAAAACACCCCGATCCCCAGTGCGATCAACGCCATGACCACGATAACCGAAACCAGCATCGTGTCGGTGTCACCCGGCGCAGTTATGAAATAGGGGTAATGTTCGGCGGAATGGGTCGTGTCACTCATGCAAACCTCAAAGCATTAAAGGCACCGCTGCGCGGGAATGGCCTCACTCTAACGTGAAGCGTGCCAGCGAACAGCGGAAAAAGAAAAACCCGGATACCTTAACTTCAATCACTCAATCAATCGGCTGCAACCTGGTTTTTTCCCTCTTCTTGTTTAGCAGGCTTGTATCGCCAATAGTCGAGACACATATGTCTCATCATGAACAAGAAAGTCTCAACCGAAACACTCATCCTGGAAACCGGTTTTGCGGTGTTTGGCCGCAATGCCTCGGCCACCATGTCTGACATGGCAGAAGCCGCAGGCATCGGGCGCGCCACACTGCATCGGCATTTTCCCAGCCGTGACGCCCTGTTGAAGGCACTGGCCCAACAGGCCGATCACGAGCTGGACAACGCGGTAGCGCAGGCCACCCCTGATGCGGTCAGCTATCTGGACGCGCTACAGCGGTCCATGTGCGCGATCATCCCCCTCGCCAACCGGCAATTGTTCCTGACCTATGCGCTGCCGCCGGATCACCCGGATATGAGCGCAGCCGCTATGCGCGGGCACGCCGAAACCCGCGATGCCATTCAGCAGGCGCAGGCCGAGGGCAGTTTGCCCACCACACTCAACCCCGATTGGATTGCTCGCGTCTATGACGGGCTGATCTATGCCGCGTGGGAGTCCATCGACGCGCAGGAGCTCACCCCGACGCAAGCCAGCACCCTGGCCTGGCGCACCTTTCTGTCTGGTATTGAAGGAGCTGAAAAATGACCCCCGGCGTCCTGGAAACCCTGTTCAACCAGATCGACGCGGTCTTTTTCTATATCGCGGCCGCGATTTTTGGCATCGAACTGCTGGAGGCCCTGTTCAAACGCAGTCTGAAGGGCAAGACCATCTGGGAGATGGTCGTCAGCGCCTCTACCCTGATCCCATCCCTCGCGATTGAAGTGGTTCTTCTAACCGGCGCCTACAGCGTCTACTACATTATCGCCTACGCCCTGCCCTGGCAGGTGCCGGTCACGGTCTGGTCGCTGATCGCGCTGCTGATCCTGGCCGATCTCACCTATTATTGGGAACACCGGATCGCGCACGAGGTACGGCTGCTCTGGACCCAGCACGCTGTGCACCATTCGTCGCGGGATCTGAACATCATCACTGCGATCCGCTTTGGGCCGCTCGAAGGTGTGTGGTCGCTGATCATCCATATCCCTCTGGTTCTGATAGGATTTGCACCTGAACTGGTGATTTTCGCCAAGCTTCTTGTACTGGGTTATCAGGCTTGGCTGCATACCGAACTGATTGGCAAGCTCGGGCCGTTGGAATGGGTGCTGAACACACCATCGCATCATCGGGTGCATCACGGCGCGGATGACAAGTACTTGGATAAGAACTACGCGGGAATGCTGATCATCTGGGATCGCATGTTCGGCACGTTCCAGGTCGAGGAAGAAACGCCGCGCTACGGATTGAAACGCGACTTTGACAGCCAGAACCCGGTGATCATCTGGGTGTCGGAACTGCCGGAGCTCGTGCGGGATATTCGGGGCGCACGAACCTGGGGCGAGGTCTGGGGTTACCTCATGCGTCCGCCGGGCTGGGCACCGCCAAAGAAAAACCATGTATCCGCGGAATAACAAGCCATCGTGAGGGACGACCCCGCCCGCTGATGTCAGCGTGGCGGGGCAACGCCTATCTTGCTGAACATGCCCTAATGCCCATCTTCGTTGCCTGAGAGTGTTCCTGAGGCCGCCTCCAGTTCGACGCTTAGACAGGCCGCCAGGTCGAAAAACTGTCGTCGCACGGATTCTGCATAAGGATTGGCCTTTTCGATAGCGTCAAACACTTCGGGCGCATCGTGCTGAACCATGGAAATCGCCTCTGACATTAAATCAAAGCTCTTCGTCGTCATACGCGTTGGAAGTGGCCCCATTCTCAGCAGCACTTTGGCGATGAGATGGGTGAGCCCTTGGACAACGGCGGCCTCCCGGTCATGTTCTTCTGGTGTTGTCATGATGACAGTCAAACCCAGAACTTTGTGCAGAAATGCCGCCACCTTTGCATGACGACGACCCTGAATGGGGCAGATCGCAATATTCAGGCCCCGAATACCATTCCCGGCACTCTGAGGCCCAAACAACGGGTGAGTTGCGACAATGTCCACGTCGTGTGGGAGCAGTCGCCGCATGATGTCCGCGGGACCCACCTTGACTGAGCCGACATCGACAATTAGCGCGCCCGGTTTGCAGGCAACCGCAATCTCGCGCACGACCTGCTCAAAGGACGACACGGGCGCAGCGACAAGGATCACATCAGCCTGCGCAACAGCTTGCAATGATGACAAACACACGCCTTGTTGCCTGGCCGCTGCGGCAACGTCCGGGGACGGATCATAGGCCGAAATCTCGAAATACGGGCCGAGATGGAAGGCAGCAAGTTGTCCGAATGCCCCAAATCCCACGATACCCAGTGTCGTGTGTCGGCTTTTTTCAGTGTTGTTCATGTTTCGACCTTTGACTATGCCGCCCGGCACAAGGTCGATGGAATGTTGACCGCTGTCAGGGGCAGCGGAAAACAAATGATGAATGACCCGCAGCTATCGAAGCTGGGGATAATATTTCCGGAATGCGAAGAACGATTTCATCATGCGCGCAGCGATAAGGTACCCGAGAGAATAGAGTCAACGGTATTCCCGCTTGCGCCAAGAGGCAGAGGGCGGGTGTTGCGATACTCGATGCAACAATCCCAGCGCGGGCTGACCACGCTGGGATTTTGGTGTTGGTCGGTCAGGCCGATTACTCGACCATCGGCAACAGCTTGTCGACCGAAGCCTTCGCGTCGCCGTAGAACATGCGCGTGTTGTCCTTGAAGAACAGCGGGTTTTCGATGCCGGAGTATCCGGTCCCCTGCCCGCGTTTGGAGACAAACACCTGCTTGGCTTTCCAGACTTCCAGAACCGGCATGCCCGCGATGGGGCTGTTCGGGTCGTCCTGAGCCGCCGGGTTCACGATGTCGTTGGACCCGATCACGATGACCACGTCCGTTTCCGGGAAGTCGTCGTTGATCTCGTCCATCTCCAGCACGATGTCATAAGGCACCTTGGCCTCGGCCAGCAGCACGTTCATGTGCCCGGGCAGACGGCCCGCAACCGGGTGGATGGCGAACCGCACCTCTTTCCCGGCAGCACGCAGCTTGCGGGTCAGTTCGGCCACCGATTGCTGTGCTTGTGCGACCGCCATGCCATAACCCGGCACGATCACAACGCTGTCCGCATCGTTGAGTGCCGCCGACACGCCGTCTGCTTCGATGGCAATCTGCTCACCTTCGACGGCCATCTGTTCGCCCGCGGGTCCACCGAAGCCACCCAGGATCACCGAGACAAAGGACCGGTTCATCGCCTTACACATGATGTAAGACAGGATCGCACCCGAAGAGCCGACCAGCGCGCCGACAACAATCAGCAGGTCGTTGCCCAGCGAGAAGCCAATCGCCGCCGCCGCCCAGCCGGAATAGCTGTTCAGCATCGACACCACGACGGGCATGTCCGCGCCGCCGATCCCCATGATCAGGTGGTAACCGATGAACAGCGCTGCCAGCGTCATGAGCAAAAGCGGAATGAACCCGCCAGTGTTCATGTACCAGATCAGCGTGATGACCGAGATCGCCGCCGCAGCCGCATTCAACATATGCCCGCCCGGCAGTTTTTCCGCAGCCGAGGTCACACGCCCCGCCAGCTTGCCATAGGCAATCACGGACCCGGTGAAAGTGATCGCCCCGATGAAGACACCCAAGAACAGCTCGACCCGCAGAATGTTGATCTCAACCGGGGTCTTCTTGGCCACGAGATAGGCAAATGTACCCAGATCCTTGGTCTCTTCGATCCCGGCCACCTGACCGATCACGAAATGCGCGTTGAAGCCCACGAACACCGCCGCCAGACCAACAAGGCTGTGCATGGCTGCGACAAGCTCGGGCATCTGGGTCATCTGTACCCGGCCCGCCAGTTGCAGACCGATCACGCCACCTGCCGCGATCAAGATCAGCGAAAGCCACCACAGCCCGCCACCGGGGCCGACCAACGTGGCAAAGACCGCCAGAGCCATGCCGACAATCCCGTACCAGACCGCGCGCTTTGCACTTTCCTGGTTAGACAACCCACCAAGGGCCAGAATGAAGAGAACAGCCGCGACCACATAGGCCGCTGTCGTGAATCCGAAATCCATATCCCTGTCCCCTTAGCTTTTCTGGAACATCGCAAGCATGCGACGCGTGACGGCGAACCCGCCAAAGATGTTGATGCCCGCCATGAACACGCTGAGCGCGGCCAGAAGGACGACAAGGAACCCACCGGACCCCACCTGCATCAGCGCCCCGACGATGATGATCGATGAGATGCCGTTGGTGATGGCCATCAGCGGCGTATGCAGGCTGTGCGCCACGCCCCAGATCACCTGGAAGCCGACAAACACGGCCAGGACAAACACGATGAAATGCTGCATGAAGCTGGCTGGCGCATAGAGTCCCGCCAACAGGATCAGCGCGCCACCAATGCCCAGCAGCGTGACCTGTGTTTTGGTCTGCTGACGGAAGGCTGCGGCCTCTGCGGCTTTTTTCTCCTCGGGCGTCAGCTCCTTGGGCGCTTCTTTCTTCGGTTGCGCTGCAATCGCCTGCACCTTGGGTGGCGGCGGCGGGAAGGTCACGGCCTTTTCGTGGGTGATCGTCGCGCCCCGGATCACGTCGTCTTCCATGTTGTGGTTGACGACACCGTCTTTCTCGGGCGTCAGATCCGCCATCATGTGCCGGATGTTGGTGGAATAAAGCGTCGAGCTTTGTGCCGCCATCCGGCTGGGGAAATCAGTGTAACCGACAATGGTGACCGCGTTGTCCGTCACGATCTTCTCATCCGCCACGGTCAGTTCACAGTTGCCGCCACGTTCCGCCGCTAGGTCCACGATAACCGAGCCGGGCTTCATCATCTCGACCATATCCGCCGTCCACAGGATAGGCGCGTCACGGTTCGGGATCAGCGCGGTGGTGATGACAATGTCCACCTCGGGCGCCAGTTCGCGGAATTTCTCCAGCTGTTTCTCGCGGAATTCCGGCGAGGACGGGGCCGCATAGCCCCCCGTGGCCGCGCCATCCTGCTGGCTTTCCTCGAAATCGAGGAAGACAAATTCGGCCCCCATCGATTCAATCTGTTCGGCCACTTCGGGACGCACGTCAAAGGCTAGCGTGATCGCGCCCAGCGACGTCGCCGTGCCAATCGCCGCCAGACCCGCAACGCCTGCACCAACAACCAGCACCTTGGCCGGGGGCACCTTGCCTGCCGCTGTTACCTGCCCGGTGAAAAAGCGACCGAAATTGTTGCCCGCCTCGATCACAGCGCGGTAACCCGCGATGTTCGCCATCGAGCTCAGCGCGTCCATCTTCTGCGCCCGGCTGATGCGCGGTACCATATCCATCGCGATCACGGTGGCACCCGTATCCGCCGCCTGCGCCATCAGCGCCTCGTTCGACCCCGGATAGAAGAAGGAGATCAGCGTCTGCCCTTCGCGCAACAGCGCAACTTCGCTGTCCTCGGGCGGACGCACCTTGGCAACGATGTCCGCCGCCGCAAACAGCGCTGCTGCATCATCCACCAGTTCCACACCAGCCGCCTCATAGGCCGCGTCTGTGAACCCAGCTGCCAATCCGGCTCCGCGCTGCAAAACACAGTCATGGCCCAGTTTTTGCAGCTGAGCCGCGCTCTCTGGTGTCATCCCAACGCGAGACTCACCAGTAAAAATCTCAACGGGCGTCCCAATACGCAATGAAACGTCTCCTTCTGTCGCTTCTATCTGGCCCAATACACCATCGCGGCATCGGATCACTCCGAACCGCCTGAGCACGGACCCCCTGTCCCTCTGGGCTCCTGATACAGTTGGAGCCCCGTCGCGAAAACAAGACTCAGCGCCGCACCTGATTGGACTCGGCAATCCTGTCCTCTGCTTTCCCCAGTTGGCTCCTAGCCCTGCGATCTGCGACGTGCAATCGCAAATGCTGCAAAGCAGAAAGCGACGCAGCGACATATTCCTGCGCCAGCGATGGCCTGCGTAAACTTTTTGCCATTTTGACCCGCCCGCAGAAGACCGATTGAAACTCAGCCCGGAACAATGACCGTGCGTCGCACCTTGCCGTCACCCATTCACACGATAGGCTGCCGCAAAATCCACTGAAGGAACATCACTATGACACTTACCGGGAAACACGCGATCGTGACGGGTGGCGGCACGGGGATCGGCCTGGCCATTGCCCGCGCGCTCGAGGCAGAGGGCGCGCACGTCACCATCACCGGACGTCGGCAGGCCGTACTTGACGAAGTTGCCGGGGCAAATATGACGCCGCTCGCGATGGATGTGCGTGATGAGGCGGATGTGTGCGCCAAGATCGCGGCGACGGTCGAAAAAAACGGCCCGATCCAGATCTGTGTTCCCAACGCTGGCATCGCCGAGGGCAAGGCCTTGCACAAGACA
>JBFOMB010000020.1:0-16370 GCA_040830545.1 Paracoccaceae bacterium | reverse complement strand
GCTGGTGCTGGATCAGCTGTTTCGCGAGGTGACCGGGTTTCAGCCCCGGATGTGGGGCGACAGCATCGTGGGATACGGGCGGTATCACTACAAATACGCGTCCGGGCGCGAGGGTGATTTCCTGGCCACCGGGTTTTCCCCACGCAAGGCACGGCATTCCATCTACATCATGCCGGGGTACAGGGATTATGGCCCGATCCTGAGCCGCCTGGGCAAACACAAAACCGGAGTTTCCTGCCTCTATGTGAACAAACTGGCCGATATAGACCTGGATGTATTGGCAGAGCTTATCCGAGCAGGGTTAAAAGACCTTGCAGAATTTGCCCCGATCCACCCGACCTGACAACAACCTGCCTCAGACAAAGCGCACCTCCAGCCCCTGCCCGATCACACCGCCATAACGCGCGGTCCAGATCTCACCGGGCTGAACCGACCAGGCATCGGTCAGTGTACCGGTTGTCACCAACTCGCCGCCCTCCAGCGCGTCCTTGTCGCCCAGCACATCCACCAGATGCGCCAGTACAGAGACCGGCCCGCCCAGCGCATTGGCGCCAATCCCGTTTTCAACATGCGCCCCGTCTCGTGTCAGGTCCAGCGGGACCGAGGGCAGGCCGTCCAGCATCTCTGCTGTCGCCCGCTGTCGCTCCCCCAACACCAACGCCCCATGCAGACCTTGCGCCGCAATCGTGTCAGCCACCGTGAACGACCAGCCCTGATAGATGGACTGCACGATCTCGAACCCCGGCGCGACCCAGTCGATGCAGTCCCGCAGCGCGGCGCGGTCCATCCCCGGCTCCGGCGCACGCGCGAGGCCCAGCACGATCTCTGGCTCGATCCTCGGCTCCATGTAAGGGGCCAGTGGGATTGGATTATCCGGCGTGAACAGGCCTTCGTCATAGACCTCGCCCCAGATCGGACGGTCCACGTTGTAGCGCTCCCAAAGGCTGCGATTGGTGAAGCCGACCTTACGACCCACACGACGCCGGCCCAACCCCGCCCGCACACGGCGCGCGATGTCATAGGCCGCAGAAATGCTCAGCCCCACTACCGCCTCAGATGGCGGCGCGGTCCGATCCGGCGCACTCAGCGCGTGCAGGATGCGGTCGGCCAGAAATTCAGGGTTCTGCTGCATGGTCATCGCTTTCGTTTCAAATCACACCGATTCACGAACTCACATCCTCGGTCTGACACTCACCCGTGCCGCCAATCCCGCCTTCTCGCGGGCAATCGGTTGCGGGTAATTCGGGCGGCGCTGAGCACGCAGCAAGCATGATCAGCAGAGCGAGTGCAATGAATTTACGGGTCATCTGACTTGGCCTCATCAGGTCTGTCATCAAAAAAATATGCTCCCGCCCGGAACCGGCAGGGGCCATCGTCGCTTTCAGGAAACTGCCGGGCCATCATGTCGAGCTCGGTCAAAATCTCGGTCATGCGTGTCCGAAAATGGCCATCCAACCGCGCAATCGCAGCTTCTGACAGACCTTTGTAATGAACGCCCATGTCATAGTTGCGTCCGCCATCCACCACGTTGTCCACCGCAGCCGACAGGTGATCGCCCACATTGTCAGATAGGTAGGTCAACTGGTCATCCGAACCAAATACAGGACGGTAGCTGCGGTGTTTCAGAACGACACGCTCACCCGTCTGAACAACATTACCCGCGTCGATCAGCAAATCCAGAAATGTGCGGGGGTGCACGTCCTGCCGGACACTGCGGGCCAATGCGGTAAAGCTGCCTTCATCACCTTGGATAGGAATACCTTCCGACGCATAAGCCGGGTCGTTCCACCACAACGACATGATCTCGGCCAAGGGTTGGCGTTGATGCTCGGGCGGCGCCGGGTCCCGGCGCAACGCAGCGACATCGCGCCGCTGCAGGCCGGTCATGATGCTGATTTTGCTGTCCGTTGTTTCCGCACCACCCAGGGCAAGCGCCGCCGTCACGTAGGCATGTTTCAGCCGCTTCTCTACCGTTTTGAACAACCAGCCCCTGCGGATCGCAAGACGGGCAAGAGGCGTAAGGATCGGATCAAGAGCAGACATGTGTGCAATTTGCACATTTCCCTTGACTTCGCAATGGTATTCGAAAATGTGTAATTTGCACATTCTTTGGAGTCCCACATGAAACCCATCTTTCTGGCCAGTCTCATGGTCCTGCTCTGCGCATGTTCCGCACCTCATTTTGTCGGGGACGCCCCACCCGTGCCTGTCACATCAAAAACGCCGGCCAAGTTTGACTTGCCAGCCCGCTTCGCCTTTGCGCGTGTTGTCTATGGCGACGTGCAGTCGCCCGGTGCTGAAGAAAAAGCGCTGTGGGAGGATTTGGCCGGGCGCACACGCGGGTTTGGCAGCGTAACCCAACTGGTTCAAACGCAGACCTATGGATATCGTTCGTCGCCCGAAGCCATGATCGAAGACGCACGCGCACAGCGGTTCAACTACTTGTTGGTGGTCACGTTTCGGCCGGAGACCGGATCGGCGGATATCGTGTTGTTCCACGTCGCCTCTGGCGGAGCCATGGTTACGGGTTCGGCGACGTCACCGGCCGGGGGACGGCGGGGATTTTGGGGTGGGCGGATCAGAAACCCGACCAGATTGGAGCACGTGACGTTGAGAATCGCGCGCGTAGCCGTGCCAGCGGTCGAGGACATATTGCGCGGAGTGGCGGAGCGTCAAAGGTGAAGGTGTACCCACGAGAAACCGAAACGTAAGTGTCGACTCGTCACTCGGAAGGCAACAGCCTACCGGTTCGACCGGGGCAGTTCCTCATTCCGGGTCCAGTCCCAGGTTCCCTGATCGCGTTCTTCCACCGCCTGTTTCCATCCCACGGCCTCGGCGCGTTCCTTGAAATGGATGCCTTCGGGGCTGTGCCGGGTGATGCCGTCGAAAATTGTGGCGAGCCGTTGCGTTTGCATTATCCCGGTTTGCTCGATGGCCTGATTGATAACCAGCTTTTGCATGGCAAGCTGATTGATCGGCACGGCGGTCATCCGCGCGGCCAGTTCTTCGACCCGGTCGTCCAGCCCGTCTGCCGGAACCGCTTCCAGCACCAGCCCCATATCCGCCGCCTCTCGTCCCGTGATCTTGTCCCCGGTGAACAGCATGCGCTTGGCACGTTCGGCCCCCAGCCGATAGACCCACATCGCTGTCGTCGGACAGCCCCAGACGCGGGCGGGCATGTAGCCGATCTGCGCATCTTCGGCCATGACCGTCAGATCGGCGCACAGTGCAATATCGCTGCCACCCGCCACGGCAAAGCCATGCACCTTGCAGATCACCGGTTTCACCGCGCGCCACAGGCTCATGAAGTGCTGCGTGTTGGTCCACATGAACCGGTAATCCTGGATCGGGTCCCACGGCATGTCCTGCGTGGCCTGCCCGTTGCCATTGCCCTCGGCGTAATAGGTCAGGTCATAGCCCGCGCAAAACGCGCGCCCTGCACCGGACAGAACCATCACATGCACATCCGGGTCCGCATCCGCCTCCGCCACTGCCGCGGCCAACTCCACCGGAAGCTGGTCATGGATCGCATTCATCACGTCGGGCCGGTTCAACGTGATCCGCCCGATCCGCCCGTCGCGTTCATACAGCACTGAAGTCATGTCACCCTCCGCCCGTTTGTGCGCTCACAAGATCACGGCATACGCGCTAAGGACAGGGAAAAGGGGCGCTGCCCCCGTCGCTTGCGCGACTCCCCCGGAGTGTTTTTCGGAACAATGAAGGTTAAGTGGTGTGATCAGGCGGGAAGGGCAGCGATCACACGGATTTCCACCAAGGCCCCTTCGCGGCGCAGCCCGGCCACCTCGACTGCGGTCCAGGCGGGATAGGGCGCTGAAAGATGGTCAAGCCGGACCTGATCGAACAGGTCGAAATGGTCGCGCAGGCCTATGTGGTACGTGGTCATCTCGACAATTGTATCCAGCCCCAGTCCGGCCTCGGCCAAAACCAACGCGATCTTTTCCCACGCATTGCGGAACTGTTCGGCGGGATCCTCAGACATGCTGCCATCCAGCGCGCTGCCGGTCATTCCGGTCACAAAGACATGGCCGTTCGAAACAACACCGGCGGAAAAGTTCAGCGCAGCGGACGCTCCGCCAAAGGCGGGTGGGGACAAGGCAATTTGGGACATGGCACCGTTATGCCATGCCCACCTGTTCACGAACAGGGCCAGCGTCATCGGGCCGGGCCGCGATCATCGCCATCAACTCAGCCTTGCGGGCCTCATGGTCCGCGCCGTCGAACAAGTTGGTCAATTCGTGCGGGTCTTTGGCCAGATCATACATTTCACCCGCACCGGACTGCATATCCACGGTCAGCTTGAAATCCTTTGTCCGCACCGTCCGCAGGCTCAGCCCCACACCGGCCCGCGTCGGCAGCAGCTCCCATTCGTTATAGGCAAAGTCGCGCGTGCCGTCCCCCTCGATCAGCGGGCGCAGGGATGCCCCATGCTGTGTCTGCAAGGCGCTCGCCTTCCCATAGTCACAAAAGGTCGGGCCAAGGTCGATGGTGGACACAGGGTCCTCCACCCGTTTGCCCGCAGGCACGCCGGGCCCGCGCACAATCATCGGCACACGCAACAGCCCATCATAATGCATCGGCCCTTTCAGGATCAGCCCATGATCCCCCAGCCAATCACCATGGTCCGAAATGTAGATGACAATCGTATTGTCCGCGATCCCCAGCTCGTCCAGCGCGATCAGGATACGGCCCACATTGTGATCGATCAGCGCGATCTGCCCGTAGGTGTTGGCAATGATTTCGCGCAGTTGGTCGTCGCTTTGCGGCGGAATGCGGCTATAGGCCTTGCGGATTTCAGCCCCTTCCTTGCTGCCCGTCGGCTCCGCGGTCAGCACCTTTTCGTGCCACCAGGGCCGCCCTTCGAAACTGCGCGTGCGATGCGGGGGCAGGTCCACCTCGGCCGGATCATGCAGGCGCGACCAGGGTTCCGGCGCATCAAACGGGTGGTGCGGGTCGGGGAAGCTGACCCAGGTGCAGAACGGGGCATCCCCGCGCCCATGGGACAGCCACTCAATCGCGCGATCCGCTGTCCAGGTCGAGTTGTGATAGGCCACCGGCAGCTTCGAATGCCAGGTCTGTGCGGCGTCCTTGGTATCGCCCGCATTTTCCCACATCGCTTTGGTGCGCTCGTCGCCGCGCCCGTCCCGATGATAAAATCGTTCATAATGCTGGCCAAAGGGTGGCGTTTCCGGTGCCCACCAATTGTGCCCCACCAACATCAGCTCCACATGGTTGAACCCCATATACGGCCCGTTCCAGTCCTCTCCATACTGGTCCGAGGACTTCAGGCATTCCGGCGTCCCGGTCGGCTGAAACGTGTGATAGGTCGAAAAATGCGCCTTGCCGAAATAGCTGGTGTCATACCCCGCCGCCGCCATCGCCCCGGCAAATCCCTTTTCCCCCACGGCCGGGTCCAGGTCGATCCCGTTGTCATGCACGCCATGGGTCCGGCAATGCTGCCCCGTCAGGATCGACGCGCGCGCAGGCTGACATACGACACAAGGCGTGATGCAGGCGTTGAAATGTGTGCCATCCGCCGCCAGCCGATCCAGATGCGGCGTCTTGACGTTGCGCCCCATGAAACCAAAGCAATCCGCGCGCTGTTGATCGGCAGAGATAAGCAGGATGTTGGGGCGGGTCATGGGCGGCCTTTCCGTAGGGTGCCTGTGCATTGGGACCGGACGGACCGGAAAGGTCAACCGTCACGCTGGCTTGTTCCCCGTCAAAGCGCGCGGCATGGTGCCGGGGTCAGATGAGAGAGGCACCGGTATGAGCGAACAGAACCTGCGGGACGCATTGACCGAACGGTTCGGATCACCTGTCGATCTGCCGGATAATCTGGCGGAGAACGAAACGCTCGCACAAATGGCCGCGCGCGGGTCTTGCCGCTGGTTCCGCCCGGACCCGGTGCCCACCGACCTGCTGCGCGCGCTTTGTGCCGTTGCCTTGGCCGCGCCTTCAAAAAGCGACCTGCAACAGCGCGACATCATCCTGCTGCAGGACCCCGCGCAACTGGCAGCGATCAAGTCGCTTCTGATCGGGCAGGACTGGATCGCGAATGCGCCCGCCCTGCTGGTGTTCTGTGCCAACAATGCGCGGCAGCGGCACATGCATGACTGGCGGGGCCGGGAGTTTGTGAACGACCATCTGGATGCATTTTTCAACGCCTCACTTGATGCAGGCATCGCGCTCAGCAGCTTCATCCACGCGGCCGAGGCCGCAGGACTCGGTTGCTGCCCGATCAGCACAATCCGCAACCGGTCCGCCGAAGTCAGTGCACACCTGAACCTGCCAGACCACGTCTTTGCGGTCGCCGCGCTTGCGGTGGGCTATCCGGAATTCCCAAAACCCCGCATCTCCATGCGTCTGCCGTTCGACACCACGGTGCATATGGACCGCTACAGCGACCCAAACCTGCAATCCCAAATCGAAACCTACGACGCCGCCCGCCACGCGCATCGCCCCATGACCGCCCAACGCCAGCCAGATCGGTTTGGAACGGCAAGCCCCTATACCTGGTCAGACGATAAAACCCGCCAATACGCCGCCCCCGAACGCACAGATTTCGGCGCGTTCATTAAGAACAAAGGTTTCAACCTCACCTGACCTGCCCCTTCATTGTTCCAAAATACTCATAGCCACATCTGCAAAATAGTATCCGGCTGAAGGCAGCACACACCCGCAGCCCCGGGCTTGACCCGGGGCCTCTGGTATACCGAGATCCCGGGTCAAGCCCGGGATTGGGTCGGTGGCTGAGGCAAGGGAGGGGCGCTGCCCCTCTTGCCCGTTCCGGGCAATTCACCCCGGAGTACTTTGAGAACAATGAAGGGGCAGGCGAGGCGTCTCAGCCTACAGGTGTGATGGCGTAGTCTTCATCCGACACATGCTCCAGCCAGACAGCCGGCGTGCCGTCCTTGGCTTCTTGCAGGGCCAGATGCACCATCGCCACGTCCGGGGAGGCCCCGTGCCAGTGCTCGACCTCTGGCGGGATCCACACGGTGTCTCCGGGGCGAATCTGGCGGGGGGCTTCACCGCGCAAGCAAACCAGTCCAACCCCATCCGTCACATGCAGCGTTTGCCCGTAGGGGTGCCAGTGCCACGCCGTCCGCGCGCCGGGTTCAAAGGCCACACGCAGGGCGTTGATCCGGGCCGGGTCGGGTGCGCTGATGATTGGGTCCTGCCAGACGGTTCCGGTGAAATGGTCCGGGCCTGCCTTGCGGCTGGGGCGGCTGCCCGCTGGGTAAATCTGCATCTTGGCTCTCCCTGAAGCTCACGCAAACTTACCTCGTTTTGGGGTAAGTCGCTCTGAATTTTTGTACAAAACGGGGTAAGTCAGTCTTTCATCGCCTGAATGCTGGGTTCCCGCCGTTCCAGCCACCAGCCATATTGCTCGGGCCAGTCCCCCCAGTTGTTCATACCCATTTGATAGGCCTGATGCCGGGGCCAGAACGGGTCGAACAGGGCCTGGCGACCCAGCGCAATGATGTCCGCCTGACCGGCTTGCAGGATCGCCTCGGCCTGCGCACCGTCAAGGATCAGGCCAACGGCCTGCGTTGCAATATCGGCCTTGGCGCGGATTTCTGACGCATATTCAACCTGATAGCCCGGCGGCAGAGTGCGACCCGCGCTGACCTTGGTCCGTCCCTGATTGCCACCCGAAGAACAATCGATCACGTCAACGCCCCGTTCTTTCAGCGCTTTGGCCAGCGCGACACTGTCGCTGATCTCCCACCCGCCGGGGAAGCCATCAACGGAAGACACGCGGAAAAACAAGGGCTTACCATCCGGCCAGACGCCGCGCACGGCCTCGGCCAGTTCCAGCGCCAAACGCATCCGACCGGCCAGATCACCGCCGTATGAATCCCCGCGCAGGTTCGATGCAGGCGACAGCCAGCTTTGCAACAGGTAGCCATGCGCGCCGTGCAACTCGATGAAATCACATCCCAAATCATCCGCGCGCCGGGTTGCGGCCACGAAACCGTCAATCAGGTCGCCAATATCGGCAAGGCTCATTTCCTGCGGCACCAGCCAGCCTTCATCGACCGGAACGGCACTTGCGCCTTTGGTCTCCCATGGATGATCGCCCAGAGCAAAATCCACCTCACCCAGCGGTCCGTTCCCCCGCCAGGGTCGCTGCATCGACGCTTTGCGCCCGGCATGACCCAGCTGAATGCCCGCCAAGGCCCCGTTTTCGCGTATGAAATTGATAATGGGACGCATCGCATCCGCATGGGCGTCAGACCACAGCCCCAGATCGCCATGGGTAATCCGCCCCTCGGGCAGGACGGCGGTCGCCTCCAGCATCACGGCGCCAAAGCCGCCATTCACAAAGCCGCCCAGATGCACCAGATGCCAATTGTTCGCGATCCCGTCGGTCGCGGAATACTGGCACATGGGGGACACCATGCAGCGGTTTGGCATGATCACATCGCGCAATTGCAAGGGCGAAAACAGCATCGGGGCGGTCATTATCTACTCCTGTTCGTGGTTGCGCGGACGCTGGCAAGTCCGCAGACCATTGACAAGACCCCGCACGAATCCGATTGCTGTTCCCCCGCGGTTCTGAGACAGTTCGCCGCGACGCTGGTATGCGAGGAGGGAAGATGCAGTACCACACACCCGCGACCTTCGCCGATGCGGCTGCAATCGCATCCGGGGCAGAAGGCATCACACGGTTTCTGGCTGGGGGCACGGACGTTCTGGTCCAGCTGCGCTCGGACCTGGTTGAGCCGGATACATTGATTGATATCAAGCACATCGACGGCACCCATGACATCACCAAGAACGCTGATGGCAGCTGGACGCTGGGCGTGGCTGTCACCGGGGCCGAGATGTCGGAACATGCAGAGCTGAGCGCCGAATGGCCCGGGTTGGTCGAGGCGATGGACCTGATCGGCTCCACCCAGGTGCAGGGCCGCGCGACGCTGACTGGCAACCTGTGCAACGGTTCGCCCGCTGCGGACAGTGTGCCGGCGCAGTTTGCTGCTGGGGTAACCCTGTCGGTGACTGGACCGGATGGCACACGCCAGGTCGCGGTCGAGGATATTCCAGCAGGCCCTGGCAAAACCAATCTGGCCAAGGGCGAGCTGGTGTCAGCCGTCCATATTCCCGCACGCGGTGCAGGGGGCGGTGACGCCTATCTGCGGTTCATTCCGCGCACGGAAATGGACATCGCGGTTGTGGGCTGCGGCGTGAACCTGCGTCTGGACGGCGACACGATCACCGAGGCACGCGTGTCCCTTGGCGCAGTGGCCCCAACCGTTCTGCTGGTCGAAAATGCTGCAACCGCGATCATCGGCACAACGCTGGACGACGCCGCGCTGGACAAGCTGGCCGCAGCGGCAGAAGCCGCCTGCAACCCGATTTCGGACAAACGCGGAACGGTTGAATTCCGCACTCACGTGGCCGGTGTTCTGGCCAAACGGGCGGCACAGATCGCCTATGACCGCGCGAAAGGCTGAGTTCATGAGCAAGGTACATGTCACAACATCCATCAACGGCGATCCCGTTGAATTCCTGTGCGACCCGCGTGAAACCGTGCTGGACGTGCTGCGCGACCGGCTGGGTCTGACCGGGGCCAAGGAAGGCTGCGGCACCGGTGATTGCGGGGCCTGTTCGGTCACGGTTGACGGCCGTCTGGTCTGCTCCTGCCTGATGCTGGGGGCCGAGGCCGAAGGCAAGGAAATCGGTACCGTCGAAGGCATTGCGACCGAAGAGGCGCTGCATCCGCTGCAGAAGAAGTTCATCGAATACGCAGCATTGCAGTGCGGCGTCTGCACGCCCGGCATTCTGGTCGCGGCGAAAAACCTGCTGGAACGCGAACCCGACCCGACCGAGGAACAGGTGCGGTATTGGCTGGCGGGCAACCTGTGCCGCTGCACCGGGTATGACAAGATCATTCGCGCCGTGATGGATACGGCAGCAGAAATGCGGGAGGCATCGTAATGGCACTCGACTCTCTGAAAACCGACGGGTTCAAGCAGATCGGCACGCGGCCTGACCGCCCGGACGGGGTGGACAAGGTCACAGGCCGCGCCCGGTTTGGTGCGGATATGACAGCACCGGGCATGTTGTGGGGCGTCATTGTGCGCTCCCCCCATGCGCATGCAAAGATCGTGAAGATCGACACGTCTGCCGCTGAGGCGATGGAAGGCGTAAAGGCCGTTGTCACGCGCGCCGATTTCTCGACCAAGGTGCAGCCTGCCCCTGGCATGCGGGGCGAGATGTGGAACGTGCTGGAAAACGTCATGGCGGGCGAAAAGGCCCTGTATGACGGGCATGCTGTGGCGGCGATTGCCGCGACCTCGCAACTGGCGGCGCGCGATGCGGCCAAGGCGATCAAGGTCGAGTACGAAGTGTTGCCCCACGTCACCGACGTGGACAAGGCGATGGCCGAAGGCGCACCGGTGATCCGCGAAGGTACAGCGGAGAAATCCGTGCCCGAGGGCATGCACCCGAACGTCGTGCGCTATCACGAAAGCGGCCATGGCGACCCCGAGGCGGGTTTTGCCGAGGCGGATCTGGTGATCGAGGAAACCTTCCAGACCGAAGCGACCCATCAGGGTTATATCGAACCACATGCGTGTCTGGGCACGCTGGGTGGTGACGGCAAGGGCGAATTGTGGTGCTGCACGCAGGGCCACTGGAACGTGCAGAAGGTCTGCGCCGCCCTGCTGGACCTGGAAACCAGCCAGCTGCGCGTGACCGCGTCGGAAATCGGCGGTGGGTTTGGTGGCAAGACGGCCGTGTTCATCGAACCGGTTGCATTGGCGCTGAGCCGCAAGGCTAACAAGCCGGTCAAGATCGTTATGAACCGGGCGGACGTGTTCCGGGCGACAGGGCCGACGGCCTCGACCTCCATGGACGTGAAGATCGGGATGAAGAAGGACGGCACCATGACCGCCGCCACCGGCGTGTTCCGGTGTCAGGGCGGGGCCTTCCCCGGTGCGCCGATGGAATTCACGTCGATGTGCGCCTTTGCGCCCTACAACCTCGCCCATGTGAAGCAGATTGGTTACGACGTCATGACGAACCGGCCCAAGCAGGCCGCGTACCGCGCGCCCGGCTCGCCAATGGCGGCCTTTGCGGTGGAAAGCGTCGTTGACCAACTGTGCAACCAGTTGGGACTGGACCCAATTGACACGCGCCTGAAAAACGCTTCTCGCGAAGGCACACAGGCCAGCTTTGGTCCGAAATGGGACCGCATTGGCCTCGTGGAAACCCTGGAAGCGGCCAAGGCACATCCGCATTATGCGACGCCTCTGAAAGAGGGTCAGGGACGCGGTGTGTCCTGCGGGTTCTGGTTCAACCACGGTGGCGAAACAGCCGTATCGCTGGCTCTGTCCGAGGATGGCACGGCACAACTCGCCGTCGGTACTCCGGACATCGGCGGATCGCGCGCGTCCATGGCGATGATGGCCGCCGAAGAGCTGGGCATTCCCTACGAGAACGTGCGCTGCACCGTCGTTGACACCGCATCGCTGGGTTATAACGAAATCAGCCACGGGTCGCGCGTGACCTATGCGTCGGGTCTGGCCACGATCAAGGCGGCGCGGGATGCGGTCAAAAAGCTCTGCGCGCGGGCAGCGGCCAAGTGGGGCATCGACGAGGACGCGGTGAAGTGGGAAGACGGCTGTGCCGTACCATCCGGCCCGAACGCAGGTGAGCATGAGCCCATGCCGCTGGCCAAAATCACGGCCAAGATGGGCGCAACCGGTGGTCCGATCGTGGGTCACTTCGAAGCAACCCCTGAAGGTGCTGGCGTCAGCTTTGCCACGCATATCGTGGACAGCGAGGTCGACAAGGAAACCGGCAAGACCACGATCACGCGCTACACCGTGGTGCAGGACGCGGGCAAGGCGATCCACCCGACCTATGTGGAAGGCCAATATCAGGGCGGTGCCGCACAAGGCATCGGCTGGGCGCTGAACGAGGAATACATCTATGGCGAGGATGGACGTCTGCAGAACGCGGGCTTCCTCGACTACCGTATTCCGGTCGCCTCGGACCTGCCGATGATCGACACAGTGATCGTGGAGGTGCCGAACCCGGGCCACCCCTATGGCGTGCGCGGTGTGGGTGAAACCTCGATCTGCCCGCCGTTGGCAGCGATTGCCAACGCGGTTTCGAATGCCTCTGGTGTTCGGTTGAAGCAACTGCCCATGTCCCCTCCGCGCATCCTGAAGGCGTTGGGTACACATGACTGACCCGAAGGGGTGAGAGTGGGCTGTCCGGCCCGCGTTTGAAACATTTGCAGGAAAGAGCCCGCCCGTTGTTGGCGGGCTTTTTTCGTTTGGGTTGATGGGGTGCGTTTCGGACACCGCCACTGGACGTCCAGTGACAACGACAGGAGTCCTCGTCACTGATTAGGCCTTTGGCGGGATCGGTCCACATATTGGCAATATCGCCACTGACGCAGAGGCCCGTGTTTCGGCATTTTGCCACTGCAATCAAACAATTGGACTTTCCCATGCCCAAACTGCTTCGCCTTGGCCTTCTGGCCTGTGTCGCCTACTTCATCGCTATGTCAGTCGCGCATTTCTTCGGTATCAAGGTGCCGATCTTGTTCGTCTACTTCGACACTCCGTTTTACGCCTATCAGGACAAAATCATCTCGTTCGCTGTGGTCAGCTACATTGGACTGTTCTGGGCCGCGTCGCGCGACATGACCGTTGTGCCTGTCGCGTTGGCCGTACTGGCCGTTACAGTTCTGGGCCTGACCTCGGTCAACATGTCTGATGCGCTGGCCTCTGTCCTGGCCGAAGGGCAGGCCGTTTGGCCGTACTGGGCGCAGACCGGTCTGCTCGCAGTCATTTGGGTATCACTCACGGCGCTGTATCTGCGTCGCGCGTAACGCTGGTTCCCATGCCAAAACGACGCCGGTAGTCGGACGGGGTCAGCCCGGAGACCCGTTTGAAAATCCGCCTGAAGGCTGCGGGGTCACCATATCCCATGTCCCAACTGATGCGTTCGAAGCTGTCACGCGTCAGTTCCAGCCGGGACCGAGCCGATTCGACCCGCAGCAACTGAAGATACGCCACGGGTGATGTGCCCGTGGCCTGCTTGAACCGCCGCATGAAACTGCGTTCGGACATGGCCCCTGCTGCAGCCAGGGACGCAACAGTGTGCGACGCGCCGGGGGCGTCCTGCATGAGCGTCTGGATGGCTGCGATGGCCCCGTCAGTGTGCTTTTTGTTGGGAACAAAGCTCGCATAATAGCTTTGCTCCCGTTCCGGCGGGTCCACAACAAACATCCGCGCCACGTTCAGCATCAGCTTTCTGCCACCAAAGCGCTGGATCATGTGCAAGGTGAGGTCGGTCCATGCCATGACGCCGCCTGCGGTCACGATGTTGCCCAGATCAACGAGGATGCGATCGGTGTCGATGATGGTTTTGGGATGGCGCTGCCGCAAAACGTCTGCATGACGCCAATGGGTTGTGATTTTCAATCCGTCCAGCAAACCGGTTTCCGCCAGCAGAAACGCGCCCGAGCAGATGGAGGCAAGAACGCAACCGGAGTCCGATCGTGCGATCAGACCGCTTTTCCAGCCCTCCGGCAGGCTGGGTGGTTCCAACACCAGAGCGGGCGGGAGAACATAAACGTCAGCGTCTGTGTCCGGATCGCGGCTGATTGTGGTTTCAAAGATGCCCGCCCCCGCCGACACGCCCTGCGCATTGGCGAAATCCAACAGGTCCTTGATGCCCAAGATCGCGGATTTCTGAGAGCCCGGATAGTCCAGTATCTGGAAACGGACTTGCACCTTTTCGCTCCTCCCAGTTGGGATTGCGACTGCGACGCTCAGGTTCCCCCGACGCGCGTTCCTGAAAAACACGTGGCAAATGCGTCTTCGGGCAACAGGCCAAGCTGGCTGAACATGGACAGGAAATCGACCGCATTGTGTGCCTCGGTGATCTTGCCATCCTCGACCTTGGCCATGACCTGGCCCGGAACTGTGATCGGTTTGCCAGTGTTGCGGCAGCGGGCGGAGATAGTGATCACGCTGGCCAGCCAGTCGCCTTCTTCCATGGACTTGTCGATGGAGATGTCTATGTCGCTGAGCAGGGCCAGCATGCCCTGGACAAAGCCCTTGAAGTCTTCCGGACCCAACAGCGGCTGCCCGCCCAGACCCTTGGCATCGGTGCGGGGTTCCAGCATGTCGTCAATCGCGCTCAGGTCTTCCTCAGCATAAACGCGGCGATACCAGGTTTTGGCGACTTCCAGTTTGTCCATTCGTCAATCCTCCACTCAAAAACATGTTTGTACCGCTGCGAACATCGCTTGGGTGGTGTAAGGTTACAGCAGTTTCCGTTTGGCGTGTATGAAATCTGTCCCGCGAGAGTTGGAAATCACTGTCCTGTGGCGCGCCAGTGTCGCGAGGTCCCGGGTCAAGCCCGGGACTGCGTTTCGATTTGTGGCTCGGGTGATGGGATCAGCAACCGCTGGTATTGGGCTGACCGTCGGGCATGATCGTGTTGCAGAAGATCGTGCCGATGGTCGAAACCTGCTGTATGACAGCCCCGGTCAGATCCGCGCCAGTCAGGTTCGCGCCGTCCAGCACGGCAGTGTTCAAAACCGCGCCCTTGAGCGACGCGCCGATGAGTTGCACACCGTCGAGCCGCGCCCCGATCAGGTTGGACCCGTCAAGGTTTGTGCCACCCATCTGCGCGCCATTGAAATTTGTGTTCATGAGGTTGGATTTCGCGAGGTTGGCCGAAGAAAAATCAGTGTAGATAGCCGTGCCCTGGCTGAAATTCACCGCCTCGACCTGAGCGCCAAATAGAACCGACCCTGTCAGGTTGACCTGCATCATGTTGGAGCGGCTGAGATTGGCGCCGGACAGGTCCATGCCGGTGAAATCCTTGCCACTCAGGTTGTGTTCGCTCAGGTCACAGCCTGTGCAACTGCGCGTTTGCACGGCGGTGGTGAGGTCCGAGGCGGTTGCCGGGCACGCGGAAAGAAAGATTGAAAACGCGAGCATAGCAGGCAGTGAAACACGGGGCATGAGAAATCCTGTTGGTCAAAATTTGGGATGGTCGATCTGGCGTTTCCGCCCTGGTCGGCCTAGGGTCAGCGTCATGATGAATGCCCCTCTCGTCAAGGTTCACCTCTGGTCTGGTTTGCGCGCCTTTACCGGCGGGCAAGAGGTTGTGGAAGTTGAGGCCCGCACCGTTGGCGATGTGATCAACGGGCTGGTTGCCGCGCATCCGGGGCTGGAGGACATTGTCGAAAGCGGCGTGTCCGTGGCGGTGGATGGCAAGGTGATAGCATCCGCGTTGAATGAACCGGTTTCGCCTGAAAATGAGATCTGGCTGATGCAGCGACTGAAAGGCGGTTGATCCTCTTGCATGAGGATTGAGGGGGCGCTGCCCCCGTCGCGCGCGGCGCGACTCCCCCGGAGTATTTTGCGAACAATGAAGAAGATGGGGCTTCTTCTTGGGTCAAATACTCAAATTGCCCAACCGCGCGTGTTGAAGCGTGTGGGTTTTGTCTATCCCTTTGGAATCAGGCGCAGTGGCAGTTGGTCCAGCGCGTGAATGGCATTGTTGGCGCGCCAGACAGGTGAGCCGGTCAGTTCGATTCGGTCCACTTTGATTGCCAGTGCGCGCAGTACGGCCTGACCTTCGGCCCGGGCGATATTCTGGCCGACGCAGACATGGGGGCCGGTGCCGAGCGCGAGGTGGCCGGCAGTTTTCCGGGTGATGTCGAACCTGTGTGCGTCGGGCCAGCGGTCGCTGTCGCGGTTGGCTGCGCCCAGGACGCATAGGATTTTGCTGCCTTCTTCGATGGCAATGCCAGAGACTTCAGTGTCTTGCCCCGCGGTGCGGCAGAAGGCCTGTACGGGGGAAGTGTAGCGCAGGGTTTCTTCGAACGCGGGCAAGGCCAGATCGGGATCGGATTTCAGCAGATCGAATTGGTGGGGGTTTTCAGCCAGGCACCAGAGCGCGTTGCCGATACCCGTCACAGTGGTATCGACCCCGGCGGAGAGCAGCGAGCGGACCAGCATCCCGGCCTCGTCCTCGGTGATGTCACCGGTGTCGGCCTGCGCATAGATCGCGCCGCCAATCCCGTCAGGAGTGAGGTTTTCGCGCAGGCACTGTTCGTTGATCCATGGCACGATGTCTGGCCCTTTGGCCATGATGCGGCGTCGCAGATCATTGTCAGGGCCGATGGCGTTGAAGACCATGGCACCGTAGTCGATCAGCTTGCGCGCGTCTGGCTCCCGTATGCCGACAGCCTTGGGGAAGACAGAAGTCGGGAAGGCTTCGGCAAGGTCGGCTACGGCTTCGATCTCTTGGCCCAGCAGTCGGTCGATAAGAGCGTTGGCGTCTACTGCAAAAGGGGCACGCAGGTC
>JBFOMB010000019.1:0-15389 GCA_040830545.1 Paracoccaceae bacterium | reverse complement strand
GAGGCCGCAACGCCTTATGGCATCATCGGGATCAAGGTCTGGATCTTCAAAGGTGAGATCATGGAACACGACCCGTCGGCACGCGATCGCAAAGCCCAGGAACTGCAGGACGGCCCGGCGCCTCGCGGTGCTGGCGGCGGCCGCCGGAACTGAGGAGCCTGAGATATGCTGCAACCAAAGCGTACTAAATTCCGCAAGATGCAGAAGGGCCGGATCAAAGGCCTGGCAAAGGGCGGATCCGACCTGAACTTCGGCACCTACGGGCTGAAGGCGACCGAGCCGGAGCGCGTCACCGCGCGCCAGATCGAAGCCGCCCGTCGCGCCATGACGCGTCACATGAAACGTCAGGGCCGCGTCTGGATCCGGATTTTCCCGGACACGCCTGTGACCTCCAAGCCGGTCGAAGTCCGGATGGGTAAAGGTAAGGGTTCGGTTGATTACTGGGCCTGCAAGGTCAAGCCGGGCCGCATCATGTTCGAAATCGACGGCGTTGCCGACGACATCGCACGTGAAGCTCTGCGTCTGGCCGCGATGAAACTGCCGGTGAAAACCCGCGTCGTTCAGCGCGAAGACTGGTAAACGGATCGCCGCGTTGTGCGGCGTTCGGTGAAGAATAAGACCCCCGTCGTGAAAACGGCGGGGGTTTTCTGTTCGGGGGTCATGGTTCGCGCGAGATTGCTGTGTTCATCTGGTGGGGGCGGTGCAAAAGTCGCCGGAAGTAGGGAAACGGGTTGCGTCAAAAAAGGCGAAACATCGCAATCTCGTTTGGCCACGTGCTACTCTTCGACCACCGTTCCAACTGCCGGTGCTGGAGCCGTTTTTTCTGTCGCCAGGTCGATGAAACCGGCGATCCGTGTCTGGTAGCGGATGGCCACCTTGTATCCCGGACCCAGCGATTTCTCGATGGCCCTTGGAAGCGGTTCTTCGCGGAGGGAACTGGGCATCAGGTCGGCGATGCTGCCAATTCTGTTTTGCGCATCCAGCGGCAAATCGACGATCAGCCAGATATCAGCCAGCTTGCGTTCCGGCTTGACCTCCAGCCGGATCAATTCGACCGAGACAGGATGTGCCCACTCGACGATTGCGGCGGCCAGTTTTTCCTCCAGATGCCCTTCGTGGTAGCGTTCAATTGTTGCTTTGCCCAGTTGGTACACAACAACGCAAAAAATCAGCAGCATCGCGCTGAGGCTGGCGGAAAAGGACTTGAACCGTGTGCGCAAACGCTGCCGGGTCGCAGGGGAGCTGTAGATGATGTAGACGACGGCAGCAGACAGGACGATTGCAGCGAGGTTTGTCACAAACAGCAACAGCGCCTCATACGCGTTTGCCGGTTCACCGAAGTAGAGCAGGATGCCTGCCGCCGCCAGCGGGGGCACCAGCGACACGCCAATGGCTGCCCCGGGCAGCAAGCTGACCTCGTTTCGGTGGATCTGGACATAGGCTCCGGCGACACCTGAGGCGAGGGCAACAACCAGATCCTCAATGCCTGGATCGGTGCGCGCGAGCACCTGGTCGGGCAGCAGAATGCCCCTTGGCACGTCTGCGGCAAAGACAAGGAACCAGGCCAGCAGAACACTCAGCGCTGCGGCCAGCAGAACAGTCAGCATCAGCCGGAAGGTTCTTCCGGTCCAACCCATGACCATGGCCGAAGCAATGCCCAGAATCGGTGTCATCAGCGGCGCAATCAGCATCGCGGCAATGACCACGGCACCGGAATTTCGGATAAGACCCATGGTCGCAATGATCACGGCCAACGACAGTAACATCGCGAAGCGACGCCAGTATCGCAGCCGGTCATTGCCTTCGAATTTCAGAATATCCTTGGCGACAGAAAGCGATGTCGTGTTCATGCCCAAGGGCGGCCCCCACTTTGTCCCTGCGCCAGCGTATTCAGTTAATCGTGTTTCTCGCGGTCTGGTCAACCTTCGGTGTGATGGTCCAGCTTTGACTTGCTGGATCAGTGGGACCGCCCTAAGCTCGCCTGTGGGGAGCCAACTGTCCGGCACCGCGGTCGGATCGTATACAGAGTAGTTGTTGAGGAAACTTATGATGAAGCGAATTGCAGCAGGGGCCGCCATGGTGCTGGGCCTCTTTCTGGCGACGGCACTTGCCGCTGCGCCTGCCAAGCTCACGCCCGCCAACAAGCAGTCCGGGTTCAAGAAGGGCCTGTCGGTCCGCTATGCCTATGCCGGGCCACCGCCTGCGCGCATTCAGACGATCAGCGAGGCCAAGTCGATGTTGAAATCGGCCAAGCCCGGCAAACCGCTGCGGGGGCTGGACTATCGCGACACAAAGGACGGTCAGCCGGTCCTGACCTTCAAGGAAGCTTACAACGTTGCGGCGGACATCCGGGGCTACATCAAGTTTGATGCGCCGGGTGTTTATCAGATCGAGGTCTGGTCCAATGACGGTGTGGACGCCCGCATCTCGGGGCAGCGCGTTGGCCATTTCTCGGGGCGTCAGTCCTGTCAGGGCAACGTGATCATGGAAGTCGATGTGCCCAAGGCCGGCTGGTATCCGCTACAGATGGCGTATTTCCAGAAATACTCGACCTCCTGCCTGATGATGCGGTGGGCGAAGAAAGGTCAGAAGCTCAGCTGGGTGCCGAACAGCGCATTTGGCCACTGATCCAAATCGGTTCATGAAGTGCGGAAACAGGCGGCGTTGGCCGCCTGTTTTGTGTTGGGGGGCAAATCCGGCTGGCCTCTGAGGTGGGCGAGGGATAGAAAGCCTGAAACTTGGAATTCGACACAATGATTCAACCCGTTCCTCAACCCGGCATCATGGACATTGCACTGTATCAGGGTGGCAAGTCCCATGTGGATGGCGTGGCCGAGGTGCTGAAGCTTAGCTCGAATGAAAACCCTCTGGGGGCCTGTCCTGCCGCAGTTGAGGCGATTGTCGCACAGGCGACGGGGGTGCATCGGTATCCGTCAACGGACCATGCAGAACTGCGCGCGGCGATTGCCGAGGTGCATGGGCTGAACGCGGATCAGATCATTTGCGGGGTCGGCAGCGACGAGGTGCTGCAATTCGTCAGTCAGACCTTTGCAGGTCCGGGCGACGAAATCATTCACACCGAACATGGGTTTTCCATGTACCCGATCCTGGCGCGGATGGCGGGGGCAACACCGGTCTGTGTGCCCGAGGTTGAGCGCGTTGTGGACGTGGACGCGATCCTGAACGCGGTGAGCGACCGCACGCGCGTGGTGTTCATAGCCAACCCGGGCAATCCGACCGGGACCATGGTGCCAGCAGATGAACTGGCGCGGTTGGCGGATGCCCTGCCGACCTCGGTCATTCTGGTCCTGGACGGAGCATACACCGAGTTTGTTGACGGGTTCGACGGCGGCGCGTCGTTGGTCGAGGGTCGGCCCAACGTGTTGATGACGCGCACGTTTTCCAAGATTTATGGACTGGGCGGGTTGCGCATCGGCTGGGGTTATGGCCCGCGCGAGATGATTGATGTGATGACCCGCATCCGTCAGCCGTTCAACTTGTCCGAAGTGCAGATGGCCGCAGCCACCGCCGCCGTAAGGGACCGGACATGGGTGTCGGATTGCGCAGCGCTGAACGCGGAGCAGCGTACGCGGCTGATTGCTGCGATGCGTCAGTTGGGGCTGGCGTGTGACGACAGCCACGGGAACTTTGTGCTTGTGCGGTTTGCGGATGAGGCTGAAGCCGCCGCTGCGGATGCTGCCCTGCAGGCGCTGGGTATCATCGTGCGTCGTGTGAGCGGCTATGGCTTCCCTGAGGGTCTGCGGATCACAGTAGGTGACGCGGATCAGACTGGCCGCGTGATTGCGGCGCTGACCCAGTGGCGGGAAGGTGCGTGATGGCGGTTGTGTTCGAACGCGTTGCACTGATCGGGCTGGGGCTAATCGCGTCGTCTATGTACTGGGGCATGAAACGTGGCGGTTTGGCGGGCGAGGTCACCGGATACGCGCGCTCTGACGCGACACGGGACACGGCACGCCGGATTGGCCTGTGCGACCGCGTATGCGACACGGCAGAAGAGGCGGTTCAGGGGGCGGACCTGATCGTGCTGGCCGTGCCGGTGGGTGCAATGTCTCGCGTGGCGGAACAGATTGCACCGCATCTGAAGCCCGGTGCGATTGTGACGGATGTCGGGTCGGTCAAAAAACATGTGATCGAGGCGGTTTGCCCGCACCTGCCTGATGGTGTTCCGTTCGTGCCCGCGCACCCGCTGGCAGGGACCGAACATTCGGGGCCGAAAAGCGGATTTGCCGAACTGTTTGACAATCGCTGGTGTCTGCTGGTTCCGCTGGAGGACACGCCGGGCACAGCGGTGTCATCCGTTCGCGCGTTGTGGGAAGGGCTGGGCAGCAATGTGGATGTCATGGACGCGGATCACCACGATCTGGTTCTGGCTGTTACTAGCCACGCGCCACACCTGATCGCCTATACGATGGTGGGGGTGGCGGATGACCTGCGGCGCGTGACGGATAGTGAGGTCATCAAATACTCCGCCGCTGGTTTCCGTGACTTCACCCGGATCGCGGCCAGCGATCCAACCATGTGGCGCGACGTGTTCCTGACGAACAAGACCGCCACGCTGGAGATTCTGGGCCGCTTCACCGAGGAATTGTTCGCCTTGCAACGGGCCATTCGCACCGGGGATGGCGATTTGCTGCACGACTATTTCACCCGGACCCGTGCGATCCGGCGTGGGATTATCGAGGCGGGGCAGGACACCGACGCCCCAGATTTCGGTCGCGGCAAGGGGGGCACATGAGGCGATTTCTGGCGCTTTCTCTGACGGTTTCGCTGGTGGCTCTGCCGGTAATCCAGACGTTGGCACAGGGTGCGCCGGATCGGTCGCTGCGGCCGCAATTGCGGGGTGGGAGCGGCACGGAGGCTGCAAGCGCGCAAACGCGTGCCCGTGCAGCCTCGACCGTCCCTTTGGCTGAAACGACGACTGCTGCGCCCGAGGCCGCTGCGACGAACCGGGCTGTGGGCCGGTCCTTGCGCCCGGTGTTGCGCCCCGGCTCCGGTCGTCAGGTGGCGCAAACCCCGGCTGAAAACTCCGCTCCCCCGCAACCGCAACAAAGGGCATCGTCCGCGACCAAGACGGTGACGGTCGCTGCAGCCTCAAGTGCCGCGCGTCCGGCAGCCACCGGACGTGACGCAGCAGCTGCTGCGGCGTCGGCATCGACCGCGCAGACAGCGGCTCTGAAACCCAACGCCAAGCCGCGCTCGCGTCCGAAATCCGGTGGTTTGCTGTCAAAACGCAAGCTGCGGAAAACCTCGGTCTGCGGCGACATCTCGATCCAGGGTGAGGTCGTGGGCCGCGTGCCGGGCAAGGTGCGGGGCTGTGGCGTGTCCGATGCGGTGCGCGTCAAATCGGTCGCCGGCGTAACGCTCAGCACGCCAGCTGTGATGAACTGCCAGACCGCGCATGCGCTGAACACGTGGGTCGACAAGGGGCTGACACCTGCGTTCCGCAGGCAAGGCCGCGTCACCCAGATCAAGGTTGCGGCGCATTACATTTGCCGGACCCGCAACAACCGGCGCGGGGCCAAGATTTCCGAACATGGTAAGGGCAAGGCCATCGACATTTCGGCCATAACCCTGAACGATGGGCGGGTTTATTCGGTCGAGGAAAGCTGGTGGCGGGGGCGCGGCAAAGGCCCGATGCGGCAGGCTTACAAGGCCGCGTGTGGGCCGTTTGGCACCACGCTTGGCCCGAATGCAGACCGCTACCATCAGGACCACTTCCATTTCGATACCGCGAACCACAGGTCGGGACCGTACTGTCGGTAGGCAGGCGCAGCGGCGAAGGATGGGACAGCTTCAATGACAATGTGGGTTTTCGGCTATGGGTCCTTGATCTGGAACAGCGGGTTTCAGGTCGCCCGGTCAGAAATTGCGACGCTGGACGGGTTTGCCCGGTCGTTCTGCATGTGGTCGGTGCACTATCGTGGAACCAGCGAAGCACCGGGGCTGGTTTTGGGACTGGACCACAACCCGAATGCCGCATGTTGCGGCATGGCGCTGGCTGTGGCCGAGGGGCAGGAGGACGAAACACTGGCCTATCTGCGCGAGCGCGAGTTGACGGCGTCCGCCTATGAGGAGCAACAGGTTCCGCTGACACTGAGATCGGGTGAGATGGTGACTGCTTATACATATGTGGTTGATCCCGCCCATGAGCTTTATTGCGGGGGCCTGTCGCTGGAACAGCAGGCCGGGATCATTTCGCGCGCAGCGGGCAACCGAGGGCCAAATGCCGACTACCTTTTGAACACTGTCGCGCATTTGGGCGAAATCGGGATTGACGATCACGACTTGTGCTGGCTTGCAACGCGTGTAAAGGAACTTGTCGCATAAGGGATGAATGCTCTGACAGGGTGTCCCATATCCTGTAGAAACAGAGCCGTAACGTGTCAGGAGCTGACTGCATGGCGCAGCCGGACGGCGAGCCGAGGCCGCATTTTTCGCAACCGGTTCGCCAGATTTTGATGATGCTGGTTGTTCTCGGGCTGTCAGGCTTCGGGACTTTTGTTGCTGCGCCGCGGGTTTTGCCTGTGTTTGCGGCCAATCCTTATCTGAACGGGTTTATTGCGCTGGTCTTCCTGATCGGTCTGGTTGCCTGTTTCTGGCAGGTTTTGCAGCTGATCGGATCGGTGCGCTGGATCGAGCGGTTTGCAAGCGGGGAAGAAAGCGATGCGTCCAACCACCCGCCGTCCTTGCTGGCCCCTCTGGCGGCGCTGCTGCGGTCGCGTTCTGCACGGTCGCAACTGACCTCGACCTCGACACAGTCCATTCTGGATTCGGTGGCCACGCGGATCGACGAAGAACGCGAAATCACGCGCTACATCGTCAACCTTTTGATTTTCCTTGGCCTTTTGGGCACGTTCTATGGCCTTGCCACAACGGTCCCTGCGGTCGTCGACACGATCCGCAGCCTTGCCCCGCAGGAGGGTGAAGCCGGGATTGCCGTGTTCAATCGCCTGATGACCGGGCTTGAGGCACAATTGGGCGGGATGGGCGTTGCCTTTGCCTCGTCCCTTTTGGGGCTGACCGGATCGCTGATTGTCGGTTTGATGGAGTTGCTGGCCAGTCACGGGCAGAACAGGTTCTACCGCGAGCTTGAAGAATGGCTGAGCACGATCACACGGGTTGGGTTCGCGTCCAACGACGAAAGCGCGCCGGATGGTGGTGTGATCACCGGCGTTTTGGACCATATGGCCGACCAGATGCAGTCGTTGCATGAAATGTTTGCGCGATCCGCTGCCGGTCAGGTGGAAGTGGACGCGAAACTCAGCCGGTTGGCGGACGCGATTGTCGACATGAACGAACGCATGGACCGCGAGGATTCGGCGACGGGTGCTTTGGAACGGGTGGCCGCGGGGCAGGAACAACTGCTGGAGGTCATGCAGACCCAAGGGCCGGGTGAAGGGATCGACGCAGAAAGCCGGATGCGCCTGCGTTCCATTGACGTGCAGATGCTGCGTATTCTCGAAGAAATTTCCGCTGGCCGGCAAGAGAGCATCGCCGAATTGCGCAAGGATTTGGACAACCTGACCAAGGCGATAGCCTCCGCCGGGCAGCGGAGCGCGCCGCGCGCGGTGCGGGCCGGGCGCGTGGCCTTCAGCCGCGACAACGAGGACTAGACCATGGCACTGGCGCGGCGATCGGGCCAGAAGTTCCAGACGTCGATCTGGCCGGGCTTCGTGGATGCGATGACCGGGCTGCTGTTGGTGCTGATGTTTGTGCTGACCATTTTCATGGTGGTTCAGTTCGTCCTGCAGGAAACCATTACCAGCCAGGAAGAGACGATCACGGATCAGGAAAGTGATCTGGACACGCTGTCCAGTGAGGTGAGCGCGCTGGCGCTGGCGCTGGGGTTGCAGGAGCGGGAAAACAGCCAGCTTGAAGCACGGTTGGGCGCGCTGAACACCACGCTCAACACCGCGCAGGACCAGTTGGACGCGGCCAACGCTGAATTGGCCAGTCAGGCGTCTTTGATCGCGTCTTTGACGTCGCAGCGGGATGATTTGCAGGCCGAGACCGAAGCGCAGGTCGTGGCCTTGCAGGAGGCAGAGGCCGAGATCACCGGGTTTGAGGCGCAGGTTGCTGGCCTGTTGGCGGACCGTGCCCAGAACGAAGAAAACATCGCCGCCCTGATCGCGGAAAACACCGCCGCGCAGGAAGACATCGCTGCGCTGGAAGCTGCCCGCACGGATCTGCTATCTCAGCAAGAGGCGTTGGACCTCGCTTTGGCACAAAGCCGGGATGAGATTGACGCGCAGGCCGAAGCGGCCCGATTGGCTGCTGCCCGGCGCGAAGCGTTGGAGGCGCTGGTTGCCGACCTGCGTGCCGAGAACGATAGCGAGCAGGCCCGAGCTGAAGCGTTGTCGCGCGAGGTCGGGACGCTGGAAGCCAAGCTGAGCGCGGAAGAGGCCGCCCGTCTGGCCGAGGCAACGGCGGCAGAACTGCTGCGGGATCGGTTGAAGGACGCAGATGCCGAATTGACGGCTATGACGCTGGCGTTGGAAAAGCAGCGGCAGGAGGCCGAGGATACGCTGACCCTGTTGGCGGCGGCGCAGGCCGCGCGTGAACAATTGGACGCGCAATTGGCCGACGCGCTGGACCGGATAGACGCTGCCAATGCGCAGGCGCAGGCACGGGATGAACTGGCGGAACGGCTGACCCGTGTGCTGGCCCAGATGGAGGCGACACAGGCTGAAACTGCCGGGGCCGTGACAGCGCTGGAGGCTGAGTTGGACCGGGTCCGTGCGGACGCGGCAGAGGCACGTGCGGCGTTGATGGCGGAATTGGATGCGACGCAGGTTCGGGCCAGCCAAAGCCGCGAGGCGCTGGAGGCTGAACTGGCCCGCGTGCGCGCGTTGGCAACCGAACGAGAGGGCGAGCTGAAGGCGGAACTGGCCGCGTCCGAGTCCCGATTTGCCGAGGCACGGGCCGCGTTGGAGGCCGCGCTGGCACGAGAACGGTCGCAGAGCATCCAGACGCAGTCGCAGTTCGAAGAGGAACTGGCACGGTTGCAGGCAGAAAACGCGGATATCCGCGAAGAGTTGGAAGTGCAGCTGGCCATGGCGCGAGCTGAGGCTGATGCAGCGATTGCCGCTCTGGAGGAGCAACTGGCCATCGCGCGTGCAGAAGGCACGGCGACGGAAGAAGCGTTGCGAACGCAATTGGCCAATCAGCAGTTGGCGAATGATGAGGCGCTGGCCGCTGTGCGCGAGGAACTGGCCAAGGCGATCAGTGATGCGGCGGCGACCAAGGCGACGCTGGACCTGGAAGTGGCGCGGTTGCGGGAAGAACTGGAACGTTTGCGGTCTGCGGCTGTGTCCAGCGAACAGGATCAGGCGGATGTCGAGGCGCGGTTGCTGGCGGCCTTGGAATCGCTTGAACGCGCGCAGGCGGCAGCGTCCGATCAGGAGGTGCTGCGCGCCCGGTTGACGGCAGCGCTGGCGGACAAGGCCGCGGCAGAAGAACGCGCACAGGAGCAGTTGAGCCTGGCGGAACAACGCGCAGTGTTGTTGGCGACCGCAAATGCGGCGCTGTCGGATGAGGAAGCCGTTTCTGCCGAGGCGCAGCGCCAAACCGCGCTGTTGAACCAACAGGTGGCCGCGTTGCGGGCGCAGTTGAACGAGCTGCAGGGATTGCTGGACGAGGCCAAGCAGAAGGACGCAGAGGCACAGGTGCAGTTGCAGACACTGGGCTCAGACCTGAATACAGCGCTGGCGCGGGTGGCCTCCGAAGAACGGCGTCGGCGGCAGTTGGAAGAGGCGGAGCGGCTGCGGTTGGAGGAAGAAGCGCGGAAACTGGCCGAGCAGGCTGAAGACCTTGAGAAGTACCGGTCGGATTTCTTTGGGCAATTGCGGGATGTGGTCGGCGAACAGGAAGGTGTGCAGATTGTCGGCGACCGGTTCGTGTTCTCGTCCGAGGTGTTGTTCCCGCCGGGCGGCGCTGATCTGTCCTTTGAAGGGCGGCAGGAGATTGCCAAGGTTGCGGGTATTCTGCGACGCGTGGCGCGGGACATTCCGCCAGGGATCGACTGGATCATTCGCGTTGACGGCCATACGGACAATATACCGGTCAGTGGATCACCGGATTTTGCAGACAATTGGGAGCTCAGTCAGGGGCGTGCCTTGTCTGTGGTGCGGTTCCTGACCGATTTTGAAGGCATCTCACCCGCGCGTTTGTCGGCCAATGGGTTTGGGGAATATCAACCGGTGAACCTGGACGATACGCCCGAAGCGCGGGCGCAGAACCGTCGGATTGAATTGAAACTCACCGAACGCTGAGCCGCCAAAATTCGTCGACGAATTTTGTGCAAATTGTCGACAATTTGCCCGGCCACCTCAGGGGATGGTGACCCGAGTGAACCGCACGGCGAGCACCTCTCCGCCTCGCTCCAGAACGGCGCGGCCTGAGTATTCACCAGTTGGCCAGCCACCGTTTGGCGCTTTGCGGCCATAAGCGCGGTACTGGTTGACCTTGGGCGCTTCCAATTGCTCGTGCTTGTCAAACACCTCTCCATCCGGGCCCGAAGCGGTCAGGTGCAGAACATCGCCGTCCTGCGCGTAGTAGAAATGGGAATAGAGCACGAGCGGTGCGTCGCGGCCCGTTTCTGACACCCGCGCTGCGCCGGATTTCACGTCGTCAAAGCTGGGCACGCGGTCCGAAAACCCTGCTGTGAACATGCCTGTGCTGGAATAGGGCAGGGGCGCTTGCCAGAGCGGTTGAGCGCCGACACCGCACTCTTCGCCGCCTTTGGGGTCGAACGGATCGATATTTCCGTCCGGTCCCAGCACGGATACATGGACATGCGGGTAGTTGCTTTGCCCGCTCATGCCCACGGTGCCCAACACATCACCGCGCCCGACTGTGTCGCCTTTATTGACGCGAACCGAGCCTTGGGCGAGGTGACAGTAGAGGGTTTGCAGACCATTGGCATGCCGCACCCGCACAGCGTTTCCGCATTCGCGCCCTTTGATCGCAGCAGCGGTTTCAGCGGTGTAGGGAACGTCCGCCATGCCGTCCCGCGTGGCCTCGACCAGGCCAGGGGCAGAGGCGATCACATGAATGCCGCGTGTGAAATCCGCCTGAGAGACCAGCGCGAAATCCGTGCCGCGATGGCCGTTGCGGGTTTTCAGGCCGCATGCGAAATCCCGTACGCCTTCGCCGGGGTCCACGTCCACGTAGTCTTCGATGTAACAGGTTTTGCCCAATTCGCAGTCGAGCGGCAGCGTCAGGAAAGGTTCCTGCGCCAAAGGCGGAACGGCGGCCCAGAAGGCCGCCGTCCATGTCACCAATCCAAGGCGCATCAATCCGCCGTCAGCAGGGGCGGTTTGTCGCCGCTGATGCGGGGCTTGGCCGGGCCTTCGATGCGCAGGTCCAGCTTGCCATCCTTGATGCCGACCTTCACCAATCCGCCTTTGGCGAGCTTGCCGAACAGCAGTTCCTCGGCCAGCGGCTTCTTGATGTGTTCCTGGATCACGCGGCCAAGCGGACGCGCGCCCATTTTGTCGTCATAACCCTTGTCCGCCAGCCATTCAGCGGCAGGTTTGGTCAGTTCGATGGTCACGCCACGATCCAGAAGCTGTGCTTCGAGTTGCAGCACGAACTTCTCGACCACCTGCAGGATGACAGCCTTGCCCAGCGGCGCGAAGGAAATCACCGCGTCCAGACGGTTGCGGAATTCCGGCGTGAACATCTTTTCGATGGCTGCCGTATCCTCGCCCTCGCGCCGGTCGCGACCAAAGCCGATGGCTTCCTTGGCCTGTTCCATTGCGCCAGCGTTCGAGGTCATGATCAGCACGACGTTGCGGAAATTCACTGTGCGGCCGTTGTGGTCGGTCAGCTCGCCGTGGTCCATCACCTGCAAGAGGATGTTGTACACGTCCGGGTGCGCCTTCTCGATCTCGTCCAGCAGCAGCACACAGTGCGGATGCTGATCGACTCCGTCGGTCAGCAGGCCACCCTGATCGAACCCGACATAGCCCGGAGGGGCACCGATCAGGCGGGACACGGCGTGTTTCTCCATGTATTCCGACATGTCGAACCGCAGCAGTTCCACACCCAGGTTGTCGGCCAGTTGCTTGGCGACTTCGGTTTTACCCACACCGGTTGGCCCGGCGAACAGATAGTTGCCGATGGGTTTTTCAGGTTCTCGCAGACCTGCGCGGGCCAGTTTGATCGCGCTCGACAGGGCCTCGATGGCCTTGTCCTGACCGAACACAACGCGCTTGAGCGTGGTTTCGAGATCGCGCAGCACTTCGGCGTCGTCCTTGGACACGGATTTCGGCGGGATGCGGGCGATTTTGGCGACCACGGCCTCGATTTCCTTCACGCCGATGGTTTTGCGTCGCTTGGATTCTGCCAGCAGGTGCTGGGCCGCGCCTGCCTCGTCGATGACGTCGATGGCCTTGTCCGGCAGTTTGCGGTCGTTGATGTAGCGCGCGCTGAGCTCCACTGCGGTCTTGATCGCGTCCGAAGTGTATTTGACGCTATGATGTTCCTCGAAATAGGGTTTCAGGCCCTTGAGAATCTTCACCGAGTCATCCACCGACGGTTCGTTCACGTCGATTTTCTGGAACCGGCGGCTGAGCGCGCGATCCTTTTCGAAATGCTGACGGAATTCTTTGTACGTGGTGGACCCCATCGTGCGCAGTTTGCCGCCCTGCAAGGCAGGTTTCAGCAGGTTTGACGCATCCATCGCGCCGCCCGAGGTTGCGCCCGCGCCAATCACAGTGTGGATTTCGTCGATGAACAGAATGGCGTCCGGGTGCTCTTCCAACTCGGTCACAACCGCCTTCAGCCGTTCTTCGAAATCACCGCGATACCGGGTTCCGGCCAGCAATGCACCCATGTCCAGCGAGTAGATCGTGGTTTCCCGCAGCACTTCGGGCGTTTCACCGGCAACGATCTTGCGTGCCAGACCTTCCGCGATGGCGGTTTTGCCGACGCCGGGATCGCCCACGAGCAGTGGGTTGTTCTTGCGCCGGCGGCACAGCACCTGAATGCAGCGCTCAACCTCGTGTTCGCGACCGATCAGCGGGTCGATGTCACCACCCCGGGATTTGTCGTTCAGGTCCACGCAATACTTGGCCAGCGCGCTTTCCTTCTGCTCACCTTCGGCAGCGGGCTGTTGCACGTCTTCCTCCGCTTCGCTGGAGCCCGTGACCGGGCGGCTTTCGCCAAACGCCGGGTCCTTCGCGACCCCGTGCGCGATGAAGTTCACCGCGTCATAGCGTGTCATGTCCTGTTCTTGCAGGAAGTAGGCCGCGTTCGATTCGCGTTCGGCAAATATTGCGACCAGAACGTTCGCGCCGGTCACCTCTGTCCGGCCCGAAGACTGAACATGGATTGCGGCGCGCTGGATCACGCGCTGGAACGCCGCGGTCGGTACCGCCTCGGACCCGTCAATATCGGTAACGAGGTTCGACAGATCCTCGTCAATGAAGTCCAGCAGGGTCTTGCGCAGGTCCGCCATATCGACGCTGCACGCGCGCATCACGCGCGTGGCGTCGGGTTCTTCCAGAAGCGCGAGCAACAGATGCTCGAGCGTTGCGAATTCATGCCTGCGTTCATTGGCCAGTGCGAGGGCCGAATGGATTGCCTGCTCCAGAGTTGCTGAGAATGAAGGCACGTGATGGTGCTCCTCTTTTTTGGGCCAGTCGTGACATCTGGAGGGCAGCGCCCCGTCCAGCCATTTGCTTATACTTATAGAGTTTGGGCGATCAGTTACCGGCTTCAAGTTTTTTCTGGCCAATTGCCCTCATATTTGATCGATCAGCCGTGAACCCGGGTTAAAAGTTGTCTTTTCTTGTGCGCACTTCGGCAAACACCTCGGCATCGGTCGCGCCTTCCATACCGATTGCAGCTTTCAGTGCAGGCTCGCCTGCCCGCAGAAACGGGTTGGTGGCCAGTTCTTCGCTTAGCGTGGTTGGGACCGTGGGTTGTCCTGCGGCCCGCGCTTTGGCGATATACTCGGCCCTTGATATAAGCGCCTGATTATCCGGTTCAACGCTCAGCGCGAATTTGGCGTTGGAGGCGGTGTATTCATGCCCGGAACAAACGGTGGTTTCGGGCGGCAGGGTGGCAAGTTTTTGCAGGCTGTCCCACATCATCGGCATGGTGCCTTCGAACACGCGCCCACATCCCAGCGCCATGAGGCTGTCAGCGGTGAAGACATAGCCAGACGTGGGGAAATGGAACGCGATATGGCCGACCGTGTGGCCGGATACATCAATGACGGTCGCCTCTTCACCACAGACGGTGATGGTGTCGCCTTCGGCCACGGCCAAATCCAGCGGTGGCAGGCGGCCCGCATCTGCGCTGGCGCCTATCACGGTTGCGTTATGGCGTTTCTGAACCGCGTCCAGACCGTCGATATGGTCGAAATGGTGGTGCGTGATCAGGATTTCACTGAGCGTCCAGCCCCGCGAATCCAGTTCCGAGAGAATCGGGTCAGCTTCGGGGATGTCGATCAGCGCCGTCTCACCGCTGTCTGCGTTATGTACCAGAAAGGCATAGTTATCACCCAGACAAGGGACGGTGACGAGTTCGAGGGGCATGGTCTTTCAGCCTTTCGTTGCTACATTACGGCGAGCTTGGACGAACAGGTCGCGACCCGCAATGCATCTTGATGTGCAGGATCTGAGGAATTTCTATTACCGCAGCACATTGGGGCGCGCGGCGCAGGGGGTTATTCGCAACCGTGTGCTGGAGTTGTGGCCCGAAGCCAAAGGGCAGACCGTGGTCGGGTTTGGTTTTGCAGCACCTCTGCTGCGCCCCTTCATAAACGATGCGCGCCGGGTCATTGCCTTGATGCCGGGTCCGCAAGGGGTGATGCCCTGGCCCGCGAACCAGCCGAATCTGTCGGTTCTGACCGAAGAAACGTTATGGCCGCTGGAAACCGGGCATGTAGACCGGTTGATCGTCCTGCATGGGTTGGAGACGTCCGAGCGGGCCTCGGACCTGTTGGAAGAGTGTTTCCGTGTGCTGGGGCCGGGGGGCAGGGCGCTGTTCATCGTGCCGAACCGGTCGGGCATCTGGGCACGGCGGGATGGGACGCCGTTTGGATTCGGGAGGCCCTATTCGACGGGGCAATTGGATGCGCAATTGAAACGCCACAACTTCCTGCCGGAACGGCACGTGGCGGCGCTGTATCAGCCACCGTTCGAACGGCGGTTCTGGCTGTAGGCCGGACCATTTATGGGGAAGATGGGGGGGGCCTACATGTTTCCCGCCGCCAGCGGGGGTCTGGTGGTTGAAGCCAGCAAGCGGGGGTATTCGCCGCGGGGGAAAATGAACCGCGATGGGGGGCGGCAAACCGTGACGGGTCTGGAAGGCGGGGGTCGGGGGGGCAAGCCGGTACCGGGGGGGTTTACGGGGGG
>JBFOMB010000018.1:0-87115 GCA_040830545.1 Paracoccaceae bacterium | reverse complement strand
GGAAAGGGATTGGGGGGCACCCACGGGATCCCCTTATATCGCCTGCGAGGGGGAGGGGGCGTTGGTCAACCCCAAAAGCCACAACAGTTGCTTGACTAGGGAACCGAACCCGCGCACAAAAACGGTCAAGGCCGCGCCGAACCCCGCCACGTCGCCCGCGCCGACAAAAGCGCCGCAGCAACAGGCCACGGCCGTCGCGCCTGCCACAACACTGGATTCCCCGAACTCTGAGGGCAAAAATCCAAGGGGTGAATTCCCGGACAGCAATTGCACAAGCAAAGTTGGCGGCGCGTACTACAGCCAGCAGTGCATTCAGTTCCGCAAGCAATTGAAGGCAAGCCAGACCAAAACCAAGCGTGCGCAAACGACAGCTGTCCCTTTGGAGCAGAAAGAATCTGATGCGGGCGTCTATTCTGACAGCAGTTGCACAAAGAAGAAGTTCTCATACTACTATAGTCAGGAGTGCATTCGGTACCGAAAGAGCTTGAAGTAACTTCCGACACACGCCGTATTGCTTGAAACGGCGACCGGCGACTACGATCAGATGGAATTCACTTAGCAAGGCGTAGGGCGATGCAAAAACTTCAAGTGCAAGGCGTCCACCACATCACGCTGACCGGCGCGGATCGTCAAACCTCGATTGATTTTTGGGAGGGTGTGCTGGGCATGCCCTTCATCTTCGACCAGCCCAATCTGGACAACCCGGACGAAGGTCACCTGTATTTCGATCCGGGCGACGGGCGGCTGATCACAGTCTTCACCAATGAATCGCGCAGACCCGACCCCGCCCGCACCCCGACTGAACCAGGTTGTGTGCATCATCTGGCGTTCAACGTCAGTCGTGCCGTGTTCCTGCAGGCGGTCGAGCGATTGGATGCGCGCGGGATCGACCATTCCGGCGTCAAGGATCGCGGGTTCATGGATTCGATCTATTTCAAGGATCCGCTGGGCCTCCTGATCGAACTGGCTACCTACAAATTCGAGCCACCAGTTGGCTGCACCCATGCGGACGTGCTGCTGCGCGCGCATCAGATGCGTGTCGCTCGCGGGGATGGCAACATCCTGCCCGTGCATCTGGCCGACGCGATCGAGGAACTGGTGAGCGAACGGCAGGGCTCATTGTCCCCAGACCGCAGCGCCCGGAACCCCTATGGCTGAAAGCCCCGGTCTGCCCGACGCTGCTCAGGCCCGGCTGGACCGGTTGAAATCTCATCCCGAAGGGCTGATCGTACATCGCGTGGGTCGCCACGGCCAGATTGCCATCGCGCGAACGGGGCCGGATATTGTCATGGTGTTCTGCCCGCTGGGCGTTGAACTCAGCAATGACGCGCTCAGCGGGGTGATGGCGCGGGTCGATCCGACGACACCCCTGGTGCTGAAAGGAGCCTACACACAGGCCATGCTGGCCTGTCTCAGCTTCGTGCCGGACCCTGGGCGCGTCTATGTCATGGGGGCAGGGGGCGGGCGCGTGCCCATGGTGTTGCGTTGGTTGGTTGATGTGCCAGTGGTGATGGGCTCCGAACTCGACAAGGATGTCCTGAACCTCTCGGCGGAGTACCTGGGGTTCGAGATGGCTGGGGGCTTGTCCATCGACTGTGCCGAAGGCCGCGCGCACCTGACCGCGCAACCGGACGGTCAGTTCGACCACATCTATGTCGATTGTTACGGGGCCGACGCTCGTGTGCCGCCCGCACTGTCCACAGCGGAGTTTTTCGCGATGATCCGGGCGAAACTTACGCACGGCGGTGTTATGGCCATGAACCTGATCGCTGGGGACGAGCGATTCGCCGCGCAGCAGGCGGGCATGATGCAGGCGTTTTCGCAAATCTGGGCATGGTCGCAGGGCGGGTCGACGGTTCTGTTTGGCTCGGACGCGGTGTCTTCACCTGAAGAAAGAACCCAGGCCGCAGCAGACCTCGCCGCCCGCATCCCGTTCGGCTTTGATCTGCCCGCACATATTGATGCTCTGGTCCCGGTGTCCGTGCAAGACACGCCTATCCACGACGCAGAGGTTTTCGATCCCGCCCAAACCGCTCGCTTTTTCCCAAAGGGGTTCTTCAAGGGCTGCGCGCGCAACGCCCCCTGTCCCTGCGGATCAGGCTACAAGTTCAAAGGCTGCCACGGACGGCGATAGGGCGGACCACACAGAGCCGCCCAATAGGCCCACCCAGATGTGTCAGCCACGCCCGCGCTTCTCGAACCGAGGCAACATGGCGGAAAAATCCTTGCCCGCGCCATCCTCATCCTCGACGAACTGCGCATAAAGCGCCTGCGCCATCGCCCCCATAGGCGTGTCCGCATCTGCGCTTACCGCCGCCTGTTGGCTCAACCGCAAATCCTTCAACATCAGGTCCGCCGCAAACCCCGGCTGGTAGTCATTGTCCGCAGGCGAGGTCGGCCCAACTCCGGGGGCAGGGCAATAGACGTTCATCGTCCAGCTATACCCGGACGAGGTCGACACAACGTCAAACATCTTCTGCCGGTCCAGCCCCAGCTTGTCAGCGAGCGCAAAGGCTTCGCACGTGCCGATCATGGTGATGCCCAGAATCATGTTGTTGCAGATCTTGGCCGCCTGACCAGCGCCGGCCTCCCCGCAATGCACGGCTTTCTGGCCCATGATGTCAAACAGCGGCTCTGCCTTGGCAAATGCTTCCGAGGACCCGCCCGCCATAAAAGTCAGTGTGCCCGCCGCCGCCCCACCAATGCCACCGGACACCGGCGCGTCCACCGCCAGCAGGCCAGCCGCCTCGGCATCCGATGCGACCGCACGGGCGCTGTCCACATCGACCGTGGAACAATCCACCAGTGCCGCGCCCTGAGACATGGCCGGTATCACATCAGCCGCTACCGCGCGCAGAATTGTCCCGTTGGGCAGCATGGTGATGACCACATCCGCGCCCGATGCCGCCTCTGCCGCAGAAGCCGTCATCGACACGCCTTCGACCGAAACCCCAGCGGTGTCAAAGCCAAGAACTTCGTGCCCGGCCGCCGCCAGATTGGCCGCCATCGGCCCGCCCATATTGCCCAGTCCGACAAATCCGATCTTCATGCCCTTGCTCCTTTCAAATCACCAACTCGTCCGCGCCCAATGGGGCCAGCATTGCGGCAACTTCCGCGTCTGAAACGTCCTCTGCCGCGCCATGCCGCCAGGTGGGGTTGCGATCCTTGTCGATCACCTGCGCGCGGATACCTTCCAGGAAATCGCCACGTTCCATGCAACGCCAGACATAACGGAATTCCTGCGCCAGTGCCTCTTGCAATGTCATATCCCTTGCCGCGTTGATCGAAGCCAACCCGCATGCCACCGATAAAGGGGACTGCCGACGCAGGATCTTTAACTGTTTGTCCGCGGCCTCTCCGCCATCCGATTCCAGTGCCGTCACCAATGCACCAACGCTTGCCTGATCGAACCACCTTGCCAGTTCGCTCCCTTCGGACAAGCTGCCATCAGGCGGCGTTTCAGACACGCGCGCGATCTCATCGACATCCCCGGTCGCGACCAGCCTTGCGATGAGCCCCTCCCAGGCCGCGCGGGGCACAAAACTGTCTGCAAAACCCGTCAGGATCGCATCCGCCGGTCCCATCCGGTATCCGGTCAGTCCCACCAACGCACCCAGTCCGGCAGGGGCCCGTGCCAACAGCCACGACCCGCCCACATCTGGGACCAGCCCAATGCCGCATTCCGGCATGGCGATCTGCGCGCTTTCGTCGACCAAACGATGCGACCCATGGCAGGAAATCCCGACGCCGCCACCCATGACAAAGCCATGCATCATGGCAACATAAGGCTTTGGATACTCTGCAATCCGCGCGTTCAGCTGATATTCTTCGGCCCAGAACCGCCGCCCATAAGCATAATCTCCGGCCATGCCCGTCTGATACAGGTCAACAATATCGCCACCTGCGGCAAAGGCCCGGTCACCTTCCGCATCTATCAGCACCAAGGCAACGCGGTCATCCTGCGCCCAGGCGTCCAACGCGTGATCAATGGCCCGCAACATTTCCCATGTCACCGCGTTCAACGCCTGAGGCCGCGTTAACGTGATCCGCCCCGCGCGCCCCTCAATCCGAATGTCAATGTCGCTCATGACCAATCAACTTCTTCTTGGTTCAAATACTCTAAGGGGGCTGGGGGTGAAACCCCCAGCCGGTCGCCGCGCGCAAGCGCGGCGAAATCCCTAGCGCTCGGTCAGCAAGTGCCGCGCCGTGATTACACGCATGATTTCGTTGGTGCCTTCCAAAATCTGATGCACACGTAGATCGCGCACCAGCTTCTCGATCCCGTAATCCGCCAGATACCCATAGCCACCATGAAGTTGCAGGCACTGATCGACCACCTTGGACCCCGTTTCAGTCACGAACTTCTTGGCCATGGCACAGAATTTGGTCGCATCCGGCGCGCCCTGATCCAGCTTCCAGGCTGCCTGCCGCAGGAAGGTGCGCGCGGCCTGCAGCTCGATCTCCATGTCCGCCAGTCGGAATTGCAACCCTTGGAACTGGTCAATGCTTTTGCCAAAGGCCTTGCGTTCACCCATATAGGTCAGCGTTTGGTTCAACGCGATCTGCGCTGCCCCAAGCGAGCAGGCGGCGATGTTCAATCGTCCACCGTCCAGCCCTACCATGGCGTACTTAAACCCCTGGCCTTCTTCGCCAACCAGATTGTCAGCGGGCACAGCGCAATCATCAAACTGGACCTGCGCCGTGGGCTGCGATTTCCAGCCCATCTTGTCCTCCAGCCCGCCAAAGCTCAGCCCCGGCGCGCCGTTTTCCACATAGAGCGTGGAAATCCCCTTTGGCCCATCCTCGCCCGTACGAACCATGCAGACATATGCGTCAGAGTATCCGCCGCCTGAAATAAATGCCTTGGTCCCGTTCAGCCGGTAGCCTTCGTTCGTACGCTCGGCCCGTGTTTTCAGTGCCGCAGCATCAGACCCAGACCCGGGCTCTGTCAGACAATAACTCAGCACCGTATCCATGCTCAGTGCACCGGGTAGCACTCGTGCCTTGAATTCCTCCGAGCCGAAACTATCGATCATCCGCGCGCACATGTTGTGAATCGACAGGAAGGCCGCGACCGAAGGGCAGGCCATGCTCAGCGCTTCAAAAACCAGTGTCGCGTCCAACCGACCCAGCCCCGATCCGCCAGCTTCCTCAGATACATAGAGCCCGCCAAAGCCCAATTCACCCACGCGCGGCCACAAGTCTTTGGGGATCGTTCCGGCGACCTCCCACTCTCGGGCGAAAGGCGCAATATGCTCCTGTCCGAACGCGTAAGCCATGTCGAAAATGGCCGTTTGTTCCTCGGTCAGCGCGAAATCCATTCCGTTTCCTCCCGGCTCAGGAAATGAACACCTGTTTAATAAAGGCCGGAGGACCCGCAGGCAACCTGCGTTCATGCAAAACGACCGTGCAGGACCTCCTGCACGGTCGCCAAATTTGGAAAAGCGGCAAGTTTTAGGTCAGCCGAACCTGCGTGCCAACCTTCACCAGTTCGAACAGTTCTTCCACATGCTGGTTGTAAAGACCGATGCAGCCGGACGAGCTTTGCCGCCCGATCTTGCGCGTGTCATGGGTGCCATGAACCAGATACGCAGGCCAGGTCAGGTACATCGCGCGGGTACCCAGCGGGTTGCCCACGGCCCCTCCGTCGATGCGGACGGGCAGCGACGGGTCGCGTTCGCGCATATTGGCCGTTGGGGTCCAACTGGGGTTCTTGGCCTTTCGCACGACCTCGGTATAGCCACGCTTGGTCAGTTCTTCGGTCAGCGGAACAGAGGAGGGGTAGAGCTTATAGGTCTGATTGTCCGGGCCCCAGTAATGCACCGCACGACTGGTAATGTCGGCCAGAAGACAGCCATCGCCCAAACGTTCGAAGTGGTCTTCCCAGTTCTGTCTTTTGAAAGATGAAATATTGCGCCTTACCGGCACGGTATCGCGGATCGTGGGTTCTTCGGTCGGGAAGGCGTCGGTCGATTGGGCACGCAACACGCTGGGTGCGGCCAAGGTTGCGGCGGTTCCGATCAACAGGCCGCGCCGCGTCAAACGATCATCGTTCATCATCCATTCCCCTAGTTTGAAACTGCTCTGCGCCGAACCCTATAAATGTCTTCTGCTCGACGCTACAATGGCGTTCTGAACACTTCGTGAGCGGCGTGCGATTCATCAGCAAAATATGGCCGATCGCGTGTCCGGACACCGTGTCCGGACAGGTTTCCACTGGGGTCCGGACGGGATTGGGCCTATGCCTGCTCCATTCGTTTTCCTAGGTCCGGTTCGGGCCCTGAATTCCAGTGGATCGCAGAATGAGCAAGAAATCGGAAACGCTCGAAATCCGAATGTCCCACGAGCAGAAAACCGAACTTGCCGCGTTGAGCCGCGCGCGCGGCGCAAGCATGAGCGAAGTCGTGCGAGACGTGATCGATCAGGAACTTCAGGGCCCGCCCCAGACCTTGAACGGAGACCTGAACATGCCCCGATCCCGTCTGTTCCATTTCGGAACCAGTGCAGTGCTATACATGCTGCCGATCCTGTTGCTGACAGCGCTTTATTGGAGCAGTGCACAATCCCCGGCTGGGGCGACGTCAAGCGCACGAATTTTCTTTGCCGAGTTGGATCATGATGGCGACGGCGTCATCACGGAGACTGAATATCATCAGTTCCTGGTCCAAGAAGAAGCGATGTGGGGACCTGAAGATTGCGATGCTGAAGCTGAACTTTGCTCAACCCAAGCCATTGCAGCAGAAGAAATGAAGCGCATCGACGCAGATGCTGATGGGTTTGTGGCCTATCGTGAGTTCGAGGCATTCCTGACGGCTGAGACTGCTGCGGAGTTTCTAGCGTTCGATCTGGACAGGAATGGCTTCATGTCAGCAGACGAGTTTGTCGCTGGCGAGATTGAATGGTGGATGGCAGACCCAGAGCAGGACGAACTTTTGCCTCAGGAATGTATTGCGATGATGAATGCCAAGCGTGTCGCGGGCATTGCGCGTGCCTGCCTGGCTGATCAGGAAATCCGTACAGCAATGGCTGGATTCGACGTCAATTTCGACGGCCGCGTGTCATTGACAGAGTTTCTTCGGCACTGACCTCTCATGTGAACATATCTCGTTCCACTCACGGCGCGGCTGTCCCCTTAGGGGCAGCCGTTTTCATGTGCAGCGCAGCGCTGCCAGAGCGGTTTGGGCATCTTCCACCAATGACTGGAGCCGTTCCGCTGCACTGCCCGTCGGTGCCAGCGCGGCGGACTGGCCGTACAGTGAAAACTGGTATTGCTCCGAATCGGCGCCCTGCAAGGGTCGGGAATAGTGATACATCAGAGGGAAGGGTGCGGTGTCCACCCCTTCCATCCGCGATAACCAATCCGTTCGATGGCCACGTGCTGGTCTGCCAGACCCGGCAGTTGTGACCAAAGTGCTTCCGTCGTGCCCCGTAGCCACAGCGGCCCGGTGAATGTCCCTGTCTGCAGCCTCGTCACTGGTGATGAAGGCCGTGCCGACTTGAACGCCATCCGCCCCCAGGGCAAAGGCAGCCGCGATACCGCGCCCGTCTGCGATCCCGCCTGCCGCAATCACCGGGACGGAAACCCCATCGACGACCTGCGGCAGTAGCGCGAACAATCCGACTTGCGCATCTTGCGCCACGTCCAGAAAAACGCCGCGATGCCCTCCTGCTTCCCAGCCCTGCGCGATGATTGCATCCACTCCGCGCGCTTCCAACCACCGCGCTTCGGCCACCGTGGTTGCAGAGGACAGGATCAGACATCCGGCCTGTTTCAGCGCCTCCATCATCTCAATCGGGGGCAGGCCAAAATGGAAGCTGACCACCGCAGGGGGGTGCGCAAGTAGCAACTCTAGCTGATCTTCGCCAAACGGCGTGAACGGAGCGCCTTCAGGCGGTCCCGAAGGTGCGGCGGCTCCGGCCTGAGCGTAGTCGGGGCCCAATTCCACCATCAATGCATCATGATGGCCTGCGTCCATCGGATGTTTGGTGTGACAGAAGAAGTTGAGATTGACCGGTGCATTGGTCCGCGCCCGCAATTCTGCCATATCCGAGGCCAAGGCCTCGGCTGACATAACGGCACATCCATGGCTGCCCAATCCGCCCGCGCCTGAAACGGCTGCGACAAGGGCCGGGGTGGTGGTTGCTGCCATAGGGGCCAGGATGATGGGATGTTCGATCCCCAGAAGGTCAGTCAGCCGGGTGCTGGGCCACATGGCGGTTCCTCCAAAATGCCGTGCCGGGCCCTACGGCCCGTGTTACGTATTTATCAACGGACACGCTGTGCCGAACAAGCAAGAGGGTAAGGAGGGCTACAACCATGAAATGCTCGGCCTATATCGCGACCAGCGCCGATGGGTTCATCGCCCGACCAGACGGTAGTGTAGATTGGCTGGACTCCGCTGGCGAACCAGAGAAAGGCACAGACGCGCCCGGCTACGTGGATTTCGCTACTTTTTTTGCCACAGTTGATTGCATGATCATGGGGCGCAAGTGCATGGAAACGATCAGCGGTTTCAACCTGACACCGGATCAGTGGCCTTATGGTGATACTCGCATCGTCGTGCTCAGCCGTACGCTGACGCAGCCGACAGCGGGACTGTTTGGCAATGTCGAGATGTATGACGGAGAACTTTTTGCTCTGTTGGATAAGCTGGAACGCGACGGACACAGCCACGCCTATGTGGACGGAGGCACGACGATCCAGTCGTTTCTTGCGCTGGGCCTGATGAACGAACTGATCCTGACCCGTATGCCAATCCTGATCGGCGAAGGTATTTCGTTGTTCGGTCCTGTGATGCGGGATTTGCACCTTCGCAATGTGTCCGCTGTTGCCTGTCCCAGCGGGTACGTCCAGCAACGCTACACGGTAGCATATGACGCGTAACCCTCGCAGACCTATGGAGCGTCTGCGAGGGCGAGGTCCCGGGGCAGGCCCGGGACTGTGTTGCGATTAGTCCATGGCCTTGAAGTTGAATTCGCCGCCTTCCTTGATACCGCTGGGCCAGCGGGCCGTGACGGTTTTGGTGCGGGTGTAGAACTTGAAGCTGTCCGGGCCGTGCTGGTTCAGGTCACCGAACATCGATTTCTTCCAGCCGCCAAAGGTGTGGTAGGCCAGCGGAACCGGGATCGGCACGTTGACGCCCACCATGCCGATGTTGATCCGGCTGGCGAAATCGCGTGCCGTGTCACCGTCGCGGGTGAAGATTGCTGTGCCGTTGCCATATTCGTGGTCCATCGCCAGACCCAGCGCTTCCTCATACGAACCTGCGCGGACGGTCGACAGAACCGGGCCAAAGATCTCCTGTTTGTAGATGTCCATGTCTGGCGTAACCTTGTCGAACAGGTGCGGTCCGACAAAGAACCCGTCTTCATAGCCCTGGAGCGAGAAGTTGCGATTGTCCACAACCAGTTCCGCGCCCTGTTCCACGCCCGAATTGATCAGGCCCAGAATGCGTTCCTTGGCGGCCGCGGTCACAACCGGGCCCATGTCCACGTCGTCGCCAGCGGTGTAGGGGCCAACCTTCAGGCTCTCCATGCGCGGCACCAGCTTTTCGATCAGCCGGTCTGCGGTTTCTTCACCGACGGGAACAGCAACCGAGATTGCCATGCAGCGTTCGCCTGCTGCGCCAAAGCTGGCGCCAACCAGCGCGTCAGCCGCCTGATCCATGTCCGCATCGGGCATGACGATCATGTGGTTCTTTGCGCCGCCAAAGCATTGCGCGCGCTTGCCGTTCGCGGTTGCGCGGGAATAGATGTACTGCGCGATTGGGGTCGAACCGACGAAGCTGACGCCCTGAATGATCTCGCTGTCGAGGATTGTGTCGACTGCTTCCTTGTCACCGTTCACGACTTGGAACACGCCCTTGGGCAGGCCGGCCTCAACAAACAGTTCGGCCAGCATCAACGGAACCGACGGATCACGCTCGGATGGTTTCAGCACAACCGCGTTGCCGCAGGCCAATGCCGGACCAACATGCCACAGCGGCATCATGGCCGGGAAATTGAATGGCATGATCGAGCCAACAACACCCAGCGGCTGCCGCATGGAATACATGTCAATGCCTGGGCCTGCGCTGTCGGTATATTCACCTTTCAGCATTTGTGGCGCGCCGATGCAGTATTCGATCACTTCAAGACCACGCTGCAGGTCGCCCTTGGCATCCGGAATGGTTTTGCCGTGCTCGCGGCTCAACGCCTCGGCCAGCTGGTCCATGTCGCGGTTCATCAGGCCGACCATGGCCATCATGACACGCGCGCGTTTTTGCGGGTTGGTTGCCCCCCAGGCCACCTGAGCGGCGGCAGCGCTGGCAATTGCGGCTTCGGTTTCAGCCACATTGGCCATCGGGCATTTCGACTGAATTTCGCCGGTCGCGGGGTTGTAGACATTGTCAAACCGACCCGACGTGCCGCTGACCTGCGCGCCGTCGATGAAGTGGGTCAATTCCTGCATGGGGTATCCTCCAAAAACACTCGCCGCGCATCTTAGGCTTGCGCAAAAGCGGTGAACAGGGGCAAGATTTCAAAAAGGCTTTGCAAAATAGCGGGGCAAGGGGGCGGTGATGGAACCACAATGGGATGATTTGCGGATTTTTCTGGCGGTCGCGCGCGAGGAAAGCCTGTCGGGGGCTGGGCGTATCCTGAAGCTGGATCCAGCCACCGTTGGCCGAAGGATCGCGCGTTTGGAAGCCGCATTTGACGCGCCGCTTTTCGTGAAATCACCACAAGGCTACGCGCTGAGTGCTGCCGGAGAACGCCTGTTGGAACACGGTGAGCGCGTGGAACAGGCCATGCGCGGTGCGACAGAGGCATTGACAGGCCCGTCCGAAACCCTGACCGGGCAAATCCGCATCGGCGCGCCGGACGGCTGCGCCAACTATGTCCTGCCGCAGGTCTGTGCGTCCCTGGCAGAGGAAAACCCGGACCTTGAAATACAAGTGGTGTCGCTGCCTCGAATTGTAAATCTCAGCCGACGCGAGGCGGATATCGCCATTGCTGTCAGCCCGCCCAATGCCGGTCAATTGGTGGTGCAGAAGATCACTGACTATAGGCTGCACCTGGTCGCATCGCGCAAATTCGTACGTCAGAACGGTCCGTTTGACACGTTGGATGATCTGAAAGGTCTGCCGATCATCGGTTACATTCCTGACATGATCTATGACAGTGAGTTGGACTATCTGGCTGACCTGGGGTTGGAGAGGGTGACACTCGCGTCAAACTCCGTGCCTGTGCAACTTCGCTTTGCGCTCAACAGCGGCGGATTGTGTATCGCCCATGACTTTGCACTCGCCGACCACAACTTCCTGCGCAAGGTTTTGCCAGAAACAATCAGCCTCACGCGCAGTTTTTACATCGTCCGTCATCAGGGCGATCAACGCTCCGAACGATTGAACCGGATCACGGAAAAGCTGGTCACGGGCATTCGGCAAGAGGTTGCAAGGCTGGAAGAACAAGGCTGAGACAACCTTGACTTGAACCCATATTGCGGCGACGCTTGACCTTACGACATATTATTGCGGAGGTGGCGAAAATGCTGGTTCATCAGATCCTCAAAAGCAAACCTACGGAAGGCGTCGTTTCGGTTGCATCAACTGCAACGGTCGCTGAAGCGTCACGATTGCTGTCGGACAAAGGAATAGGCACGGTTCTGGTGTCGGATGACGGGGAAACGGCGATGGGCATTCTGTCCGAACGCGACATCGTCCGAAACCTGGGACGCAGTGGGTCAGGATGCCTGGAACATCCCGTGTCACGCTATATGACCAAAAAACTGGTGACCTGCACACGTCAGACCACCGCGCAGGAAATCATGAAGCAGATGACCGACGGTCGCTTCCGTCATGTTCCGGTAGTTGAAGAAGACAAGCTGATTGGCCTCGTGTCGCTCGGGGATGTGGTCAAGGCGCAACTTGCTGAACTCGAAATGGAAAAAGAGGCGCTCGAAGGCATGATCATGGGGCACTGACCGGTTGAACCCGGTGATAATCCATGTTTGAAGCCGCTGAGACCGAGAGGGAGGCAGGATCATGCGCGTTGGGCTATATCCGGGGACGTTTGACCCGATCACGCTGGGCCATATCGACATTATCCGCCGGGCTGCAGCGTTGGTGGACAAACTGGTCATCGGCGTGGCCATCAACCGGGACAAGGGTCCGCTGTTCACATTGGAAGAACGCGTTGCGATGATCGAGTCGGAATGTGCTGCCCTTTCGGAACAGACTGGCACCGAAATTGTCGCACATCCTTTCGAAAACCTGCTGATCAATTGTGCTCGCGATGTGGGCGCACAGATCATCGTGCGCGGGCTGCGTGCGGTGGCGGACTTCGAATACGAATTCCAGATGGTCGGTATGAACCGGGCGTTGGATGACAGCGTTGAAACCGTGTTCCTCATGGCAGAGGCCCGTCATCAGGCCATCGCGTCCAAGCTGGTGAAAGAAATTGCTCGGCTGGACGGCGATGTGTCCAAGTTCGTGACGCCCCGCGTTCTGGATGCGTTGAAAGACCGTTTGGGTTGAGTGCGAACGGCCTGGCTGGCCGCGCATCGAACTTCGAATGTAATAACATTACATATCTAAACCAATGCCTTGTGCGGTAACAAACCCGTGACAGGTGCCTCTTCACACGCCATACTAGAAAAACTGCACTGCCTGTTTTCTGGTAAAATGTTCGTCCGGTCTGTGTCCACGCACGCGTCCCGAAGGAGGCCCCATGCTTCGCACGCTCCTGTCTGCCACTTGTCTTGTCACTCTTCCCGCTTTGGCCCTGGCCGACGGTGTCCCCAGTGAGGACGCCGCCGAGGGCACGTTCAAAAGCAAACCGTTTTCGCCCTATGCAAATCGTACGATCCCGGAACGCCCGCTTTGGGGGGATAGTCATCTGCATACCGGCCTGTCCCTAGATGCTGGGACGTTTGGCAATACGCTGCTGCCGGACGACGCCTGGCGCTTTGCCAAAGGGGAGCAGGTGATTTCTTCCACCGGACAGCCAGTGCGCCTGGCGCGGCCGCTGGACTGGATGGTGCTGACCGATCACACGGACCTCATGGGCTTTGCCCCCGACCTGCAGGCCGGGAAGCCCGGTGTGCTGGCCGACCCCAAGGGGCGGGAGTGGTACGAAGGATACTCCAAAGGCGGGGTTGAGGCTGGCAAAGTCGCATTTGACCTGATCACCAACTTCTCGCAAGGGACGTTGCCCGAGTTGCTTTTGAACTCCTATAGCCCCGGTGCTGACGCGTTCGCTTATACGTGGGAACACATTGTCGATGCTGCGGAACGTCACAACGACCCGGGCACGTTCACGGCCTTTATCGGGTTTGAATGGACGTCGGTGCCCAAGGGGTTCAACCTGCACCGCAACGTTATGCTGCGCGACGGACCGGTCCGCGCAAAACAGGTGGTGCCGCCGGTCACGCAGCCACCGTTTGGTGATACTGATCCTTTGACGCTTTATGATTGGCTCGACGAGTATCAGGAAAAAACCGGAGGCCGCGCCATCGCGTTTTCCCATAACGGCAACCTGTCCAACGGCTGGCTGTTCCCGACCGAAGGCACCTATCACGGCGGCACGGTCGATCAGACCTATGTCGAACGCCGCGCCAAGTGGGAGCCGCATTACGAAGTCACCCAGATCAAGGGCGACGGAGAGGCGCATCCGGTGCTGTCCCCGGATGACGAATTTGCGGACTACGAAAACTGGGATGTCGGCAACCTCGACCTGACCGAGCTGAAAACAGAAGAGATGCTGGCGGGAGAGTATGCCCGGGAGGCGTTGAAACAGGGTTTGGCGCTGGAAGAGAAATTCGGCGTGAACCCCTACAAGTTCGGCATGGGTGGGGCGACGGACAGTCACACAGCGCTGACCACGGCGGAAGAGGAAAACTTCTTCTCCAAATCCGTCAGCGTTGAACCTTCACCTACCCGGATCGAACATCCGTTCATAAAAAGCGATCTGGGTGAAATCCCCGGTCATACGCTGGTGGCGTCGGGTTATACCGCCGTCTGGGCGACCGAAAATACCCGCGCGGCCATCTTTGACGCGTTCAAGCGGCGCGAAACCTATGCCGCGACCGGCCCTCGCATTGGGCTGCGGTTCTTTGGCGGGTGGGAGTTTACCGACGCCGACATACGCTCACGGATGCCTGCCGAGGTCGGCTATTCGAAAGGCGTGCCAATGGGCGGCGACATGCGCCCGCGTGTCGGCGACTCAGCCCCATCATTCATGATCTACGCGCTGCGCGATCCGATTGGGGCGAACCTTGATCGGATGCAGGTGGTCAAGGGCTGGCTGGATTCAGACGGGTCGTTGCAGGAAAAGGTCTATGACGTGGCCTGGTCAGGTGATCGTACGGCAGACGCAAATGGTAAGGTGCCTGCTGTGGGCAACACGGTTGATCTGGAAACAGGTAGCTGGAGCAACACGATTGGCGCATCCGAATTGATGACCGTCTGGACCGACCCGGATTTCGACGCATCCGAGAGGGCCTTCTACTATGTTCGCGTGCTGGAAATCCCGACACCGCGCTGGGTGGTTTATGACAAGGTCCGCTATGGGATCGAACTGCCGGAAGAGGCGCAGTTGACCCATCAGGAACGCGCCTATTCTTCGCCGATCTGGTACACGCCAGAGGGCTAAGGTTCTTTGGGTATGGCCGCACCTCAAACGGTGCGGCCTTCTGTTCTGGGATCAAAACGACCGCGTCAGCCGCCAGAACCGGATTGGCAGCGCAATCGCTGCAATGACCAGCCCCAGAGTGTAGCCGACCCAGACGCCGACTGCGCCGAAATCAAGCATGAACCCCAGCGCGAAACTGGCGGGCAGGGCCAACGCCCAATAGGCGACCAGAGTGATGACCGTTGGCAGGGTCATGTCAGACATGCCTCGCAGTGCCCCCAATGCCGTACCCTGCACCCCATCTGCCACCTGTAGCAGCGCTACGATAATGAACAGGATCACCGCCAGGTCGATAACCGCAGCGTCCATAGACATGGTTTCTGCCATCATGCGACCAAACAGGATGAACACCAACGCGGCCACGCTTTGCCACAGTGTCACCATCACGAAAGACGCTTTCAGAATTGGGCGCAACCGGTCCTTTCGCGCCGCTCCCACGGCCTGACCCACGCGGATGGAAGCCGCGCCTGCCATGCCCAATGGTATCATGTAGGCGATCCCAGCCAGCGCGTTGACGATCTGGTGCGCGGCCAAAGCCTCGGCCCCCAACCAGCCCATCATCAGCCCGACGACCGCATATGCCCCACCTTCGCCCGCATAGCCCAGGCACAGCGGCAGCGCCTCTTTGCACTGGGCCCAAACATCTGTCCAGGCCACCGCAACCTTCTGCCGGAACGCCGCCAGGCCGGGCGCGCTGCTCAGCACGATCCACGCTGCGACTAACGAGGCGCATTGCGACATAATACTGGCCAGCCCAGCCCCCAGCAGACCCATGTTCAGCACGTGTATGAACGTGTAGTTGGCCGGAATGTTGATCACCACGCCCAAGTAAGACAGCACGACCGCCGTCCAGGGCCGTTCCACCGCGTCGAACAACGCCTTGAGACCAAAGAACAACGTGAACGGCAGAATCCAGATTGCAATGCTGACCCAATAGGGCAGCAGGATTGCTAGAACCTCCTCGGGCTGGCCCAACGGGCGCAGGGCCGGGTAGATCGCGATCATAATGAGCGCCGCCGCGCCGCCGCCAATCAGGCACAGCAATAGTCCGCTGCGCAGCGCCAATGCGGCACGGGCCGGGTCCTGCGCCCCTTCCGCCTGGCTGATCTGCACCGAAATCACCGTGATCACGCCCCAGAGCGCGGAAATCAGGATGATCAGCACCGCCGTGGTCACACCCGCCGCTGCCAGCGGGACAGTACCCAGCGGAGAGATCATGGCCGTGTCCACTACGCCAATCAGCAACGCAGCGGCAAGGCCCACCATCAAGGGAACGGCCAACTTGATCAGCGGCCAGATTTCCGCGCGCGTTTGCGCACGATGTGTTTGAGTAACGTCTGTCATGAATCACCAACCGGGCAGGGGCCCGGCGTTAAAATCGCAAGTCGGAGCGTCAGCTCCAGTTGTTCAGAGGCGTATCAGCCTCGCGACGGCGAAATCATGGTTTTGGTCCCCATAGGACAATTAGACGTGATGGCGATTTAGGGGCTTTCCGGCGCAGTGTCCAGAGACACGCGCATTCAACGAGGGGCCTGTGTCCTTAAGATGACTCCGACCCTCAACGCCAGAAGGCGATCCACTCCAGGAATTCGTAGAACTTTTTCCCCAGAAAAATCATGTGCTCGGTTCCATAGAAGAAAAGGTCCAGCCCAATGGCCGCGACGATCACCAGGGCGAACCAGAACGCAACTTGATCTGTCATCAGGCCCTCGCCGAACAAAAAACGCCCGGTCAGATTGCCTGACCGGGCGCTCTACTTCAAGTGGATCGGATCAGCCGTTCAGGCGGCCCATTGCCACGGCCACGTCGGCCATACGGACCGAGAAACCCCATTCGTTGTCATACCATGCCAGAACGCGGACCATGCGGTTGTCCACGACGCGTGTCTGGTCGGGCGCAAAGATCGAGCTTTCTTCGGTGTGGTTGAAGTCGATGGAAACCTTGGGTTCCGGGTCATAGGCCATGACGCGGCCCATGCCGGTGGCAACAGCCTCGCGCACGACTTCGTTTACGTCTTCTGCCGTCACGTCCTTGGACGCACGGAAGGTCAGGTCGACACAGCTGACATTCGGGGTCGGGACGCGGATGGCCGACCCGTCCAGCTTGCCCTTCAGGTTCGGCAGCACCTCGCCCAGGGCCTTGGCCGCGCCAGTGGTGGTGGGGATCATCGCCATCGCAGCGGCACGTGCGCGATATAGGTCCTTGTGGCGGCGGTCCATGGTCGGCTGGTCGCCGGTGTAGGAATGGATCGTGGTCATCACACCATGTTCGATGCCGATGCCTTCATCCAGAACCTTGGCCAGCGGGGCCAGGCAGTTCGTGGTGCAGGACCCGTTGGAGATCATCGTATCGCCGCGCGTCAGGGATTCGTCATTCACGCCGAAGACAACGGTTTTCTGAACGTTCTTCGCGGGGGCCGAGATCAGGACAGACTTCGCACCGCGTTCCAGATGCACCTTGGACTTTTCACCGTCGTTGAAATTACCCGTGCATTCCAGCACCACATCGCAGCCGGACCAATCCAGTTCGGTCGGATCATAGGTCGAAAACATCTCGATCTCGCCCCGACCCATGTCCAAGGTGTTTTCACCGACGCGGATGTCCTGACCAAAACGTCCGTGAACACTGTCGTACCGCATCAGGTGGGCTGCGGTTTCCAGCGGGCCAGTGGCGTTGGCCTTGACCACGCGAATATCGTTGCGGCCCGATTCTGCGATGTGAGAGAGCGTGCAGCGGCCAATCCGGCCAAATCCGTTAATACCTACATTGATCGTCATCGAGAATGCTCCAGCCATGCGCGTTTGGCTGGCATATAGCGCCGCTTGCGCCGTGCCAAAAGGGAAAAATGGTCACATATTAATGTGTTAGCGCAAACTATGACCGGTTGCGCTAACGCTTGCGAAATGGTGGTGGTGCGTTAGGTTGCAGGCGCACGGATCAGGGAAAGGCGCAGGCGATGAGCGGTCTTCTTGCATTGCTGGATGATGTGGCGGCGATTGCCAAGGTGGCGGCGACCAGTGTCGATGACGTTGTCGCTGCGGCGGGCAAGGCCGGTGCGAAGACCGCTGGCGTGATCATCGACGATGCCGCGGTGACGCCGAAATACGTGCAAGGGTTTGCGCCCGCACGGGAATTGCCGATCATCTGGCGCATTGCGCGGGGCAGCCTGATCAACAAGATCATCATCCTTCTGCCCGTTGCCCTTTTGTTGGCGAACTTTGCGGACTGGCTGATTACACCGCTTTTGATGCTGGGTGGCTGTTACCTGTGTTTCGAAGGGGCGGAAAAGGTGTTTCATGTCCTGTTCCCTCACGGGGACAAACATGTCGAGGCCGACATGAAGGTCGCTGATCCAGGCCATCTGGAAGAAAAGAAGGTGCGCGGCGCGATCAAGACCGACTTCATTCTGTCGGCGGAGATCATGACAATCGCGCTGTCTGCGATTGAGGCGCCAAATGTCTGGATGCAGGGCGCGACTTTGGCCGTCGTCGGGATCATGGTGACGGTTGCGGTCTATGGTGCGGTGGCGCTGATCGTGAAGATGGATGATGTCGGGCTTTACATGGCCCAAAATTCTTCCGGCGCTTTGGGGCAGGGGTTTGGACGAGGGTTGGTCAAGGCGATGCCGGTGGTGATGAAGGTGCTGTCCACCGTCGGCACGGCGGCGATGCTGTGGGTCGGTGGGTCAATCCTGGTGCACGGGTTGCACCATTTCCATATCGATGAGCCTTATCACACGATCAAGGTCTGGGCCGAAGCCGCTTCGGTCGGCGTCCCGCAGGCTGCCGGTGCGGTGAAATGGGCGGTGACAGCGGGTCTGGATGGAGTATTTGGACTGGTGGTCGGTTTGCTGTTGATCCCGATTGCGACCCGCATCATTGGGCCGCTGTTCGGAGCAGGGAAGGGCGGGCACTAACCGCCCCATCCAATTGCGATGGCCGACGACTTTATTGGCGGGTGCCAATCAAAGTCGCGCCCGCAAATCGGACGCGACTTTCTTTTCACTTAGGTCAAAAGCTGCTTCACCTCGGCTACTGTTGCCTCAGCGGTAATCCCGAACTTCTCGAACAGTTCTTCTGCCGGTGCTGACGCGCCAAAGCTGTCCATGCCGATGAACCCAGCCTTGGCCTCGCGCCCGCGTTCGCCCAGCAGCCAGCGGTCCCAGCCACCTGCGCGCATCGCCGCTTCGATCCCGACCCGCACCGCACCACCGGGCAGAACCCGCTTGCGATAGGCTTCGTCCTGCGCGGCGAACAGTTCCATACACGGCATGGAAACGACGCGCGTCCCAATCCCTTCGGCCTGCAGTAGCTCTCGCGCCTGAAGCGCCAAAGCAACCTCGGACCCGGTTGCGATCAGAATCGCCTGCCGCTTGCCCTCGGCCTCGGCCAGAACATATGCGCCCTGTGCCGTCAGGTTCTTGGTCTTGTGCTCGGTACGGACTGTGGGCAGGCCCTGACGGGTCAGCGACAGGACAGAAGGCGTGTCTTTCGACGACAATGCCAATTCCCAGGCCTCCGCCGTTTCCACCGTATCCGCCGGGCGGAACACCCAGGTGTTCGGCGTCGCGCGCGAGATCGCCAGATGCTCCACCGGTTGGTGCGTCGGGCCATCCTCGCCCAGGCCAATGCTGTCATGGGTCATGACAAACACGGTGGGGATTTGCATCAACGCCGCCAAACGCATGGAGGGGCGTGCATAGTCGGTGAAACACATGAACGTCCCGCCATAGGGCCGGATGCCCCCGTGCAGCGCCATGCCGTTCATCGCCGCTGCCATGCCATGTTCGCGAATGCCGTAGTAGACATAGCGCCCAACGCGGCTTTCCGGTGTGAACACGCCCAGATCGCCGGTCTTCGTGTTGTTCGATCCGGTCAGGTCCGCCGACCCGCCCAGCGTTTCGGACAACACCGGATTGACGGCTGTAAGCACCATTTCCGAGCTTTTGCGCGTAGCAACCTTGGCCGCATCCTCGCTCGCCTGCTTCTTCAGCGCGCGAATGACCGAGCTCAACTTCTTCGGCACCTCACGCGCAAAGATCCGTGCGAACTCTTCCTGTTTGCGCCCCGACAGCGTTTCCAGCCGCGCCTGCCATTCCGCGTGCGCTTCGGCTCCGCGGGACCCGATGGCCTCCCATGCGGCTTTGATGTCTGTGGGAATGTCAAACGCCTCAGCCGTCCAACCATAAGCGGCCTTGGTGTCCGCGATCAGCGTCGCATCCGTCAATGCTCCGTGCCCTTTGGAGGTATCCTGCGCCGAGGACCCCAGTGCGATATGCGTTTTGCAGGCGATCATCGATGGGGTATTCGTGGCCTTGGCCGCGATGATCGCCGCATCAATTGCCGCCGGGTCATGCCCGTCAATCTCCTGCACATCCCAGCCCGACGCGCGGAAACGCGCCACCTGATCGGTGCGGTCGGCAATATCAACCGTGCCGTCAATGGTGATGTTGTTGTTGTCCCAGAACACGATCAAGTGCGACAGTTCCTGGCGCCCGGCCAGACCGATTGCTTCCTGGCTGATGCCTTCCATCAGGCAGCCATCACCGGCCATGACATATGTGTAGTGGTCCACAACCTTTTTGCCATAGCGTGCGCGCAGGCTCTCCTCGGCCATGGCAAAGCCCACGGCATTGGCAATCCCCTGGCCCAGCGGACCAGTTGTCGTTTCGATGCCACCGGCATGGCCATATTCCGGATGGCCTGCCGTGCGATACCCCCACTGGCGGAAATTCTTGATCTGATCCAGGGTCATGTCTTCATACCCGGTCAGATACAGCAACGAATAGATCAGCATCGACCCGTGCCCGGCGGACAAGATAAGCCGGTCCCGGTCCGGCCAAAGCGGGGCCGCCGCATCAAATTTCAGGTGCTTTTCAAACAGAACCGTTGCCACATCGGCCATGCCCATCGGCATGCCGGAGTGTCCGGAATTCGCGGCGGCCACGGCATCCAGCGTCAGGGTGCGAATGGCGGCGGCTTTGTTCCAATGATCGGGATTGGCGGTGCGCAGCGCGGTCAGATCCACGGGACGAATTCCTTTGTATCAAGGGTCGGCAGAGTACCCGCTCAATATCAGCCGCGCACCAAAGTGCAAGCCATCCCGCCCCAGTTACGCTTATACTTGAAGTGCAGCGCTCAAGTGCTTGAAAGCCATGGTGCACAGTCTGTATCCTTGGCACAGGACAAACAGCAGCGCCGGGCGGAACGATTCGCACCGGCGGCAAGCGGGCACGAAAAGGGGCGAGGTGCGGGCGATGAGCCAGATCGAGGAGTTGCAAAGCAGGATCACCGCCGCGATGGAGCGGATCGGTACGGGGTTGGAAACTCTGGCCAATCAGGACCCCCCGACGGCCGAGCCGGACCCGGCCGTTCTGGAGCAGCTCGAAGAGGAAAAGCTCGCCAATGCCCAGTTGCAGGAACGTCTGCGCCGCATCAAGGCGCGGCATGAGGAACAGCTGGACCAGTTGAACGCTGACCTTTCTGTCCAGACCGAGGCGATGGCCCGACTCGACATGGATTTGCAGCGTCTTCGTCAGGCCAATGAACAATTGCGGGCCAGCAACGCAGACCTGCGCAAGGCGAACGAAGAGGGTGTGGGTGATCCCAACCTGATCAACAAGGCGATGCTGTCCGAACTGGAGGCTCTGCGTGCAACCCAGGCCGCCGACAGCGCTGAAAACAGCGCCATTCTCAGCCGTCTGGAACCGTTGCTCGCCGCGGCTGCTGCCGCTGTGACCGAAGAAGAGGAGGACGCGTGATGCCCGAAGTCAGCATTCATATCGGTGGTCGTACCTTCGACGTGTCCTGTCAGGAGGGTGAGGAAAGCTACCTGCATTCCGCCGCCGCCATGTTGAACGAAGAAGCGCAGGTGCTGTCCGACCAGATCGGGCGCATGCCCGAGGGTCGCATGCTGCTGATGGCGGGCCTGATGCTTGCCGACCGCACCGCGGCACACGAAGACCGCATTCAGGAACTCGAAGCGGAACTCAGCACCCTGCGCGACCAACCTACACCCGAACCGAACCGGATCGAGGTGCCCGTAGTTCCAGACTCGGTCACCGAAACCCTTGCCGAACTGGCCGCACGCGCCGAAGCCCTGGCCGCCAGTGTCGAAGAACAGGTGGACAGCCCGTAAAACGCGGATTGACCCCTTCATTGTTCTGAAAGAAAATACTCCGGGGTGAACGGGGGCAAATGCCCCCGGAGGGGCAGCGCCCCTCAAAGTCAAATTATCAATAATTTGCCGATTTTTCGTTGACGAAAAATCCACCGCACTTCGCTGCGATATGCCCCAACTTACCCGTTGGCTTCACGGATCTTGTCAGCTGCGTCCTTGTCATAGGTCACGCCGTTGTCATCAAACAGCGTGTCCAATTCGCCCGACAGGGTCATCTCGGTGATGATGTCACAGCCGCCAACGAACTCGCCTTTGACATAAAGCTGCGGGATAGTCGGCCAATCCGAATAGTCCTTGATGCCCTGCCGGATGTCGTCATCCGCCAGCACGTTCACGTCCTGATAGTCCACGCCCATATAGTTCAGCACCCCGGCCACGCGGCTGGAAAAACCGCATTGCGGCATTGATTTGGTGCCTTTCATGAACAGCACCACGTCGGTGGCTTTCACGGTGTCTTCGATCTGAGTCTGTGCGTCGCTCATGTTTCCTGGTCCTTTGTTTCACCGGATGTCCCCCGGCGGATCATTCCTCGTCAGTCGGTGCCTGGCGGCGTTGACCGTTTGCATCTTTCTTCAGATAGGGCCGTAATGCGCCCAGCGTTAGGACGACAACCAGGCCGAGTGCCAAAAACATCGGCCAAGTGTCAGCCAGCCAGCTCAATCCGGTGCCTTTGTCGTCAAAGCCAGCGCGTGCAGTTCGCCATTGGCCCCGTCCATCTTGCCCTTCAGCGCTGCATAGACCGCACGTTGTTGCTGCACCCGGTTCTTGCCACGAAAGCTCTCGTCGATCACCTCAGCCGCATAGTGGTTTCCGTCCCCGGCGAGGTCTGTGATGGTGATGCTGGCATCGGGAAACGTCTCGCGGATGAGCGTTTCGATTTCGTGGGCTTGCATGGCCATGCGGGCTGCTCCTTGATCATTGGGGGGAAACTTAGGGCGCAGGGCAGGGCACTGCAAGCGCCTGCGGCCCGGTTTCAGTCCGCCACCGGTTTCAGCCTGCCAAAGCGTCAGCGAACGCCCCACGATAGAGCGTGCGCAATTCTGACAACGGAGCTTCGGACCGGCCCGCACGGACAACATCACCGGTGAACCGTCCGACCGACTGAATCGTCACGCTCGCCTGCGCCGCCGCCCCCATCAGCGCCTCGGCCCGGTCAAATCCGCAAGCGACCAGATACCGGCCCTGATCTTCGCCAAACAGCGTGGCCGTGTCGTCTGAGTCCAACGCAATGCCGACATCCGCCGCTTCGGCCAACTCAAAGGCTGCCAGCATCAGCCCGCCGTCGGACAGATCGGTGCAGGCGGTGATCAGATCGCGATTGTCGCGGATGAAATCACCGTTACGCTTTTCGGCCTCCAGATCGACCGCAGGCGCGTCACCATCTTCACGGTTGAAGACCTCGGCCAGCAGGGCCGATTGGCCCAGATGCCCGGCAGTCTCGCCTACGACGAGGGCGAAATGCCCGTCACGCACGTCACAGCCGATCAGGTCGTCAGCGGATTTCAGCAACCCGACAGCGCCAATCGTTGGGGTCGGCAGGATCGCCGCGCCGTCGGTTTCGTTGTAGAGCGACACGTTGCCTGAAACGATGGGCATGTCCAGCGCTGCACAGGCCGCGCCGATGCCTTTGATTGCGCCCACAAACTGCCCCATGATCTCGGGCTTTTCGGGATTGCCGAAATTCAGGTTGTCGGTGCTCGCCAGCGGGGTTGCACCAGTGGCGGTCAGATTGCGATAGGCCTCGGCCACCGCCTGTTTGCCACCCTCTTCGGGGTTCGCGCGGACATAGCGTGGTGTCACGTCCGAGGTGAAGGCCAGAACCTTGTCCGTGCCATGCACCCGCGCCAGACCCGCGCCCATGCCCGGTCCACGTGCCGTATCCGCCATGACCATGCTGTCATACTGATCGTAAACCCATTGTTTGGCCGCATAGTTTGGGCTGCCCAGCAACGCGCGCAGCGCATCAATCGGGTCCACCTGCGGCACGTCAGCCAGTTCCTCGACCGGTTCGGTCGGGACCCAGGGCCGGTCATATTCCGGCGCGCTGGAGCTGAGTTTCGACAGAGGCAGGTCAGCCATCACCTGATCCTGATGCAGGATCAGGAACCGGTCCTCGGCAATCGTTTCCCCGACAATGGCGAAATCCAGGTCCCATTTGTCGAACACCGCCTTGGCTTCGGCCTCTTTCTCGGGGCGCAGCACCATAAGCATGCGTTCCTGGCTTTCGCTCAGCATCATTTCATAGGCGGTCATCGCGTCTTCGCGCTGGGGCACGTTGTCGAGGATCAGTTTTACGCCGAGTCCGCCCTTGTCGCCCATCTCGACCGCGGAACAGGTCAGGCCCGCCGCGCCCATGTCCTGAATGGAAATCACGGCACCGGTCTGCATCAACTCCAAGCACGCTTCCATCAGGCGCTTTTCGGTGAACGGGTCACCCACCTGCACGGTCGGGCGTTTCTCTTCGATGCTGTCGTCAAACTCGGCGCTGGCCATGGTTGCCCCGCCAACTCCGTCACGGCCCGTTTTGGCACCAAGGTACACAACGGGCATACCAATGCCGGAGGCGGCGGAGTAAAAGATGCCGTCCGTATCCGCCAACCCAGCAGCGAAGGCGTTTACAAGGCAGTTGCCGTTATAGGCCGCGTGAAACCGCACCTCGCCGCCGACGGTCGGCACGCCAAATGCGTTGCCGTAACCACCAATGCCTTCGACCACACCATTGACCAGTTGCCGTGTCTTGGGGTGGCTGGTTTCCCCAAAGCTGAGCGCGTTCATTGCCGCGATGGGCCGCGCGCCCATGGTGAACACGTCGCGCAAGATGCCACCCACTCCGGTCGCCGCGCCCTGATAGGGTTCGATGTAAGAGGGATGGTTGTGGCTCTCCATCTTGAACACCACGGCCTGCCCGTCGCCAATATCGACCACACCTGCATTCTCACCCGGCCCACAGATCACCTGCGGCCCTTCGGTCGGTAATGTCCGTAGCCATTTCTTTGACGACTTGTAGGAACAGTGTTCGTTCCACATGGCCGAAAAAATGCCCCAATCTGTAAATGTCGGTTCGCGCCCGATGATGTCGAGGATGCGGTCATATTCATCAGGCTTCAGCCCATGGTTCGCGATCAGGTCGGGGGTGATGGCGGGTTCTTGCATGTGGATGGCAGCCCTCAGGTCTCGTGCAGTTGGGGCCTTTTAGGGCAAGGGCGCAAAGGGGGGAAGGGGGCAGACACGCGCCCTTTGGCGCAGGGGCGTTGGCGTGTAGACTGCGGTCAGCAGGAGGGCATGTCATGAGGAACGTACTGCGCGCGGGGTTAATCTGGGTATGCCTGTCGGGGCCGGGTGAGGCGCAGAGTTTCGATTGCCCGCATGTGGCACTGATCGAGGATCTGGCGCAGCGGATCATGACACAGCGGGCGGACCTTTCCGATCTTTTGACCCGTCGATACGGGTCGCGCGCAGCGTATGTTTTTTTGCGATATCAGGCGCAGCAGCCAACGGACTGGGGTCTGAACCTTTTGGCGTCGATGGAACAGCCACATCCGCCAAGGTACCTTGAACAGGTGCAGGCGGCCTATGCGATTTCGCGGCTGGGTGTGGACCAAGGTTTGGCTGCCGTTGGTCAATCGGTTGAAACTGCGCTGACAGAAGGCGGCTGGAACGTGTGGGCGGCGATGATCCGGGCCGAGGGCGGGGCTGGATTCTATCTACGTGTCGCCGTTTTTCGGGCAGGTTCGGGCGACGTGGCCAAGTTCGAGGAACAGTACCGGCTGGGCTATGGGTTGGCGCCACTGTTGCTGCTGTTCTCCGACGATGACTTGCTGGAACTGGCCACGGCGGCAGAAGCCGCGGGCGATCTGGCAGCAGTTGTCATGGCGCTGTCAGCGCGCCGAGACCTGACTGAGTATCTGAACCTGATCGAGCGTCACCGGGATGATCCTTTGGTCAGCAGCATAGACCCCGCGATGTTGGGGCTAACGGCGCGGTATCATGCAACGATACCTCCACGCCCGTCGGGGCCGGACAACAGCGGAATGCGGGCAGCGATCTATGACGTGGTGCGCGCCACGATGCACGTGGGTGAAATGGATTACCTCACAATCCTGTTGAACCAGACCGGTGCTTTTGACGAAGTGTCCGCAGCAGCACGGGCGTTTATGGCCAGCGATCTCGCCACGACTCAGCAGGATTTCGACCGGCTGGAACGCGTCTGGACCTTTCTTCTGCGCGAACTGGCGATTCAGATGCCGATGGATCAGCTGAACCAACACCTTTCGTCGTTCTCAATGCCTGTATACACCCGACACTATGCTGATACGGCGCGGGAAACCCTAGACTGGATGTTGGCGGTCGTCGCGTTGAGAGCTTATCTGACCGGCACCACAGACGAGCTGCCGGAGCGTCCGATGGAAATGTCAGAGGCGTTCGATTGGCCCAATTGGCTGGCACTGGCCGACCGGATCAAGGCCGGAGAGTTGTCCGATGTTGTGCAAGAAGAAACGACGATCATTGCCGAGTTAATGCTGGCCGCCGGAGATTTCGACGCCGCAATTAAGATTGCACAAGACCAAATGGCAACCAAAGATCGGCTGCCCTTCTTTCGCGATGTGATGCTGCGGCTGGACAGGGCCTGTCGCGGTGTGACGGTCGTTCCGGGGCAAGGGTTTTTGTTGGGGGGTGGGGTCATCTATGACTTCCCCTGAGACAGTAGGGTCTCAGGTGAATTTCCGGAACAGTTTCGACTGATCAAACGCTGCCTCCAGCGCGTCGGTACGATCCTTCACCGTCTCCCACATCGTTTCCTGGACGGCGGCGATGGTGCATTCAATCAGCATCAACAGGGGCAAACAGGTGTCCCAGGCTGAAGGCACAGCGATCCGGCCCGACAAGGTCAGCTTGGCCACCCGGTGGATGGGTGACCGCCACTGATCCGTAAACAGGACCACATCCGCGCCCTTGTCGTGGCACATCTGGGTCAGTTGCAGCGTCGCGTTTTCATACCGCCGCACGTCAAACGCAATGACCACGTCGCCCTCTCGCACGTCCAGCAGGTCATGTGGCCACGACCCGCCACTCGCCACCAGCCGAACCTGCGGGCGGATCATTTGCAGGTGCAGGAACAGGTATTGGGCCAGTGTCCCGGTGATCCGGCCCCCGGCGATGAAAATCGTCCGATCCGGGTCGCTGATCAGGGTGCACAACCGGTCAAAATCCTCGGGACTAACCTCGTCCAGGCTGCGGCGTTGGTTTTCCAGCCCGCGTTCGGCATAGCGGTTCAGGATATGTTCATCCGGCAGATCGTTTTGCCACTGGTTCCGCTTGGACACGGGGTCCGAGATCATTTCCTTCAACTCGGCCCGCAGCGCCGCCTGAAACTGGGGAAACCCGTCAAAGCCGGTCTTCTGCAACATTCGCGCCACTGTGGTGGTCGACACGCCCGCTGCGCTGGCCAGTTCGGTGATGCTGCCCAGACCGATGATCGGGTAGTCGTCCAGCAACGCGTTCACCAACTGGCGTTCGGTTGGCGTCATCTCGTCACGATGCTGTAACAGGCGATCCGATACGGTCATGTTGGCAATCTGCTCACCTTTCCATCGGGCTGTCAAAAATTCACCAATCTCACATTGCTTGAAAAATTCTTGACGGGAAAATTATTGACAGGTGGTGGGGCGCTGTCAATAATTTTCCAATGGAATCGCAGGCGACCTATGTGGACTTCGGTGATGTGGTTGATGTGACGCCCGCGATTGGGGCGCCGCAAGTTGTTGTTGTGTGCGAACATTCCTCCAACCGCATGCCTGCCGGATTGGACGATCTGGGTCTGTCGGGCGACGCGCTGACCAGCCATGTCGCCTGGGATCCCGGCGCGCTGGGCGTGGCGCAGGGTCTGGCGGGGCATCTGAACGCGGTGTTGGTGTCGGGTGGGGTCTCGCGCCTTGTCTATGACTGCAACCGTCCGCCCGAGGCCGACAGTGCCGTGCCTGCTCGGAGTGAGGTTCATGACATCCCCGGCAACCGTAGCTTGAGCAAAGCGGCGCGGGCCGAACGGGTTTCAGGCGTGTACGAGCCGTTCCGCAAGACACTTGCGGAGCAGATTAACCGCCACCGCGCATCGCTGGGCCTGATGGTGACGGTGCATAGCTTTACCCCGGTCTATAATGGCCAGCCCCGCGAAGTGGAGATCGGCCTTCTACACGGGCGCGATACTCGTTTTTGCAGGGCTATGCTGGCAAATACGCCCGACGACATCGGTCATAATGTACGTCTGAATGAACCCTACGCGGCCGTGGATGGGGTCGCCCATACGCTGGACGAACACGGGGCCGCGAACGATCTGCAAAACGTCATGATCGAGATCCGCAATGACCTGATCCAGCGACCGGAGCAACAGGCGGGCATGGCCATATTGCTCGCCGATTGGATCAGCAACACCCGCCGCGCGACGGAGCCTGAGACATGAACGCGCTTCTCGCCATCTCCCAACGGATCGACGGGCTGAACCGGGTCATCGGCCTCGTCGTGATGTATGGCGTGTTCGTCCTGATGGGCATCCTTCTGTGGTCCTCGGTGTCCAAGACGTTTTTTGTCCCCTCGCTCTGGACGCTGGAAATGGCGCAGTTCGCCATGGTGGCCTACTACATGCTGGGCGGGCCTTATGCGCTGCTGGTGGGCGCAAATGTGCGCATGGACCTGTTTTACGGCAACTGGTCGCTGCGCCGCAAAGCGACGATTGACGTGCTGACCGTCCTGTTCCTGATCTTCTACCTTGGCGTGCTGCTCTACGGCGCGCTGGGCTCAACGGCCTATTCGCTGGGCTATTGGGGCGACGCGCCGATTGCCTTCTTCACCGGGCTGATCACCGGCTCGGAAGAGGTCGGGCGGATGGAACGCTCCTCGACCGCGTGGCGGCCCTTCATCTGGCCAGTCAAGGCCATCATGATCACCGGCCTTTTCCTGATGCTTTTGCAGGCGCTGTCGGAACTGATCAAGGATCTTGCCCGCGCGCTGGGCCATGCCGTGGCGGAGCCGAAATCGTGAGCCAGGAACACATCGCCATCTTCATGTTCGCGTCGATGATGCTGATGCTGTTCACCGGGCAGCGGGTGTTTGGCGCGATTGGGGCTATTGCGGCCATTGCTGCGCTGGCCCTGTGGGGGACCGGCGGTCAGGACATCCCGTTTTCAGCGGCCATGAAGCTGATGAAATGGTATCCGCTGCTGACCCTGCCGATGTTCATTTTCATGGGCTACGTCTTGTCGGAAAGCCGTCTGGCTGATGACCTGTATCGCATGTTCCATGTCTGGTTCGGCAATGTACATGGCGGGCTGGCGATGGGGACCATCGGGCTGATGGTGCTGATTTCTGCCATGAACGGGCTGAGTGTCGCGGGCATGGCCATTGGCGCGACCATCGCGCTGCCGGAACTGCTGCGGCGGGGATATGACAAGCTGATGGTGACCGGGGTCATACAGGCAGGATCGTCGCTGGGCATCCTTGTGCCGCCCTCGGTTGTTTTGGTTCTGTATGCGATGATCGCACGGCAACCGGTTGGGCAACTGTGGCTCGCGGGCATCCTGCCGGGGCTGATGATGGCGGGGATGTTTGTCCTCTACATCTGGTTCCGCTGCCGGTTGAACCCGGAACTTGGCCCCGTGGCGGACGATCTGGATCAGGTCACGCCACAGGAAAAACGCCAACTTCTCTGGGCCGGGGTGCTGCCGCTGGCGATCTTTGCGGCGATGATGGTGCCGTTCGTGAACGGCTGGACCTCGCTTGTTGAAAGCTCGGCCATTGGGGCGCTGACCGCACTCGCGGCTTCGATCCTGAAACGGCGCATGTCCTGGCAGGTCTTCCACACCTGCACCCGGCAGACCTTGGCGATTTCCTGCATGTTCATGTGGATCATCCTTGCCGCGTTGGGCTTTGGCGCGGTGTTTGACGGGTTGGGCGCGGTGAAGGCGATTGACAACCTGTTCACCGAACAGCTGGGCCTGTCGCCGTGGATGATCCTGATCCTGATGCAGCTCAGCTTCATCGTCATGGGGACGTTTCTGGACGACACCGCCATGCTGGTGATCGTCGCGCCATTATACGTGCCGCTGGTTGGTGCGCTGGGCTTTGACCTGATCTGGTACGGGGTGCTCTACACGATCACCACACAGATCGCCTATATGACGCCGCCGTTTGGCTATAACCTGTTCCTCATGAAGGCCATGGCCCCGCCCGAAATCGGCCTGCGCGACATCTATCGGTCGATCATCCCGTTTGTCGGCGTCATGGTCATTGCGCTGGCCATCATCATGGCTTTCCCGCAAATCGCGCTCTGGCTGCCCCAAACGGTCTATGGAAATTGAGGTCTGAAACATGAAGCTTGAATTCCATCACATCAACTTCGTCGCCGATGACGTGGATCGGATGCACGATTTCTACACGAACGTGCTGGGGCTGGACGACATGCCCATTTCGCAATTCCCGCGGACGGAAGCAGACGAAAACAAGGGTTTTGATGGCAAGATCCGATTTGCCACCGATGGCGGGATGCAGATGCATCTGGCCGAGCGTGCCTTTGACGTCGCCTTTCGCAACGGTCAGGTGATCAACCCTGTGGAACGCGGCCATATCGCGTTTCGCACCGATGATCTGCCCGCGTTCCTGGCCATGCTGGACGCGCGCGGCATTCCCTATTCCGACTATGGCACCGCGTTTTCGAAGGAGTGGCACCAGGTGTTTTTCCACGATCCTGAAGGAAACGTTATCGAGGTGCATCAACAGGTCGCCTGATCGCCAAGAGTGCAGGGGCTTAAAGGGCCCTGCGAACACGCCCCGTATTGATAGGCGGGGTCAATAAAGACCGCAAAGCGGCATTTTCAGGGGGCTGCCCCCGCCAACAACAGAGGACATGACATGACCACAAGACGTAAGTTTCTGACCACCGCCGCCGTCGGCGCCGCTGCCGCACCGCTGGCCACTCCCGCCCTTGCGCAATCCACGATCAAATGGCGGATGCAGACCTATGCCGGTCCCGCACTGGCTGCGCATGTGATCGACCCGGCGATCGAGATGTTCAATAAGATCGCAGGCGACCGGATGCAGATTGAGCTGTTCTACGCAGACCAACTGGTGCCGACCGGTGAGTTGTTCCGCGCAATGCAGAAGGGCACGATTGACGCGGTGCAGTCGGATGACGACTCCATGGCCTCGCCAACGGACGTGACCGTGTTTGGCGGCTACTTCCCGTTTGCCTCGCGCTACTCGCTCGACGTGCCAGTTTTGTTCAACCAATACGGCCTGAATGAAATCTGGGACGAACAGTACAGCGCCGTGGGTGTCAAACATATCAGCGCCGGTGCCTGGGACCCGTGCCATTTCGCCACCAAGGACCCGATCCGCAGCCTGGAAGACCTGAAAGGCAAGCGTGTCTTCACCTTCCCGACTGCTGGTCGCTTCCTGGCGCAGTTCGGTGTCGTGCCAGTGACCCTGCCATGGGAAGACATCGAAGTCGCTGTGCAGACCGGCGAGTTGGACGGTATCGCGTGGTCCGGCATCACCGAGGATTACACTGTGGGTTGGGCGGATGTGACCAACTACTTCCTCACCAACAACATCTCGGGCGCGTGGGCCGGGTCGTTCTTTGCCAATATGGATCGCTGGAACGAACTGCCCGAAGACCTGCAAACCCTGTTCCGCGTCTGCTGCGACCAGTCGCACTACTATCGCCAGTGGTGGTACTGGGGTGGCGAGGCCAATCTGCGCGTCAACGGGACCAAGATGGAACTGACCTCCATCCCCGACGAAGAATGGGCGCAGGTTGAACAGGCCGCTGTTGCCTTCTGGGACGAAATCGCGTCCGAAGGCGAAGTGCAGGCGAAAGTGGTGGACATTTTCCGTAAATACAACGCGGATATGCAAAAGGCCGGGCGGCCCTACCGCTACGGCTGACCCAACGCGTGCGGCGCTGGATCACCGGCGCCGCACATAGAAGGACTGAAACGAATTTGAACGGCCAGTGTAATCAAACCCGTGATCGCAAAACGGCCCTCCGGACACAGGGGGCCATCTCGTGATTGTTGCGTCTGTGCTGCTGAAGATCTTTGCAGCGACCATGTTACTGCTGTTTGCCGTGCGGCTGGTGCGGACGGGGATCGAACGCCGGTTTGGCGGGCTGTTTCAAAAGGCGCTGATCGGGCACAGCAATCCGGTCTGGGCGGCCGGGGCGGGGCTGACACTTGCGGTCACGATCCAAAGTTCCGCTGCTGTGGCCCTGTTGCTGACCGGGTTTGCCGCAGCTGGCATGGTGCCCTTTGGTCTGGCGCTGGCAGGGGTACTGGGCGCGGATCTGGGCAGCGCGCTGGTCGTGCAGGTTCTGACCATCGACCTCAGTTGGCTCATGCCTGTGCTGCTGGCGATTGGCGGCTGGCTGTACCTGAAGGCTGCGCGCGCCAATATGCGCCTGATCGGGCGGATCATCCTGGGCATCGCGTTCATCCTGATGTCGCTGCAATTCCTGCGCGAGGCCGTGGCCCCCATCCAGAACAGCGCCTTTCTGCCGGCTGTTTCGGGGTTCCTGGCGCAGGACTACGTGACGGCCTTCATCGTCGGCGCAGTGCTGGCCTTTGCGATGCATTCCTCTGTCGCGGCGATCTTGATGTGCGTGACACTGGTGCAGGTCGATGTTCTGCCGCTGAGCGCGGGCCTTTCGCTGGTACTGGGCGCGAACCTGGGCAGTGCGCTGATCCCGATCTGGCTGACCCGTGACCTGCCTGTTGCCGCGCGACGCATTCCGGTGGCAAACGCCGTCTTGCGCGGGTCCATGGCGGCGCTGGCCTTGTTTGCAGTGAACCTGACCGATGCCGCCACGCTGTTCACGTCACCCAATGCGGGGCAATCGCTGGTGCTGGCCCACATCGCGTTCAACGCAACGGTTGCCCTGCTTTTCGTTGGCCTTTGCACTCGGATCGAACGCCCCTTCGCGTTGCTGTTGCCGGAACCCGAAACACCGAATGATCCGCTGGAGTTCCTCAAACAGCCGATCAGCCCATTGGCCACGACCGGTGATGCACGGGTCGGGGTAGCGATGTCCTCGGTCCGGCAGGAACTGTTGCAGATGGTCACGCAGGTCGAACGCATGTTCCGCCCGATCCTCGACCTTTATGAGCGCGACGACCGGCCTGCGCGCGATGCGCTTTGGGCGCAGGATGAGCAAGTCAACGATCAGCTGAACGATATCCGCAAATTCGTCGCCCGGATGCCCCATGGCAAGATGAGCGAACAGGAAACCCGCGCCGCGCGGGGGTTGGTCGAATATGCCATCCGGCTGGAGGCCGCAGGTGACATCATGACCGACCGTTTTTCACGGATCATCCAGCGCAAGCACAATGAAAGCGCGCATTTTTCGACGGCGGGGTGGGCTGAACTGGCAGGGTTGCATGGCGATATCCTCAAAAGTTTCGCGCTGGCCCGGCACGTGCTGCTGGTCGATGACGTGGAATGCGCGCGTCGGCTGGTGCTGGACAAGGCCGAGGTGAAGCGCAGCGAAAGCGCCAGCCGCAAGGCGCATCTGCGGCGGCTGGAACTGGGCACGACCGAAAGCTTCCAGACCTCGGACCTGCACCTGGAAACACTCCGCGCCATGCGTGATCTGCACGGGCACATCGCGTCGGTGGCCTATCCGCTGCTCTATCGCAGCGGGCAAATCCTGGAAACGCGACTGGTGATGGATCTGGAAACCGATGAAACCGATGGCGTCAGCTAAACACACGCGCCGGGGCAGGGGCCCGGCCATGAGGGGAACACAGATATGACCGCACCTTTGTCGTTTGACGATCTGCGCCAGCGGATCAGCGCCGGAGAGATTGATACCGTGCTGACCTGCATCGTCGACATGCAGGGCCGCCTGATGGGCAAACGGTTCCATGCCGAGGCGTTTCTGGACATCGCCGAGGATGAAACCCATTGCTGCAACTACCTGCTGGCCACGGATCTGGAGATGGCGACGCCGGACGGCTATGCCTCCACCTCGTGGGAGCGGGGGTATGGCGACTACATCATGAAACCCGACCTGACCACGCTGCGCCCGGTGCCATGGCTGGATGGGACGGCGATGTGTCTGTGTGACGTGCTGGACCACAACACGCACGCGCCAGTCCCCTTTGCCCCGCGCGAAGTGCTGAAGGCACAGATTGCGCGGCTCGCGGCCAAGGGGCTGACCCCGATCATGGCGACCGAGCTGGAGTTTTTCCTGTTTAAGGGCACCCATGACGAGATTACTGCCGGGGGCTTTCGCGACCTTAAAACGATTTCGAACTACAACGAAGACTACCACATCTTCCAGACCTCGAAGGAAGAGCCGGTGATGCGTCCCATCCGCAATCACCTGCGCGCCATGGGCATCCCGGTTGAGGGCACCAAGGGTGAAGCCGAGGCCGGACAGGAAGAGCTGAACATTCGCTACGCGGATGCGTTGGCCACGGCGGATCACCATACGCTGGCCAAACACGGGGTTAAGGAAATCGCGCATCAACAGGGCTATGCCGCGACGTTCCTGCCGAAATGGCACCACGACCGGGTCGGGTCCGCTGCCCATGTGCATCAGTCGCTGTGGAAGGACGGGGCAAACGCGTTTTATGATCCAGACGCGCCGCTGGGGAAATCCAGACTGATGGATCACTATCTGGCGGGGTTGATCCGCTATGCACCAGACATCACGGTGTTCCTGGCCCCTTACATCAACAGCTACAAACGCTTTGCCAAGGGCAGCTTTGCCCCGACACAGACGGTCTGGTCCGTGGACAACCGCACCGCTGCGTTCCGCCTGTGCGGCGACGGCACCAAAGGCGTGCGCGTGGAATGTCGCACACCGGGGTCGGACATGAACCCCTATCTGGCGCTGGCGGCGATGCTGGCGGCGGGCATGAAGGGAATTGAGGAAGAACTGGATCTGCCCGAGGCCTATGCCGGGGACGCTTACGCCGATGATGAAAAACACCATATTCCCAGGACTTTACGTGATGCGCGAGAGGCGTTGGTGGGATCAGACATGCTGCGCGAGGCATTTGGGGAAGAGACAGTGACGCATTATGCTCGTGCCGCCGAGTGGGAGATCGAGGAATTCAACCGCGTGGTCACGGATTACGAGATCGCACGCGGGTTCGAGAAGGCCTGAAAGGGTCGGACGGGGGCGCTGCCCCCAACGCCCTGCGGGCGTCCCCCCGGAGTATTTCGGGAACAATGAAGCAGGGGGTACGCCCCCCTTTGATGTCGAGAATGAACATGAGCAAAACACTCACCTGTATCTCTCCCATTGACGGGTCAATATATGCAGAGCGGTCGGCGCTGACGCTGGACGCTGCGCGGTCGGCGGTGGCAGCGGCGCGTGCGGCGCAGGCGGATTGGGCGGCGCGGCCGTTGCAGGAGCGGATTGACCTGGTGCGCGCGGGCGTGGCGGCGGTTGGCGCAATGAACGACCAGATCGTGCCGGAACTGGCGCATATGATGGGTCGTCCGGTGCGCTATGGCGGGGAATTTGGCGGGTTTGATGAACGCGCCAGTCATATGGCGGACATTGCTGTGGACGCGTTGGCCCCGATCGAGGTGGGCGAGGACGATACGTTCCGCCGCCTGATCAAACGGGTGCCACACGGGGCGGTGTTTGTGGTTGCGCCTTGGAACTATCCCTACATGACGGCAATCAACACGGTGGCCCCTGCGCTGATTGCCGGGAACGCGGTGGTGTTGAAACATGCGACACAAACCCTGCTGGTCGGTGAGCGCATGGCCGAGGCGTTTCACAGCGCGGGTATTCCCGAGGCGGTGTTTCAGAACGTCTTCCTGGATCACGATGTGACCTCAGACCTGATCGCCGGGAATGCGTTTGATTTCATCAATTTCACCGGCTCCGTCGGCGGCGGCGCGGCGATGGAACGTGCGGCTGCGGGTACTTTCACGGGTGTCGGAACGGAGCTGGGCGGCAAGGATCCCGGTTATGTCATGGAGGATGCCGACCTGGATGCGGCGGTAGACACGCTGATCGACGGGGCGATGTTCAATTCCGGGCAATGCTGCTGCGGGATCGAACGGATTTACGTGCATGAGAGCCTGTTTGACGCCTTTCTGGAAAAGGCGGTTGCCATCGTGAAGGGCTACAAACTGGGCAATCCGCTGGACCCGGAGACAACGCTGGGCCCCATGGCCAACGTCCGCTTTGCCGACGAAGTGCGCGCGCAAATCGCCGAATCTGTGGCCGAGGGCGCGACCGCCCATATTGAAACGTTTGCCGAGGATGATGGCGGCGCGTATCTCAGCCCGCAAATCCTGACAGGCGTGACCCACGAGATGCGGGTCATGCGCGACGAGAGCTTTGGGCCGGTGGTTGGCATCATGCCCGTGAAAGACGATGAAGAGGCCATCTCGCTGATGAATGACAGTGAATTCGGCCTGACCGCCAGCCTTTGGACCCGCGACGTCGCGCGTGCGGAACGTGTGGGCGACCGGATCGAAACCGGAACCGTGTTTTTGAACCGCGCGGATTACCTCGACCCCGGCCTGTGTTGGACGGGTTGCAAGACCACCGGGCGTGGCGGCGGATTGTCGGTCATCGGCTATCACAACCTGACACGCCCCAAATCCTACCATTTGAAGAAGGTCACGACATGAACCTTGTTGGAAACTGGTCTTACCCGACCGCGATCAAGTTCGGCGCAGGCCGTATTCAGGAACTGGCCGAGGCCTGTGCGCAGGCGGGCATCACCCGTCCCTTGCTGGTCACGGACCGGGGGCTGGCCGATCTGCCGGTGACAACGCAGACACTGGACATTATGGAGGCTGCTGGCCTAGGCTGCGCAGCGTTCGCGGATGTCGATCCGAACCCGAACGAGGTCAACCTGGAGGCAGGCGTCGCCGCCTACAAGGCGGGCGGGCATGATGGGGTCATCGCCTTTGGTGGTGGCTCGGGGCTGGACCTGGCGAAAATGGTGGCCTTCATGACCGGGCAGTCGCGGCCTGTCTGGGATTTTGAGGATATTGGCGATTGGTGGACCCGCGCGGATGCGGACGCGATTGCGCCGATCGTGGCTGTGCCAACGACGGCTGGCACGGGGTCTGAAGTGGGGCGTGCCAGCGTCATCACGAACTCAAAGACGGCAGAGAAGAAGATCATCTTCCACCCCAAGGTGCTGCCCAGCGTGGTGATCTGCGATCCGGAGCTGACCGTCGGCATGCCAGCGGCAATCACCGCGGGCACGGGGCTGGACGCCTTTGCCCATTGTGTAGAGGCGTTTTCGTCCCCGTACTATCACCCGATGAGCCAGGGTATCGCGGTTGAAGGCATGCGGTTGGTGATCGAGAACCTGCCACGCGCCTACGCGGATCCGGGCGATCTGACGGCTCGTGCGCATATGATGTCAGCGGCAATGATGGGCGCAACGGCATTTCAGAAAGGGTTGGGGGCGATCCATGCGCTCAGCCATCCGGTTGGGGCGATGCATCACACGCATCACGGCACCACGAACGCCGTTTGCATGCCTGCGGTGCTGCGGCTGAATGCGCCGGAGATACGTGAACGGTTTGACGCCGTCGCAGGCTACCTGGGGGTTTCCGGCGGTTTTGACGGCTTCTGCGCCTTTGTCGACGAATTCAACGGTTCCTTCGGTATTCCCGAACGGCTGTCGGGACTGGGCGTGACCGATCCGGACGTGGACCGGTTGGTCGCAGGCGCGCTGAGCGATCCAAGTTGCGGCGGCAACCCGGTCACGCTGACCGAGGAAAATGTGCGGGAGCTGTTTGCGCAGGTTCTCTAGCGGACAAACCAGAGGGCGGCCGCGCACAGCCTGCAGGACTTATCCGCATTGCGCCGCCCTTTTGCATTTCCGCCGTTGATTGTGCAGAATTGGTCATCGTGCCCAATCCTGACGGTTCTGCATGCCAGACTCCCCGTACCCTGCCAAGCGTATCGACATCATCGTCACACCTGATTTCAACCTGTCGGCTACGATGGGATTTGTTGATCCGTTCCGTGCAGCGAACTATCTGCGTGGAAGCCCCCTGTTTCATTGGGCGTTCCTGTCGGAACGCGGCGGTCCGGTTCGAGCCAGCAATGGTGCGAGCATCGACACGCAGCCGTTGACCTCATCCAAGGACATAGCACCGGATTTCCTCATCGTGTCCTCCAGTTGGCAGCCCGAAGCGCATGTCACGCCCGCAATAAAGGCCGCGCTTCGACAAGCCGGCCTGCGAGGGGCGACCTTGGGTGCGCTCGACACCGGGGCGTTCATTCTGGCTTTCGCCGGCCTGCTGAACGGGCATCGCGCCACCGTTCATTACGAGCACATCGACGCGTTTCAGGAGCTGTTTCCCGATGTAGAGGTGAGCGAAACGCTGTGGGTGTTTGATCGGCAGCGTTTGACCTGCAGCGGCGGCGTGGCGGCCACCGAATTTGCGCTGCACATCCTGCACGCGGTTCATGGACCGGCGCTTGCCAATGATGCGGCACGCTACATCTTTGCACCGGGCCTGCGGGACCACACCGCGCCGCAAAACCCCCAGGAGGCAGAGCCGCTGGGTGTGACCGTGCCGGACACAGTGCGCCATGCGATCAAGCTGATGGAAAAAAATCTGGAAACGCCGATTGCCATCGCCACGCTCTGTCAGTCCCTGAAATGTTCGCATCGACAGCTCAACCGCCTGTTTTCGCAATATGTCCGTAAAACACCGGTGCAGTACTATCGGGACATTCGTCTGGACCGGGCGCGGGGGCTGGTCACGCAAACGAACTTGTCCATGGCTGAAATCGCCCATGCCAGCGGTTTTGTCGGGCAGGTGCATTTCAGCCGCGCGTATCGGGCGCGGTTTGGTTTGGCCCCCAGCCGCGACCGGATCGAGGGCCGTATTCCTTTTGAATTCCGCGCCTGGCCAATGCACCCCACATCCCAGGATGGCGAAAATCGCAAATAACGTGGCGAATAACGCACAGCCATGCCCGGTCGCTTTGCGCCATCCTGTTCTCGCACACGGGCACGCTGCGCAAAGGATATCCAGATGACCAGCCTCTCCGCATCCGACGTCGCGGCCATCCGCTCGGGGTACCATGCGGACCCTTCGCGGTCCCTTTCGCTGAGGAAAGAAGCATACGTCGCGCCGAACTGGTACCAGGCGGATCAGACCGCGATCCTCGCAAAAACCTGGCAATGGGTCTGCCACGTGGAAAAGCTGCGCGCGCCTGGGTCATATATGACGGCTGAAATCGCAGGCCACGCCATTGCCATTGTGCGTGACCGGGAGGGTGGATTGCGCGCCTTCTACAACGTCTGCAAACACCGCGCCCACGAATTGCTGAGCGGAGAGGGGGAAACATCGCGCATCATGTGCCCCTACCATGCCTGGGTTTACCGACTGGACGGCCAGTTGATCCGCGCGCCGCATACCGAAAACCTGCCCGACTTTGCACCGCAGGACATTTGCTTGGACCAAGTGCAGGTCGAGGTGTTCTGTGGCTTCATCTTCGTCAACCTGGACCCGGATGCTGCCCCCTTGTCCAGCCAATCCGGTGATCTGGAAACCGAGATCCGCCATTGGGCGCCCGACATCGAACATCTGACCTTCGGGCATCGTCTGACCTATGACATCAAGTCGAACTGGAAAAACGTCGTCGACAATTTTCTGGAATGTTATCACTGTCCGACCGCGCACAAGGATTTCTGTGACCTTGTCGATATGGACACGTACAAGGTCACGACCCATGGCATCTATTCCAGCCACATGGCGGATGCGGGGCAGGGGGCGAATTCAGCCTATGACGTGTCGAACGCAACGGTGCGTACACACGCGGTCTGGTGGCTGTGGCCAACGACCTGCTTGATGCGGTATCCGGGTCGGTCGTCGATGATCGTGCTGAACATCATTCCGGTGGGTCCGGACAGGACGCTGGAAACGTATGATTTCTTTCTGGAAACACCGGAACCGGACGCCATGGAACTGGACGCGATCCGGTATCTGGACGAGGTGCTGCAGGTTGAGGACATCGGGCTGGTCGAAAGCGTCCAGCGGGGCATGAGTACGCCGGCCTTCACCCAGGGCCAGATCGTGAATGACCCGGAGGGGTCCGGCAAATCGGAACATGCGGTGCATCACTTTCATGGGCTGGTTCTGGATGCTTACGAAGCGGTGATCAAATGAGACCCTACCAACATGCGAAATCCAGTGGCGGGGCACGCTGGCAGCACGATCTCGAAATTCACGAGTTCATTGACAGCTCCAAGGCTGTCGTGCCTGGTATTCGCCACCGACTGATGCTGCACAGCGTGGATTTCGGCGCGGACCTCGTGGCTTTGGCCTTTCCAAATCGAAATGATGCCGCAGAAATCACCCGGCGCCATGTACGCGAGGACCTTAACGAAGACCGGACTCTGTCAGACTGGCTGTCGCATATTGAACCAAGCCTTTTGCCGCGAATTGACGGCAGCGGGATGCAAGGCTCACTGATGGAAATCAATTGGACCGGCCTCGTAGAAAATCAGACCCATCGCATCGGGTTGTCCGACACGCGCGCGGTTAAGGCAGTACTCAACCTCTTGCTTCTGCCTACCCAACATGCGCCGGACGCGTGTGAAGCTGCCCTTGCGTTGATGTGCAACGCGTTTGGCGTTTCCCTTGTGAGGCGAATCCTGGGGCCACCCAAAGAGTTGGACGGCGCTGTGTTTGACCCCGCGCAGGTGGCTGAATACCTCACCTTCAGCTTGTACAACAGAATTCCCAGCCTGAGCGAGATTACGGGAGCTTTGCGCACCACCCACCAGGGGATTTCGGTCAAGATACCGCAAGACCGTGCAGAAACACTTGGCACATTGCAGCAACAAGTCGAATATCGTCCGCCCGCATGGGATGCGTTCGAAGGGCCTGAGTTGAATCGCTTTGTTGGACTATTGCGTGACGCGGTGAAACGTCTTCTCGCTTTGCAGATGGACCCGGTCGTCGTCGCAGCGTCACCTAACCTCTTTAACGATATATACTATTCGGAGTGGCAGGCGGTACGAGTTGGTGACTGGTACTCCGAGCGGCATCAGTACAACCGACACAAAGATCTTGAGCGGGACATACAAAGTGCTCCTGCTCATGCGAAACAAGCCTATGACGTGCTTCAAGAGCTTGAAAAGGCAGGGTGGCGGGATCTGTATTCCAGACTTCTGCTTCGACAGGCCTGGGGCGACCAAGCGCTTTCGCTGGTCATTCAGGACGGAATGCCGTGGCTGGTGTTCAACTCGTCCAACAACTCTGACGAAAACCATGTCTTCGCACTTTGGTACGGCGACCAGCCGTTGTGCTACTTCGGCGAAGCGGAAGAACGTTTTGACGGCAACCTGTTTTCGGCGTCAGGACTTCGCGTTCGTCGGATGGATGGGGGGGTGGTAAAGCTATGATGCTGAGTGGAAAAACCGCGCTGGTCACCGGCGGACGCGGTGGAATTGGGCGCGCGATCGTGGACCGGTTCGAGCGCGAAGGCGCGGTGGTTTACGTGGCGGACCTGGATGCGGGCGGGTCGCTCGGCGGTCCTGACGTTCCTTCTCGCTTTGTGACCCTCGACGTGGCCGATGAGACAAACGTCATTGCTGTGATGGAGAACGTGGGCACGGAGGCTGGCAAGCTCGACATCCTTGTAAACGCAGCCGGGATCGAGATCGAGAAGACCATCGAAGAGACCACGCTGGAGGAATGGAACCGGTCCTTCGCGGTCAACGTGACTGGCACTTTCCTGACCTCGAAACATGCTCTGCCCTTGATGCGCAACGCCGCTGTGGACGGCACTACGGCGTCGATCATCAATTTTGGCTCTTATGACGGGTTTATTGCCGATCCGGGCCTTGCGGCCTACTGCGCGACCAAGGGTGCGGTTCACGCACTGACCCGCGCGATGGCCTGCGATCATGGTCCCGAGGGCATTCGGGTGAACGCCATCTGCCCCGGATATGTGGACACGCCCATGTTGCAGAGCTTTTTCACCGGCGACGGGTCCGGCGGGGGCGGTAAGTCCATTGATCAGCTTCAACAGGCCGTCCGTGATGTGCATCCGATGCGGACTTATGGCACGCCTGAAGACATCGCAAACCTTGTGAACTGGCTGGCCAGTGACGAGGCGCGCTATGCCTCTGGCCAGCTTTGGGTGCTGGACGGCGGGCTCAGCGCGCAAGTTCAGCAGATGCGGCTGTAACGCGCTGCGAGAGAAACCATGTCAAAACCCGTCATCATTACCTGTGCGCCCACGGGCGGTATCCATACCCCGACCATGTCCGAACATCTGCCGATCACGCCGTCGCAAATTGCCGAGGCCAGTATCGAAGCGGCCGAGGCTGGGGCTGCGATCATCCATCTGCACGCGCGCAACCCGGAAAACGGCAAACCGGACCCGGACCCTGATCTGTTCATGCAGTTTCTGCCCCGGATCAAACAGGCCACGGACGCGGTCATGAATGTCTCGACCGGTGGGGGTCTGGGCATGACACGCGAAGAACGGTTGCGCGCGGCGCTTGTTGCTTCTCCCGAGATGGCCAGCATGAACATGGGCAGCCTGAATTTCGGCATCTTCCCAATGCTCAACAAATACGACAGCTGGCAGCATGACTGGGAGCCCGAGTTTCTGGACATGACCCGCGACTTCATCTTCCGCAATACCTTTGCGGACATCGAATTCGCGATGAAAGAGCTGGGCGAGGGTCAAGGCACGCGGTTCGAATTCGAATGCTATGACCTTGGTCATCTCTACAATCTGGCCTGGGTGATCGATCAGGGCTGGGTCAAACCGTCGTTTTTCATTCAGATGGTGTTTGGCATTCTGGGCGGGGTGGGCGCGGACCTGGACAACCTGATGCACATGCACACGATTGCCGACCGGCTGTTTGGCGATGATTACGAATGGTCCGTATTGGCCGCAGGACGCCACCAGATGCCGTTTGTCACGCAATCCGCACTATTGGGGGGCAACGTGAGGGTCGGGCTGGAGGACAGTCTGTATATCGGGCCTCGTGAAAAAGCGCGGTCCAACGCGGATCAGGTGCGGAAAATCCGCACAATCGTTGAAAACCTGGGCCACCGCATCGCGACACCTGCGGAAGCGCGTGACCGGCTGGGGCTCAAGGGCGGTGATCAGGTGAGGTTCTGATGCGATTACAGGCGAAACATGCACTGGTCACGGGTGGGCGGCAGGGCATCGGACGGGGAATTGTCGAGGCGTTTCTGGCCGACGGCGCAAGTGTTGTAACCTGCGGGCGGGGTCCGCGGCCACAGGGCCTGCCGGATACCGTAGCTTGGCACAGCGTGGACGTGGCCGATCCCGACTCCGTTGCGGCTATGGCCGCGGCGGTGGGCACGCTGGACATTTTGGTCAACAACGCGGGCGTGCAGATCGAAAAGACCGTGCCGGACAGCACAGACGCTGATTGGGACCTTGTTATGGGTGTCAACGCGCGGGGGGTGTTCAATTGTTGCCGCGCCCTTATCCCGCAGATGCGTGCGGGTGGGGCGATCATCAATATCGGTTCCATTTCGGGCCAATACCCTGACCCGTCCATGGCGCTGTACAATGCATCCAAGGCGTTTGTGCATGGGCTGACCCGCTCTATTGCGGTGGATCATGGGCCGCAAATCCGCTGCAACGCCATCTGTCCGGGCTGGATTGAAACCGGGATGCTGGAAGCGGGGCTTGATTTGGCACGTGATCCCGTTGCTGCCCGTCTGGATGCGGTCAGCCGCCACCCTGTGCGTCGGTTTGGTCAGCCAAGGGATATCGCCGCGATGGCCGTATGGCTGGCCTCGGACGAGGCCGGGTTTGCGACAGGCCAGCTGTTCACAATAGACGGGGGCCTGACCGCGGGCTCCCCTCTGCAACCGGGGTTATTCTGATGTCGGATATCTCACACACCGCCGTTCTGGGAGCAGGCGTCATCGGGGCCAGTTGGACTGCGCTGTTCCTTGCCGCTGGCCGATCCGTCGCGGTCTATGACCCGGACCCGGGCGCGCCTGATCGCGTTCGGGCCTATGTCGATACCGCCTGGCCTGCGCTGGTGCAGATGGGGCTGGTCGACCGGGGTGATCCGACGCGTGTCACCTTCCACTCGGATGCGAAGGATGCCGCGCAGGGTGCAGAATTCATTCAGGAAAACGTGCCTGAGAGGGTAGAGCTCAAACACCAACTTATTGCCGAGATCGAACCGGTTCTTGCGCCAGAAACCATTCTGTCGAGTTCTACGTCCGGCCTGACCTGGGAGGCAATTGCAGAGGGGTTCAACGACCCCACGCGTTTCATCCTCGGTCATCCGTTCAACCCGCCGCATCTGATCCCGCTGGTCGAAATGACTGCTGGGGCAGAAACGGATGAACAGGCGATGCAGCAGGCACGCGCGTTTTACGAAGACATTGGCAAAGTCACAATCCGCCTGAACAAAGGTATGGCGGGGCACGTGGCCAACCGTTTGCAGGCCGCCGTCTGGCGCGAGGCGGTGCATCTGGTCAGCGAAGGTGTTGCCAGCGTGGAGGATGTGGACAAGGCGATGTGGGCCGGTCCGGGCCTGCGCTGGGCCGCGATGGGGCCAACGATGCTGTTCCACCTCGGCGCGGGCGAGGCTGGGTTGCAAGGATTTTGCGACCATTTCCGTGCCACGTTCAATGGCTGGTGGGACGATCTGGGCAGGCCGTATCTGACGGATGAGGTGATCGCCCAGCTTGTGACCGGGGCAGGGGATGCTGCCGATGGGCGTGCAAACGGTGACCTGTCAGCAGAACGGGACGCGCAACTGGTGGCCATCCAAAGCGCATTGCGGCGGCATCGGAACAAGTAGCTAACTCACAACCAATGCCGCGCGGATGAACGCCGTCTGCGTCGTCAGTAGCGGTTTCAGCTTGTGCCCCTCGATCCCGTGGCGGAAGGCTGTGCCTTCCATCATCTCCAGGATCAGATGCGCGGTTTCACTGGTGTCCGGCATCTGACGCATCTGACCCTCCTGCACGCCGCGTTCGATCAGGCCGGACAGGGCAGCGATCATGGCGTTGCGGCTGTCGGTGAAAAGGTTTGCGATATCAGTCTGTCGGATGGCTTCGCTGGTGATCTCCAACGATAAGATCAGTGTCACTGGATCGGACAGGTGTCGCGTGTAAGCCTTTGCAAATGCATCCAAAACCACTGGTGCGGGATCGTCCCTTTGCAGCATCTCCAGAAACGGAGCTATATCCGCACGTTCGATTTCCGCGATTTCAGCCAGCATGTCGGTTTTGCTGGAGAAGTGGTTGTACAGGTTGCCAGTACTTACCCCGGCCCGCGCAGCGATATCCCGCATGCCCGTTTGGTGATACCCGTTTTCCACGAACCCCATCACCGCCGCTTCCAATATCTGGCGGCGGCGTTTGGCGTTGGCCTGATCGCGCTTGGTTGGTGGTTGCATCTTGCGGTTTCTTACTTGAACGAACGTTCGTTCATTATTAACTGAACTCCCAACCCGGCACAAGTACCACCTGCGATTCGCAGGCCAAAGGAGGGGAGATGGAGGAAGATCAGACCAAACCGCCACGGCGCTGGCCCTGGATCACGCTCGCCATTCTGATCCTGCTGGCTGTCGTCATGCTGCTGTGGGAGGTCGAAGACACTGCCAACGTTACCGAACGGTCGACGAGGCCATCAGCCCCCACCGTGTCCGTTGTCACCGTGAACAGGGCAGAAGCCCGCGCGCAGGTTTCGGTGTTTGCCGAACTGCGCCCCCGCTGGGACACCGAAATCCGGGCCGCCGTCTCGGGTCGTATCACCGCTGTGCATGACGCCGCATTGGCCGGGTCGCGGGTGGATGAAGGTACCGTTTTCATGGAAATCCAGCGTACCCAGCACGAGATGACGGTTGCCACCGCCGAACTCGCTGTGGAAGAGGCGCGGTTGACCCTGCTGCGCGCGCAGAACCAGACCACCGTCGCCCGCCGTCAGTTTGACCGCGACGGGGTAGAGGCCCCGAATGACCTTGCGCTTTACGTGCCGCAGCTTCGGATCGCGGAGCGCGGGCTGACCTCGGCCCAAACGCAACTAGCCGCGGCCAAACGTCAATTGGCCGATACCGAGGTGCGTGCGCCTTATTCCGGCTTTGTGACGCGGCGGCTGGCCAGCCTGGGTCAGACCGTCAGCACAGGCGAGCCGTTGCTGCGTCTCTCCGATGACAGCCGGTTCGAGATGGAGGTTTCTCTCAGCCCGCAAAACTGGGCGTTGCTGGAACACCCCATCGCCGGGGGCACCGCGCAATTGTTCCACCGCGATGGACGGGCGCTGGGGCACGCAAAAATCCGGCATGGTGGTGGCTTCCTGGACCCCGAAACCCGGCAGATGCGTGTGTATCTGGAGGTGACAGACCCCGGCGAAGCCGTCCTGTCTGGCGATTTCCTGCGCGTGACCTTCGCCGGGCGGCCCATTGCCAACACGCTGACTCTGCCGGAATCCGCACTGACCCGCGCGGGTTTCATCTGGGTCGTGGACAGCGATAACCTCTTGCAACGTCTCGAGCCCGAGATCTTGTTCCGCGCTGGTGACACGATCACCATCGCCGCTCCAGAGGGTGACGGACCCCTGCAGATCGTGAAAACCCCGCTCGCCGCCTTCCTGCCCGCGCAGCGCGTCACACCCCAAGTGGCAGAGGACTAAACCATGCACGCCCTGACCGGCTGGTTCATCCGCAATCCCGTTGCCGCCAACCTGATGATGCTGCTTATCCTGTTCCTGGGGGTGCAAACGCTGTTCTCCATCCGGATCGAAGGGTTCCCGCGTGTGCCGCCGGAAAGCGTGGAAATCACGGTGGAATACCCTGGCGCCACCGCCGCGCAGGTGGACGAACTGGTAACGCAGAAAATCGAACAATCGCTGGAGGGGATCGAAGGCGTGCGCAGTGTCACATCGAAATCGGGCAAGGGGTTTGCGTCCATCTCTGTTCGCCGGGCCGGGGGCGAGGACCTGCAGGACGTGCTGGACCGCGTGCGCATTCGCATCGACGGGCTGACGGACCTGCCCGACCGCGCCCGCAAACCTGTCATTCAGGCGGCGGGCTATGACTTCCCGGCGCTCTACGTGAACCTTTATGGCGATGCGGACTCTGCCACGCTGCGCACACTGGGCCGTCGCCTGCGCGAAGACCTTTTGGCCCAGCCCGAACTGTCCCGGTTGCAGGTCTGGGGCCTCGTCCCGCCCGAACTGCGGGTCGAGGTCGACCCTCAACGCCTTCGCCAATACGGGTTGACGGTCGCGGATGTTACGGCAACGATACAGGCGAATTCGCTGACCTTTCAGGCGGGTGAATTGCGCACCGACGGTGGCACGATCCACTTGCGCGCAGACAACCGCGCCCGCTATGCCCCTGAATACGCGGCCATTCCCGTGATCGAGCGCTCCGGCGGCGCACATGTTCTGCTGGGAGACATTGCGACGGTCGAGGATGGGTTTCAGGAAGGCGACTACCAGTTCCGCTTCAACGGCGCGCCCACCATTGGGATGGAGGTTCTGGTCGGGCAAAAGGAAAACCTGCTGGAAATCAGCGAGGTCGTGCGCCGCACGGTTGAAGAGTTCGAACCGCAACTGCCGACAACGATCCGGGCCAGCGTCTGGGGTGACAGTGCAGGTTATATCGCGGACCGTCTGGCGTTGCTGCAATCCAACGGGGTGCAGGGGTTGGTGCTGGTCCTGTTGATGCTCTCGTTGTTCCTGAATGTGCGCTTGGCCTTTTGGGTGGCCATGGGCATCCCCGTGGCAGTCATGGGGGCCATCGCCGTGTCCGGGTCCAGTTGGGTGGACTATTCACTCAATGACGTAACCACGTTCGGCCTCATCATCGCGCTTGGCATTCTGGTCGATGACGCCGTGGTCGTCGGCGAAAGCGTGTTCGAGGAACGGCGCAAGGGCGGTGACCCCATCGCAGCCACAGAACGCGGCGTGGACCGCGTGGCCGTGGCCACCGTGTTTGGCGTGCTGACGACGATTGCGGCCTTTTACCCGATGCTGCTGATCGACAACCCGCTGGGCAAGGTGCTGGCCGGGTTTTCGGGCATCGTGATCCTCGCGCTGATCTTCTCTCTCATCGAAAGCAAACTCATCCTGCCCGCGCATCTGGCCCATATCCGTATTCATCAGGGTCCGCGCAAAGGCCCTGCACGGGTTTGGGCGGCGATCCAGTCCGGCGCGCAGGGCGGGTTGTCCTGGGTGCGCGACAGGCTCTATCAACCCCTGCTGCGCGCGGCGATTCATCACCGCTATGCCGCCGTGATCCTGTTTCTGGCCGCTGCATCACTGGGCGTGGGATTGATGGTAAAGGGCAAGATGCAGACCGTGTTCTTCCCGGACGTGCCCGGTCAGATCATCACCGTGAACCTGGAAATGGATGCCCGAGCGCCCTTTTCCCTGACACGCGCCAACATGGACCGGATCGAGGCCGAGGGTCGCGCTCTGAACGAGGAACTTCGCCTTGCCGCAGGCATGGATCGCGCCCCTATCGAGAGCTTTTTCACCATCATGGACGGCTCGGGCGGGCAGATGTTTGCGGAACTGCTGCCGGTCGCTGACCGTCCGGATGTGCCCGTTCTGGACGTGGTGCGGCAATGGCGTGAGCGCGTCGGCGCGGTCGAGGGCGCGACCGAATGGGAAATCACCGGGTCCGAAGCCTTGGCTGGAGGGTTTCAAATCAGACTGTTCTCGCGAGACGCCCAACGGCTGGCAGCTGCAAGTGAAGAGATGCGCGACTTCCTCCTTGGCCTTGAAGGGGTGGCAAATGTGCGTGACACGCTAGCAGGCGGACAGCCCGAACTGCGCCTTCGCCTGAAGCCCGAGGCGCGCACGTTGGGCTTCACCGCAGAAACGCTCGCCTCGCAGATCGGGCACGCCTTTGGCGGGTCCGAGGTCACACGAATTCGCCGCGATGGGTCGGAAATCCGGGTGCTGGTTCTGAACGCGGACGCCGCGCGTGATACGATTGACGACCTGATGCAGGCCCGGCTGCGCAGCACCACCGGCAATTGGGTGCCGCTGCTGATCGTGGCTGAGATTGACAGCCTGTATGCCGCTGGCGCCATTGACCGGCGTGACGGACAGCGAATGAACGTTGTGTCCGCCACCATCGACCGGGGGATTGTCGCACCCGAAGAGGTGGGGCAGGCCGTGTTCGAGACCCTTGTGCCCAACTTGGCCCAGACCTACCCGGACGTGCGCGTCGTAGCGGGCGGAGAGCTGGAGGAAATGGGCGAAATTCAGGGCGGCATGCGTCGCGCGCTGATTTTGGCGGCGGTGCTGATCTATGTGCTGATGGCCGTCCCACTGAAAAGCTACTGGCAACCTTTCGTGATCCTCGCCATCGTGCCGTTTGGGTTTGTCGCGGCATCGGTGGGACATCTGATCATGGGCCTGCCCCTGTCGATCCTGTCCTTCTTTGGCATGCTGGCCCTGACGGGCGTTATCGTGAACGACAGCCTTGTCATGATCACCCGCTACAATCAGGCGCGCGCGGATGGACAAAGCGTCGCCAGCGCCATCGAGGATGCAGGCATCAGCCGGTTCAAGGCGATCTTCCTCACCACCGCAACCACAGTCATCGGCCTCACCCCATTGCTGACCGAAACCTCGGAACAGGCGCAATACCTGATCCCCGCAGCGGTCTCGCTGGCCTTTGGCGAGTTGTTCGGCACTGCGCTGATGCTGCTGCTCGTCCCCGTGCTGATTGCCATTTGCGAAGACGCCCGCGCGGCGTTTAAGCCTCGTCCCAAACCAAACACACAGTCACAGGAGGTTGCATGACCCGTTTCAAAACCGCAATTTCAACGTTTGCCGTTTTTCTGTTCCTCGGAGGAGCGGCGGTGGCGCAGGGCCTGACCCTGACCATCGACAACATCCGCAATAACAAAGGTAAGATCGTTGTGCTGGTCTTCGACAGCGCCAAAGGCTTCGACAATCTCGATGAAAACCTGGCCATCGATTATGCTGAGGCGCAGGCGAAAAAAGGCGGGCTGCGCATCACCTTTCCGGCGCTCACCGGTGGACCCTATGCCGCCTTCCTGTTTCACGACGAAAACGGCGACTACGACGTAAACCATCGCGGTGGACGCCTGCTCGAAGGGATCGGCGCGACGGGCGTGCAAAGCGAAGAGTCGATGCCGGGTTTTGCCGAGGCATCCGTGAACGCGGGCAAGGTGCGCGTGCGGATGTACTACCAGGACTGACGCACGATGATGCGGGACAGCGATCTGACCATAGGTGGCCTGCTGCGTGCCTTTCCGGGGCGCGTAATGCTGACCTGGGCCATGACGCTGGGCGAAACCGCGTTGATGGCCCTGATCCCGCTGTTCATCGGGTTTGCCATCGACGGGTTGCTGGTCGGCAGTCTGACCCAACTCTGGTCGCTGGGTGCGCTGTTTCTGGCCCTGGTCGCGCTCAGCGTCTTGCGCCGGGTCTATGACACCCGTGCCTATGGCACGATGCGGGTGGAGTTTGGCAAGACACAGGTGAATCGCAGCGCGGAGTTACCCGTATCAAAGCTCAATGCACGCCTCAACATGGGGCGCGAATTGGTTGATTTTCTGGAAGAAACCGCGCCAATGGTCATGACCGGTGTGACGCAGTTGGTGATCGCCATCGCGATCCTGTTCTTCTACTCGCCGCTGCTGTCCTTCGCGGCCATCGGGGCCACAATGGTCGCGCTGGGCATCTATGCGCTGTTCCACCGCCGGTTCTACCGGTTGAACAGTGCGCTGAACCATCAGACGGAACAACAGGTTGGTATCCTTGAAACCCGATCCGCACGGCCCGTGGCGGCACACCTGTTGCGACTGCGTCGGGCTGAAGTGCAGATTTCCGACAGTGAAGCAATGCTTTACGGGTCGATCTTCATCGTGCTTTTGGCACTGATCCTGTTCAACATCTGGTACGCGACCACGGCGCTCAACGCCAGTACCGGGACCATTTTCGCTGTCATCAGCTATTCCTGGGACTTTGTAGACGGCGTCATCGCACTGCCGGCAACGCTCCAGCACTGGACCCGCCTGTCAGAGATCACGCGCCGCATCAACGGATCAGTGCGCAGCACATAGCCGCTCGCAGGAACATGGCAGCGTCAGCGGGTCGGATCGCGACGCGATTTGTCCGAGGCTACGGGGTTACACTGCACCCCGGTGGCGAGGATGAGTGCGAACACTGCGGCGCCGGAGATGATCAAAACGATTGAGGTCATGGAGCGCTCCTAAAAGCTGCAAAGAACTGCCCATGACGTAGGGTCTCTGCCCTCGGGCACGTTTTCGATATTCGGCCAAACCCTTTGGAATTGGGGCCGGTGTGGTCCAGAAGCTGCGCTAGGTTACTCCAATTTGGGAGTTAAACGGGCCAGTGGGGCGCTACGGATGTCAGAGCACCTGACCTGCGTCCTCAGACCAGAAACTCGCCCGCTGCCACCCGGTCACGTCGGGCCACGATCATCGGTCGGCCCAGCCGTGCAGACAAGTCGCGCAGGTTGGTGCCCAGGTAACGTGCTGTGCAAATCTGTTGACGGCTGTTGACGTCCAGCACAACCAGACGCCCCTCGCGGATCGCAATGAAGAACCCGCGCCGGGCCAGCCGCTCGCAAAGCTCCTTCCATCCGGTGGCCGCATCGAACAGCGGGCACAAACAGGCCCGTACCAATGCTGCGGTTTCGGAATCGTAGTCTTCAGTGATGGGCGGGGCAAAGGCCGCGCCCTGCGGGTGAAACTGCTCGGATACTTCTGCCATGACGATGCTCCGTCCTTGCTGGTCCGTTCAATGTGATCGCTGCCCCCGATGTCTTGGATCATCGCATCAGTGGGCCGGATCTCTGCCTCAGGCGGGCAGGATAACCGCTGATTGTGGCAAAAATGGGTACAATCCATGATCTGTATTCGTATTTTCACCATGGCCGAGGACAAACAAACCAGTGCGAATCAATTGAGCGTGGTTGACAAGAGCTGTCCGCATTAGTCGTTGCAGCCCATGGTGCTAAGAGGTTGGGTATGAAGACATTTGCTATTCTGGCCATGGCCTGCGCCAGCCTCATGTTCGGCCTGACACGGCCCGCACACGCGGACGAAGTGGCGCAGCGCGTCGTGGCCTCGCTGACGGACTGGGCCAACGCACGCGGGATCGAAACCGCGCAGATTGCCGTCTCGTATCAGGGAGAGGTACGCGCCGAAGAGGCCATAGGCGGCCCCGTTGTCCCCGTCGACATCGCCAGCCTCAGCAAGGCGATCACCGCCGCCTGCGTGCAGGAACTGGTCAAACGAGACCTGCTGGATTGGGATGACCGCGTGCGGCTCTACCTGCCAGATGTCGCGCGGCCCCTGTCCAAGGTGCGTTTGACTGATCTCGTCACCCATACTGCGGGTATCGCACCGGACGGCACGCAGGGCCGCATGCGGAACTGGCGCGGTCCGGGTGACCCGGTGCATGGCAATATCCTGCTGGAGGTTGAATCCCGCGCGCTCCAATCCCCAACCTATTTCTACAACAACGAAAACTACGCCATCCTCGCCGCCTTGATCGAAGGGGCCAGCGGCAGGCCATATGCCGAGGTCTGCACCGAATTTGTCCTGACCCCCATCGGCGCGACCACCGCGCGACCCTCAGCCAACTACGGCCAATTCGCGGCTTGGGGTGGCTGGGAAATGACCATGGGCGACTACACGCGACTGATGTGGGCGAGGTTCGGTGGCACCGACCCGGAAACGCTGCCCCATGTCAGCATCGGCAACGGCGTGCACTATGGGCTGGGTATGGTCTGGCGGCACTGGAACGGCGGTCAGAACCATTGGCATTTTGGTGCGCTGTGTTTCGAGGATACGCCGGGCATGTTTTCCTTTGGCGTCCTGTTCAAAAACGGTTGGAGCGCGGCGATCCGCGTGGATCAATGCCCGCAGGATGACTGGTTCCTGTCGGTGGATCAGGCGATCTATACCGCCGTTTTCCGCTGACCACCCGTGCCACTGCGGCCAAAACGGTTGACCCTGCCGGACCAAACCCTCAGTCTCCGCCGAAAAAGAGAGCAGGAGCCGAAATGGCCAGTTCCCCCCCACCTTTCGCGGCCTTTGAATGGCTGATCGCATGGCGCTATCTTCGTGCCCGCCGGGCGACAGGTGGGGTCAGTGTGATGACCTGGATCTCACTCACCGGGATCACATTGGCGGTCTTTGCCCTGGTCGCCACGCTCGCCGTACGCACAGGGTTGCGGGCAGACATCGTCGCGGCCATGCTGGGATCAAATGCCCATATCGAATTGCACCTGCGCCGCGACCTGAACCGCGAAATCCCGGTCGATCACCTGATCCGCGACTATGACGCCCTGTCTGACCGTCTGGCGGCCATTCCGGGGGTTACCGAAGCGGCCCCGCTGGTGCGCGGGCAGGTCCTGGGCAGTAATCGCGGTCGCAATCAGCCGGTGGATGTCTATGGGATCACTGATGTGGACCTGTTGAAATACCCGATGATCGCAAAGCCGGAAAACAGCTGGGGCAGCCTCGACCGATTTGACGAAGGCCTGGCAATCGGCGCGTCGCTTGCCCGGCAACTGGGCGTGCGGGTCGGGGACCGGTTGAAAATCATTTCTCCCGATGGGGTTAAAACCTTCGCCGGGACGTCACCGCGTGTCTCTGCCTACGAAATTGTCTATATCTTCCAGTCCGGTGATGGATTGATTGACCAATCCCGCGCCTATCTGCCCTTGGCCGAGGCGCAGAGTTTCTTCAACCGCGAGGAGGCGGTGGACCAGATCGACCTGCGACTGGAAAACCCGCAGGCCGTGCTGGACATGATCCTGCCCGTGATCCGCGAAGGTGGTGACCGAGCCTATGTCTGGACCTGGCAGGACCGGGCAGGGGGCATGCTGCGTGCGCTGCGGATGCAGGACAATGCGATCTTTGTCGTGCTGTCCATCCTAACGCTGATCGCCGCGCTCAACATCGTGTCGGGCCTGATCATGCTGGTGAAAAACAAGGGCCGCGACATTGGCATCCTGCGCACCATGGGGCTCAGCCAAGGGTCAATCCTCCGGGTGTTTTTCCTGTGCGGTGCACTGGTCGGGACGCTTGGCACGATCTTTGGTGTCATCCTTGGCGTGATCTTCGCGCTGAACATCGACCACGTATACAGCTTCATGGACTGGGTATCCGGCAGCGGTGTGCGTCAGCTTGAAGCATCCGGGTTCTTCTTCCCATCCGCCATCGTGACCTGGGGCGACGTGACCGCCTCTGCCGCGATGAGCCTCGGCCTCAGCTGGTTCATCACGATCTTTCCCGCGCGCCGTGCCGCGCGTTTGAACCCGGTTGAGGCGCTGCGCTATGAGTGACCCGGTTCTGGAACTCGACACGCTGACCAAAAGCTACAACGCCGGTCAGCCGAACGAGGTGCAGGTGCTGCGCGGCGTGAACCTGACGCTGGCACCGGGCGAGGTCGTGGCGTTGGTCGCCCCCTCCGGCGCGGGCAAATCCACGCTGCTGCACATCGCGGGCCTTCTGGACACGCCCGACGGCGGGCAGGTGCGTATCGCGGGCCAACGCGCGAGCACTGGCAATGACCGCGCCCGTACAGCGATCCGGCGGCGCGATGTGGGCTTTGTCTACCAGTTCCACCATCTTTTGCCGGAATTCACCGCGCTGGAAAACGTGGTCCTGCCGCAGCGCGCCAACGGAGCGTCCACCTCCGAGGCCGAAGCGCGCGGCATGGACCTGTTGTCCCGCGTGGGCCTCAGGGATCGGGCGGATCACCGTCCTGCGGCGCTGTCAGGCGGCGAACAGCAGCGCGTGGCGTTCTGCCGGGCGCTCGCCAATGCACCCAAACTGCTGCTGGCGGATGAACCTACCGGCAACCTCGATCAGGCCACGTCGGATCAGGTGTTTTCGGCCCTTATGGATTTGGTCGCGGGCACAGGGTTGTCGGCCCTGATCGCCACCCACAACCCTGCATTGGCGGCCCAGATGCACCGCACGGTCCGGCTGGAAAACGGGCTGTTGCAGGATGTCTGACATCACCATCCGCCGCGCGGAGGCCGCCGATCAACCTGCACTTGCTGCTCTGATGTTGGAGTCCAACCGTCACTATTGGGGCGCCTGGGATGGGGCGGAGGAGATGACCGACACCGCCGCGCAGGCCATCGTCAACGGACAATCGGGCGTGCAGGCCTATCTGGCCATGGAGGACGACAAACCTCTTGGCTTTGCGACGGTGACGCTCTTGCATCCGGCGCCCACCGCTGCTGGCACGCTGTTCCTGAAGGATCTCTATGTCAGTCAGGCGGCACGGAGGCGGGGGCTGGGCAGTCTGTTCATGCAGGCGCTCGCCCGTATCGCGCAGGAACAGGGATGCGCGCGTTTCGACTGGACAGCGGAAACCGACAACCCGCGCGCTTTGGACTTCTACGACGACCTTGGGGCTGAACGCGTGGAGGAAAAGGTTTACTTCCGCCTCAGCGGTGATCTACTGCGCCGCGTTGCTGACGGCCCCTGATCTTCGGAGACTTCCATGCCCCAAATCCCCACGGCTGAGATTTTCACCGCCGCCCACGCCGCCCTGATCCATCACGGCGCAGCCGACTGGATCGCGACCGAGGTCGCCAAAGCTGTGGAGCACAGCGAGGCCACCGGTAACCGTATCTGTGGGCTCTACTACCTGGAAAGCTATTGCCAGCAACTGACCACGGGGCGCGTGAATGGCACTGTCGATCCTATCGTGACCCGCCCGAAACCTGGAACGGTTCAGGTGGACGGGCAGCTTGGTTTTGCCCAACCTGCCTTTGCCTGCGCATTGCCACTGGCTATCCAGGCCGCGCGCGAGTGTGGCACGGCGCAGCTTGCGGTTGGGCACACGCATACTTGCACCTCTGTGGGCTACTTCACGGGCCAGATCGCGTGTGCCGGTCTGATCGGGCTCGGCATGACCAACGCGTCGCCCATCGTCGCCGCGCCGGGCGGTAAAAGCCGCGTGATTGGCACCAACCCCATCGCCTTTTCCGTACCGGACGGGCAGGGCGGGGTGGCCATGCAGTTCGACCAATCCACCACAACCGTGGCCTTGGGCAAGATTACCATGGCCAAGGCGGCTGGGGAAACGATCCCCGAAGGCTGGGCGGTGGATGCCGATGGCCAGCCAACCACGAACCCTGAGGCCGCTCTGCAAGGCTCGCTGGTCAGCATGGGTGGATACAAGGGCTGGGGCTTTGGCCTGATGGCGGAGTTGCTGGCCGCAGGCATGACCGGTTCCATCGCGTCCCAACACGTCAAACCACTCAAGGCCTCCGAAGGTCCGCCGCATGATCTGGGCCAGTTCTACCTGCTGATCGACCCTTCTTGTGCGCCGGGCTTTTATGACACGCTGGCGCAGGTGGCTGAGGCGGTCGCTCAGGACGAAGGCGCGCGCATGCCGGGGCAGGGGCGTCAGCCCGCCGAGACCGTGGATGTGCCCGATGCCCTGTGGGACCTCACCCTGTCACTGGCCAAAGGCGAAACGTAGCCCCGGACCTGATCCAGGGCCTCCGATCAAACCGCAAGAGGTCCCGCGTCAAGCGCGGGACTGCGTTTCGTATGTTCGTACTGTGGCCATCTCAATAGAGATCGGGGGCGCAACCAATGCTGGACACGCCCCCGCAGCCCCGGACCTGATCCGGGGCCTCGGATCCAACACATTTACCGAACGACGAAAGACACAACCGCCTGCGTCTGTCGCTTCTGCCCATCTTTCACCGACAACCGCATCGTGTGTTTGCCCGCTGGCAGTTCCGCCGCCTTGGCGTATAGCCGCGAGCCCTTGACCGATGCGTGCTTCATAATCCGGTTCGTCACGTTGATCCATCCCGGCCCCATCTTGTAGTCGATCCGGATCGAACGCATGTCCACCGCAACCCCATCCTTGGGCTGGATGTTCACGTCGATATTCACGGGCGAGGCCAGAACATCGTTGTTCGGCGAGCGGAACTTGATGTTCGGACCATCGGCCTTCGTCATACGCACCCCTCGGGTGAGTTCATTCTCGGCTTCGGCCTCGGGCTCCTGTTCCGCCAGTTCCGCCACCTCTGCAGGTGTCAGCACATAAAACCCCTGTGACGACCCCTGATACATGTAATACCCGCCGGCAGCCCCCAGGACCGCAAGCGTGGCAAGGCCAATAACCAGCCAATTCCGCACTGTCATAAAAATATCCCCCTAAATCAAAAATGCCTCAAAAGGCGGTGTTATCTTAGCATATTCTTGTGTTTCGCGCGACAGTTTTGAACCAGACCTCCTTCAGGTTGATCTGCGTCAAGGCAGCAGGTGTCGAAATGGAACAGGCTCAGCCCAGTTCAAAACGACAAATCTCCGGAGAAGATCATGACCTCAAAGGCCCTTCTTATTCCGACGCTTGCGCTAACTCTTGCATCCAATGCTGCTTCAGCACAGGACATTCAGGAAGGCGCAGCGCTCTACCGCGAGCATTGCGCGACTTGCCAGGGTCTGGATGCTATGGGTGGCGGTCCGATGGCAGGTGTTCTGACCGTCAAGCCCCGTGATCTGACTCAGCTCACTGTCGACAATGGTGGCGTCTTTCCCATGGAGCAGGTGGCCCGCCGCATTGACGGGCGCGACCCGCTGCTGAGCCATGGAAGCCCCATGCCTGTTTACGGGTTTTTCTTCGAAGGGGCCGATGCCTCGATCAAGACACCGTCGGGCCAACCCATGCTCACCAGCCAGCCCATTGTGGACCTGCTGGGGTTTCTGCAAACCTTGCAGCAGGAGTGATCTGCGACGGAAGAAACCCTGCCGAACCCGCCGCACACGGTTGATCTTTGCCACTGTTTATCGTCTGCTGAACACAAACCAAAAACGGCCGAAACAGGACGACAGGGACATGAAATCAATTTGGATGGCCGGTCTTCCGGCGGTGGCATTTGTCGTGGCCTGTTCGGTCAACGAAATGCCTGGCCCACCCGAAGGGCAGGCGCTGTTTGCGCAGAATTGTGCCGGATGCCACGGTGCGGATGCCACAGGTGGAATTGGTCCTGACCTGACCCGCATCGCCGCCCGCAATGGCGGCGGTTTCCCCCGCGCTCGGGTGCTGAGCCAGATTGACGGTTATGGCCGGGGCAAAGTGCCTGCCGAGGCGATGCCGGAATTCGGCGCCCTGCTGGAAGGCGAAACCGTTCCGCTGGAGGTGGACGGCACGCTCACGCCAACACCGCGTCCTCTGGCGGCCCTTTTGGCCTACTTGGAAAGCGTTCAACAGGAATAGCCGTGAAAGGTCATCTGCTTGTGTCGGGCGAGACCCAAGTTCTGATTTGAGGCTTTAGCTTGGTCACCTTGCGTGGGCGGCACCGGTCCTAAAGATGGTCACGCACGGGTAGGTTATTGACCGGCTGATCTGGAGCCTGTTGAGGGCCGGTGTGGTTTGATGCTGAGGAACTTGAACGAAAGGCTCTTCAGTATCCATGCATCCATGCTTGAAACCCGCGTGACCAAGAAGTCTGGCCGACCCACACTGCAATTGTCGCCTTCGAATGAGACAAGTTCTCGACTGTCGGACAGTGCGATCGAAGCTACGGTAAAAACTCGTACCCAGCCCACTGGAATCCGTCCGGCGCTGAGCGTAGACATTGCCTGTAGAAGTAGTGACGCAAACGCGCTTGGGGCTGAGTACAGACCTTGTTGGGCGGAGTTGGCGTTTTGACGCCCGGTGAACTTGAAAGGAAATCCAAGTGAAAGACGTAGTTATTCTGGACGGCACCCGCACCGCCATCGGCACCTTTGGTGGATCGCTGGCAGGCACACCTCCCACCGCATTGGCCGCCGCAGTCGCAAAAGAGGCGATGAGCCGGTCGGGCGTAGAGCCCGGGCAGATCGGAGCGTCGGTGTTCGGACATGTGATCAATACGGAAGCAAAGGACATGTATCTGGGTCGCGTGGCCGCCGTTGAAGCGGGAGTTCCGGAGGAAGCTACGGGTTTGACTGTCAACCGCCTCTGCGGGTCCGGGGCGCAGGCGATTGTCAGCGCCGCACAGCACATCATGCTGGGTGATGTGGAATTTGCACTGGCCGGTGGGGCAGAAAGCATGTCGCGCGCGCCGCATTCGACGCAGTCCATTCGAACCGGTCAGAAGATGGGCGACATGACCTTTACCGACATGATGATCGGCGCATTGAACGACCCATTTGGCGTGGGTCACATGGGGATCACAGCTGAAAACGTGGCTGCCGAAAACCAGATCAGCCGCGAACAGCAGGACGCGTTTGCACTGGAAAGCCAGAAGCGTGCGGCGGCTGCGGTCGAGGCCGGGCATTTCGAAAGCCAGATCCTGCCGATCGAGGTGCGGGTGAAGCGTGACATGGTGCCATTTGCCACGGACGAGCACGTGAAGGCGGGCACGACCATCGAAAACCTGGCCAAGTTGCGACCAGCTTTCAAAAAGGACGGTTCGGTCACGGCGGGCAACGCGTCGGGCATCAATGACGGGGCGGCTGCGATGGTGCTGGCCTCGGCAGATGCGGCAGAGGCAGCAGGGCTGAAGCCGCGCGCGCGCCTGCTCGGGTATGCGATTGCCGGTGTGCGTCACGAGGTGATGGGCATTGGCCCGATCCCTGCGGTGACCAAACTGCTGGAAAAGATCGACATGAGCGCCGACCAGTTTGATGTGATCGAAAGCAACGAGGCCTTTGCAGCGCAAGCCTGCGCAGTCAATGCAGGGTTGGGCCTGAACACTGACAAGGTCAATCCGAATGGTGGTGCCATCGCGTTGGGTCACCCAGTGGGCGCGACGGGCGCTATCATCTCGATCAAGACGCTCTACGAGCTGGAACGGATTGGCGGGCAGTATGGCCTGGTGACCATGTGCATCGGTGGTGGTCAGGGCATCGCGCTGGCATTCGAGCGCCTGAACTGAGGCTTAGAAGGGGGCAAGGGTGACTTTGCCCCCAATCTGCGCAACGGGGCCCACCGAGTCTCGTCGTCACTCATGCTTTGACACCCCAGAGGAAAGTACATGACCTCCTTTGACACCGAATTGAAAGATCGTCTGGTCCGCTACTGCGCTATCGACAGTCAGTCTGACATTGACAGCCCGTCGACGCCCTCCACCGCGTGCCAGCATGACATGCTGGATCTATTGGTCGAGGAACTGACGGAGATGGGCGCGGTGGACGTAACTAAAACCGACTATGGCACAGTGATCGCGACAATTCCGGGTACGGCAGAGGGGCCGACGGTCGGCTTCCTCGCCCATGTGGATACCGCGCCTCAGTTCAACGCGACCGGGGTCAAGCCCCGGTTGGTCGAAGGCTATAATGGCGGGGCAATCACTTTTCCGGACGACGCGGACCTGTCGCTGACGCCCGAAGAGTTCCCCTACCTCGCCGAAAAGGTCGGGCATGACATAGTCACGGCCTCGGGTCTGACGCTGCTGGGCGCGGATGACAAGGCGGGCGTTGCAATTGCCATGACTGCGGCACGGCATCTTCTGAATTCACCCGACATTCAGCGGCCAACGATCCGCGTGGCCTTTACCCCTGACGAGGAAATCGGGCGCGGCGTGGACGCAAAGCTGCCCAAGGACCTCGGTGTTGATTTCGCCTATACCTTTGACGGCGGGGAGGTTGGTGAAATCGTCTACGAAACCTTCTCGGCTGACTTTGCAGTTGTGACGGTCAAAGGCGTGTCCATTCACCCCGGCACGGCCAAGGATCAGTTGGTCAATGCCATTCACCTGAGCTCGAAAATCGTCGACACGCTGCCTCAGGTCACAATGACGCCTGAAACAACCGACGGCCGTCAGGGGTTCATCCATGCAGGCGATGCGAAGGGCAATGCGGCGGAGATGGTTGTGCGTTTCATCATCCGCGACTTTGAGCTGGACGGGCTGGAGGCAAAGGGCAAGCTGCTGCGCCAGGTGTGCGAGACCATCGCAGCGACCGAGCCCCGCGCGGAAATAACCTGCGAAATCACGCCGCAATACCGCAATATGCGGTATTGGCTGGAAGGTGACATGACCCCCGTCGATCTTGCGCGGGCGGCCTTGGCCGATCTGGGGATTGAGGAAAAATCGATTCCTATTCGCGGTGGTACGGACGGGTCGTTGTTGACGGAATTCGGTGTGCCCTGTCCCAACCTGTTCACGGGCATGCAGAATGTGCATGGGCCGCTGGAGTGGATTTCTGTGCAGGACATGGCGCTGGCCACTGACCTGTGCTTGCGGATCGCAGAACGCGCCGCGAAGTAGGCGCTGGCCACCCGGCCTAAACACTTGGCAGCAAGGGTTTTCGCGCGCAAACTGGCCACAAGGGGGCCAGCGTGCGGGGGCATCAGATGGGCGTTGTATTTTTTCGGGTCACACATGTGCTTTGCGTGGTGGTGTCCTGTTGGATGCTGTCCGCTTCCGATGCTCAGGCCCAGAGCCAGGCGGAGCGTGCCGCGTTTCAGACGTTGATGGCGGATTTGGGTGCTGCAACCACCAACCGCCCGCCAACGCAGGAAACCCTTCAAATGGCGCTCGACGGGCTGCCATTGGCCGAGCGTGTTCTGGGTCCGCGCAGTCCTGAATTGCTGAACTATATGGGCGGCATCGTGATGATCCGCGGCTTTCTTGGGCAAATGCAGGACAACGCCGAGATACTGGAACGTATGCTGTTGATTGCTGAATCCACCCTGCCGCCAGAAAACGCAGGGCTTTTGAAGACCAAAGGCGATCTGGCGACAGTGCTGGCACTGCAAGACCCTTACAGAGCGTTGAAGCTGGCGCGCGAGGCTTATGATACCAGCGCACAGATCATGCCAGAAACCCATTCGTTGCGCGCCCAGTTGGCGGAAACGCTGGCCTCGATCCTAGCGTTGCAAGGGGATTTGGATGAGGCTTTGGAATTGCAGGCCACTGTGATGAGCGCGCAGCGCGCCGCCCGTCAGAACGGGATGCAGCCCAATGTGGCGTTTGCGGTATCCTACCAGCAAAATCTGTTTGCTGCTCAGCGGTTTCGCGATGTGATTGATGTGGCGCAGGAGGTTTTGCCCATCCTGCAAAACGCGCCACCCGGCATGACCCTTCAACTGCGCACCTTGATGGCCGCCGGGATGATCGCGGAGGGTGTGCCTGACGAACAAGGCGAAGCGGACCGTATCCTGCGTGAGGCGATGTTGATGATACCGGATACGCCGCTGGAACTGGTGGATATTCGCATGTTCGGCAACATCACAGGGGTAGCTGCCGCTGACCTGCCTGAGACCCTGCGCGTGATTGAACGTGCCCTGCACATCGCTAGGGCAGAGCCGCGGATTTCCGCGACATTTGACGCGGGTCTCACGATCTCGCGCCATTTGTTGGAGCCTGAAACGTCCTCTGCCGATCTGGCCCTGTCGTATCAACGGGCAGGCGACGCTTTTGGACCCTCGCATCCAGCGACGCTACGACTAGGGGCGTTTTATGCCAACGTCCTTGTGGCCGAGGGTGAGTGGGAGGACGCAAAGGCGCTGTTGTCGGAAACCGAGCGGCAGGCAAAGTCTCTGGGTATGCTGGACACTGCATTGCTGGCAACCAGCGGATTGCGCGGCATTGCCCAAATGGAAGGCGACAGTGCGGCTGCTATCGAGATCGGTCAGCGGCTATTGTCTGACACGATCGCCGTCTATGGCCCAAGGTCCGTGATCGCATTGCAAGAAATGGCGCACTATGCGCAGGCGCTGTTTGCTGCGAACCGGTTGGACGAAGCGCAGCCCTTTGTGGACGAGGGTCTGGCCACGGTGTCAAACGCGCTGGGAACGAACCACGAGATCACTGCGCAGTTCCTGGTGCTCAAGGCCCACTCTCTGTTCGCAACACACCAGTTTTCTGTTGCCCGAACCTATATCGACCGCGCCTTGCCGATACTGGAGACAAAGGCGTCGAACAATGAACCGATGCTGTTCCTGGCCAGGCTGATGCAGTTGATAACCACTATGATTGACGCAGATTCGGACGAGGTCCGGGTCATCGCCCGGACCTATATCGACCGGGCAGAGCAGGCGGGTTTCCACGACGACCCCGGTATTTTGATGGCCCGTGGCCTGGTGGCCATTTCCGATATGGCAGAAGCCGACGACGTGGTTGCCGCACTTCCCCGGCTGGATGCAATCATTGCGGAAACCCAGGCCCTGCCAGCGGACCAGCAACAGTTCTTTGCGATGCTGCATATCGTGCGTGCTTTGTCCTGGCTGGAATTGGACCCGGTTGAAGGCTTGGAGCAAATCGAAGCGGTACGTGCGCGGTTCGGTGATGGCGCCATTGACGCATTCGGGAACGACTCGCTTGCGCTGCTTCTGGACGATGCGGATCTCCAGACGGATGCAGCAGCCTATTACCGGGCAGGGCTGGAGCAGATGCTGTCCGCGTCTTCGCACGACCCGGACTCTCTGTTGAAGTTTTCGCGCGGGTTGGCGCATTTGCATTTGCGAAATCCCGACTTGTTTATGGATGACGACACGATGGACGTATTCCAGTTGCTGCAATGGCCACTGGAACGGCAGGCGGGCACCGCAATGACGCAGGCCGCGCGACGGTTTGCTACCAGTGATCCGGCCTTGGCGGCGCAACTTCGTCGCCGACAGGATTTGTCTTCTCAGGTTGAGGTGCAAAGCGACGCGTTGCGGCTGGCCTATGCAGGGCAGGATACGGACCAAGTGATTGCGTTGCAGGCTTCGTTGGCAAAACTGCGCGATGATCAAAGCGCGTTGGACGCAGAATTGCAGTCGGTTGCGCCCGAGTTTGGGGTATTGGGTGGGGCCCAGCCAATGCGCGTGGAGGAGGTGGTTGATCTGCTGTCTCCAGGCGAGGCGCTTTTGCTGCTGGCACCGACGCAATATGACCGTTTGGAAAACCCCATTCCGGGCATCGCCTATCTGGTGCGCTGGGATGGGCAGACCATCGCGGCGGCGCTGACGCCGAACTTCATCCACTCCACGTTGTTGCGGTATCTGCGGTGCAAAATCGACTGGGATCAGAATTTCTGCACATGGAGCAGGCCGCAAGAAACGGAGACCGAGTCCGAGGAGGCCGTTGGATCGGCCGGTATCAAACGTGGCTCTTTCGACTTTGGCGGCCCGCAGGAGGGCTATGATCTGGATGCGGCGCACGAGGCCTATCTGGAACTGATTGCGCCCATCGAACATGGGTTAGAGGGGGTAGATCACCTGCTGTTTGTGCCGGGCGATGCGACCATGTCAGCCTTGCCCGTCGGGCTGTTGGTGCGCAGCCCCGTGCCGCCGGGGTTGTCCGAGGCTGACTCTTACCGTCAGGCCCATTGGTTGCTGCGGGATATGGCCGTGACCATGTTGCCATCCGTGTCTACGCTGGGTGCGCAGCGTGGCCCGAATGCGCGGGCCAGTACGGCGCAGCAGCCCTTTTTGGGTGTCGGTGACCCGGTGATCGGGGTTCCGTCTGAAATCGCCTGTGATGATTTGCAGTTGGCCGGATTGAAACGGAACCTGGGCAGCAGTGTCGTGACCGGCGACCTGATTCAGCAGGACCAGTCCTATCTGTCCAACCTGGATCAGGTGCGGCAGATGTCGCGCCTTCCGGATACGCGGTGTGAACTGGAAGCGATTCAACGGGATCTGGGTGGTGGGCGGCTATTGATGGACGCGCAGGCGACCGAGGCAGAGGTCAAGGCCATCAACCGCAACGGGTCACTGGCGGACTACCGCGTGTTGTCCTTTGCCACCCACGGTCTGGTCGCGGGGGAGGCCGGGGCCGCTGAAGCAGCGCTGGTCCTGACCCCGCCCAGTGCAGCGTCGCGTGTGGATGACGGGCTGTTAACGGCAAGCGAGATTGCGACGTTTTCGATCGACGCGGATCTGGTCATGCTGTCCGCCTGCAACACGGCAGCCGGAGCGAACAATGGCGGAGAGGCCCTGTCAGGCCTCGCCCGCGCGTTTTTCTATGCCGGGGCGCGGCGCGTGCTGGTGTCCCATTGGCCCGTGAACAGTGACGCGGCGGTGGCGTTGACCACATCAACCATCCAGACGATGGCCGATGATGAGGCATCTGACCCTGCGCAGGCCTTGCGAGCCGCAGCCTTGGCGATCCTGGACGATCCCGACAGCACGGTGCGGGAACTGCGGCCCCAGCATTGGGGGCCGTTCAGCCTGGTTGGAACAACGAACTAGCGCGCGAATCAGGCCCGCGTCGGCTTTCCGTCGAGCGTCTTGGAATTCCGTTCGGTCCAGTACGTACGGATACCCTCCGGCCCCTTGTCATCGGCCCATTTCGACAGCGTGTCGCGGTCCTGCTCGAACGACATGCGCGGAACGGCATAGCCGCAGGATTTCTGTGTCATCTCAACCGTCATGTCGTAGATCTGGCGCGCACCCATGTAATCCGGGAAATGCGCCGCCAATTCGTCCCATTCCGGGTCGTCGCGATGGATGGTGCGCGCGGTGCCATAGGCGCGGTAGATCATCGGTTTCAGTGTGTAAGAACACCACATGATCGTCATTCGGGGATGTTCCATCAGATGCCCGGCGGTTTCATTGCCGCTGCCCGTCAGGTTCAGCCAGATAATGCGGTTCGGTCCCAGCACACGCAGTGCATCCTGACCCTTGGGTGACAGGTTGACCTTGCCGTCGGGCGCGGCAGTGGCCACGAAAAACATGTGCTGTTCCTCGATGAACTTGCGATAGTTGTCGTCGATTTGATCGTATTGCGTGCCCATCACTGGCCTCCTGAACCACATCTGCGAAAAGCGCTTTGAATTTCGCGCTCCGCCTTTTATGCGCGACCTTAGGAAGAAGCAGGGGCAGGCACAATGCGCACGGTGATTTTCGATCTGGATGGGACGTTGGCGGACACATCGGGGGACCTGATCGCGGCCGCAAACGCGTGTTTTCAGGCAATGGGTGAAGGCGATCTGCTGGACCCGATCACGGACGCGGCGATTTCTCTGCGGGGCGCGCGGATGATGCTGCGGACCGGGCTGACGCGGTTGGGGCGGTTGGATGAGGCCGTCGTGGACGAATGGTATCCGCGATTCCTGGAGATTTACGGGCAGGCAATCCACGTGCACTCGACGCTTTATGACGGGGCGATGGAGGCTGTGGCCGAGATGAAAGCGCGCGGTTTGGGTGTGGGTATCTGCACAAACAAGCCCGAGGGGCTGGCCGAGCAGTTGTTGCAGTCCATGGGCGTGCGGGACAAGTTTGGTTCTTTGGTCGGGGCGGACACGTTGCCTGTCCGCAAGCCCGACCCGGAACCCCTGCGCGAAGCGGTGCGGCGGCTGGGTGGTGATCCGGCGCGCACGGTGCTGATCGGGGATTCCGACACAGACCGGAACACGGCGAGGGCGGCGGGCGTGCCTTCGGTTCTGGTCACGTTCGGGCCCGCAGGGGGCGACATGGCGGCGTTGCAGCCTGAGGCATTGCTGGACCGCTATGCCGACCTGCCGGATCTGGTGGATCAGCTCACCGGTTGAAACAGCTGGTCGGTCAAGGCGGACAGCGGGGTTTGATCGAGGTTTTCCAACGCGTCTTCGATGCGTGCAGCGCGGTCCGCGCCTAGAAGCGGATCGGCGAGGGCGTGGTATTTGGCGCGCAACTCCCCCTCGGTCGGGGGCACCCGGTGATCCCAACGAGGGCTCATGGTGCCGCTTTCCAGCGTGCGACCGTCTTTCAGGTGTAGCGTAACGCGGGCATGGCGTTCCGCCGGGAAGGTGGCGTTGCAGGCGTCGTCTTCGGTCATGGTCAAGCCCTGAGACAGGCGCAGGATTTCCGGGTCGCTGAGGGAAGCGCCGTCCAGATCCTCTGGCGCGATCCCGTCCCGGACCAGCGCGACGGCGCACGGGAAGGATGTGGAATACTGGGCGTCTTCCGTTGTGCGTGGAGTGGAGGTGGCGAGGCGGATCGCCTCGTGAAAGCTGGTGACTTCGATCCGATCCACCATGTCCGAGGTCAGGTTGTGGTCGCGCCGAAGTTTCAGCACGCCTTCGATCGGGGCCTGCGCCCAGCGGCAGACGGGGTAGGGTTTGAAATACTGATCGAGGATCAGCCAAGTGTCCCCCATACCGTTCCAATGCTCGGGGGCTTCTTCGACCGTAATGGCAGGCGCGCCGGTGAACCCGGATTGGGCGAGGAACACGGCGGACACGCCCGTCATCGCGCCCCAGCCGGAGCCGTCCTTCAACATGGAAGGATGATCGATGCAGCGCATCATCTGGCTGCGGGGCCCGTGATATTCTGCGATGCCGAGCGCGTGTCGCGTGGTGTCCGCGTCCAGCCCCAGCAGGCGCGCACCCGCAGCGGCAACCGTGACCGCGCCCCAACTGCCGGATGTGTGGTAGTCGGGAACAGTTGCGTGTTGCGCTACAGCCGCGCGGGAGCCGAATTCGTAGCCCATGGCGATAGCGGTGAGGAAAGCGTCGCCGCTCGCGTCCGCGCGGTGGGCCAGCGCCAGCGTGCCGGGGAACAGAGGGCAGCCGACATGACCCTTGGCCGGGTTGAAGCCGTCATGCCCGTCCAGCGCGTCGATGGTCATGCCAGCGGCCAGTGCCATGCCTGCGGGACTGGCGGAGCGCGCGTCAAACAGCAGAGGAGTGGTACCGCCGAACATCGCGACCGCATGGTCGCGTATGATCCGGCTGAGCGCGATGTGATGCGCCCCTGCCGCGACGCCGATCAGGTCCAGCAGGCAAAGCTTGGTTTGGGATTGCACCGGTTTCGGCAGGTCCGACCACGACAGCGCGTGAACGAAGGCAAGCGGGGTCATCAAACGATCCTCTCTGCAGCGGGCGCAAAATTTTTCGAAAAATTTTGCCCGTTTTCGTCAACGAAAACGGCGCGGGTTGCGGTCAGGTGCGCCCTTTCTCAGCATCTGGCCGGGGGAGCGAGAGGGATTCTGTTCCGTTTGCGACATGGTCCCGGTGTGGCCGGGTGATCTTTCGCTTGACCCGGTGGGGTGGCGCGCTCAATACCAATGCCATGAGCGAGCGTTTCACAGGCAATTTCACCCAGCAGGAACCGATCCCGGACGACGCGATCGAGGCGGCCCTAACCGTCCTGCGTCATGGCCGTTTGCACCGGTACAATACGGGGCCGGGGGAGTTGGGGGAAACCGCGCTGCTGGAACAGGAATTCGCGGCCCTGACGGGGGCACGCTTTGCACTGGCGGTGGCTTCGGGTGGTTATGCGCTGGCCACGGCGTTGCGGGCCGTGGGGGTGAAGCCGGGTGATCCGGTTCTGACCAACGCGTTTACACTGGCCCCGGTCCCGGGGGCGATTGCCAGCATTGGGGCCGTGCCGGTGTTTGTTGGTGTGAACGAGGCGCTGACCATTGATCTGGATGACCTGGCGGCCAAGGTCAGTAAGGTCAAGGTTCTGATGCTGAGCCATATGCGCGGGCATATCTGCGACATGGATCGGTTGATGGAGATTTGCGACGCGGCTGGTGTGACCGTGATCGAGGATTGCGCGCATACGATGGGCGGAGCCTGGCGCGGTGTCCCCTCGGGGCAGCACGGGTTGATCGGCTGTTATTCGACCCAGACCTACAAGCATGTGAATTCTGGCGAAGGCGGGTTCCTGATCTCGGACGATGAAGAGGTGGCCGCGCGGGCGGTGATCCTGTCGGGGTCCTATATGCTCTATGAACGGCATCTGGCGGCACCGTCGCCCGAAGTGTTTGAGCGGGTGAAGTACGACACGCCAAATGTTTCGGGGCGGATGGACAATCTGCGCGCGGCGATCCTGCGGCCTCAGTTGCGGGATCTGGAGGCGCAGGTGGCACGGTGGAACGAACGCTACGGCGTGCTGGAGGAAGGCGTGCGAGGCACGCCCGGGTTGACGGTCGCAGAACGGTCGGAGGGTGAGCGGTTTGTCGGGTCGTCGTTTCAATTCCTGTTGCTGGACTGGGCCGAGGATGCGATCCGCGACGTGGTCGCGCGATGTGGGGCGCGTGGTGTCGAGCTGAAATGGTTCGGCACGCCAGAACCGCACGGGTTTACGTCGCGCTATGACAGCTGGCATTATGCGCCTGCGCAGTCCCTGCCGGCAAGTGATCGCGTGTTGCGCGGCATTCTGGACCTGCGTGTGCCATTGACCTTTTCGTTGGAAGACTGCGCGCTTATCGCGCGGATCATCCGGGCCGAAGTGGGCGCGGTCTGGCAAGGGCGCGGTTGAGTTTTTCGGCGTTCGGTCAAGTCTTCATGGCGCGACTAATGGGGGCGCTGCCCCCCAACGCCTGACGGCGTTTCCCCCGGAGTTTTTTGGGAACAATGAAGGGGCAGGGCGGGTTGACCGATTGCTAAGGGCCGCGCATTATCTGAACAAACGTTCAATAATGGGAGAAGGTCGACATGTTTAACGCATCCATGCAGTTTGATCTGGGCGATGATGTGAATGCGCTGCGCGAGATGGTGCATCGCTGGGCGCAGGAACGGGTAAAGCCGATAGCGGCGGAGATCGATCGGTCCAACGCGTTTCCCCCTGAGCTGTGGCGCGAGATGGGTGAGTTGGGTCTGCTGGGGGTGACTGTCGAAGAGGAGTATGGCGGGTCGGGTATGACCTATCTGGCGCATACCATTGCCGTGGAAGAAATCGCGCGGGCCAGTGCATCCGTGTCGCTGAGCTATGGGGCGCATTCGAACCTGTGTGTGAACCAAATCCGGTTGAACGGTACGGAAGAACAGAAGCAGAAGTATCTGCCGCGCCTGACCTCGGGTGAGCATGTGGGGGCGCTAGCCATGTCCGAGGCTGGGGCGGGTTCGGACGTGGTGTCGATGAAGCTGCGGGCGGAAAAGCGCAACGATCATTATCGGCTGAATGGCAACAAATACTGGATCACCAACGGGCCGGATGCGGACACGTTGGTGGTTTATGCCAAGACCGATCCCGAGGCCGGGCCGCGCGGGATTACGGCCTTTCTGATCGAGAAGGAGATGAAGGGCTTTTCGACCGGTCCGCATCTGGACAAACTGGGCATGCGCGGGTCGAACACGGGCGAGTTGATCTTTGAAGACTGCGAAGTACCGTTTGAGAATGTGCTGGGCGAGGAAGGCAAGGGCGTGGCCGTGCTGATGTCCGGGCTGGACTACGAACGTGTTGTGCTGTCGGGGATTGGCACCGGCATTATCGCGGCCTGCATGGATGAAATCATGCCATATTTGGCGGAGCGGAAACAGTTTGGTCAGCCCATCGGAAACTTCCAACTGATGCAGGGCAAGATCGCGGATATGTACACCGCGATGAACTCGGCCCGGGCCTATGTCTACGAGGTTGCGAAATCCTGTGACCGAGGCACGGTCACGCGTCAGGATGCGGCGGCTTGTGTTCTCTATGCCTCTGAGGTTGGGATGACACAGGCGCATCAGGCGGTGCAGGCCATGGGGGGTGCCGGATATCTGAACGACAACGCTGTGGGGCGGATTTTCCGCGACGCGAAGCTGATGGAGATTGGGGCGGGCACGTCTGAAATCCGGCGGATGCTGGTCGGGCGCGAATTGATGGGGGCCATGGGATGAGGGCCGCATTGGTTGCGCTGCTGATCTGTGGGGCGCAACCGGCCTTTGCATTGGCCGATCTGTTTCGGGGCGAAGGCGTTGATCCGGCGATGCGGGACGCGGTGGCAACCTGTTTGGAGCCGGGGCGGCAGCGGGATGTGGATCACTGTCGGTTTTATGTGTCAGATGATTGCTACAACGGGGACACGGACGCGAACATCTGCTTTCTGCGCGAGGCCGCCAGTTGGGACGACGCGATGCGGTCCGCTTACATCCTGGCGAAGGCGCGGATGGTGGACGCGGACGACTATGACCGCTCCAACGGTGGGCCGGGGCAATCGGGTGCCATGTTGGAGGAGAGCCAGCGGCTGTTTGAGGCGTACCGTGCGCAGACGTGCCTGGCCGAGGCAGAGCCGTTTGGCGGATATGAGGGAGAACGGACATATGCGACCTGTCTGATCACGCTGACCTCGGACCGAGCAGTGGTGCTGACGATTTGGGGGGAGATTTGAGATGAGGATTGTTGTTACAGCGGCTTTGGCGCTGGGCGCGTCGACGGTTGTGGCGCAGGATCTGGTTTACTCTGACGCCGCGACTGAATCTTGTGTCTACGCGCAGGAGACCTTGGCAGGGCAACGGACTTGTATTGGCCGGTCAGCAAATGCCTGCATGGCGGCAAATGATCTGGGCAGCACGACAGTCGGCATGGGCGGCTGTCTGAGCTTTGAGCTGGACTATTGGGATGAACGTTTGAACGCGAGCTATAAGATCCTGTTGCGCAAGGCCAAGGCGGTGGATGCGGAAATGGCAGAGCTCGGCTCCAGCGCGGAAAGTCTGGCGGAGAGTTTGCTGGCGGCACAAAGGGCGTGGATTCCGTGGCGGGACAGCACCTGTGATTTCGAGCGCGCGCAATGGGGCGGTGGCACCGGGGGCGGGCCTGCGACCTATGCCTGTTTGATGCGGCTAACCGGGGAACAGGCGCTGTACCTGGAATCGGTCCAGTTGGGGGAATAAACGCCGCACCGATGAGGTGCCGGGGCTGAAAGCGAAGAACATAGAATGAAGCTGAAGCGCGGGCTGTGGCATCGTCCGAAGGGTTTCAGGCCAAACGCGCCGTCCGTCTGGTGGCGTCTTAACAGGCTGCCGTACACGTCTCGATGGGCGGCGATGCGCACTGTGCCGGTATTTTTGCGAGAATTGGTCAGGTGTGCGGTCGGAAAGGTTGGACATGAGTATTTGGACAAAGATGAAAGAAGTTCCGCTGCCTCGTTTGAAGCGGGAAGCAGAGATTGCGGTGTACCTGATCCATAACTCACCAGACGCTGAAGATTACTTCTTTCTCTTTGATTTTGAAGAGTTCGTGGAACGGTCGCAGGGCGGAGTGTTCGTCCGACCGGTTTTGAAGGTTTTCGCGGGCCGGGACGATTTCAGTCGGACGCTCTTTGCGCGTCAATTTCGCGAGGTTTTTGCGGTCGAGTTTGATCGAATGCGCGAGGAATTGGCGCAGTCGAAGCGGGCGAGTGGGTGGATAAGCTGGAAATTCGGTGTTGGCAGCGTGGTCGATTTGGTTGGTGGAATGGTGGCCAATCTGGTGCTGGCCGTGGCGCTGTCATTGGGCAAGAGCCTGTTGTCCTTGGTATCGCTGCCGTCCTTCCTGAAAGGACGAAGTGACGATGCGAAGCTGGCGGACGAAATCGAGCAAATGAAAGGTAGGGTTGAACGGGCGTTGGCCGGGCTGACCATCTCGCTTCATCCAGAACTGTATGCACACGCCTATCGCAATGGCCCTTTGGGCAAAATGGCTGGAATGGACCGAGAAGCATGGCCTCTGCCCAGTTTTGTGCGAACTCATCTGGATGATGGGCGCAGTGGATCGTGGTGGTAACTTGGTATGATAACTGTTGCGGAAGGGTTGGATTTGAGTATTTGGACCAAGAGGAAGGGCAGGGTGGTGCATGATTGAGACGCGTTTGACCCGGGCCTTTGGGTTGCAGTATCCGGTTGCGTCGGCGCCAATGGCGGGGGCGTCGGGGGGTGCTTTGGCTGCGGCGGTGAGTCGAGCGGGTGGGCTGGGATTGATCGGTGGCGGGTATTGCGATGCTGATTGGATCGAGGCGGAGTTTGCTGCCGCAGGAAATGACGCGGTTGGCTGTGGGCTAATTACGTGGCGCTTGGCGGAGCAGCCAGAGGTGTTGGATGTGGTGTTGGGCCATGCACCGCGCGCAGTATTTCTGAGTTTTGGCGATCCGGCTCCGTTTGCGGGCGCGATTGCTGACGCCGGGACGTCGTTGATTTGTCAAGTTCAGACCTTGGCAGATGCCAAAAAGGCGGTGGCGGCGGGGGCAGCGGTTATTGTCGCGCAGGGGAGCGAGGCCGGTGGTCATGGTGCGCGCCGGGCAACGATGACTTTGGTGCCGGAAGTGGCGGATTACCTGCGCTCTGACGCCCCGCAGGTTTTGTTGCTGGCGGCTGGTGGGATTGTCGACGGGCGAGGCTTGGCTGCGGCGTTGATGTTGGGCGCGGATGGCGTGCTGATGGGTACGCGGTTCTGGGCTGCGGAAGAGGCGTTGGTGGCGGGCGGATTGGTTGAGGCCGCGCTGGCGGCAGATGGCGACGCTACGCTGCGCACAAAGACGGTGGATGTGGCGCGGGCGCTGGTGTGGCCGGAGCAGTTTGATATCCGCGTGATGCGGAACGGGTTTACGGATCGGTGGGGTGCGGACCTGGACGGTCTGGCCAAAGATGCAGCAGCGCGGCAAGCCTGGGCTGATGCGATGGTGCGGGGCGACGCCTCGGTCGGGACGCCGATTGTGGGTGAGGGGATCGGGTTGGTCCGCAAGAAGATGCCTGCGGCACAAATTCTGGATGAAATCTCGGGTGAGGCAGAGGCCTTGTTGGCGGGGGGGTGGCGGCAGGGTTCATAGTGCAATCCTGATCGCGAACCGGGGAGCTATCCGGGCGATGGGTTCAAAGATGCGACCAATGCTTTGTTGAAAAAGGTGGGAGAGGTTGTTTTGCCGGGGATCAAGGCGACAATCAGGATGACGTGCATCTGGCTGAGGCCGCGGAATTGAGTATTTGGACAAAGATGAAATAGGGATGTCATGGCTGAACAGGATGGTGTGCGGCTGATTGGGTTCAAACACAGTGTGTTCAGTCGGGCTGCGCGGATTGGCTGCATGGAACTGGGGGTGCGGTACGTGTGGCGCGAGCATAATCCGTTTGATGCGCCGCCGGCGCAGCATCCGTTTGGGCGGGTTCCGGTTTTGGAGCAGGGCGGCGCGCGGATTTACGAAACCTGGGCCATACTGATCTACCTAGAACGATTTGCGCGACAAGCGCCTGAGGAGAGCCCGTTACAGGCCGCCCGTGTCGCGCAGGTTGCGGGGATGGTGTCGTCTTATGTCTATTGGCCGCTGGTGCGACAGGTCTATTCACAAGAGGTTTTTGCCCCAGCCATGGGGGAGGCTGGCGATAAGGCGGTCGTTGCCGAAGGGTATGCAGCGGCGCCCGGCATTCTGGATGCACTTGAAGCTTTGGCAGCGGAAGGTGAGGTGCTGACCGAGGCGACCCAGGGAAAGGCGGATTGGATTTTGTTTCCGATGATCGACGCCTTCTGCAAGAGTGAGCGGGCGCGAGAGATGCTGATCGAGCGGCCCGCGCTGTTTGACTGGTGGCAGCGTTTTGGGGCGCGGGAAGGTATTGCCGTGACATTCACTCCGCTCATTGCGGACTAAGGGAGGAAAAGATGGCAGAGCAGGTCGAGATATTCGAGGTTGGCCCGCGCGACGGGTTGCAGAACGAAAAGCGCGAAATCCCGGTGTCCGAAAAGATCGCATTGGTCGATATATTGAGCCGTGCCGGGTTCACCCGGATTGAATGCGCGAGCTTCGTCAGTCCGAAATGGGTGCCGCAGATGGCAGGATCGGGTGAGGTGCTGGCAGGGATAACCCGGGCGCCGGGTGTGCGTTATGCGGCACTGACGCCGAATATGCGGGGGTACGAGGATGCTTTGGCCGCGAAGGCGGACGAGATTGCTGTGTTTGCGAGTGCAAGCGAGGGGTTTTCAAAGGCCAATATCAACGCGACGATTGAAGAATCCCTGGAACGCTTTGTCCCGGTGCTGGAGGCCGCGCGACACATTGATTTGCCGGTGCGGGGCTATGTGAGTTGCGTGACGGATTGTCCTTATGACGGGGCGACACCGCCGGAAAACGTGGCGCGGGTGGCGGATCGGCTGTTTGCGATGGGGTGCTATGAGGTTTCGCTGGGCGACACGATCGGACAGGCGCAGCCGGACAGCATCGCACGGATGCTTTTGGCTGTGCGCGATGTTGTGCCAGTGACGCGGCTCGCTGGACACTACCATGACACCAGCGGACGGGCGCTGGACAATATCGACGCGTCGCTGGCGTTGGGTGTGCGGGTGTTTGATGCGGCTGTGGGCGGTCTGGGGGGATGTCCCTATGCGCCCGGGGCAGCCGGGAATGTGGCGACCGAGGCGGTGGCGGCACATCTGGCTCGACTGGGATATGAAACCGGGCTGGATTTGGACGTCGTGAACCAAGCGGCGGACATGGCGCGCGGGATGCGCGCCTGAAAACGGGCGGGGCAACTCGTCAACGAATTGCCTGCGAATTGTCGACAATTCGCTTACCCGTTCAAAAGCCGGGCCGCGTCGGGCGCAAAGTAGGTCAGCACCCCGTCACAGCCTGCGCGTTTGAAACACATCAGGCTCTCCAGCATCACCTTTGACCCGTCGAGCCAGCCGTTTTGCGCAGCCGCCTGTAACATCGCGTATTCACCGGACACCTGATAGGCAAATGTGGGCGCTCCGAACATGTCTTTCACCTGCCGACACATGTCCAGATAGGGCATGCCCGGTTTCACCATCACCATATCCGCGCCCTCGCTCAGGTCGCGTTCGATCATGCGCAGCGCCTCGTTCTGGTTGGCGGGGTCGATCTGGTAGGTGTTCTTGTCCCCGCTCAGCGCCGCGCTCGCCCCGACGGCATCCCGGAACGGGCCATAAAAGGACGAGGCGTATTTGGCCGCATAGCTCAGGATCATCACATTCTGGTGCCCCTCAGCCTCCAGCGCCCGCCGGATCGCGCCGATGCGACCGTCCATCATGTCCGACGGTCCCAGGATGTCTGCACCACAATCGGCCTGCGCCAGCGCCATTTTCACCAGCGCCTCAACCGTGCGGTCATTCACAATCTCGCCATCCACGACGAACCCGTCATGGCCGTTGATGTTGTAAGGGTCCAGCGCAATGTCCGTCATCACGGCCATCTCGGGCACCGCGTCCTTGATCGCGCGGATGGCACGGTTGGCGACGTTGTCCCGATCCCAGGCCATTGCGCAGTCTTCAGTCCGCGCCTCCATCGAGGTATAGGGGAAGATGCAAATGGCCGGGATACCCAGCGCATAGGCCTCTTTCGCCGCTTTGCCGATCAAATCCACGCTGCGCCGCACGACGCCAGGCATGGAGGGCACGGACTCTTCAATCCCGGCCCCGTCACGCACAAAGACCGGCCAGATGAAATCCGCAGGCGTCAGGCCATTTTCCCGCACCATCGAACGGATCGCAGGTGACTGGCGCGCACGGCGTGGGCGAGCGGACGGAAAGGGCGCAATCGTGGGGCGCATGGTGCGGACCTCCTTGAACAATGTCCCGATGGGTGGCATGGAATGGCACCTCCTACAAGAGGGGCGAGAGCAGAGGCAAGAGTCGCAGGCGTGGACTGGTACCAAACGATATTCGATCTGATCGACACGCGGTCCTTTTCCAACATGTGGTTCTGGATTGCGCTGGCGGTTGTGTGGTCCTCGGCCAGCCATTGGGTGCTGGGCGTGCCGTTTGACATGGTCTACCGCGCGCGCCGCAAAGGCGGGCAGGCCGAAGCGGACCTGCAAGATATTGTGCGGGTCAATGCCTCGCGCATGCTGTACATCGCGGACACGGCGGGAATGGTGATCCTGGCGCTGGTGTGTTTTCTGCTGACCATGCTGGCGATGCTGGGCTGGGTCTATGCCATCGAATTTGCACAGGCGGTGTTCCTGCTGGCCTTCCCCCTGTCGCTGGTCGGCGCGCTGAGCCTTTTTACCGCGCGGCGCATTCAGGCAAACGGAGAGCAGGGCGCGGACCTGCGCCGCAGTCTCAGCCGGTGCCGTATCTACATCCAGATGATCGGGGCGGTCTCGATCTTTGTCACCGCCCTTTGGGGCATGTATCAAAACATCTCGCTCAGCATTCTGGGCGGCTGACCCGGCGGGTGATGCGCCCGAAGTGAAGCTCATGACAGCGAATGCCCATATCACCGTCGGCGGTGCCCCCGAAGGGTTTGACGTCCGCCTGATCCTGCAAGAAATGGAGCGACAGGACGCGCCCGTGTTACATGTGGCGCGCGATGACAAGCGTATGGCCGCGACCGAGGCGGCGCTGCGGTTCTTTGCGCCGGATTTGCCGGTCTATACTTTCCCCGGTTGGGACTGCTTGCCCTATGACCGGGTGTCGCCCAATGCGGACATTTCGGCCCAGCGGATGGCGACCTTGGCGGCGTTGGTGCACGGGATGCCAACGCGGTTTGTGCTGCTCACAACACTGAATGCCGCGACCCAGCGGGTGCCAGCCCGCGACATACTGCGTGAGGCTGCGTTTTCTGCGACCGTTGGCGGACGCGTGGATGAAACGGCGCTACGGAACTTTCTGGTGCGCATGGGCTTCGTTCAGGCCCCGACCGTGATGGAACCCGGTGACTATGCCATTCGCGGCGGGATCATCGACATTTTCCCACCTGGCGAAGGCGGTCCGGTACGGCTGGACCTGTTCGGTGACGTTCTGGACGGCGCGCGCCGATTCGACGCCGCCACCCAACGCACGACGGAGAAGCTGTCGGTGGTCGAACTGGCCCCGGTAAGCGAGGTCATACTGGACGAGGCCGCGATCACCCGGTTCCGGCAGAACTACCGGATCGAATTTGGCGCGGCGGGCAGCGACGATCCGCTGTACGAAGCCGTCAGCGCCGGGCGCAAGCATGCTGGTGCGGAACATTGGCTACCTTTCTTTCACGAGAGGTTGGAGACGCTTTTCGACTATCTGCCTGATGCCTCCGTCACGCTGGACGATCAACTGACCCCCGCGCGGCTCACCCGGTGGGACGCGATCGAGGATCAGTACGAAACCCGCAAACTGGCGCTGGAGACGAAGAACCGCGTCGATACGATCTACAAACCCTGTCAGCCGGGCTTGCTGTATCTGGACGATGGCGCGTGGGAGGCTGCGGTGGATGGGCGGCGCGTGCTGCAATTCAACCCGCTGCCGCAGGCGTCCGGGCCCGGAGTTATCGACGCGGGCGGGCGGATCGGGCGCAACTTCTCGCCGGAACGTCAGCAGGAAAGCATCAGCCTTTTTGGGGCTTTGGCAGATCATGTGAAGGCACAACTTCAGGATCGACCCGTCGTCATCGCCAGCTACTCCGAAGGGGCGCGCGAACGTCTGAGCGGATTGATCGAAGACGAAGGCGTGGCCGAGGCGATCCCGGTGCGCGATGGTACGCGCATCGGCAAGCGCGGGCTATATCTGGCCGTGTGGGCGCTGGAACACGGGTTCGAAACTCCGGACCTTACCGTGATTTCGGAACAGGACGTGCTGGGTGACCGCCTGATCCGCGCTCCGCGCAAGAAACGACGGGCCGAGAATTTCCTGACCGAGACCCAATCGCTCAGCCCCGGTGATCTGGTCGTACATGTTGATCACGGTATCGGGCGCTACAAGGGCATGGAGGTTATCACGGCCGCCGGTGCCGCGCATGAATGTCTGCTGCTGGAATATGCCGAAGCGGCGAAACTGTACCTGCCGGTCGAGAATATCGAACTGCTGTCGAAATACGGCCACGAAGAGGGCTTGTTGGACAGGCTGGGCGGGGGCGCGTGGCAGGCCAAGAAAGCCAAGCTGAAAGAACGCATTCGCGAAATGGCCGAGCGGCTCATTCGCGTGGCTGCCGAGCGCGCGTTGCGCCGCGCCCCGATCCTGGAGCCGCCGCCGGGCACATGGGATGCGTTCTGTGCACGCTTTCCCTATCAGGAAACCGACGATCAGCTGCGCGCGATTGGCGAGGTTATGGACGACATGACCGGTGGTCAGCCGATGGACCGGCTGATCTGCGGCGATGTGGGCTTTGGCAAGACTGAGGTCGCGATGCGCGCGGCTTTTGTTGCGGCCATGTCGGGCGTTCAGGTGGCCGTGATTGCGCCCACAACCCTGCTGGCACGCCAACATGCGGCGAGCTTCAAGGACCGTTTTCGGGGGTTCCCGCTGGAGGTGCGCCAACTCAGCCGGTTTGTGTCTTCCAAGGAGGCGCAGCAAACGCGTGATGGACTGAGCCGCGGCACGGTGGATATCGTTGTCGGCACCCATGCGCTGCTGGCCAAGGGCGTGCGGTTTCAGAACCTCGGCCTGCTGATCGTGGATGAGGAACAGCATTTTGGCGTCTCTCACAAAGAGCGGCTGAAAGCGATGCGTTCAGACATTCACGTGCTGACCCTGACCGCGACGCCCATCCCGCGAACACTTCAATTGTCGCTCTCAGGTGTCCGGGATCTTTCGATAATTGGCACGCCCCCCGTCGACCGGCTGGCGATCCGCACCTATGTCAGTGAATTCGATGCGGTCACCATCCGCGAGGCATTGTTACGTGAACATTATCGCGGTGGGCAAAGTTTCTATGTGGTGCCCCGCATCTCGGACCTGCCGGACATCGAGTCGTTTTTGCAGGATCAGGCGCCCGAGGTCAGTTATGTCGTGGCCCACGGTCAGATGGCCGCCGGAGAGCTGGATGACCGCATGAACGCCTTTTATGACGGCAAGTTCGATGTGCTTCTGGCGACCACAATCGTGGAATCCGGCCTCGACATTCCGACAGCGAACACCATGGTCGTGCATCGGGCGGACATGTTCGGGTTGAGCCAATTGTATCAGATCCGGGGCCGCGTGGGCCGATCCAAGACACGCGCCTATGCCTACCTGACCACCAAACCCCGCGCCCGCCTGACGCCTACGGCTGAGAAACGGCTGCGTGTACTGGGATCGCTCGACACGTTGGGCGCCGGGTTCACGCTGGCCAGTCAGGACCTCGACATTCGTGGGGCGGGCAATTTGCTGGGCGAGGAACAGTCGGGCCAGATGCGCGACGTCGGCTACGAGCTTTATCAATCCATGCTGGAAGAGGCGATCGCCAAGATCCGTGCCGGTGAGATGGAGGGATTGAGCGAAGCGGATGATCAATGGGCGCCTCAAATCAACCTCGGCGTGCCGGTTCTGATCCCTGAGGCCTACGTTCCTGATTTGGACGTGCGGCTGGGATTGTATAGGCGTCTCAGCAGCTTGACGACCAAAGTTGAACTGGAAGGCTTTGCTGCTGAGCTGATTGACCGCTTTGGCAAATTGCCCAAGGAGGTCAACACGCTGCTGTTGGTCGTACGGATCAAGGCCATGTGCAAGCGCGCCGGGATTTCCAAGCTGGATGGCGGACCGAAGGGTGCCACGATCCAGTTTCACAATGACAAATTCGCCTCTCCGCAAGGGCTGGTAAAGTTCATTCAGGGGCAGGACGGGCTGGCAAAGGTCAAGGATAACAAGATCGTCGTGCGCCGGGACTGGAAACGCGACAGTGACAAGATCAAGGGTGCCTTTGCCATCGCGCAGGATCTGGCGAAACTGGCAAAGTCGTAATGGGCGCAGACTGGCCTTGTTCCGCCCGAGTGGCGGGTTATCTCTGAGTTGCTGCGCCCTGTCTGAAGGTGATAGGCGCAGCCGAACGGCGGCAAAGGAGCAGGTGACATGGCAACGCGGGACGAGGTTCTAGCAACCCTGAAACAGGTGATCGACCCGGCCAGCGGGCAGGATATTGTGACCGCAGGAATCATGCGCGCGCTGACCGTCGATGGGGACAGGGTGAGCTTTGTCCTGGAGATTGACGGGTCAAAATCAACGGTCATGGAACCTGTGCGTGCCGAGGCTGAGGCACGGGTGAAGGCGTTGGGGTTCTCGCAGGTAACGGCGATGATGACGGCCCATGCGGCCAAAGCGCCTCCGCCTGATCTGAAACCCGCCCGCAAACAGGCTGCCCCGCAAGGGCCGCAGCGTGTTGCAGGGGTGGACCACATCGTCGCTGTTGCGTCGGGTAAAGGCGGTGTAGGTAAGTCAACCGTGGCAGCCAATCTGGCAACGTCGTTAGCGGCGCAGGGCAAGCGTGTGGGTCTGCTGGATGCGGATGTCTATGGCCCGTCGCAACCGCGCATGTTGGGCGTGTCCGGGCGACCTGCATCGCCTGACGGCAAGGCGATTATTCCGTTAAAAGCGCATGGCGTGACGGTTATGTCCATGGGGTTCATGGTCGAGGACGGAAAGGCCGTTGTTTGGCGTGGGCCGATGCTGATGGGTGCCTTGCAGCAGATGATGAACCAGGTCGAATGGGGCGGGCTGGATGTGTTGATCGTGGACCTGCCGCCGGGGACCGGGGACGTGCAACTGACGCTCAGCCAGAAATTCGCCATTGACGGTGCGGTGATTGTATCGACGCCGCAGGACGTTGCGCTGCTGGATGCGCGCAAGGTGATCGACATGTTTCGCCAGTTGAACGTGCCGATCCTGGGCATGATCGAGAATATGAGCACTCATGTCTGTTCGAACTGCGGCCATGAAGAGCACCTGTTTGGTCATGGTGGGGTCGAGGCAGAGGCAGCGAAACTGGGGGTGCCGTTGTTGGCCGAGATTCCGTTGCACCTGACGATCCGCTTGTCCGGGGACGGAGGCGTGCCGATTGTGGTGTCTGATCCGGAAAGTGCGCAAGCCTTGGCCTTCGACAAAGCCGCGCAGGCGTTGGTTCAGGCGGGGCACGCCTGATCCGACCAAGGTAAGAAATTGGAAAACAGGTGTTTTTGACAGCACTTGGCGCGGTTTGTGATGTGTGGCGAAAATCGCCATGGTTGCATCACTTTGGTGGGAAAATAGAGGGGCTGCGCCAGCGGGGCTTGCTCCATCGCGCCGGGGCTGCATAACGGCAGTATGGAACAAACAGAATATACCGGCCTGCGCGCCCGGGCTGCCACGTTCATCGAAAGCGACGGGGTCGGCAATTTCATCATCGGGGTGATCGTGTTCAACGCGATCCTTCTGGGTCTTGAAACCTCGGACAACCTTATGGAACGGTTTGGGTTCCTGATCGGCGTGTTGGACGAGGTTTGTCTGGCGATCTTCCTGATCGAGATCGCGATCAAACTGTTCGTCTATCGTGTGGATTTCTTCCGGTCGGGGTGGAACCTGTTCGACTTTTTCATTGTGGGCATCGCGTTGGTGCCGGCCGCGCAATCCATGTCCGTTTTGCGCGCGCTGCGGATCATGCGGGTGCTGAGGCTGATGTCGTCCTTCCCCAGCCTGCGCCGCGTAATCGAAGGGTTCCTGAAAGCGCTGCCCGGCATGGGCTCGGTCTTTACCCTGATGTCAATGACCTTCTACATCGGGTCGGTCATCGCAACGAAGCTGTTTGGGGACACGTTCCCGGAATGGTTCGGGACCATGGGCCGGTCGGCCTATTCGCTGTTCCAGATCATGACGCTGGAAAGCTGGTCCATGGGCATCGTACGCCCGGTGATGGAGATATACACCTATGCCTGGGTGTTCTTTGTGCCGTTCATCCTGATCACCAGTTTTGCTGTCGTGAACCTGCTGGTGGGTCTGATCGTGAACTCCATGGCGGATGCGGCGTCTGTTGAGTCCAACGCGGAAACCGATGCCTATCGCGACAAGGTTCTGGCGCGGCTGGAGGCGATCGAGAAGAAGCTGGACGAGGGGTAGGTGGCTGGCCCTTGGCGGGTGTGCTGGGGGCGAGCGGTGTGATTTGAGTATTTTGACAAAGATGGAGAGGGGGCGGGGGTCGCCCTCTTTTGCGTTGTGTACCCCGGGCGGCAGCACGAGGAGGGCCGTTGATCGCTGAAACCCGGAAAGGTTGGCAAGTCAGAGTGCAAAAAAATCCCCCGCCGAAGCGGGGGAGCCAGTCACAGGGAGAATTGTCAACTGGGAGAATTTGATCCGGTGGGAGGGCCGGTTGGTATGCCGATGGAGATTGAACCCGCAGTTTATTTGTTTGCGCGGTTTTCGATCAGGTCGTCGACAACGGACGGGTCCGCCAAGGTCGAGGTGTCGCCCAATGCGCCGAAGTCGTTCTCAGCGATCTTGCGCAGAATTCGCCGCATGATTTTGCCGGAGCGGGTTTTCGGCAGGCCCGGAGCCCATTGGATGACATCTGGCGAGGCGATGGGGCCGATTTCCTGACGGACCCATGTGCGCAGGGTTTTGACCAGATCATCCGAAGGTTCCACCCCGTTCATCAGGGTTACGTAGCAATAAATGCCTTGGCCCTTGATCTCGTGCGGGTAGCCGACCACGGCGGCTTCCGCCACGGTTTCATGGGCGACCAGCGCGCTTTCGACCTCGGCCGTGCCCATACGGTGGCCGGATACGTTGATGACGTCATCGACGCGGCCGGTGATCCAGTAGTCGCCGTCTTCGTCCCGGCGGCAGCCGTCACCAGAGAAGTAGTAACCCTTGTAGTCCGAGAAATACGTCTTTTCGAACCGTTCGTGATCGCCCCAGACGGTGCGCATCTGGCCGGGCCAGCTGTCCTTGATGGCCAGAACGCCCTCGACACCGTTGCCTTCGATTTCTTCACCGCTGGTGGGCTCCAGCACCACGGGTTGCACGCCGAAGAATGGGCGTTGCGCTGCGCCGGGTTTTGTTGCGTGTGCGCCGGGTAGGGGGGTCATCATATGGCCACCGGTTTCGGTTTGCCACCAGGTGTCTACGATGGGGCATTTGCCCTTGCCCACAACCTCGTTGTACCAGGTCCAGGCCTCGGGGTTGATCGGCTCGCCCACCGTGCCCAACAAGCGCAGTGATGAGAGGTCGCATTTCTCGACCCATTCCGTGCCCTGACCCATCAGCGCCCGGATGGCGGTCGGGGCAGTATAGAACTGGTTGACCTTGTGCTTTTCACACACTGCCCAGAAACGAGACGCATCGGGGTAGGTTGGCACACCTTCGAACATGACCGAAGTCGCGCCATTGGCCAGCGGACCATAGACGATATAGCTGTGCCCGGTGACCCAGCCCACGTCCGCCGTGCACCAGTAGACGTCGCCGTCATGATAATCGAACGTGATCTCGTGGGTCATGGAGGCGTAGACCAGATAGCCACCCGTTGTGTGCACGACGCCTTTGGGCTGGCCAGTGGAGCCGGAGGTGTAGAGGATGAACAGCGGGTCTTCGGCATTCATCTCCTCTGGTGGGCAGTCGGACTCGACTGTAGCGGCCTCATCGTGCCACCAGAAATCCAAGCCGTCGCGCCATGCGATCTGATCGCCCGTGCGTTGGACCACGAGGCATTTGACGGGGTCAATCACGTTGATCAACGCCTGATTGACGTTGTCTTTCAGCTTTGTCGCGCGGCCACCGCGGGGCGCGGTGTCGGCGGTGATCACCAGCTTGGCGTCACACCCAGCCACACGTGCTGCCAGCGCGTCAGGTGAAAAGCCTGCAAATACGATAGAGTGGATCGCGCCGATACGCGCGCAGGCCAGCATCGCATAGGCCGCTTCCGGGATCATCGGCAGATAGATCACGACGCGGTCGCCCTTTTTGATACCGAGCTTTTTCAGGACATTGGCCATCTTGCCCACTTCACCGGCCAGTTGGCTATAGGTGATGTGCATGGCCGGATCATTCGGATCATCCGGTTCCCAGATGATTGCGGTCTGATCGCCGCGTGTCGCGAGGTGCCGATCAATGCAATTTGCCGAAACGTTCAACGTACCATCTGCGAACCAATTGATGGACACGTTGCCAAACTCGTAGGACACATCCTTGACCTGGGTAAACGGCTTGATCCAATCGACGCGCTTTCCATGTTCGCTCCAAAATGCGTCCGGGTCCGCGATAGATGCGGCGTACATTTCATCGTATTTCGCCGCGTCAACATGAGCACGGGCAACGGTGTCTTCTGACGGGGCGAATGTGGTGGGTGCGGTTTCCGCTGGGGACATGGCTGGGCTCCTCCTCCAATAGAACCGCCGCAAGGCGGCGTCAGCGCGATCGTCCGGCCCTTGGATTATGGGCCTGATTTTTCGTGATCATACCTACTGTGGAGAATTATGAAACAAGACCTACGTCGTGGGGAAATTCCTTGTCAATTTCTTCAGATTTGATCTCGGAAATTGTAAACACCTTTACTATTTTGGTGGTAACATATTGAATGGGAACAAACTAACATCCGGTGACACGAATTTACAGGCCACCCAATCTGTGGGCCGAGACAGTGACGCAGCGGTATGACATTATGAGTGTACGCCGATTGGCAGAGGGTGAAGGGGTAGTTGAGTAAAATGCACGTGCGCGCAACGTTGCGGTCTATTGTGGTTTTTCTGGCCGTTGGAACGTTCACAAGCGATGTCATGGCGCAGCAAGCCTGTCAGGCGCTACAAGGGACTGCGGCACACGCCACTTGTGTGAACGAACAACTTTCTCGGGCCAATCGACCGGGCGGGTCTGACGTGCCGCTGACCGCGCCGGATCAATTGTTGAATGACCGCACCGAAGCGCCAGTGCCCGTGACGTCACCGGATTTCCTGGAAGCGCAGGCGGCACAGCGGTTGCGGTTACAGCAAAACACACAGGCCCGCGCACGGGATTTGTCGGGGCGGGGCAGCAAACGCGGGCGCCCACAGATCGGAACGCCAGGGATCGGCACGACCGGCATTGGTGCGCCAGGGCTGGGCGGTGGTATCGGGACACCGGGGCTGGGTGGAGGCGGGATCGGGTTGCCGAGGTACTAAACGCGATTTCCCGAGCGACGATGGTCGTGACCATTCTGCAACTGCGTTTTGATTGGCGCGGCAACTTGGGCACCCCTGCCACAATTCCGCCGCAATTCTGATCACATTGGATCGTGACGACGCTTTCAGTGCTGTTGTGTTTCCCCAAAAAATCGAAAAAGCGCGTCCGAGGCATATGTCATGGCAGCAACATTCTTCGCGCGCGAAGACAAGAATAATGCGAACAATCCATCGCTTAACCTGGAAAACGCCAATTCCGTCGAACTGATGTTTGTCGAAACGGGCGGCGGCGACGACGTCAATCTGGAGACAAACGGTGGCGGGGCGGACCCAAATACATTGGTTGAGATCGGCGGAACCCAGTACTCGTTCATCTTTGAATTCACCGGTACATGGCCAGTTGGATCGAACAAGGTGCCGGATTCGATAGAAGGCGACGATGTCGCGCTGATAACCATTTTGGACTATCCGTCATCGGGGGACAGCACACGCTTCGCCTTTGATCCGACAGGTGAAGCGACGCAGGCGGATATGGACGCCTTGGGCAACGGGGCCATTCCCGTGGATAGTTTGGACGAAACACCGCCGCCTACACCGGTTTGTTTTGTCGAAGGCACATTGATCCTAACGCCGGACGGGGAACGTCCGGTTGAAACACTGCGGGCGGGCGACCCGGTAACGATTGCAGAAAGGGACGTCGCGGAGCTGCGATGGGTTGCGCGCAGCCACTACCGGCTGGCGGAAACGCTGATGGACCCAAGGTTGCGCCCGGTCCGAATACCGGCCGGGTTGCTGGGGCGAGGGAAGCCACACAGCGATCTCTGGGTGTCGCGGCAACATCGCGTGGTGCTGGGGGGATGGCAGACCGAATTGCATGTCGGCGCTCCACAGGTGTTCATCCCGGCGGTTCACCTTGTTGGGTCCGGAAGCACTACATTCGAGACGCGGGCAACGTCCTACTATCACCTGCTGTTTGACAGGCACGAAATCGTTGTCTCAAACGGTCTGGAAACAGAGAGCCTCTTTCCGGGAGAAGAAGCGTTACGCATGGTCGGGCCGAAAGCGCGGCGCGAGTTGGACGCAGTGTTGCAGGCCGGGGCGGAATGTCGGCAAACGGCGCTAACGACCCTCTCGCGGCACGAAGCGGATGTACTGCGACCGGTGCAGGTGGCCTAAGCTCCCACGTCCCAGAACACACCGGTCATCACCTTCAACGCGTCGGCGCAGAGCGACAACATCGTGTGTTCGTTTGGTGCGTGTTGCGAACAGCCGCGATAGGAATGCGGTACCCAGACCGTCGGCAGGCCCAGCGTATCCGAGAAGACGTGGTTCGGCAGCGATCCGGCGAGGTTTGGCACCACATGCGGTGCGCGGCCTGTCGTCGTCTCAATCGACTGCCGCACTTTCATCGCCCAGGGATCGTTTGGATCCAGGCGAGTGGCAGGGAACAGCACCTCATCCTCAGCTACGATATGCACGTCACTGAACCCGGCCTGATCCAGATGGCGGCGCAGGGCGGGCAGGATGTCATCCGCGTCCGTTCCGACCACGAACCGCAACTGACACGTGGCGCGCGCCTTCCCGGAAATCGCATTGACCGGAGCCTCCGGCACACCGGATATCATAGCCAACACGGCAAAGCTGTTCCAGCCCAACACACGCTCAGACGGAGTCAGGCCAGGTTCGCCCCAATCCTCGTCAATTGTGGGCCCAGACCCGTCAGAGGCGGGCAGGGCGCGGAACAACCGGCGGGTGTACGGCGGTTGGCTGGTGGGGCGCCATTCCGGGATCTGGGTTGGGGCCCGCCCGTCCCCGATCGGGGCAATTGCGTGGATCAGTCGGTGGGACGGGGCGGCCAGCAACCCGCCCCACAGGCCCCGGTGGTGGGCCCCCCCCCGGGAGGCCACCCGCAGGGCGAAATATACAGCGC